>DATDGM010000120.1:0-9392 GCA_036522075.1 Candidatus Sulfotelmatobacter sp.
ATAAAAGGCACGACATAGCGCTTTTCGTTGCGGTAGAGGCCCGGAGAGATGAACATCCATACCTGATACAAAACAAACGGAGACGTCAGAAAAAGACCAGCCAACGCGGAAATCTTCAAGTAAAGATTGAACGGCTCGGTAGGATTCAGATACACCAATTTTGCCGCCAGCCCATTGGCTTTGAGTGCGTCCATGATCGGTTTCTGCATGATCGCGTAGATCTGCTCGCGATAGCCCCAACAGGCAAAGAAACCCACCGCTATGGCAATGATGGAATAGACAATGCGCCGCCGCAGTTCTTCCAGATGATCGAGAAAGCCCATCGCGGGCAGGGATTCGGGTTGCCGCTCTCCGTCGGCGGCCGCGGACGCGAACTCAGGCATGGGACTCCGGGGAGGGTGAATCTGGAGTGGCGGCAGCGCCAACCGGGTCGGACGCAGTTACGTCCTCCGAAGGATGGGGAGCGCTTGGCGAAGCCTGATCGGGCGTCTCAGAGGCTTGCGGCTCAGACGACTGAATCGAAGGCGATTGAATCGAAGACGACTGAATCGAAGAATTTTCGCCCGGAACCGATTCCTCTACTGCCGCGGCCGCCGTCAAGGCCGGCAGCTCGGAGGATGCGTCCAGTTCCGTACCCGCGTATCGGGAACGGCTTGTCGCACCCGCGGGCGGTTCGCTGGGCGGGAGGATGGTTGGCCTGTTATCAACTTCCAGATGAGCGATTTCCTGCTCGATCTGGGCCCGGAACTCGTTTGAGGCCCGCTTGAATTCGTTGAGCGCTTTGCCCACCTGGCGCGCGATCTCCGGCAACTTCTTGGGCCCAAAGATGATAAGGGCCAGAAAGAAAAGGAAGATCGTCTCAGAAAAACTCATGCCCCATCATACTGCCCAGCCCGGAAATGCGGCAATGCAAACGAGACCAGGCTTTGACACGTACATGGGGAGGGATCGCCGTCACCTCATGGCATGGTTGAAATCATACCAAGGCGCTGCTATGCTCCCACCTTCCCCCCATCGCTCGCCCTAATTCGCTCCGAGGAGTCGCGGGCATGCTCACGCTTCGCTTACGATCAATACCGTCTGGCTTCAGTCATTCTTTGGCGATTGGCCGCATCCCATCTCTTGTTCTCCTCGCCGTCCTTGGCTCCTCCTTCCTGGGCACAGCCGTCTGCCAGGGCCAGGACTTAACGCCCAACGAAAAACAAGGGGTCCGTCAGATCGCGCAAGGAACTCCCGGCGAGTTCGTCCGCGAGCCCGCTGTCAGCGGCACTTTTCTCGAAAAGCTGCTGAGCGGCGGGTTCAAGAGCGCCGATCAAGCTCACAACATGGAAGTGCACGGGATCGTGATCACGAACGCGGTTTTCCACGAAGAGGTCGACATCAACTTCGAAGTTCCCTACCGCGTGGTTTTTAAGAACTGCCAGTTTCAAAAGGGGCTCGATTTTTCCGGAAGTCAATTCGACAAAGATCTGTTATTCGACAGCAGCACCTTTGGCACCACCACGAGCTATACCCAGGCAAACTCCAGCGACGATTCCGACGGGGTTCTATTCATTAATGCGACCGTGAAGGGCACGCTCAGTATCGAAAGCGCCGACTTCCACCTCCCCGCGGACTTTACCAAAGCGCACGTCAAGGAACTGGATATTGAGAACGCGATCTTTGAGTCGAACGATCAAGGGGATCCGGATCTCGACCTCAGCGCTGTCAGCGTCGAGTCCGATCTTGCCCTCTCCGTCAAGTCCACTCAACCCCGCACGGTAGATGCACAGTTGCTGAACGTGGGGAGATTAGCCAACTTCGGCCGTCTCGGCACACCATTCTTCGCGACCAAAGAGCTTTACTTGGCCGATGCTCACTTCCAGAAGCTTACGATTTATGAATTTGGCCAGTGGCAGGCGAAACAGCAGAAAGGAGCGCTCAGTCTCGACGGATTCTCCTTCCAGGTGATCAATTATCCCTGCGCGGACCACCACTGCGGCGCATGGCAGATGCTGGCCCTGTTGGACTCGCCGCAATTCTCTTACAGTCCGCAACCGTATCTAGCGCTCGAGCAGAATCTCAGCAGCACTGGCAACCCAGACGACGCGGACAACGTTTACATCCATATGCGGGAACGCCAGCGCGGCCGAAGGATGAATCTGGCGGCACGCGCGGCCGATTGGGTGCTCGACTGGCTGATTGGCTACGGCCGCGAACCGGGACGGGCCGTGTGGTGGACTCTGGGATTTGTGGGGCTCGGAATGCTTATTTTCAGCCCGCGCCACATGGTTTCGCAGGGCGGAGACGGAGAAAAGACGGATCCTGGAACGAAGCAGAGCGCGGCGTACAGCCGATTCTGGTACAGCCTCGACGTGTTGGCCCCGGCTATTGAACTCGGCGCAGACAAGGCATGGCAGCCCCGCCCGGACTGGTGGTTCGGCCGCAACTACTCCTACGTTCACCGCATTCTGGGTTGGATTCTGGTACCCCTGATCTTGGCCGCCCTTACTGGGGTTATCCACTAACTGGGGCCCAGCGGTTCTCCCGGATTCTGCGAAATCTTGTTCGGCCTAACCTCGGTTCAGCTTAATATGTTTGCCGCATGCAACTCTGGTTTGCCCGCGGCGGTGAAGTCAGCATTCGCGAACAACTGGTCACCCAGGTCGTAGTGGGAATTCTCAGCGAAGACCTCGCACCCGGCCAGCGCCTGCCCAGCACTCGCGAACTGGCCCGGCGCTTCAAACTTCATCCCAATACCATCAGCGCGGGATATCGGCAGTTACAAAAAGACCGCTGGGTTGAGTTCCGGCGAGGCAGCGGCGTCTATGTGGCGGCGGAAAAACCCGACGTGCCTCTCACGTCCGCAGTTGCGCTCGATCAGATGATCGCCACGCTCTTCCGTTCGGCGCGAAAATCGGGCATCTCCTGGCCCACTCTGCGTTCGCGCTTGCGCCAGTGGCTCGACTTGCAGCCGCCGGATCACTTCTTGCTGATCGAACCCGACCCGGAGCTGCGCCGCATCGTGGAATCGGAAATCAAACAGTCGGCAGGATGGCAGGTTCAAAGCTGCAATCTGGAAGACTTGCCGGCAGCGCTCGACGGCGCGATAGCGGTGGCGCTTCCCAATCGGGCGACTGCAGTGCGGCAGGCGCTGCCTGCGGGTAGCGATCTTCTCACCCTCGAATTCCGCTCGGTTACCGCTTCGCTGGCCGGATGGCTGCCCGCACCCTCCGCGGCGCTGATTGGAATCGCATCGCGCTGGTCCAACTTCCTAAAAATTGCCCGCACTATGCTGATTGCGGCAGGCTTTTCCCCCGATGCCCTGCTGGTGCGCGACGCGACCGAGCCGAACTGGCAGCGTGGCCTGAAACAAACGGCGGCCGTAGTTTGCGATTCTCTGACGGCTACCGAACTGCCCCCGGGCTGCCGCGCCATTCCCTTCTCTCTCCTCTCTGAGTCGTCGGTAGGGGAACTGCGCCGCTACGCGGAATTCGTCCGCCAGCCGATTGACTAGCTGCGAGGCTGAGCGGTTGTGACATTCTGAAAAGTGTCCCAACCATGCCCCCTGGATCGCGGGCAATTCCTTACGCTGCATCGAGGAGGTGCAGCATGAGGAAGGGTGTCGGATTGTGCTTGCTTCTAATCTGTGCCCTGAGTTTGCCAGCGCTCGCCATGGAAGATGGCCAGGCGAAATACGTGGGCGGCACGTTGCGGGGTATGAATCCGGGCGCGATCGGGCGGTTGGATACAACGTCTGACACCGGCTTGACTTTCCAATGCGCCGGAAACAAGCTGGTCATTCCCTACGATGCGATTCAGTCCTTCCGTTCCACGGAAGAAGTATCGCGGCATCTGGGAGCCCTGCCGGCAATCGTGGTCGGCCTTATCAAGGCGCGCCAGCACCGGCATTTCTTCCGCATCGCATACCACGACTCCAATAACGTGGCCCAAGTGGTGATGCTTGAAGTGCCCAAACAGATGCCGCAAGTTCTCGAAGCAGTGCTGGAATCGCGGGCACCGGGGAAATGGAGACGGCAATCTGAGCGCTGCGCCGTGCAGAACTGATGCCGCTGCGCGGGAGAATCGCCAACGTTCGCCGTGGCCCTCCCCGTACTTCCCAGAGGCGCCCATCGCCCTGTACACTTCGGTGGCTTCTTAAACATTTCCGCCAAGATCCTGGCCATTTTTTCCGGAACCCCACGAAACCGACGACAAATGCCGTAGTCTAACTATCGCCGCAGGTCTGGCGTAGCTGCCAAACACCCGACCTTGTGGCCGGTTCGGAGGAATGCATGAAAAACTTGCTGGCAGAAACCGCGGATCGCGCGGCCCGATACCTCTCTGGACTCGGCGATCGCCGGGTCACCCCGCTCCCAGCCGACGTGGCGCGACTGGAGGCGCTCGGGGGACCACTGCCTGACGGGCCGTCGGATCCTGTCCAGACTCTGGCTTTGCTGGACGACGTCGGATCTCCCGCAACCGTCACCACCACTGGCGGGCGCTACTTCGGATTCGTCATTGGCGGCGCTCTGCCTGCCGCGTTGGCAGCTAACTGGTTAGCAGGCGCCTGGGATCAGAATGCGGCCATGCAGGTGATGTCACCAGTTTGCACTAAGGTTGAAGAGATCGTGATGGCATGGATGCTGGACCTGCTGGGCCTGCCGTCCGGTTCGGGCATGGGTTTCGTCACGGGCACGACCATGGCGAATTTCGCCGCTCTGGCCGCGGCTCGAAGTGCTTTGCTGAAACGGGCGGGATGGAATGTTGAGGAAGATGGCCTCTTCGGCGCTCCGCCGATTCGCGTAGTGGTGGGCAATGAAGTTCATGTCTCGGTTCTGAAGGCGTTGACCCTGCTGGGCATGGGCCGCTCGCGCCTGACTCGAGTTCCAGTGGATGGGCAGGGACGCATGCGCGCCGACCTATTGCCTGCTCTGGATGAAAATACCATCGTCTGCGGCCAGGCCGGCAATGTGAATACCGGCGCATTCGATCCCGCAAAAGAAATTTGCGCTCGAGCACGCCAAGCCGGTGCGTGGGTCCACGTCGACGGCGCCTTCGGATTGTGGGCCGCCGTCTCGCCTAAGTACGCGCCGCTGCTGAATGGCGCTGCTGACGCAGATTCCTGGGCTATCGACTGTCACAAGTGGCTCAACGTGCCCTACGATTCGGGCGTGGCCGTAGTGCGCGAGCCTGAGCATTTACGTCGTGCCATGTCGGCGGCGAGCGCAGCCTATCTCACGCAGGGCGCGGGGCGCGAGCCCTGGCAATATACTCCCGATTCATCCCGCCGGGCGCGCGGAGTTGAAATGTGGGCTGCCATGCGTTCCCTGGGCCGCAGCGGCCTGCGCGAGATGATCGAGCGCAACTGCCGTCAGGCGCAACTTTTCGCCGACCGCCTGCGGGATGCTGGATTCGCCATTCTGAATGACGTTGTGCTGAACCAGGTACTGGTCTCGTTCGGGAGCCCGGAAGAAACCGAGCGCGTCATCGCCCAGGTTCAAAGCGATGGCACCTGCTGGTGCGCCGGCACGCAGTGGCAGGGGCAGACCGCCATGCGCGTCAGCGTGTCATGTTGGGCAACCACGGATAAGGACGTGGAACGCAGCGTCGCAGCCATGATCCGAATCTCGAAACTGGGAAAGTCGTAGCCAAACGTGACAGGAATGACGAAACGGTATGTTGAGAGAAGGGTGTGACAGTTGAGAAAGCGTCACAAGGCAGCAACTCCCACTGCGGCGCAGCCAGTAACCTGCGCTCATGAAAAACCTACAAATTCTTTCCCTTCTCGCGTCGCTTCTCGTGGGTTCGCTGGCGCTGGCGCAGTCGGGCAACTTGCCCGAAGCGCCTCGGCCCCAGGACACAGCATCGACGCATTCGCAGCCAACTCCACCCGCTAGCCAGTCTGCGATGCACGACGGCGAAGACCAGATCAGTCAAGCCCGTGCGTTCCCGCGATTCCCCCGAGGAGCGATGATGCCGCCGCGCGGACGGGCGTACCCCTCAGCTTTCCGGCCGGGCCCTCCACCGCTCTCGCCAGTTGGAGCGTTGATCGGCCTCGGAGTTGGCGGAGCGCTGGGCGCGCTAAGTTCCGGCGACCAAACGCCCAGGGGACGCCTTGCGGGCGCGCTCATCGGTGGTGGCCTTTGCGCTCTGTTCGGTGGGGCAATTGGAAGCGCTTTTTCCGCTCTCAGCAGCCATAACGAGCGAAATTGGGACGACGCACGGCGCAGAAAGCTCGAGGTCGTGCCCACCCCGGGCGAGCCAAACGTGAACGCCTCGACTGCACCAATTCCAGTGCAATCAGCGGAGGGTTCTGGGGAACCGAATGTTCGCGAAACCGACGAATTGGCCGCTGCAACCCCCTGAATCTCGGAAAAGATCTCCCTGGGAATCTCCCGGCGGGTATGACGCATCTCAGAGATTGGCCCTCCTTGAGAGGGCCTTAATAGCCTGGTTACCACTGGTAACCAAGCCCGGTCAGAACCGTCTAGGTAGGTGGTATACTGCGTCTATTCGGCGCCGTAGCTGGGGTGGGTCTAACGCCCTCAATTGAAGGAATCTCAAGATGGCACGTGGTACTCGCCGGTCACTCTTCCTAGTCACTTTTTTCCTGGTCGTCTGCGGATTCCTCGGAATCGTGTTCGCTCAGCGCACCGGGCAACAGTCGTCCCTCACTAGCGATTCCGACGTCAAAGACAGCCTGAAGCAGTTCACTGACGTCTACTCGATTGTCGAGGACAACTACGCTGAACCGGTGAATGCGGATAAGGCTATATACAACGGGGCTATCCCGGGCATGCTGCATGCGCTCGATCCGCACTCCAATTTCTTCGATCCCAAGTCCTACGCGCTGATGCGCGAAGACCAGCGCGGCAAGTATTACGGCGTGGGCATGACTGTGGGACCACGCAACAATCAGGTAATCGTGATTTTCCCCTTCGTGGGAACACCCGCGTATAAGGCCGGTATTCACCCCGGCGACGTGATCATCGCCGTCGACGGCAAGTCCACCGAAAACATGAGCACCAGCGACGTGGCCGATTTGCTGAAAGGACCCAAAGGCACCACCGTCCACATCAGCATTTCGCGCGAAGGCCTGGAAAAGCCCATGGAGTTCACGCTGGTTCGGGACGAGATTCCGCGCTATAGCGTTGACGTTCATTTCCTGATCAAGCCCGGTGTGGGCTACATGCACGTGAGCGGATTCAATGAGACCACGGAACACGAAGTCTCCGATGCGCTCGACCAGTTTGGCGATCTGAAGGGCCTCATCCTCGACCTGCGCAGCAACCCCGGCGGCCTGCTCAGTGAAGGCGTGGGCGTGGCTGACAAATTCCTAAAGCGGGGTCAGCTTATCGTTTCCCATCATGGTCGCGCCTCCGCCGAGAAACGCTACGTGGCGCAGCACGGCAATGGCGGAAAAGATTATCCCATCGTGGTGCTGGTCAACCGTTCGACGGCTTCAGCCGCTGAGATTGTTTCCGGAGCCATTCAAGACCATGACCGCGGCCTGATCGTTGGCGAAGTAACGTTTGGCAAGGGATTAGTGCAGACCGTCTATCCGTTGGCGGAAAACACCGGGCTGGCGCTGACCACGGCGCGCTATTACACGCCCAGCGGGCGCTTGATCCAGCGCGACTACAGCAACGTTTCGCTTTACGATTACTATTACAGCCGCGATACCGCCGATAGTCCCAGCACCGCCAATCGGGAAGTGAAACTTACCGATAGCGGACGTACGGTTTACGGTGGTGGCGGCATCACTCCCGACGTCTTAGTTCCGCCGGTCAAGAGCAATCACTTCCAGGACACGCTGTTCCAGCACTACGCTTTCTTCAACTTCGCCAAGCGCTACGTGGTAAACCATCACCCGACCAAGAGTTTTGAAGTAGATGACGCCACGCTGCAGGAGTTCCGCAAGTCGCTTGACGAGGCTAACATTCCTTACACCGAGGCGGACATTGCCGATAACAACGACTGGCTCCGCTCCAACATCAAGACTGAAATTTTTATCGACGCATTCGGTCAGGATGAGGGGCTGAAGGTTCGCGCCGAATCGGATCCCATGGTGATCAAAGGGCTCGAACTTCTGCCTCAGGCAAAGGCGCTGAACGACAACGCCAAGAAGATCGTGGCCGAGCACAACGCGGCGCCAACGTTCAACCGCTAAGCTGCGTCAACAAGGGAGTCGCAAAAAGCAAGGCCCGGACTGGTTTCCGGGCTTTGCGCTTCTGGAGCTGGAGTTCCCGAATCCCGCGGGAAACATGCGTCAATCGGCATAAACAGCTGTTACCCGTCGGTTCATTGACTTCGATTCCGGCGTGTGTGAAAATCCGCGCATTGGGCGGCTTTCGCCACGCTTGTCGGCGATGATCGGACGCCGGGGCCTTGCCGATCTGGAACAGGTTTCAAGAGTCGTGAGATGATGCTTTTGCGACAGCATACGAGCAAAGCGGTAACGGCATTGCGACCCCTCCGTGGGGCGGATCTGGTTTGAAGACCGCGATTCTGGCGGGTGCGGTTTTGCTCTCGGTGATCGCCGGGTGGACCGATTTTCGCAGCCGGCGCATCCCCAACTGGCTTACGGTCACGAGTCTGGGGCTAGGAATCGCATTGAACACCCTTGCCGCAGGATGGACCGGGTTGAGGTCTTCCCTGCTCGGAGCGGGTTTGGGATTGCTGCTGTTGTTGCCGTTTGTGCTGTTGCGAAGTTTGGGCGCCGGCGATTGGAAGTTGGCGGGAGCGCTTGGAGCTTTCGTGGGCCCCGGTCTTCTGGCGAATCTGCTGATGGGGTCGGTTTTTGTGGCGGGAGCCATGGCCTTAGGGCTGGTCATTTATAAAGGCCGCTTGCGAGAAACCTTCCGCAACATCGGGCGCATGCTGGCTTCGCTGGTGAGTTTTCACATGCCGGGACCGGAAGTTTCGCTGGATAATCCGCGGTCGCTGAAGGTGCCGTACGGTGTGGCTTTGGCTTCTACCGTGGTGATCTACTACCTGCTTGAGGGGATCAGCCGCGCCCGGCATCTGGGCTGGACTGCATGAAAAATCGCCGGCGCATGACGTTCCGCGCGATGTGCGACGCACTGATTTCAAAAATCAATGTCCAGCAGACCCGTGGCTCGGAAATCGCCGAAGCGGCGCTGGTGCTGCCCTTGATGTTCATGGTGATGCTGGCGATTTTCTGGTTTGGCCAGGCTTTCAGCATGTATGGCACGATCACGCATGCGGCGCGGCAGGGTGCGCGCGCGGCTGTGGCGCCGGTATGCACCACGTGCGCTGCCGGCAACACGCCGACCCAGAATGCCTACAATGCAGTGCAGAGCGCTTTGCTTGCGGCCCGGCTCAATCCGGCGAATTTATCGCAGCCTCCAACGGCACCCACTCTGTGCACCTGCGGCAGCACTAACGCG
>DATDGM010000121.1:0-19718 GCA_036522075.1 Candidatus Sulfotelmatobacter sp.
GCGGCTGAGCCACTCTTACGGAAGGTTGTGCAAAGCGATCCGCACAACTACGTGGCGTGGTTTGATCTGGGATTCCTGGAGAACGCGGTCGGAAAAGTTGACGAATCAATCGCCGCCTATCGCAAGTCGGTAGAGTTGAAGCCCGAGGTGTTCGAATCAAATTTGAATCTGGGTTTGCAATTGGCAAAGACCGGCCAGCCGGACGCGGAAAAGTTTCTGCGCGCGGCCACTCAGCTGAAACCCGCGGGCCGCGTGGCCGAGGGCCAGGCTCGCGCGTGGCTTTCTTTGGGGCGAGTTCTGGAAAAAGCGCAGCCGGAAGAGGCGATTGTGGCTTATCGCCAAGCCAGCGCTTTGCTGCCCAACGATCCCGAATCGCACTTAGCTGCGGGACGCTTGCTGGAGCGGGAAGACAAGTTCTCCGATGCGGAGAAGGAATATAAACAGGCTCTCGCCATCGATCCAAAATCCGAAGCTCTCGTCGGCCTGGCCAACATTTATATAGGCGGACGCCGTTTCGTAGAAGCCGAAGAATACTTGCGCCAGCTGGTGCTGGCCGAGCCCGGGAATGCTGCAGCGCATATCCAGTTAGGACGAGTGTGGGCGGCTGAGGGAAAGAATGAAGCGGCAGTATCCGAACTCGAAGCGGGAACGAAACTGGCTCCAGCCGACGCCTCAGTGCAGCGCGATCTGGCGGACCTTTATCTCGCCGCCGGCAAGAATGGGCAAGCGGAAGCGGCTTATCGGGCGTTGTTGACGGGCCATGGCAACGACGCAGATCTTCACCGCAGCTTCGGTCAGGCCCTGCTGCGTGAGAAGAAATTTCCGGATGCACAGCAGGAATTTCTGGCCGCCGTGAAACTGAAGCCCGATTTTGCCGAAGCTTACGGGGACCTTGCCTTCGCGGCCAGCGAAAACAAGAATTACCCCCTGGTTATCAAGGCCCTCGACGTGCGCGCCAAGTTTCTGCCTGAACTTGCCATCACCTACTTTCTTCGCGCTTCGGCTTACGACCATTTGCGCGAACTGAAGCAAGCTGCCGCCAACTATCACCTCTTCCTTAACACAGCCAATGGGAAGTATCCTGATCAGGAGTGGCAGGCCAAGCATCGGCTGATCGCCATTGAGCCCAAGAAATAAGAAGGTGAACAGCAAGACGTGAACACGAAGCAACGAAGACCTGGGGACGAATGATGCTCGGAATCAGGAGCGTGGGGTTCCTGTGTGGCGCGGGGCTGGTGGCGCTGGCGGCTTCATTCTTCGCCTCGCCGCTGGCTGCCAAGGATCCAACGGTCGAGGAGTTGAAGGCACGGGTTCCCTCAACCAGCATTGGAGAACGCCCGCAGCTTTGCCTGCATATCGCGGAACAGCAGTTGGATGACGCTGACAAACGCTACGCTGCCGTGGAGAGTGAGAAGGCGCAGGCCGATTTAACCGACACGGTGACCTTCTCCGAGCTCGCCCGCGACTACGCGATTCAATCGCACAAGCACCAGAAGCAAACCGAAATCGCGGTGCGGAAAATGACACGGAAACTTAACGATCTGAAGCATAGTGTCTCCCGCGAAGATCAGGCAGCAGTGCAAAACGCAATCGACCGTCTGCAGCGCGTGCGCGACGACTTGCTAATCGCTATGTTCCCAAAAGGTAAATCGAAATGATCCTGCCAAAGTGGTTGTGGACTTGGGCGTGCATTGCCTTCTTGATGCTCACCGCCATTATGGGATCTGCCCAACGGCGCCGCGATCCGTTGACCCAAACAGAAATTGACCAGGTACGCGACGCCAGCTGGGAACCGCAGAAGCGCCTGACCCTTTACATCAGCTTTGCCCGCGACCGCCTGACGAAGCTGGAGACCATGCGAAATGATCCCAAAACCAAAGATCGTGCGCAGCAGACCCACGATTATCTGGACTCGTTCCTTCGCATCTACGACGAACTCAATGACAATGTCGATACCTACATGGGTCGCAAAGACGACATCCGCAAACCCATGAAGGCCATCATCGCGGCCGACACCGAGTTTCAGGCCAAGCTGCGGGCGCTTAAGGAATCGGCTGATGTTCCGCCAGAAGAAGCCAAGCAATATGAGTTTGTGCTGACCAATGCTCTCGATACGGTCGATACGTCGGCCGAAGACCACCGCAAACTACAGGTTGATCTGGAAGACGCGGCCAAGCACAAGAAGCTGAATTCCGCAGCAAAGAACAGCGGCAAGCCGGAATAGGCAGGCGTCGGGCGTCAAGTGCCAGCCCTCGGCCCCAAAAATCGATTGAGGCCGAGGCCGGGTCTGATGCCTGAGGGCTGAGGACCGACGCCTGACGTAAGGCGCCTGTCTCGCGAAGTCCGTGCTAACCTAACTCTACCGTGCGTGAAAGCGTGCTTGAAATTTTCCAGGAAACTCATCGCATATTGCGTCCGGGTGCGCCCCTCCCTGAACTGAAAATCGAATTCTTCGCGTTCGCCAACGTCAACAACACCATCAGGCTGCGCAGCGGCAGGCTGCTGGTCCGGCTGTCTGATCTGCTGGAAGGCGCGCCGGAGGCCGTTCTGCGAGCCATCGCGCATATTCTCCTGGCGAAGATGTATCGCCAGCCGATCGATCGCGGACATGCGGGGCGCTATCGAAAATATGTCGCCAGCCATGAGATCGTGCGCCAAGCGCATTTGGTGCGGCAGATGCGCGGACGCAAGTTGCTGCGTTCGGCGCGCGGGCAGTTCTATGATCTGGACTCGATTTTCGAAGATTTGAACACGCGTTTTTTTCACGGACTCATGGCCCGGCCGCGCATGAGTTGGAGCCAGACCAAGACGCGCCGCATTCTCGGCCATTACGATCCGGCGCACAACGCCATCATCATCAGCCGCGTCTTTGACCACCCCGCCGTCCCGCCCTATGTGCTGGAGTACATCGTCTACCACGAGATGCTGCATCTGAAACATCCAGTCAAGCTGCGGGGCAGCCGGAGGTGTGTGCACTCGGCGGAGTTTCAGGCGGAGGAAAGGTTGTTCCCAAACGCGGCCAACGCGAACGCATTCCTACGAAGGCTTTAAAGGGAAATTGCCGTTTTAGTGGACAGGTTGGCTGTGTTGGACAGTCTGGCTGTCTTTCCTCTCTAGATTGACCGACGGAGCGTGCAATGCCGGAAGCGTCAGGCTCGCGGTCGCAGTGCGATCCTCCGCCACCGTAAGTCGCAGACTTGCGTCGCCGGAATACAGGTACTTCAACCGGGCCTCAGTATTCCGTAGACCCACCCCCGTACCGCTCGAGGTCTTGCCGCCGACGCTGTTGCGCACCTGAATTTCGAGTACTCCATCTCTTTGATTCGCCGCGACCGCGACCCACCCGCCTTCCCGCGCAGAAGAAACGCCGTGCTGAATCGCATTCTCCACGAGTGGCTGAAGGATCATCTGCGGTACCAGCAGCCCATAGGTCGCGGGCGTCACCAGCCATTCGATCCGGAGACGGCTGCCGAACCTCATTTTTTCCAGATCGAGATATTCCCTAACGAACTTAAGCTCGTCCTGAAGGGAAATCAGATCCGCGCTGTCCCTGTCCAGAGCAGTGCGCAATAAATCGGACAGCTTGATAATCATCTCCCTGGCGTTTTTCGAGTCGCCATCCACCAGCGTGGCAATTCCGTGCAGCGTATTGAAAAGGAAGTGGGGATGAAGCTGCGCCTTGAGCGCCTGCAGTTCACTGGCAACCAATGCCTGCTGATACTCATAGCGTTCGCGCTCCTCTCGACGCAGACGGTTGAAGTATTCATAAGCGTGGGCGGCCACAACAATCGCAATGTAGATGAAAATCTCGTCGGCAAATGCACCCCGAACCGCTTCAAAATAGGAATGGAAGGAACGCGGCAAGTATTTTTGCTGCACATCATCGAACGGTGGAAGCAGGAGCGACTGGATTCCCGAGTGCACAAATACAAACGGCACGGCCCCCAGAACAAACAGCAACACGTAGAGAGCGCGATTTCTCGAACGGTTGAGGTACTTTCCAACCAGATACAGCATGGGGGGCGTCCACAGAGCTAAAGCAAAAGCATGAGCGGCCGCCATCGCGAGCAGGTTGACCGACGACTGCCAAAGATTGCCGGGCTTCACATATCCGTACTGCCAGCCCATCAACAGCGCGATCCCAAACCAGAAGGCGATTGACAGCAGATAGGCTCGAGCTACTCCTTCGAAATGACCCCACTTCATCGCGTCATTCTACTACCGGCTGCCAAAGCCAAATCGAGTTTTTCGGTGCAGGGCGGTCCGCTTCGCATCGCGCCGGTTTGGACGCGGAGCCCGTGTTTTGGAGGCGCGAGAGTTAACTGCCCTTGCCATTCTCTGCGCGTAGGAACCGTTCAGGCCGGAGTTTCCACCATGTGATCTCGATCGCATGCCATTGTGACGTGATCGATTGACGCTGCCTTGGGCCAAAGCATATCCTTGGAGTTGAAATTGAAATTCATTTTCAACATCATAGAGATCCCATAAATGCTCCAAGCTTTTGTGATCGCGCTGCGCGAAGGGGTTGAGGCCGCGCTTATCGTCGGGATTACCCTCGCTTACCTCGCCAAGATCGGACGCAACGATCTGCGCAAGGCGGTCTATGCCGCGCTGGGCGCGGCTTTTCTCGGCAGCATCGCCGTGGCCATCGTCATTTCGCGAACCAATCTCAACGAAGACGCCTTTGAGGGCTGGATCATGCTGGCGGCCGCACTTTTCGTCGTCACCATGGTCGTTTTCATGATGAAGACGGGGCGCAAGCTGAAGGGGGAGATCGAGGGCAAAATCGGTCTGCTGGCCGGGAACGACGCGTGGTTCGGCCTGTTCATTTTTGTCTTCCTCATGGTGCTGCGCGAGGGCGCGGAAACCGTCCTGATGCTCGCGGCCGTTTCCCTCAATTCCACCGCTCTGATGAGTTTTCTGGGCACGGTTCTCGGTGTATTTGCCGCCATCGCCTTCGGCGTCATGTTCGTAAAAGGCAGCGTTCGCATCAACCTGCAAAAGTTTTTTCGAGTCACCACCGCAATCCTTTTCTTGGTGGCAGCACAGTTGCTGATCTCCGGCCTGCACGAACTTTCGGAAAGCGGTGTCATTGCCTCCTCCAAGCGGGAGATGGCGATCATCGGCCCCATCGTCAGCAATGAATGGTTCTTCGTCGTAACTATTTTTGCGCTGGCCGCGCTGATGGTTCTATTCGATGCCAAGCGCCGCGATCTTGTTCCCGAGTCGGCGTCGCCCGCCGCACGCCGCAAAGCCGCATGGACCGCGCGCCGTGAACGGTTGTGGATGGGCTCCGTCTACACTTTCTCGTTCCTTTTTATCGCGATGGTGACCGCCGAGTTTGTCTATGCCCAGAGTGCCAGCGCGCCGTCCCCGGCTACGGAGGTGACTTTCGTGAACGGCGCCGTGACCATTCCCCTGGCACAGATTTCAGACGGCGACCTGCATCGCTTCCAGGCCCACGAGAATGGGACCGCAATCCGCTTCTGGCTCTACCAGAAACCTGACGGCAAGATCGCCACGGTTTTTGACGCCTGCGAAATCTGCGGCGCGGTCGGCTTCTACAAAGGCAGTAACGGCGTGGTCTGCAGGAACTGCGGCGCGCCGATCAATCCACAATCCGTAGGTACAGCCGGCGGCTGCAACCCGGTACCTCTCAAGGCCACGCAGACCGCCGACACGGTGATCATCCAGGAGGCGGACATCGCGGCCGGCGGCGGCAAGTTCGCGCAGCCGTAGCCCATGTTCGTGCGGCTCGTCTACGAATCCTTCCGGCGCCAGAAGCGGCGCAAGTTGTTGGCCGGGGTTGCCATCACGCTCGGGGTCACGGTTGCGACGGCCATGATCGCGGTCGCCACCGACATTGGCGACAAGATTAACCGCGAACTGCGCACCATCGGCGCCAACCTGGTGGTCACTCCGCAAGAAGACTCCCTCGACGTGGAGATTGGCGGCGTCAACCTAAAGCCACCCAGCGACGGCGCGTTCCTGAACGAAGCGGACCTGGCAAAGATCAAGGGCATCTTCTGGCACAACAACATTACAGGCTTCGCCCCCATGCTGCCCGTAAGCGTGACCCTGGATCACGACGGGTCGCAGACCGTCACGCTGCTGGGAACTTACTTTGCAAAGCCGTTATCTTTTGGCAATGACCATTTCACCACCGGCGTCCGCACCACGCATCCCTGGTGGAAAGTTTCGGGAAGCTGGCCCGACGATAACTCGCATGACGTTTTGCTTGGAGAGAAACTGGCCACTCGCCTCGG
Source organism: Candidatus Sulfotelmatobacter sp. (assembly GCA_036522075.1). Lineage (GTDB taxonomy): Bacteria > Acidobacteriota > Terriglobia > Terriglobales > Acidobacteriaceae > Sulfotelmatobacter. Next base: position 6,267 of record DATDGM010000121.1, read on the forward strand.
CAAGAAATCGGGAGATGAACTTTCGCTTTCCGGTCGCCAGTTTCACGTCAGCGGAATTCTCTCCACGGGCGGCGCGGAAGACGATCAGGTCGTGGCTCCGCTGGCAGTCTCGCAGGAAATCCTGGGCAAGCCTGGAGCGGTGCGACGCGTCTACGTGAGCGCCCTTACCAAACCCGAGGATGCATTGGCCCGGCGCGATCCCAAGAGCCTCTCAGGGCCGATGTATGACCGCTGGTATTGCTCTCCGTATCCCCAGTCGATCGCGTACCAACTTGCCGAGGCGATTCCCCATTCGCACGCCGAGCAGATTCGGCAGGTGGCGCAGAACGAAGGCGCCGTGCTGACGCGCATCGAGGGGCTGATTTTTCTCATTACGCTGGCAGCGCTTTTTGCTTCCGCACTAGCGGTCTCGGCCGCCATGGCGACTGCCATCTTCGAGCGCCGGGCAGAAGTGGGATTGATGAAAGCATTAGGCGCGAGCAAGCTAGCCATCGCCTCCGTCTTTTTTGCGGAAGCCACGCTTCTGGCTTTCATCGGCGGCCTCGTGGGTTTTGTGGCGGGAAGTCTGCTGGCTCGCCAGATCGGCCGCTCGATTTTCGACTCGCAAATCGGCATCGCGCCCGTCCTGCTGCCCGTAGTTCTGGTCGTGGCTGTTCTGGTAACGTTCGCCGGGAGCGCGGCGGCGATTCGCCGGGCGGTGCAGCTTGATCCCGTGTTTGCCCTGAGAAGCGAACTATGAGCGCGCCTATTTCCGCGCCCGCAGGTTCTGGCTCCGCACGCGGCCTTATAGCTCGCCGCGCGCACGCTCCCCACACCTCGATGTTTCTGCGCATGCTGGTGCGAGCCGCAATCCTTCGCCGGGGACGCGCCACTTCTGCTCTGTTCGCCATGGTCGTCGCCGCAGCCGTGGCGACTGCCATGCTGAATCTTTTCGTCGACGTACAGGCCAAACTGCAGCGCGAGTTCCGCAACTATGGCGCAAATATCGTTGTGGTTGGCCGCGACGGCGCTTCCCTTCCCGCCGATACGCTCTCACGCGTGGAATCCACTCTGGCGGGCCGCGGCCTGGTGGCTCCCTTCGGCATGGTCGTCGCCCGCACCGGCAGTGGCCAGCCCGTCGTAGTGGCCGGCACCGACTTTGATCGCGTTCGCCAACTGGATCGCTGGTGGTCGGTGGACCACTGGCCGTCGTCGCCTCAACAGGCGCTGATCGGCGTGCGCGCGCGCGCTAGCGTCTTACCGAAAAACCAGCCGTTCGATCTCAGTTTTGAAGGACATGTTATTCACCTCACCGCGGCCGGCACTGTGCAAACCGGCGCGGCTGAGGATAGCCGCGTTTATCTTTCACTCCCGGACTTTATTGCCTGGACCGGAGTTCAGCCATCCACGGTCGAAGTCGCCGCCAACGGCTCAGCGAGCGACGTGACGGCGATCATGCACCAACTTGCGCTGGCGCTGCCCACGGCCGACGTCCGCCCCGTGCGACAGATCATGGAAGGTGAGGCCCGGGTGCTCGGCAAAACGCGATCCACCCTTCTGGCGGCCGCTGTGCTCATCATTCTGACCTCCGCCTTGTGCGTGCTTTCCACACTGATGGGCTGGGTGTTTGACCGGCGCCGCGATTTTGCCATCATGAAAGCCCTGGGCGCATCCGAGCGTTTGCTGAACGGTTTTTTTGCCGCTGAAGCGGCCGCTCTCGGCGCCACCGGCGCTGTGATCGGCTTTGCGGTCGGCGTGGGCGTCGCGGCCTGGATCGGCCGTGTGAACTTTCACTCGCCCGTCGTACCTCGATTCAGCGTGCTCCCGATTGTCGTGGCTGTTAGCATGGCAGTGACCCTGCTTTCTGCCATCCTCCCGATTTCGCTGCTGCGGCGCGTGCAGCCGGCGATTATCCTGAGGGGTGAGTGAAATGATTCAGATCAAAAACGTAACCCGGCTCTACCCGGCGAAGGAAGCGGCCAACGGCGCGAGTGGGTCGGCCAAAGATAACAGCTCCATCCACGCTCTCGATCACGTCTCCCTGCATGTAGCTGCGGGAGAGTGGCTCTCCATCATGGGCCCGTCGGGTTCGGGCAAGTCGACGCTGGTCAACCTCATCGGCTGCCTGGATCGCCCCAGTTCCGGAGAAATCTGGCTCGAAGGTCAGAATGTGGCGGGGATTTCGGCCGGCGAACTGAATCGCGTACGCGCCGAGAAAATCGGATTTATCTTTCAGCAATTTCATCTCATCCCATTCTTAACCGCGGTCGAAAACGTCATGCTCGCGCAGTATTTCCATAGCATGACCGACGAGAACGAGGCCATCGATGCGCTCGCCCGCGTTGGCCTGGCAGACCGTGCCCAACACTTGCCTTCGCAGCTTTCCGGCGGAGAACAGCAGCGGGTTTGCATCGCTCGCGCCTTGATTAACGACCCACGCATCATCCTGGCCGATGAGCCAACCGGCAACCTCGACGCGCCAAACGAAGAAATGATTCTCCGCCTGCTGCGCGAATTTCACCAGCAGGGGCGCACCATCGTGATGGTCACGCACGATCCCGTCGTGGCCCGCCTGGCCGATCGTCGCATCGAACTGCACCACGGCAAGATCGCATCGCAGGAAATTTTTTCCATGGCCGACGAAGAACAGCTCGACGAAGTTTTGGAAGAGCTGTGGGTTTTGGCGGAGCACGGCGAAATCGCGGAAGTGGAGCGTATGGAAGTGCACGGAGCGCTTCCGGTGAGCCTGGCGATCGAAAAAATGATCGAGATGGAACTGGTCGTTTCCATGCCGCATCCACCCCAGCACCACGACCACAAGCCTTTCGTAAATCCCTGCCACGATGCGCTGAAGCCCGTTGCCGCATCCTCCGGCGACGGTACGTTAGTCGTGGAACTCACACCCCGCGGCCGCGAGCGCGCCGGCAGCATCATTCGCCGCCATCGCCTGGCCGAGCGTTTGTTCACCGACAGCCTTGCCATGGACAGCGAAACTGAAATCGAACAGCAGGCCTGCAAGTTCGAGCACATCCTCTCACCTGAAGCCACCGACAAGATCTGCGCCTTCCTCGGCCATCCCCGCACCTGCCCGCACGGCGCGCCCATTCCGCCCGGGCCTTGCTGCGGAAGAACGGCGGAACATTCCGGGATGAGGGCAACTCGCATCCAGGCGTGAACGGATGCGCCGGCGAAATAGTCCCTGGTAAACAAAGCTCGTGAACACGCCTGGTCACCGGCGCTCACTGGCTGCGCTGCTATCATCGGATAGGTATTTCACCGTCCATGACCCCGCGGCGTCCCACCATCGGTGTATTCGATTCCGGCTTCGGCGGCTTGACCGTCCTTAAAGCGTTACTTGAACTCATCCCGGCAGCCGACTATCTCTACTTTGGCGACACCGCACGGCTTCCCTACGGCTCCAAATCGGTGGAGACTGTGGCACGTTATGCCGTGGAGGCTGCGCACTACCTGGAATCCCATGGCGCGGAATTACTGGTGATCGCCTGCAACACCGCAACCGCGCTGGCTTTGGATCGCATCACGGCGTCGGCTCATGTGCCGGTGGTGGGTGTGATCGAGCCGGGCGCCGAAGCCGCCGCCAGCGCCACCACCAACCAGAAAGTGGTCGTGATCGGAACCTATGCCACCGTCAGCAGCCACGCCTACCGAAAGGCTCTGGAGGCACGCAAACTCATTGCGAGAGAGAAAGCGTGTCCTTTGCTGGTGCCGCTGGTCGAAGAAGGATGGGTGGAACACTCCGTCACTGAGCAGGTTGCCCGCATCTATCTCGAGGAAGCTTTCCGCGATGAATTTCACGACGCTGACGTTCTTGTGCTTGGCTGCACGCACTATCCGCTGCTGAAACCTCTTTTGCGCCGCGTAGCACCCGCACACGTCAGCATCGTGGATTCAGCCGAGTGCACGGCCCACGGAGTCGCTGGCCATCTGCGGGAGCTTTTGCCACAAGCTTCGGAATCGCTGCCAAACCCGCACACGCTGCCTCGGCTCAAGTTTTTTGCCACCGATTCGGTAGATAAGTTCCGCAGCCTGGGGCAGCGTTTTCTGGGACACGCCATTGAGGATGTGAAGCATGTGGATCTAAAAGAATAAGGCCTTATGTAATCGGAGCATCGAGGTAGGCCGAGCTTCGCTCTGGCCGGACAGCCGAGGCGGCTGTCGCCACATCAGTCGTTCTTGCGCAAGAATCGGATAGCGTACCCCAGCCTGCCAGAATTACTGTGTCCAATTATGTCTTTACCAAGTCCAATAGAACACGCCATGCCCTTATCGTCGTCCAGTTCGTCGTTCACCTCTGCTTCGACGGGGCATCCGCTCGACAATGTCATTTGGCAGGCGTTGACGACCCGGCAGGCTCACTGTGCCGAATCCTGCGGCTCGGCTCGCCGCTTCCTGCGGGAGATTACGCTGCTCAGCTCGTTTCAGGACCCTTCCGATAAGGGTTACCAATCGCTCGGCGAACTGGTGGGTCCGGGTGGAACCGCGGCTCTGTTCCTGGATGAACCATACCGAGCACGCTCCGGATGGGAGCTGCTCGCCGGGCCGCCACTCATTCAGATGGTTTATGTTTCGCAGAATGGAGTGGGATTGCCGCCAGCTCCGCAACCAAGCGAAGGCATTCCCTACGTCGAACTCGGCCTGCAGGATTCGCCGGAAATGGTGGAACTGGCCACGCTGACTAGGCCCGGTCCATTTGGAACTCGCACCCATGAACTGGGAACCTATCTCGGCATTCGCCGCGGCGGCAAGCTGGTGGCCATGGCCGGAGAGCGTATGAAGGTTTCGGGTCACACGGAAGTGAGCGCGGTCTGCACCCACCCCGAGCACACAGGCCAGGGTTATGCCGGAATTTTAATGACGGAAGTGATGCGGCGCATTCTCGAACGTGGCGAAACACCCTTCCTGCACTCGCGCAAGGACAATGCGCGAGCTATCGCGCTTTACGAGCGGTTGGGATTCAAGACGCGCCTGCGCGGACACCTGGCGCTGCTGCGTAGGAAATCAAGCTAGAGTCGTCCCAAGCGTCTCGGGAGCTGCCTTGAAGTGTCGCAGAACGGCGCGGGAAACCACGCGGCGGAAACCACGCGGAAGAGCGGCGCTTCAGCGCCGCGTTACATTCTCCAAAAATGAAAACCGAGCTTCAGCCCGGTGGAAGTGTTCTGTACACAATCGGTTGCCGAACCTCAGTACAGGTGAAAGTCCACATCGACCTCGACCGGTCCATAGCGCACCGGATGTCCATCTTTCATCGACGGACGGAATCTCCACTGCTTGACCGCCTCGATAGCCTTTTCGTCTAGCCCCATCCCCAGGCTGCCGCCCACTCGAATGTTGCTCGGCGTGCCGTCGGCCTCAATTATGAGGTTGAGAACGCAACGCCCCTGAAACTTGGCTTTGCGCGCTTCTTCGGAGAATTCCGGATCGACTTGCGAGAGGATCGCAGGATCACTCGCGCCTTCTCCGCTATGATATGCGTCTCCGCCACTACCGCCATCTCTCCCTGGACCATAACCCGGGCCTTCTCCCGGCCCAACGCCGCCGTTGCGCCCTGTGTCACCCATGCCACCGCGCGAACCCTGCCCGTTAGAGGGCAGGGTGAAATGCGATGTTGGAACTCCAAGGTCAGGGATTGTGCTCAAAGCCACCAACTTGACTTCGGGAGGAATGACAACTGTGGGTTCTACTTCGAGCTTGTGGTGTTCATTGTGCAGGATCAAGGCTGGAGGTGTGATTTGCTGCAGCGAAAGCTTCGGTAACCTGCCCGCCGAAGCCTGCAGGATATCTTTAGTGCCGCCGCCACCTCCACCGCCAGAGACCGTTTTCCCGGGTTTCAACTGCGGAATGTCGCCTAGGCCCATCAGGACCACAGCGCGCATCGGCACGGGAGGCGCTGCGACGCCGGGATGCGCCCAAATCGTCCCGGCTGCAATCACTCCTGCGATCAGGACGTGTACACCGGTCGAGCCCAGCAAGCCATCTTTTTTGTAGTTGTAAAAGCCCCAGATATCTTTGACTGGTTCAGGTTTCGATTCCAGCTTGAGGGGTAGAACCTTTTCGGGGAAAAAAAAGTCGTCTAACTGGCGGACCAGGGACTTCCACAGAGGCTGTTCGAACATTTCCTGAGCCACCAGAAGGTGCAACTCTGGCTCGGGGCCGGGGGCGTCCGCTTTTATCTCTACAGATCCCATGAGTACCGAATGCAATCAACATCCACTTGCGACCGCTCAGGATGAAGTTCTGTGGGATTACGAGTGGAGGAGCGCATGGCATCAGTACAAGTGGAAATCCACATCGACTTCGACGGGGCCGTAGCGCACCGGATGGCCATCTTTCATCGACGGCCGGAATCTCCATTTCTTGACCGCCTCGATGGCCTTTTCGTCCAGGCCCATCCCCAGGCTACTGCTTACGCGGATATTGCTGGGCGTGCCGTCGGGCTCAACCACAATGCTGAGAACACACAGTCCCTGAAACTTGGCTTTGCGCGCTTCTTCGGAGAATTCCGGGTCGACCTGCGAGATGATGGCAGGATCACTCGCGCCTTCTCCGCGGTGATACAGCCCTCCGCCGGTTCCGCCGCCTGAGCCTCTACCGTAGCCGGCGCCATCGCCCACTCCAACTCCGCCGTTGCTGCCCGCACCAATACCGGCCCCGCTCCCAGTCCCATTCGAAGGGATCACCATATGGGACAGCGGGTCGCCCAGGTTGGGCATGGCGTTTGAAGCCATCAACTTAACTTCTGGCGGTATCACGATCGTTGGATCGACGGCCAGCTTAGGATGCTCATTCCGCAAAATCACCGCCGGAGGAGTGATCTGCTGTAGCGAAAACTTGGGTAGTCTGCCTGCCGAGGCCTTGAGCACATCGCGGTCGCCGCCGCCGCCACCGCCGCCAGAGACCGTTCTTCCGGGCTTTAGTGCAGGTATGTCGTTCGGATCGACCAGCGTCACCGTAGGTTTCGGGGCCACCACGGCTGCTACTACACGCCGTGCAATTATCGCGCTGACAACAAGAACTACCGCAAGCAAGCTATAAAAGCCCACAGCTCCCAGCGCGCCCATCTTCCAATTGCTGTAAAACCCCCAAATGTCCTTGACCGGCTCGGGCTTCGATTCCAACTTGAGGGGGGGAAGCTTCTTAGGAAAGAAAAAATCGTCGAGCTGCCGGAAAAGGGACTTCCACAGCGGCTCTTCAAACATTTCCTGAGCCACAAGAAAATGCAACTCGGGCTCTCTTGGAGGGGCGCTCGGATTTATTTCTACAGATGCCATGATTACAGGATCATGATTGCCGAATTACGAATGCTGCATTGCGACCGCCGGATTACCGAATAACTGCGAACCGCTACCCGGCGACGAGGTCGAAACGCCGCTCCACCCTTTACACAGATGAGCGCCGCCCGCGCCAAGTTGCTTGGTTTGAGCTCCCGATACTACGAAAAAGATTCATCTCTGTGATCTTCTGCGGATCGGGTACCGCGGTTACTGCCTTGTTGAATTGTACCTCTACTTTCTGACTTTTTGAACGGGCATTTCAAGGGTCTCTAGGGCACTTTGGGTACGCAGGTGAGGTGATGCGACCACAGGCGGATTTCCGAAGCCGGACTAGGGGCCGGGCCTCGCACGAGCTTGGACGGCCGAGGCGGCCATCGCCACATGGAACGTGCCCCGAGGGCCACGCCTGAAGGCTGAGGTCTCAGGTCTGAGGTCTGCCCCTCCGCGCTCGGCTGCGTGGACGTTCTACTCCGCTCTCCCTATAATGAAAAGATTCAATCATTTGGGAGACCTGTCTGAGTGCCGCTCGAATTGAAAGCCACCATTAACCTGCCCAAAACTGACTTTCCCATGAAGGCCAACCTGCCTCAGAACGAGCCTAAAACGCTCGAACGCTGGGAGCAGATGGGTATTTACGAGCGCATCCGGCAGGCCCGCAAGGGCCGGCCAAAATACATTCTGCACGATGGCCCTCCTTACACCAGCGGACCCATTCACCTCGGGACGGCGCTGAACAAGTGTCTGAAGGATTTCATCGTTAAATCCAAGACCATGGCGGGTTTCGATGCGCCCTACGTGCCCGGCTGGGACTGCCATGGCCTGCCCATCGAGATCAAGGTAGACAAGGAGTTAGGCGGCAAGAAGTTGCAGATGCGGCCCACCGACGTGCGCGCCGAATGCCGCAAATACGCCGAGAAGTTTCTCGATTTGCAGCGCCAGCAGTTCAAGCGTATCGGCGTTTTCGGACGGTTCGACCGGCCATATGCCACGATGAATCCGCAGTACGAATCGATCGTGCTGAAAACGTTCTTTTCGTTTTACGAGAACGGCTTTGTTTACAAGGGCCTGCGCGCCGTCTACTGGTGCATGCACGACGAAACGGCTTTGGCGGAAGCCGAAGTCGAATACGAAAATCACACGAGCCCAACAGTCTGGGTAAAGTATGCGCTCTTGGACGATCCGGCGAAGGTCGATCCCGCGCTGGCGGGGAAGAAAGTCTCGACGATTATCTGGACCACCACGCCCTGGACGCTGCCGGCTTCCATGGCCGTGGCCTTCCATCCCGATGAAGAGTATGTGGCGCTGGAAGCAGGAAGCGAGGTCTACATCGTTGCGGCGAAGTTGGCTGCCGACGTGGCTGCGAAATGCAACCTGGCAGATCCCCGCGAGCTTGCGCATTTCCCCGGTCGAAGATTGGAGCGCTTTAACTTCCAGCATCCATTCCTCGATCGCAAGATTCTGGGCGTGCTCGCCGACTACGTCACCATGGACACCGGCACGGGAGTTGTCCACACTGCCCCGTCACACGGCGCGGAGGACTTTGCTACCGGCGTGAAATATGGCCTCGACGCCACCAGCAACGTCGACGAAAAAGGCATCCTTCATAACGGGTTGCCCGAATACAACGGCCAGTACGTGTTTAAGGCGAACCCACTTATCATTGAGCTATTGCGCCAGCGCGGGGCGTTGTTGCACTCGGATAAATTGGAGCACTCCTATCCCCATTGCTGGCGCTGTCATAATCCTGTGATCTTTCGCGCTACCGAGCAGTGGTTCATCTCGATGGAAACTCCAATGCCGGGCGGGGAATCAGGGTTGAGTTCTGGAAACCTCACGCTGCGTACGGGGACGCTGGAAGAAATCAAAAAAGTGAAATGGGACCCGGCGTGGGGCGAAGAGCGCCTTTCGAACATGATTCAAACCCGCCCCGACTGGTGCATTTCGCGGCAGCGAGTGTGGGGCGTGCCCATCGCCGTGTTCCTGTGCGAAGCCTGCGGCAGGCCGCTCAATGATCCTGCGATCAATAAAAAAGTTGTTGAACTTTTTGCGCGCTCCGGTGCCGATGCCTGGTTTACTTCCGAGAGTGACACGATTCTTCCCCCTGGCACGAAATGCCCGCACTGCGGCGGCGCGAAATTCGAGAAAGAAACCGACATCTTCGACGTGTGGCTCGAATCGGGCGCGAGTTATCTGGCCTTGATTGCGGATGAGCCAACCTATCCCTGGCCCTCCGATCTCTACCTCGAAGGCGGCGACCAATATCGCGGCTGGTTCCAGTCTTCCCTGCTCTGCGCCATGGGCACCCACGGCACTCCGCCCTATCGCGGAGTGGTCACGCCCGGCTGGACGCTCGACGAAAAAGGCCAGGCCATGTCGAAGTCGCGCGGCAACGATGTGGACCCGGTCGACATCGCAGGGCGGCTGGGCGGAGAGATAGTGCGCCTGTGGGTTGCGTCGGTCGATTTCCGCGAAGATGTGGTCGGCTCGGAAACGCTCATGCAGCGCGTGGCAGAGAATTATCGAGCGATCCGAAACAATCTTTTCAAGAACGCTCTGGGCAATCTCTACGATTTCGATCCGCCAACGAATGCGCTTCCCTTTGAGAAACTGGAGGCTCTTGACCAGTACATGCTGCGTCAGGCGGCCGCTCTGGCGCGCGATGTGTGCACCTGGTACAGCGAATTCGCGTTCCACAAGATCTACCACCGGGTGAACCATTTCAGCGTGGTCGAACTGAGCGCATTTTATTCCGACGTGATCAAAGACCGGCTTTACACCTACGCTCCTAATTCTCCCGGCCGCCGCTCGGCGCAAACCGTATTGTGGCGCATTAGTGAGGCCATGGCCCGATTGCTGGCGCCGATCCTGAGTTTCACCTGCGAAGAAGTGTGGCAGCACCTGCCGAAAATCCCCGATCGACTGGAGAGCGTGCATTTGGCGGAGTTTCCAAGCGCGGCCGAAATCCTGGGAGACAAATCCATTCCCGAAGAAGACACGCAACAGCAACAAGATTGGGCTACGCTGCTGGCCGTTCGCGAACAGGCCCTGAAAGCGCTGGAGGAAGAGCGCAACAGCAAGCGGATCGGCAAGAGCCTGGAGGCTCAGTTAATCATCACCGCAGCCGATCCGGCTTATGCAGTGTTGTCACGCTATGCCGACCAGTTGCGTTATCTGTTCATCGTGTCGTCGGTCACGCTGACCCAAGGGTCCGGCAATGGCACCGGCGGCGTACATATCGAGGTCAAGAAGGCCGACGGCGCCAAGTGCGACCGCTGCTGGAATTACTCTCCGCGTGTTGGCGAAGATAAAGCGTATCCCACAGTTTGCGAGCGCTGCAGCGCGGTGCTGAAAGAGCTGGAAGACGGCGCCTGAGCGTTTCTCTGCGCCCTCGGTGCTTCTTCTCTGCGGCCTCTGCGGTCAAAGGCTTGCGCCGGCAGAGGCAAAAGCTTCTAACCGCAGAGATCGCTGAGAAAAACCGCAGAGCACGCAAAGAAGAGCCTAACGAAAAACCGCTTACAATAACACTCGCATGACCAAGAACGCCGCCCGCGCCACCCACTTCTTATTCGCTCTCGCCGTCGTCCTGCTCGACCATTGGACGAAACGCCTCGCCGCGGGCCGCATTCGGCTCTACGACCACGTCCAGATTATTCCCGGCTTCTTTCGCCTCACTCACACCGAAAACAGCGGCGCCGCTTTCAGCCTTTTCGCCGATCATCCCGCGCGCTGGAAAACCGAATTGCTGATCGCTTTCTCCGTAATCGCTATGCTGATCGTCCTGGTTCTATTGTGGAAGCAGACTCGTCCCGTGACTATCTCAGCGATTGCTCTCTCCCTGATCCTGGGCGGCGCCGCGGGAAACCTGTGGGATCGCCTGGCCACAGGCCACGTGGTCGATTTCCTGCTGTTCTACGTAAAGCAGTATCAGTGGCCGGTTTTTAACCTGGCGGACAGCTCCATTGTGGTGGGCGCGGGATTGCTGGTGCTGGAGATTCTGTTTAGCGGAAGAGAAGTAAGGGATCACCCCTAGCTAGAAGATTGAAGACTCACTTCAGCGAAGCTCCAACTGCCCGGCTCCCACGTGCGCATGAACCCAGTATTTCCCCGCTCCGCTTTTCTGAAACGAGCGGAAGAGTCCGCTCTTGGAAACCTCGAAGGGCGGAGCCTCGAGATCGCCGGTCGTCACCGATGCATCGACGTGCCCAATGTCAGCCGGGTCACCGATCTGCAGCGTCAACTGGCCAGCATGCATCTGTACATCTTTATTTCCCGTAATGCCGGTCACTTCCATTTGCCCGGCAAACATTCGCACACGCAGGCCGGAAGCCTGCGGGACTTCGATATTGAGTTCGAAATTGTTGTGCGGACACTCCGTGACTCTCAGGTCGGCTTGATTCCCCATCACCTGAATCCGCACATGCACATCTTCGCCGTAGCCGTGGCCAGAGTCATAGGAAACACGCAGCGCGCCTTCCTTCTTTCCGATGATTTCGACAGCGGCAGGGCAAAGGTCCATCCGGACCTCGCCGCCGGGAGCGAACGCCGTCTCGACCGGGCTCTTGCCGGTTTTCTCAATCGTCGCGGACTGGGCCATCAGCAGCGTATTCAGACCCAACAAGGCGAACAGGGCGGCTTTCATAGGCACACCTCCAGCTCTCAGCTGGGGATACGCAATTGCCAGCACCATAGTTCCAGGGAAGTCCAGGGAATTAGCAGCGCCCCAGGCAGGGCTCCTGCTCGGATTCGCCGCTACGGGGTCCCGTAGAGCTGCTTATATACATTCGCATTGCGCAGAATGGCTTGTACGTACTCGCGCGTCTCGGTGAAAGGAATCGACTCCACAAACTCCTGCGGATCGCGGTATTGTCCCTGCCCCATCCAGTCGCCCACGCGTTCCGAACCCGCGTTGTAAGCGGCAAGTGCGTACTCCAGGGCGCCGGAGTAACGGTCGACCATGCCGCGGAAGTAGCGCGTGCCCAGCTCCAAATTTACTGCCGGCATATAAAGCTGGCTGGGGCTGTAACGCCTTAGTCTTTCTTGCCTGGCGATCTGCTTGCCCGTTTTTGGCAGCAATTGCATCAGCCCGACAGCGTTGGCCCGTGAAACCGCGTTAGGATTAAACTCCGATTCCTGCCGGATCAAAGACGCCACCAAATAGGGATCGAGCCCGTTTTCCGTCGCATAGCGCTTCAGGTCTATCCAATATGGTTTAGGGAATAACGCTTCCCAGTAGGAACGCGGCAGGTCGCGCAGATCGAGCGCGAAGTAACTGGGCGCCGAATGTTTCATGAGCTCAATGGCGCGGTCATACTGACCGTTCTCCGCGTAGAGCCTTGCGGCCGCGGCCGGAGCCCACGAACTGCCCGTGGCCCCAGGCGCGGCCTGCAATTCGCGCACGGCGAAGTCGACCAGGCCGCCATTGCCAAGGAGTTCCGCCTTCTGCCAATGTAAGTCGTCGGTCGGTGGATCGGACTCTTCAACTTTTTCCTTGCCGTCGAGCGCGGGCACGCGGTCCAGCAACGTGTAGTGCTGAGTTACGTCCGCTGAAGCGGGAATCTGTTTCAGCCGCTCCCGGCCGAGTTCGGCATAGTAATAATTGAGATAGCGGTCGGAAAGTTTTTGATAGAAAGCTCGGGCCAGCGACAGCTGATGATCTTCCTCCGCCAGCCGTGCCCGCCAATACAAAGCGGCTGGAGTCTCCCCGCCCGTGGGATAAAGCGCGATCTGCTCCTCGAATGCTTTCTCGGCCTCGCCGTTGTGGCCCTGGCGCAAGGTCAACCAGGCGGCCCTCCAGTGCACATACGAAGCGTGCGACCCGGTCGGATAGCGTTGCTGCACCTCGCGATAGGTGTCGAGCGCCTGATCATACTCATGGTGCACCAGATGCAGGTTGGCGGCCGAGAGCAAAGCTTGCTCCAGCCAGGGATTCTGCGGGGCTTCTCGCAGCTCATCCACCGTGCGATAGAAGGCATTGTTATCGCCGGAGGACCATTCGATTTCGCTGAGGACGAACAAGCGATGCTCTTTCAGCGGATCGCCGCCCGCGGCCAGCTGCGATAACTCGGCACGGGCTTCGCGGTCGCGGCCGGCACGGTGCAGCGCCTCTGCCAGCTCGATCTGGGCCGCAGGATGGTCCGCGGGCTCGGAAACCCGGAGCAGTTCGCGATACCCATCCGCTGCG
>DATDGM010000122.1:0-12168 GCA_036522075.1 Candidatus Sulfotelmatobacter sp.
GCAAACAGCGACGCATTAAACAGTCCCACGGCAAACAGAATGTAGGCGTAGTCCCCGGCCAGCGGCTTCAGAGCCTGCGCCGCGTCGGCCGCAAAGCGAATGTCGCGCACTCCGTGGACATAGAGCGTGGCCGCGCAGGCCACGATGATGAACCAGGCCACCACATCGGTAAAGATGCAGCCGGTAATGACATCCAACTGGGAAGCTCTAAATCCACGCTTCGTGACTCCTTTTTCCACGATGGACGATTGCAGATAAAACTGCATCCACGGCGCGATGGTGGTGCCCACGACACCGATCACCATGTAGAGGTAAGCCTGTTCGTGGAAGGCGTGAAGCACGGGCGGTTTGAAAGTTGCGATGGTCGCATCCTTCCACGCAGGATGCGCCAGGACTCCGGCCACGATATAAGTGATGTAAAAGAACGACGCGGCCAGAAAGACCTTTTCTACGCTCTTATATTGCCCCTTCACCACGATCAGCCAGACGATCACTGCACAGATCGGGACGGTCGCGAACCGGGAAAGACCGAAGAGCTCGAGGCTGGTGGCAATGCCGATGAACTCCGTCACGACGTTGCCAAAGTTGGTGATCAGAATTCCGATCATCATGAAAAACGTGATGCGGAAGCCGTATTCCTCGCGGATCAGGTCGCTCAAACCCTTGCCGGTTACGGCGCCCATACGGGCGCACATTTCCTGCACCACGATCAGCGAGAGCGTGATCGGGATCAAGGTCCACAGCAGGAGATGTCCAAATTGTGCCCCGGCCTGGGAATAGACCAGGATGCCGCCGGCATCATTGTCGACGTTTGCGGTAATGAATCCCGGACCGACTACGGCAAGGAATAGCAGGATCCGGATCTTCGAGCGTCTCAGAAACTTCATGCGCATGCTTCGCAAACATAGGGATGGAACACACAGCTGCTGCCAACGCCGCCACAGAATAAACGCACTCGCAGGTTAAGGCCAAAGAAAAAGCGGCAGATGAGCAGAAAAAAATGAAGGGGTGAACCCGTGTGCACAACGGGGCGTCTGCAGGGAATCGAAACGGTCAAATGAAATGGAGGTCCGAGGTCTGAGGCCGGACGCCGAAAGCCGGAAAGCGGAAGCCGCTTCTACATTTTCGCCCGCAACATGCCGATCACATCGTCCGAGGTGATGACTCCCGTCAATTTGTTACGCTCGTCGACCACAGGCATCATCAAGAGGTTGTACTTGTCGAACAATTCCGCGACCTCATTCTCACCCACGCCCTCGTGGCTCAGGATGAGCGGCTCCTGGGTCAGGGACAGCATAGGGGTGGAAGGCTCCGCTAGCACAATCTTGGCCAATGGAACTGCCCCGACTAAGGTTCCATGGGAATCAACCAGATAAATGGTGCTGACCGCCTCCACTCCACCTTCAAAATGACGCATCGAGTCGATCGCGTTCTGGACGGTTGCCGTGACCGGCAGCGCGAGGAACTCGGTGGTCATGCGGCCTGCGGCCGTTTGCTCCCCGTGCTCAAGCAGTTCGACCACGTCCTGGCGCTCCTCAGGCTCCATCTGCACCAGGATTTGTTCGGTGCGGTCTTCGGGTAGATCGGCCAGTAGATCGGCGGCGGCGTCGGGGCGCATTTCCTCAACAATGTCGGCAGCCCGTCCCGAATCAAGCGATTCGACGACCGCCTTCTGTACCTTGGGTTCGAGTTCCTCCAGGGCCTCGGCGGCCACGTCCTCGTCCAGGGTTTGGAAAACCGCCTGGCGCTCATCCGGCGCCAGGTCTTCCACAATGTCAGCAATGTCGGCCGGATGCAGCTTGGCCAGGCCGTCATGCGAGATCTTTAACTTCACCCGCCGCGCGGGATCGGTCTCAATCAGGTCGACAAAGTTCCAGGGAATCGAACGTGGCGGAATGCGGCCCAGCAAGGCCTGCAGCGCTGCCCGCGGGGCGACTCCGCGCAGCAGCCGCCGCACGGCCCCGCGCGCGCCCACGTCCACCGAGATCACGCGCAGCACGGCGCGCGCAGGTTCGCTTGGCGCGCCGGGTTTCGGCGTATCCATCATTAAATCCACGTCATTGACCCGCACCACCTTGCGCCCGTTAATGTCAATCACCTGCTGGTCGAGCAGATCGCGTTCCAGCAGAAATAAACCCTCCGCTCCGTTCGACGCCGCCCAGTCTCCCGAGGCGGTCGCGCTCCGCACCCCGCCATTGATGGCCGAAACCGCTGTCAGGGGGAGCACGCGGTTACCCGACTTCGTTTTCACGATCAGCGACGCGATTCGGGATCGGTCCTCCTGCGGGGCCAGTGTGACTTCGCGCACCCGTCCGCTGGCCGCGCCAGTCGGGTCATACACCGTGGCGCCCAACAGTTCGCTAAGGGCAAGCGTGCTCATCTGGCTAGAGAATAACGAACTAGCATGTTATTCGGAACGAATTTCTGCTGCGTGAGGTGTTTTTTGTTGGATGGCTCACGGCAGTGGAAACAGCATCGGGCGTCAGACCTCGGACCTCGAACCTCGGGCCTTGAGTTTCCGGCTTTCGGCTTCCGGCTCTCCGGTTCCTCTCACCTCGGTGCATGAAAAAGCTCCTAGGTGTCGCAGCGGGGAGGTGGATTCTGACCTATGAATTCCTTCGTCCGAGGGCCGACAGGGTTGAGGGCTCCGGGACGAGGGCTGTAGCCGGAACCCGAACGCCGGAAGCCGGATGCCGGAACTCGCACCCCGTCTGCACCGTATAATAGTTACAGTGCGTCTTATCTTCGATATCGTCGGCCAGACCTTGCGTACGCTATGGGCGCACAAGCTGCGCTCGTTCCTCACCATGTTCGGAATCGCCTGGGGCGTGGGTTCCCTGCTCCTGCTGGTGGGACTGGGCGAAGGCTTTCGCTCGGGAAACCGCAAGCAATTCGATTCTCTGGGCGAGAACGTGATGTTTATCTGGTCTAGCCGGGCCCCGGTCGCGCAGGGGAGTTTTACCGCCCTGCGCCAGTATTACCTCACCTATCGCGACTACCAGGACATTCTTCGCGACTGCCCCAGCGTGGGCGCGGCCGCGCCCGTAATCCGCCGTAGCGATATCCGCGCGGTCAGCGATTTTTACCAGTCCAGCGGCACCATCATGGGCGTCCCCTCCACGCTTAACCAGATCCGCTATTTGCCCATCCATGAAGGGCGCTGGCTGAATGAGATGGACGACCTGCAGAGGCGTCCCGTCATCGTCCTCGGCGACGAAGCGCGGCGCACCATGTTCCTGGGCCGACCCTCGGTCGGGAGCACCATACTGCTCAACGGCATCAGTTTTGAAGTGATCGGCACCCTGCAGCGCATCGGTCACGGCGACAACATGAACCAGAACCTGCAGAGCTACGTGCCGTTCAGCGTCATGCACGAGTATTTTCCTCCCACGAATGTGGGCAGCGCTCCCGACGTGCTTTCCTTCATCAACTACCAGCCCAAGTCGCGCGCCCTGCACGAAACCGCGAAGCTGGAGGTTCATAGGGTCATCGCCCGCAATCATGGTTTCGATCCCAGCAACCCGGACTCTTTTGACGAGTGGGACACTATCAACACCGTCGACCAAATCGGCAAGATCTTCGACGCCATGAATATGTTCCTGGGCAGCGTGGGCCTGGTCACGCTGGCACTGGGGGCCATCGGAATCATCAACATTATGCTGGTGGCGGTGGCCGACCGGACCCGCGAAATCGGCCTGCGCAAGGCCATCGGAGCAACCAACAACAGCATCATGTTCCAGTTTTTTGTGGAAGGTGCCTTCCTCACGCTGATCAGCGGAGGCCTTGGCATCGGCGGCGCTGCTGCGCTCATGGCCCTGCTCTCAGGCGTCAATCTAGGGGAGGGATTTGATCCCCCCAAGCTGGTCGCCTCCACCGCTGCTCTGGCGGTCGTGTCCCTGGCCGTGGCCGGGGTTGCGGCCGGACTCTATCCTGCACGCCGGGCTGCGGTGCTGGAGCCGGTTGAAGCTCTGCGCAAGGAATAGTTAAGACTCAGCAAAGCAAACGGGGCTTAATCCCTTAAGGAATCAATGCACGGCGATCTTTTCAAGCAAGCTTATTCGGCCATGCGGCACGATCTTCGCAAGACCCTGCTCACCATGGCGGGAATGGCCTGGGGCATCGCCACCGTGGTGCTCCTGCTGGCCTATGGCAACGGCTTTGCCCGCGCCATCGAAACCATTTTTGAAAGCTTCGGCGCCACCGCCGTGGGCGTTTTTCCCGGACGAACTTCTGAGCAGGCTGGCGGAAACAAGGCCGGCGTGCTGATCCGCTTCACCGGCGACGACGTCGACCTTCTGCTCAACAACATTCCCCTGGCCCGGCATGTGGTCCGCATGTCCCAAAAAGACTGCACCGTCCAGAACGACAATCGCTCGTTCAGCTTCACCGTCATGGGCATTGACCCGGCGATCCAGCAGATCTGGAGCCTGGAGATGGACCAGGGGCGCTTTATCAACGACGCGGACAACATGCAACATGGCTTGTACGCCGTGATCGGATCAGAAGCCCGCGACAAGCTTTTTTCCGGCATGCCCGCGGTTGGTCAATCCATTCGCATCGACGGCGTAACTTTTGAAGTGATCGGCGTGGGCAAGCCGAGAATGCAGGAAGCCGACAGCGACGACAACCGTACTGTTTATATCCCTTACAACTCCATGGATGTGCTGAAAGACAACCACTATCTCGACGGCATGTGGCTGGATTCAGCGGGGCTGGATCATGAAAAAATGACGAAAACGATCCGGGACTCCCTCTCCGCGGCTCACGGTTTCAAGTCCGATGATCCACGCGCGATCTTTGTTTTCGACGCGCAAAAACAGCTTTCGCAGTTCGACATTATTTCCACCGCGCTGAAGGTGCTTCTGGCCTTTATCGGGACAGTGACGCTGGGCATCGGCGGCGTGGGTTTGATGAATATCATGCTGGTTTCAGTTACCCAGCGCACTCGCGAAATCGGCGTGGAAAAAGCTCTGGGCGCCCGCCGCCACGACATTCTTTTTCAATTCCTCGCCGAAGCCATGGTCATTACCGCTGCCGGCGGGGTCCTGGGGATCATGCTCTCTTACGCCGTGTCGATCCTGGCTGGCCGCATCACGTTCTACAGCGCCATGGCGAAACACGCCGAAGCCGCCGATATCCGCCTGATCGTTTCCCCCGGCATCCTGATCGTGGCCACATGCATTCTGGCCGTCGTCGGCGTGGTCAGCGGCATGGTCCCGGCGCTGCGGGCGGCCAACCTCGATCCTATCGAGGCCCTGCGTTACGAATAGCCCGAGTGCTCAGAGTTTTTACCCGCGGCGGCGTGTCAGTTAAATGTTCGCGCTCTCAGGGATGTCCGGCCGTGCTGTGGTTTTCCAGTCCATATTGAATGCGTGAAATCGTGATCATTCGTACCGCAGCGCGACCATGGGATCAACCCGCATCGCGCGCCACGCCGGCACGAATGATGCCGCTTCCGCAACCAGCGTAAGCAGAAGTGCGACGGCCACGAAGGTGACGGGATCGGTGGCTGAAACTCCAAAGAGCAGGTCTGCCAGCAAACGCGTCGCTGCTAGAGCGCCCGCAATTCCGAGGCTTACGCCGAGGAGTGTCATTCGTGTGGCTTGTTCGAGAATAAGCCGCAGCACATCCTCGCGTCGGGCGCCTAGAGCCAGCCGTATGCCAATTTCACGCGTGCGCTCGGCCACGCTGCGCGCGAGGACACCGTAAATTCCTGCCGCCGCGAGCACCAAAGATGCAAGCGCGAACGCTTCGAACAAAAGGAGCGCGAAGCTGCGCTCCGCTGCCGAGGAGGCGAGCAGGTCATCCATAGTGGCGACGCGGACGATGGGCACGTCCTTATCCATCGACCAGATCGCCTTTCGGATTTCGGGCGCCAGGGCCGCCGCGTCGCCGCGCGCGCTCACAACCAGCGACATTTCCGTATCCACCCAGTGCCATTGCGCCGTGGTCACGTAAACGGCGTCGGTCTGGTTCAGCGCCAACGACATCTGCCGGACGTCACCCACGACCCCAACAATGGTGTACCACTGGTCCGGTTGGCCGATATGAATCCGCTGGCCGATGGCGTCTTGATTGGGGAATTTGCGCTTTGCAAATGATTCATTGATGACTGCGGCAAGCGGAGCACCGGCCCGGTCGCCTTCATCGAGGAAACGGCCGCGCCGCAGCTGGATACCAATTGTTTGAAAATATCCCGGCGTCACGGCGTAACGATAAGCCTCATGTTCTTCTGCGGGATTGTTGTCGTGCTCGAAACCCACGCCATACAGATCAAGATCGCCGCTTAACGGTAACTGGCTGGTAAATGCGGCAGCAGCCACGCCGGGGGCGTGGCTGACGGCATCAAGCGCCTGCGTCCAAAATTGATATCTGGCGCGGTCAGCGTCATAGCGATGACCAACTTCATCCACTTGCATAGTGAGCAGGTGAGATACGTTAAAGCCCGCGTCCACGGCGAACAGGCGCCGCAAGCTCCTTAATAGCAATCCGGAACAAACCAGCAGCACGAGAGAGAGAGCCACTTCGGCGACCACCAGCGCACTCCGGATTCGACCGCGATCACCGGAGGTATGCCGAGGGCCGTGCTGCAGGTCTGACTGTGGATCGCCATGCGTCCCCTTAAGCGCCGGGGCCAGGCCGAAAAGCAGGCCGATGAGTGTTGTAACGGCGAAGCCGAAAGCGAATACAGTTCCATCAACACCGATCGCGCCAACGCGTGGCAAGCCTTGCGGGCTCAGTGCCACCAGGGCCCGCACGCCGAGCATCGCCACTGCCATCCCCGCCACGCCGCCGAGAGCGGCAAGGAGCACGCTCTCGGTCAGCAATTGCCGGACGAGTCGGCCCCGACCCGCGCCCACGGCAGCGCGCAAAGCGAACTCTCCGCTCCGGCTCACACCGCGGGCGAGCAACAGATTCGTGACGTTCACACACGCGATCACCAGCACCAGCAGCACTGCGCCGAGGACCGCGAGGAGAGTCGGCCGCACGCCGCGTGTGACGTCGGCTTGCAGCGAATTGACCAGAAACTTGACCTTGTTGCCATACGTCTCCGGATGCTGCTCCATCAGCACGGCGTTCCCCAGCCGATTGAGCTCTTCGGCCGCTTGCTCCGAACTCACATTTGGCTTAAGCCGCCCCACCATGCGCAGATGATGCCCCCATGCCCGGCCCTGCGACATGTCGTATTGCAGGGGCACCCACAGCTCGGCCGCTGGCGACAGCAAATTTTCAAAACTCCTCGGCATCACACCAATGACGGTATAGCTGTCAGTGTCCGCAAAGCTCTCCGGCTCGTCGAGCGAGATCTGGCGTCCGACGATCGCAGGGTCACCGTCGAAGCGGCGCCTCCACAGGCCATCGCTGATGATCACCACGTTCGGCCCGTGCAGGCGATCCTCGGACGGCTGGAAGTTTCTGCCCATGGCCGGCGATACACCCAACACCTGGAAGTAAGTCGCGCTGATCCGTTGCCCGTTCAGCCGTTCCGGCCTCCCTGCTCCGGTCATCGTCGGCTCCCATGGCCTGAACACGGCCAGCGCCTCGAATGACCGATCCCGTTCCGCCAGCCCGCGCAGCATTCCAAAGGTGGCGTTGTTCCGCGCGCCGTCGCTGCGGATCTCCCAGATCGCCATAACCCGGTTGGGATGCGGATAAGGCAGGGATTCGAACAGGATCGGGTTCACGGCGCTGAAAACAGCGGTGCTGGCGCCGACGCCCAGCGCCAGCGTCAGGACAGCAACCGTGGCGAAGCCGGGAGATTTTCGCAACATCCGCCAGCCGTAGCGAACGTCCTGGATCAGGCTATCCATAGGTTCTCCTCTGGCGCTTAGCAAGGCTCTGGCCAAATCTCGTTCATCCACCATCTCCTTGCCTAAAAAGCAATTCTTAGACATGCGGCCCAATCGCAAACCAGTATGGGTTGTCCGCTCGCGGACAGTCACGTCCGGAAGCGAACAACAAGATTCAGCATCGTCACCGCGGGCCTCGGCGCCATCGTAAGCATGCGCGGTAGTAGGAAACAGCTATTGACCGGTCGGCCGCAGTCCCACGACAATCCGGAACCAACTGGGCGGGTGTTTTCTAAGACTACTGGGGATGACATGAAATTAGGATTTGCATGCTGCCTGATCGTGGGAATGGTCTTTTCTCTTGCTGGCTCCGTTTTCGCCCAACAAGCTCTGCCCGCGAACGGCAACCCGGACTCAGACGCGCAACCATTTGTTACTCCCGATCCGTCATCATCAGCCGCGGCTGAGCAGGCTGCGGCTACGCCTTCGCCAGCAACACCGGCGAGGGCGGCCAAGCATACCCTTGGCCCCCTCGACATTTCGGCCAACTGGCGCACCCGCGCGGAGGGTTGGTACTGGTTCGAGGGTGCGACTGGAAACAGCCAATACGGCCTGTGGAATTCTCTGCTGCGACTGGGCATTGGCCAAACCGGAGCACACTTTGACTGGTTCCTCGAAGGCGAACAGCCTTCTATTCTCGGCTTGCCAAACCATGCTGTGGTCGCGGCGCCGCAAGGCCAACTCGGCCTGGGTGGAAGCTACTATGCAGCCAACAACAACCACACTAACGTCGCAAACGGGTTCGTGAAGCAAGCCTTCGCGAACTTCAAGAATCTTGGTCCGCTGGGTGTGAAGATAGGCCGGTTTGAATATTTTGATGGCCTTGAAGTCACTCCCAAAGATCCGCTGCTGGCCACGGTGATTCAAACCCGCATTTCGAGCCGCCTGATTTCGAATTTTGCGTTTGCCGCCGTGCAGCGCACGTACGATGGTTTGCAACTCACCGCAAATTCTGGACAGAACAATTTCACTTTCTTCGGCGCGCGCCCGACGCAAGGCGTCTTCCAGGTAAAAGGCATGAACGAACTGGATGTAGACACCTACTACGGCGCCTACACCCGGTCCGTCGCAACGCAGCGCGGAGCGGGAGAGTTACGCGTGTTCGCCCTGGGCTACATCGATCATCGAACTTTGGTTCTGAAGACTGACAACCGCCCTTCGACAGTTCGCGCAGCTGACATCGGCAATATTGAGATTGCAACCTGGGGCGCGGATTACGCCCATGTCTTCAATACCGCCAATGTTGGCAAGTTTGATCTTTTGATTTGGGGCGCCGTTCAAACTGGCTCTTGGGGCAACCTGGAGCAACGGGCGGGCGCGTTCGTGGGCGAGGTGGGATGGCAGCCGCGGGTCAGGGTGCTTAAGCCGTGGGTTAGTGCAGGGTATTCGTACGGGAGCGGCGATGGGAACCCCAACGATTCCCGTCACGGCACGTTCTTTCAAGTGCTGACCACGCCGCGCCAGTACGCGCGCTTTCCTTTCTACAATATGATGAATGATGAGGACTTGTACGGCAGTTTGAATCTACGCCCGCATTCGAAGCTGGCGTTGCGCAGTGAAGTACACACGCTGCGGCTGGCCAGCGCGTCGGACCTTTGGTATTCCGGCGGGGGCGCGTTTCAGCCCAAAACCTTTGGATACACAGGCCGCCCCAGCAGCGGCAATCGCGGTTTGGCCAACGTTTGGGATCTCAGCGCCGACTACCAGGTTACGCGCGCTTTCAGCGCTACTCTCTACTACGGACACGCCTGGGGCAAGGGCGTGATCGCAGCGATTTATCCGAACCAGTCGAACGGTCAGCTGATTTTCTTGGAAACTAACTTCCGCTTTTAGCAGGCTGCTTGAAAAACTCTCCGCCGCCGGCGGTACTCCGTGGAAGAGCGGCCTTCAGGACCGTCGTGGAACGTTCATGGTGGGAAAATCTGGCGGAGAGAGAGGGATTCGAACCCCCGATACCCGTTAAGGTATACACGCTTTCGAGGCGCGCGCCTTCAGCCACTCGGCCATCTCTCCGCGCCTGGCGGTAACTTATTTTATCAGGGAAAGTTGTGGCTTCGGGCTCTTGCCGGGTCGCAATTTCCATCGCCACGTCGGTCTCCCCAGCCCGAAAATCAAGGCCGCATCCCGCCCCGACAATCTCGGCCGCCTGATACCTGCTTTTCTTGGCCATGGCCTGCAAAATCAAGTCCTGTACTTTCATTGCCCGCTCCACCGCGGCCAACCACCTGCTAATTGGACCGGACATATCATGTGCTACCGACGGAAGGGAATTTCTCCCTTGACACTCCAGTAAGCGCGTGATAAACAGGTGCTCCGGTTGGCGCTTGGAATAACTCCGCGCCATGCTCCCCCGCAAATCGGGCTTTCGCAGTTGAGGTAAGCCGCTGTGTGCCCCGCACTATTTGAAGTTCAGATACAAGGAGACCCATTATGGCCAGACAAAGCGCTCAGCACAAACTCGATCGCGTGCGACCACCCCGTGTTCAGATTACCTATGACGTCGAGGTTGGCGGAGCCATCGAAATCAAGGAATTGCCATTTGTAGTTGGAGTACTTGGAGATTTCACAGGTCAGCCCGATCAGCCCCTGCCAAAACTGAAGGACCGGAAGTTCGTGGAAGTCAATCCCGACAACTTCGACACCGTGCTCGAAGGGATGAAGCCTCGTCTCTCATTTGCGGTGGAGAACAAGCTGAGCGACGATCCTAATGCGGCCCAGCTCAAAGTTGACTTGCGCTTCAAGAAGATGGAAGACTTCGAGCCCGGCAATGTGGCCAAGCAAGTGAAACCGCTAAAGGAACTGCTGGATCTGCGCACGCGCCTCTCCGATCTGCGTGGCACACTGCAGGGCAACGACAAACTGGAAGAAATCCTTCTGGATGCTGTGGGCAACACCGACAAGCTCAACAAGCTGAAGGGAGAAATCGGCACCAAGGGGGAATCCAATGAGTGATACAGCGAAACAAAAGGGCGCGGCCACAACCACAATAGAAACCGAACAAAGCGGACTGCTGGACGAGATCGTAAAGCAGGGACGGTTCGGAGCCGAGCCGAGCGCGAAAGAGCGCGGCAAAAACCTGGTGAAGGAATTCGTAGCCCAGGTCCTTGATGGATCGATGACCGTGGCCCAGGATGCCGAGATGATGATCAATGCGCGCGTGGCGCAGATCGATCATCTGCTTTCCATTCAGTTGAACGAAATTCTGCATAACCCGGCATTTCAGAAACTCGAGGGATCTTGGCGTGGCCTGAAGCACTTGATGGACAGCTCCGAAACCGGGACCCAGCTGAAGATCCGCGTGATGAACGCGACCAAGAAAGAATTGCTGCGCGATATCGAGAAGGCGCCGGAGTTCGACCAGAGCGCGTTGTTCAAGAAAATCTATGAGGAAGAATACGGGGTCTTCGGCGGAGCGCCTTTCGGCGCTTTGATCGGCGACTACGAATTCGGAAAACATCCGGAAGATCTGGCCCTGCTGGAAGGTCTTTCGCACATCGCAGCCCAGGCGCACGCGCCTTTTGTAAGCGGCACTGCTCCCGACTTGTTCAACCTGGAAAGCTTCACCCAGCTGGACCAGCCCCGGGACTTGGCCAAGATTTTCGACAGCACCGAATACGCGAAGTGGAAATCGTTCCGGCAGAGCGAAGATTCGCGTTATGTGGCGCTGTGCCTGCCGAGAACGCTCTCGCGACTGCCTTACGGCGCTGCAACCAAGCCGATCGACGAGTTTGCATTCGAAGAGCATGTGGATGGAACCGACCACACGAAGTATGCGTGGATGAATGCAGCCTATTCGCTGGGCGCGAAGATGACGCAATCCTTCTCGCTGTATGGCATGTGCGTGGCCATGCGCGGCGTGGAGGGCGGCGGACTAGTGGAAGGGCTTCCGACCCACAACTTCTCTACCGACGAGGGCGACGTGGCGTTGAAGTGTCCGACGGAAATTCCGATCACCGACCGGCGCGAGAAAGAACTCGCGGATCTTGGATTTGTGCCGCTGGTGCACTGCAAAGGAACCGACTACGCGGCGTTCTTTAGCGTGCAGAGCACCCAGAAACCGAAAGTGTACGACACGGATTCGGCCAACGCGAATGCGCGGCTTTCGGCGCAGCTGCCTTACATTATGGCGGTTTCGCGTTTCGCTCACTACCTGAAGGCCATGATGCGCGACAAGATTGGCAGCTTCATGTCGCGCGTGGAGGCGGAAGCCTTCCTCAACCGCTGGATTATTCAGTACGTAACTCCGGACGACAGCGCGTCGCCGGCAACCAAAGCAGCGCGGCCGCTGCGGGAAGCCCGCATCGACGTTTCGGAAGTG
>DATDGM010000123.1:0-1594 GCA_036522075.1 Candidatus Sulfotelmatobacter sp.
GGCGTTACCGCGATTGCGAGCTCGTTTGAATGGGGCTGAGGCGGTGTCAACGGAACGAGGGGCCGTCACCGGAAATCGCGAATACGGGCGGGTCTGGCGCGATAAGGTGGTGCTTATCGGAGATGCTTCCGGGACTGTAGATGCGATCACGGGCGAGGGCTTGGGGCTGGCATTCAGCCAAGCCGTCGCCTTAGCCGAGTCGCTCGATACGGCGGATCTAAGCCTCTATGAGGCGGAACATCGGCGCCTGGCTTTGCGTCCGCTGTGGATGGCGCGGCTGATGCTCACTCTAGATGGACGGCCTCGGTTGCAGCATCGTACATTTCAGGTCTTCCAGAAAAACCCGGAGATTTTCCGGCGGCTGCTGGCGTTGCACGTGGGAGCGATGCCGCCCTTGCACCTGGTCAGGGACGGGCTGACGCTGGGATGGGGACTGTTCACCGCTTAAACATGAAAAACGGAACCGGAGGCTGCACGAGACTGGTGTCTGCGCTTCTGGCCCTCATGACCGTGGCGTCTGTTTCTGCGCTTTCTCAGCAGATCGATCTCAAGCTCGATCCGGCCAAAACCATCGTCAGATTCTCTCTGGATGCTTCGCTCCACACTGTGCATGGCACGTTTCAGGTGAAGCCCGGCGCGCTGCAGTTCGATACTGCTTCCGGGCAAATTTCTGGAGAAATCCTGGTGGACGCGAAGAGTGGCGTGACCGGAAACGGCATGCGCGACCGCAAAATGCACAAAGATGTTCTGGAGAGCGAGCGCTATCCCGAAATATCATTCCTCCCCGACCGCATCGACGGTGCGGTGGCGCGCCAGGGAAGATCGTCAGTCAATGTGCACGGGATGTTTCGCATTCATGGCGTCGAACGCGAAATCACGGTTCCGGCGCAGGTCGAAATGGCCGCAGAACTTTGGTCTGCGATCGTGCATTTTACGATTCCCTACGCGAAATGGGGAATGAAGAACCCGAGTACGCTGTTCTTACGGGTCAATGATTCGGTGGAGATCGAGCTAGCCGTCTCGGGAACGGTGGCTGAACACAGCGCCACTCCTCGCGATGCGGCTCAATAGCCGTCTTGCGGCGCAATTCCCTTTCCTTCTGTGCATTCGTAGCAACGGCCAGAGGCCAGGTTCTTATACTCTTCGGTTCTGCCGCTGGGCCAATCAATGACGACGCGGTCGATCCGATCGCGCTTCTCCAGACCGAAAGTCACGGGCAACTCGGATTGCGAGAGATAGCTGGAGCCACCTTTGACCATCCGGGACTGAGTCATGCCTGCGGTAAAGACGCGCACCATCGCACCGATCGCGTCACGGTTGGACTTGGTTCCGACGAGACGAAAGCGAATGCTTCGGTTCCCGTTCAGCTGATCGTTGCGGTACAGGTAGGCGGGGCCGTTGTTGGTGGTGAGAAGGACATCGAGATCGCCGTCGCGATCGAAATCGGCATAGGCGAGACCACGCCCGACTTTGGGCTGATCGAAGCCTCCGGCAACTTCTCCTGCGACATCGCGAAAACTTCCCTTCCCGGTGTTCAGAAAAAGCTGGGGCGGTTGCGCGTATCCGACGTTGCCGCGGATGTTTCGCACCGTTT
>DATDGM010000124.1:0-21862 GCA_036522075.1 Candidatus Sulfotelmatobacter sp.
GCGCCAAAGTTCAGATCTATCAAGCTCTCGACGGCCGGGTCTCCCTGTTCTACGGCGAAACCCGTCTGCTACACACCCTGGCTTCCCCAGGGTGACATTTTCATGTTGCCGTTAGGGTGACAAAATCACGTTGCTACAACAGGTGCACTCCAAATCACCGACGCAAATCATTCTTCACTCCCACACCAATTCGCATTAGAATAGGCGGACGATCTGCCTGAATGCCGCATCTGTGGCGGTGTTGGCAAGCTTTCTCCACGGAGGTTCTGTGCACGTTCTGGTCACAGCTGACACTTTGTCCGGCGTTTGGACCTACACTCGCGAACTGGTGACCGGCCTGGTCACGAGCGGTGCACGGGTGACGCTGGTGAGTTTCGGCGAGATTCCGCTGCCCGAACAGACGGTATGGATGGATGGTCTGCACGGGCTAGACTACCACCCTACGGCGTTCCGCCTGGAGTGGATGCAGGAGGCGGAAGAGGATCTGGCGGATTCATCCGAGTTCCTGGCCAACCTGGTTCGCGAGCTGCAGCCCGACGTGCTGCATCTGAACCAGTTTTGCTACGGAAATCTTCCGGTGGATGTGCCGCGCGTGGTGATGGCGCATGGAGACCTCATTACCTGGACGCAAGCCGTGCACGGGCACTCGCCGCAGCCGACGCGCTGGCTGAAGTGGTATCGCGACACGGTTGTGCGCGGAATCGACGGTGCCGACGCCGTCATCGCGCCCTCGGCTTGGATGCTTTCGACGCTTTGCGCCACCTACATGCGGCCGCGGCGCGACGCCGTGATCTATCCCGGACGGAATCCCATCTTTTTTAATCCTTATGTCCGCAAAGAGGACACAGTGCTCGCGGTTGGCCGCCTCATTGACGCCGGCAAGCAAGTGACGCTGCTCACGCAACACACGCATCCTGTCTCGGTGTGCATTGTGGGTGCGGAGCAGACGTTGCCGGCTCACCGCATCCCGATTCGCGCCGATGTAAAAGTTGAGAATGAGAAAACATCAGTGGCGATTCGCGGTCCGCAAACCGAAGCGCAACTGCGCGCGCTTTACAGCCGCGCCTCGATCTACGCCGCGACGCCGCGTTATGAACCGCTGAGCATGCCGGTGCTGGAGGCTGCGTTTTCCCGGTGCGCGATTGTGGCGAACGATATCCCGGGCTTCCGCGAGATGTGGGGCGACGCTGCGCTGTATTTCCGCACTAACGATGGCGCCAGCCTGGCCGAGAGTATTCGCACGCTCAACGCAGACCGCGAAATGTGCCGGGCCTATGCCAGCATGGCGTACGGGCGGGCCCGCGAGCGCTTCACAACCCAGCACATGATTGACGGTTGCTTGCAACTCTACAGAAGCTTGAGTTCGGTTGGATCGTTGGCTGCCTGACGTCAGTTCTCAGTGAAACCCGTCGCGAAGCCCGCTTCTTTAAGTGGGCTATATTGCTTTTCACCGAGAACTGAGAACTGGGAATTGAGAACCGAGAACTGAGAACTTCTTATTTTCCATCGGAGTTTTCCATTCTCCCTGCAAGTGCGCGACACGCCGCCCGCTTAGTGGTATCTTCTTAGCCTTACTAGAAACCCGTAAGGTTGGAGGATCAAACGATGGCACAAGTAAAGATCACGATCAAGCCTAACGGCCCCTATCGAGTGGAAGCTCCCGAAGGATCAATCGAGCTTGTGGACGCCGCGGGAAACAAGTACGACCTCACTGGCAAACCGGCATTCTCGCTCTGCCGTTGCGGTGGATCGGTGAACAAGCCGTTCTGCGACGGCACGCACAGCCGCATTGGATTTCAGGGCGCTGAATTGGCGGTGAAGCAAGCCGACCCCGGGCAGAGTCCTCCAAGTGAATAATTGTTCCGCACGAGCCGCCTGACATCAGTTGTCAGTTCTCGGTTCTCAGTTCTCAGTTCGCAACTTTGGGGGAGCATTTGTGCAAGCAGCGGGATCGCGACCAGTTGGCGCGTACGTTGGGCGCAGGAGGGTTCGATCCCCCGCGCGATATCGCGGCCATCACCGCGAACCGCTGGCCGCACGGCTACGCCTACGAATACAACTCTCTGTGGGATTCGTTCTGGCTGGAAGGCAGCGAGACTCTGTGCGAAATAGCGCGAAGACCGTTCGGGCGCATCGCCATTGCCAATGCCGATGCCGGCGCCGATGCCTATACCGATGAGGCCATCAATCAGGCATCGCGCGCAGTAGGCGAAATCACGAAGATTTAGGGTTGGCCTGTTAGGGGCGGGAGGGAGTATCTCCGCCGGTTTGCACGTCAGTCGTTTTCGTCGCCCCTTAGCCTTGCGGCCTTGTTGCGCGCGTCCTGAGCTTGTTGCTGCATACCTTTGGTCTGGTAAGCGTCCGCGAGGGCATTTTCGATCCTGTAGCTGTCGCCGCTTGTTTTCTGCTCTTTGAAGTATGAGGCAATCGCGTCGTCGTAATGTTTTAGTTCGGCCTGGGAAACGCCCATCTGATAGTAGACTCCCCTCAATTGTGAATCGAGGCGTAAGGCGGTTGTGTATTCGTCGATTGCCGGTTGGTGGTTCTGCTGCTCTGCCAGCGCCATCCCCAGGCCGACGTGGGCGCGGGCGTTGTTTGGTTCCTGGGCAAGCAACCTGGTAAAGGTTTCCTGCGCTTCTTTTGGCTGCGCTTCATTCAGATAGGCTGCCCCTAGGTTCATTTGCGCGGCGGAGTTTTGCGGTTGCAGCTCGACAACCCGTTTCAACTCGGCCAACCCTTCGGGAAATTGTCGGTTGGCAAAGTAAGCGTTGGCGAGTGCGGAGTGCGCGGACGCATCTTGCGGGCTCTGCCGAGTCTTCTTTTGCAGCTCGGCGATGATCTCATTGAGGTTCCTCTGTGAGTACAGTGATGAACGTCCGAAACTGATCGCGGGGCCGCGCCAGCGTTGCACTCCCACCGCGCCGGTGAGCAGCACAAGCACGGCAACGCCCAGAACGCTCACGCGACGCGCGATGGCAGCAGGGTCGGCTGCCAAGCGCGCGACCATCGCGCCCAGGATCAATCCGGTGATCAGGCCGCCAATGTGGCAGGCATTGTCGATGCCGGGAAACATGCTTCCGAAGAAGAGATTAAAGCCCGCGAACACGACGAGACTCTTTAGAACGCCCTGGATCGCCGCGCGGGGCAGAGAAAATTCACCCAGGTAAAACGATGCGATCAGCGCGCCGCACAATCCGAAGATGGCGCCGGAGGCGCCGACAGTCAGCACTTGGGGATTCCACGCCACGCTCGCTAAACCTCCGCCGACGCCGGTGATGAGATAGATGGCGCCAAAAGTCCACCGGCCGTAAAGCGATTCGCTGAGTGCGCCCAGGTCCCACAAGCACCACATGTTGAAGGCGATGTGCATGAGGCCGCCATGCATGAACATGTAGGTCACAAGCCGCCACCATTGTCCCGAAAGCGTGTAGGGGCCCACGTTGGCGCCCCAATAAAGCACGTGTCCAGGGAATTCGATGATGGAGGAAGAGGCGAACGCCATCGCCAGAAACACTGCCAGGTTGGCGCCGAAGAGCACCTGCGTAAGAGTGATCGTCGCTTCTCCGCGCCCGACCCAGGGCACCGCCATGACTGGCTGCGGGGCATTCTCGGGAGTTTCGCCGCGCTGCACTGCTTCGTGGTAGACGCACCACTGGCAGATCTTCTTGAACGAGAACCCGGAGAGCTTGCGGCCACATCGAATGCAGTTTGCCATGAGGTCAATACTGAAGTTCAATAAGAGATTATCAGCAGTTTAGTAGCAGGGGCGAGGGGGGAATGAAGGAGAATGCGGGCTTGTCGATTCGCACAGAAGCTGCCCATACCGTTGCGGGCAAAGCTAAGATCCCGCGGAAACGGGGCTTTTGCCGAACTCTCGGTGCCTAAAGTACGGGCACGCTTGCCAAGCATCCTCAGACTATCTTTGGAAAAACGGGATGTCAAAATATCTAAGGCCACATGCCGCGTTATTCTTGGTTGTGGGCCTCGAATCCAAGAGTGTTGCGTCGGCTTCAGTGAATCGTCTTGGTCTTTCTCGACATGTAATCCATCAGCAGATATTGGCCTAGCGTATAAGGCGTGGTGAAGTAGGCTTTGCCCCGGCACATCTCGGAAACTTTTTGCACGAACTGGACCAGCCCATAATCGGACGCGAGCATGAACGTATTGATCAAAACTCCGGCGCGTTTGCACTTCGATACCTCTTCCAGAGTCTGGCTGACGACCAGCGGATCGAGCCCAAAAGCGTTTTTGTAAATGCGCCCGTCTTCAAGCGTCAGGGCGGAGGGTTTGCCGTCAGTGATCATCACGATCTGCTTCATGTCTTTTTTCTGCCGCTGCAAAATCCGCTGAGCCAGGCGCAGGCCTTCGCGCGTGTTGGTGTAATAAGGGCCGACCTTAACACGGGCCAGTTGCGAAAGCGGAATTTCTTCGGCCGAGTCGTGGAACAGCACGAGCGAGAGCGAATCGCCTGGATACTGCGTGCGGATGAGGTGCGACAGCGCCATGGCCACTTTTTTCGCGGGAGTGAAGCGGTCTTCACCGTACAGGATCATCGAATGCGAGCAATCGAGCATGAGCACCGTGGCGCAGGACGACTGGTATTCGCACTGGTGCACTTGCAAATCGGAATATTCGATGTTGAGCGGCAGGGTCAGGCCTTCGCGCTGGATAGCACTCGAGAGTGTAGCGGTGATGTCGAGGTTGAGGGTGTCGCCAAATTCGTAGGTCTTGGCCGAGCCGCTGGTTTCGATTCCGGTGGCGAGGTCGCGGGTGTCGTGGCGCCCGAAGCTGGATTTGCCCAGGGAGCCGAGCAGGTTGCGCAGGGACTTGAAGCCGAGGAAGTCGAGGCTCTTGTCGGTGATTTCAAACTTGGCCTGTTGCGCGGTCTCGCCGATTTGTCCGCCGACGCTGGATTGCCGCGCGGGATCCGGCGGAGCATCGATGGAGATGTAATCTTCCTGTTGCATGCGCTCGATAAGTTTCTCGATGAGCTCGTCGAGTTGGCCGTCCATCGCCATCTGCTGCAGCCGCTCCCGCATTTCCTCGTCGAACTGATCGCTCTCCATCAGTGCCTGTTCGAGCGCGCGGCGCAACTCATCGAGGGATTGCTCACCATCCGGCATCTCATACCACATGTCGCTCTGGAAGCCACTCTGCAGCAGATAATCAGAGAGCGCGCTGAGCAGGTCTTCCATGCTCATTTCGCCGGCGGGGTCGGGAACGTATTTGGTGTAGCGAATGCGCTTCATAAAGCCGGCTTCAGGCTTCGGCTATCGGGCTTCGGCAAACCATGCGAGGCTGCCGCCCTCTTCAGGCTTCGGGTTTGGCTGAAGCCCGACAGCCGAAGCCTAATTAAATTGCCTTCTCTGCCGGGACGGACGTTCGTCCGGTTCGAATGATTTCTCGCGCGCGGGTTCGGGCTTTTTCTCTCCCGCTTTAAACACTCGCTCTTCGCTGCGGCCGATGCGCTTGTGGGCGTGCAGACCCTCGAGTACAAATTCCGCCGCGGAGACTTGTTGCTCCGGGCTGTCCTTCGGCGACACGCCTAGCGGGCCAAGTTTGTCGACCAGGCCTTGAATCCCCTTCAGATTTTCCAGCGCCTCAACGGCCGAGATGGAATCGGACAACTGAATCTCGCCTCCAAGGTCGAACCACTGCACGATCTGCTGAACATTCGCGCCGGTGAAATATTCATCGTACGTTTTCGCGATGGCGGTGCGAATCAGCTCGCGACCCACGTAGTCGGCGCCCTTCATCTCGCCTTCGTACTCGAGTTCCAGCTTGCCGGTAATGGCGGGCAGCGCGGCGTAGATATCGCTGATGCGAGGCACTACCTGGCCCTCGTCATTGTGGATGGCACGCCGCTCAGCATTCGAAATCACATTTTCCATCGCGCTGATCGGCAGGCGCTGGCTAACGCCGGACCTTTTGTCGATTTTCTTGTCTTCGCGCGCTGCGAAAGCGACGCGTTCGATCACTTCCTGCACATATTTCGGCAGGTGAAGGCGATTCGCCTGACCCTGCAACCAGCGGCGCGTCCAGGCTTCCTGCTCCGTAATGGCGATGCCTTCCTCCACCGTGGCGGGATAATGCGTGCGAATCTCGGAGCCGACGCGATCTTTCAGTGGCGTGATGATTTTTCCGCGGGCCGTGTAATCCTCCGGATTCGCGCTGAATACGATCGCCACGTCGAGCGGCAGCCGAATGGGATAGCCCTTAATCTGCACGTCGCCTTCTTGCATGATATTGAACAGGCCCACCTGAATTTTTCCGGCAAGATCCGGAAGTTCGTTAATAGCGAAGATGCCGCGATTGGCGCGCGGCAGCAGCCCATAATGAACGGTCAGTTCGCTGCCAAGCGCGTGTCCGCCACGAGCGGCTTTGATGGGATCGAGGTCGCCGATCAGATCGGCGATGGTGACGTCGGGAGTAGCGAGTTTCTCCACATAGCGCTCATCGGGAGAAAGGTAGGCGATCGGGACGCTATCGCCGAGCCGCTCCACTTCATCGCGGCAGCGGCGGCAAATCGGTGCGTAGGGATTGTCACGAATCTCGCACCCGGCAAGATACGGCATGTGAGGATCAAGAAGCGTTGTAAGGGCGCGCAGAATACGGCTTTTGGCTTGACCGCGCAGCCCCAGCAAAATGAAATTGTGTCGCGAAAGAATCGCGTTGATAATCTGCGGCACGACCGTATCGTCGTAACCCACGATGCCGGCGAAAACGGGAGCGTCTCCGTTTTTCCGCAAACGCAGCGAGAGGTTCTCGCGCAATTCGTCCTTGACGCGCCGCACTCGCAATCGTTCTTCAGAAAATGGACTGTGGCGCAGTTCGCCGAGCGTGCGCGGAAGACTCATGAAAAGGAACCCCCGAGTAGAAAACTTCTCACGATTATACGCGTGTGGTTATGGCTTTACCGGACGTGCCCATTGCCGCCAGCAGTCTCGCGGGCCTGCGATGCGCGGTGCAGGTTGGGAAGCAAGGTTTCGAGATACTCGGCAAGCAGCGTAACGCGCTTACTCTCAGAACGCAGGGTCAGCAATTTTTGTTTGAAATCAAGGTCGAGAGGCAGAGACCCGGCAAGATAAAAAGAAAGCCCTGCCTCTCCCGTGGAGGAAAGATCCTGCACCGCTCCGGCCAGTTTCAGAATCTGGCAGTGGAGATCGATGGCGCGATCCGTCGTCTCCTTTGGAGGAAGGCTGGGTTCGTCTTCGACCATCAACACTTCGGCGCGCAGAAAAGGGCGCTCCTGGTTAAGTTGCAGAACCTCGAAGCGTTTACGGCCCTCGCTGACGACGTCGAGTCGGCCATCGGAATATTGCTTGGTGACAGCAACAATCTCCGCCGTGCATCCAATCTCGGCGATGCCCTGTTCCACCGCCAGCACCACGCCAAACGGGGTGTTGCGATCGATGCACTCCCCGATCATTTCTTTGTAACGCGGCTCGAAGATGTGCAATGGCAAGGGCGTGCCAGGAAACAACACGACGTTGAGCGGGAATAACGGCAGAAGGGAACTCACACATTCTCCAATTGCAGGCGCGCAGATAGAGCGGGTTCTGCAATTGTACGCCATTGCTCGTGGTCTTGAATTGGGAACAATGAACTTAACTTCCCCATCTTGACTTAGTATCGCGACAGGACTAGAACGCGGGCATGGACCTTACCGGAAGGGTTGTTGTGGTCACCGGCGCGTCGATGGGCATCGGCGAGGCGATCGCAAAGAGTTTTGCCGATCAGGGCGCCAGCATCGTGTTGCTGTCGCGGGATGCGGCCAGGGTTGAGGCAGCACGTGCCCGTGTGGGTCATCCGGAGCGCACCCTTGCCATCTCTTGTGATGTGCGCCACCGGGAAGAAATTGATCGCGCCATCGCATTGACCATGCATCATCATCAGCGGATCGATGTGTGGGTGAATAATGCGGGGCACGGATTACTGGACACTGTCGCGGAAATGTCCATGCCGGCATGTCATGACATGTTCGAAACCAATTTCTTCGGAGCGGTGGCTGCGATGCAGGCCGTAATCCAGATCATGCGCCAGCAGGGCGGAGGTGCGATTATTAATGTTTCCAGCGTGGCGGGCCATATTCCACTGCCTTTTCACGCCGCCTACAGCGCCACCAAGTTCGCGCTCAATGCCATCGGAAAAGCCGCTGGCATCGAGTTGAAGAATGACGGCATTCGTGTGCTGACAGTTTGCCCTGGCTATGTGCGCACGGACTTCAGTCGCAACGCAACGCGCGGGAGCGAGGTTAAGACTGTGCGCCCGGATTCGGTGCGAGGAATTTCCGCGGAACGTGTTGCGCGCGCCACGCTGCAAGGATACTTGAAGGGGAAAAGGGAAGTGATCGTCCCTTGGAGCATGCATCTGCCGGTGAAGCTCTTTCAGCTATTCCCAGGACTGGTGTCGCGGGCGATGGGAAGGATGGTCCAGAAGAGGGATTAGAGGGAACAGTTCTGATTCTTGCCGAATGCCCATTCCTACGATCAGATCAAATCGCCCAGCATTGCTTCCATCTCCGATTGCGCGTGCAGGTTACCGGTGCGGCGGGCGGCCGCAATGCCATCTTCGAGCATCTTCTTTGCGTCGGGGCTTCGGTTGGCGCGTGTCAAGGTTTGCGCAGCCATGAAGTAACCGGCGGTGTAGTCGGGATTCTTCTCCAGCAGAATGGAGAACTCGGCCAGCGCGCGATCGAGATCCCCCTGTTTCGAATATTCCATGGCGAGTCCATAGCGCGCAAAGGCGTCGGTAGGATTCTCCGTGAGGATCTCGTTGAGAGCGGCGATGCGGTCCATAAGTGCGACTGTCGTCGGCCAGTTGCCAGAAATCGAGGTTACTACAAACTTCATCGCGGCGCGCGATAGTCGGCTTTCATGGAGAATTGGAATCAGAGGAAGTGGCGGGCTTGCCGATGAGTGTTTACAATGGCCGCACTCAAATCCACTGCCCGGTGCCAGTGTCGGTCGTGGCGGACGAAATACGTGACATTAGAAAGGCGTTATGAGTGACCACACGCTGTCGCCCCGCCCGGTGCGGGACTCGCAATCGGAGATGACGGAGATTGTTCTGCCCAACGACGCCAACCCACTGGGCGCGTTGCTGGGCGGCCGGCTCATGCATTGGATCGATCTGGCCGGCGCGATGGCCGCGCACCGCCACTCCCGCAATTATGTGGTCACTGCGGCGGTGGATCACATCGATTTCCTCGTGCCTGTTCGGGTCGGCGATCTTGTAGTTCTGCGTTCTTCGGTAAACCGTGTGTTCAGCACTTCCATGGAAGTAGGAGTGAAGGTTTTTGTGGAGAACTACATCGCCGACACCGCGCAGCACGTCAGCTCCGCCTACCTGACGTTTGTGGCCATTGATGATGCCGGCCATCACTTGAGAGTCGCGCCCGTGATTCCTGAAACCGAAGAGCAGCAGCGCCGCTACGACGACGCGGGCCGGCGACGCGACATCCGCCAGGCAGAACTTCAACGGCGCCGCAAGGCCGCGCGTTAGATCTACTTGGCATCAAAAGAATGTATGCCAAAGATAAACGCCGACCCTTTGGAGAAGACTCCGCATCAGTAACAACTGACACCGCCGTTTGGAAAGAATTCCGGTGGTTCCAATACTGGTCGCGCTCTGGTGCCGCCGAGCATGCGGTGATCCCCTCTCTGATCTATCGACTGTATAATCGGAAGAAGGCTCTGCTACGCCCAATTTCTTAATTCTTTTCTGGAGTGTGATTCTTTGAACGCACATATGCCGCATCAGCATGGACCAGGACCAGCCCCGCAGGGGCCGCAACCACTGCCGGGGGTAGACGCTATCATCGCCGTCGGTTCGGGCAAGGGCGGGGTTGGCAAGACTACGCTGTCGGTGAACCTCGCCGTGGCGCTGGCTAAGCTTGGCCACAAAGTCGGATTGCTGGATGCCGATGTTTACGGTCCCAACGTTCCGCTGATGCTCGGGCTCAAGGGACAGCCGCGCATGGTCGGCGACAACCGCATTGAGCCGCTGGAGGCATTTGGGTTGAAGGTGATCTCCGTCGGATTGCTCAATCCCGGCGACAAGCCCATCATCTGGCGCGGCCCCATGCTGCACCAGATCGTTCGCCAATTCTTGAGCCTGGTGGAGTGGGGGCATCTCGACTACATGATCGTCGACTTGCCACCGGGAACCGGCGATATCGCGCTCTCGCTGGTGCAGACCGTACCCCTGACCGGAGCGGTCGTGGTTTCAACCCCGTCCGACGTTTCGCTGCAGGACGCGCGCAAGGCCATTGAAATGTTCCGCCAGATGAAGGTGGACGTCGTGGGTGTAGTCGAGAACATGAGCTACTTCGTCTGTCCCCACTGCCAGCACGAAGTGGACATCTTCTCCCGAGGTGGTGCCGAGCGGATGGCGCAGCAGTTTGGCGTCTCGTTCCTGGGCAATATTCAACTCGACCCCGAAGTGCGCAAGTCGGGAGATGGCGGCAAGCCCGTGGTGCTCGAAGGCGAGAACTCGCCCCATGCCAAGTCGATTTACGATTTCGCGCGGAGAGTTCTAACGCGGGTCGACGAAATTAAAGCCAGCGCACCGGCCAGCGTGATTCAGATTCAATAAGAAAAATTTTAACCACGGAGTACACAGGAGTGCGCGGAGGGGTTACCCCATTACCTCGGGTGGTTAAGTTTTCTTGAATCTCTCCAAACGCCAGCCCGCTTTGGCATCCCGGTCCTTCACTATCATCTCCGCCATCATCTCCCCGAGCGCTGGCCCGTGCTTGAATCCGTGGCCGGAGCCTCCGCCTAGCAGCCATACGTTCTCCATTCGCGGATGGCGGTCCACGATGAAGTGCTCGTCGGGCGTTTGCTCGTACTGGCAGACGCGGGTCTCGACCAGCGGAGCGTCTTTCAGGGCAGGGAAACGGAAAGCCAGATGTTTTCGCACGCCCCGGAGCGTAGCCGAACTCACCAACCGCTCGCCGGATGTGGGATCAAAGGCAGGCCCGCGGGTGTCATCGGCAACCTTGAAACCACGGCGGTCGCTGCCCGGGATGCCGTAGAAGAATCGTCCGAGATGGTCGCCCCACACCGGCAGATGAGAATCGTCGAATCGCGGATCTCCTGGGGGCGTGCCGAAGAAGAAAATATCCTGCTTCGTGGCCTGCACCAGTTCGCCGATGGATTGCGGGAACAGTTTTCCGAGCCACGGCCCGCAGGCGAAAACATAATAGTCGGCTTTGAGGCGGGAACCGTCGGACAATGTGAGATCTCTCAACGGAGCGGCCTCAAGCTCTTCTGAGGTAACGGCCACCTGCCGATACTTGCCTCCAGCGGCAACGAATGCATCCACAAC
Organism: Candidatus Sulfotelmatobacter sp.; assembly: GCA_036522075.1. Classification (GTDB taxonomy): domain Bacteria; phylum Acidobacteriota; class Terriglobia; order Terriglobales; family Acidobacteriaceae; genus Sulfotelmatobacter. The sequence continues at coordinate 11,332 of DATDGM010000124.1, forward strand.
TGCCTGACAACTGGATCGAGCCTCAAGGTATCCGCACTCCGGTTCATAGATTCCCCACTCAACGCCCTCGAAGTTGATCTGCGGCCAGCGCTTCTTCAATGCACGCGCCGAGAGTTCCTGAAACTTGATTCCAGCCTGCCGTAGCGGCGCAATCGAGCCGCGTTCGAAGACATCGTTCTCATTCTTAGCCATCCACAGCACGCCAATGCGGTGCAAGAACCTGCGCTTCCAGCGTCGCTCGCACTTTGCCCACAGCTTGAGTGCGCGGGCTGCCAATTCGGTGTAAGGCTGATCGGGCCCATAGGCCCCGCGCATGATGCGGGTCTCTCCGCCCGACGAAGCTCGCGAATTGCCTGGCCCCCAAGCGTCGAGCAGAGTAACGCGCGCGCCGCGCTCAAGAAGGTGAAAGGCTGTCCATCCGCCGAAGGCTCCGGCTCCGATCACCGCGATCTGAGGCTTGGATTTCATAGTACTCGTAAGCTCATGTGGGAACGGCCGCCCTCGGCCGTTCGTCGAGCGAAGCTCGCCGGTTCTGCCGCCAGCATCAGAAATGTGAATCCATCAGCCAAACCCCAGCGCTTGACAGCCCATCCCCGGCGTTCCTAGAATCCAACAGGGCCGTAGTTTTGCGTCCACAAGCTAAGTTTCTGCATCTAAAATACTTAACTGGATGTGTGGAGTAAACGACCTGTGCGCCGGACAAACCACCCCCGGTCGAGTTTAGCTGACCAGTATTTCACATGCCTTCTGATCCCAACATCGGCAACCGTGAACGCGAAATCCTGACCGCGCTGGTCGAGACGTTTATCTCGACGGGTGAGCCCGTAGGATCACGCACGCTGGCGCGGTCCAATCGAGAAGGACTGAGCGCGGCTAGCATTCGCAATGTGATGGCCGATCTTTCGGAGGCTGGGTTCCTCGAGCAGCCGCACACTTCCGCGGGGCGCGTGCCGACCACCGAGGCGTATCGCTACTACGTGGAGCAGATCACCGGCAATGCCAGCCTGGCGCCGCAGGAAGAGAGCATGATTTCGGACTCCCTGGCCGGCATCAGCGACGTGCAGGAGTTCATGGAGCGCACCTCGCACGTGCTTTCTTTGATCTCGCGCAACGTGGGCGTGGCCGTAGCCACCGGCGGCCCGAGGAATGCTTTGGAACACGTATATTTCTCGCGCCTTGGAGATCAGAAAGTCCTTGCCGTACTGGTCACGCGTTCTGGACTGGTGCGCGACCGGGTGCTGCGCCTTGACTTGCCGCAGGAAGATCTCGACTTGGCCGCGCGCTACATCAACGAGAATTTTCGCGGCTGGACCATGGAAGCCATGCGCTCAGAGTTGTCCCGGCGCATTGAGCAGGAACGCAGCGAATACGATCGTCTCATGCACTCCATCGAGCAGCTTTATAAGCAGGGCGCGTTGGCGGCCGAGCAAGGCGCGCAGGCGGTTTTCGTAGAAGGCGCGGCCAACCTTGTTACTGGCAACCAGGACCGAGAGCGTCTGCAGGAGATGTTGAAGACTCTGGAAGAAAAAGAGAAAGTCGCACAACTGCTCGGCGCCTATCTCACTGTGAAGCAGGAAGCCGTACGGGTCGTGATCGGACTCGATCAGGAGCTGCCCTCGATGCAAAATTTCGTGCTGATTGGAGCTCCGGCGCGCGCTGGGAACGACATGATGGGGTCGCTGGCGGTCATTGGACCTACTCGCATGGACTATCAACACACCATGACTGCGGTTTCCTATATCGCGCGGCTGTTTGACAAGATTCTGAATGAATCGGATTGATCGGTAAGGAGTGAAGGTTAAAGTGGGGAAAGCAAACGGAGAATCACAAGCGGAAGCGCTTGATCTGGAACACGAACTTCCCGCAGGGAATGGTGACGATCGCCCGGCGAAGGGCGGATCCTCGCCCGCGGCTGCGGAAGGCGGCACGCTCGAAACGGAAGTGCAGAAGCTGAAAGCCGAGCGCGACTCATTGCTCGACCGGCTGGCACGCGCGCAGGCTGAATTTGAGAATGCCCGCCGCCGCGCCAGCAAAGAGCAGCAGGATTTTCGCGACTACGCCACCCTGGATGCCATCAAATCGCTGCTGCCGGTCATCGACAGCCTGGAGCGGGCCTTGCGGGTGAAGTCCGACGCTGTAGATTTCCGCAGCGGCATCGAACTGATCTACAAGCAATTGCAGGATGCCCTGGCAAAGCTGGGGGTACGCCCGGTTCCCGCCGAAGGCGAACCGTTCGATCCGCATTACCACGAAGCCATAGAGATGGTGGAAACTGCCGACGCCGCCGATCACGAAGTCCTGGAAGAATTGCAGCGCGGTTACAAGTTCAAGGACCGGCTGTTGCGGCCCGCCATGGTGAAGGTGGCGAAGAATACCGGGAAGTGACGCGATTCTTGATAGGCTGCGAAGCCGCCACGGTGCCTCCGGAGACGTGAAACAGTGGCGCTTCACGCCGCGTAAAGCGTCCCGAATTTACTCAGGCTTGAGTCGGTGGGGGATTGTGGTTTTCTCTCCGGAACCTTAAGGACAACCGTTTTCTATTTCATAGGGAAAGGCCGATTCTGACCACGAACGCGAAGCGAGATTATTACGAGTTGCTGGGCGTGACCCGCACCTGCACCGAGCAGGAACTCAAGAGTGCTTACCGCAAACTGGCGCTGCAATTCCATCCCGACCGCAATCCTAACAATCCCGACGCCGAGGAGAAATTCAAGGAAGTGAGTGAGGCGTATGCCGTTCTCGCGGACTCGGAAAAGCGCGCAGTCTATGACCGTTACGGGCACTCGGGACTGGGCGGCGCCGGCCAGGGCGGCGGCTTCGATGCTTCAGGCTTTCAGGATCTCAGCGACATCTTCGGTGAATTCTTCGGTTTCGGCGACGCCTTCGGCGGCGGAGGGAGCGGGCGCCGGCGCAGCCGCGTGCAGCGGGGAGCCGATCTGCGCGAAGATCTGTCCCTGGAATTTGAAGCAGCATTTTTCGGAACCGAAACCAAGGTCACGGTGCGCCGCCATGAAGCCTGCGAGGAATGCCGCGGTTCCGGCGCGGCGGCCGGCAAGGGCCCTACCACTTGCAAGTCCTGCGCCGGGCGCGGTCAAGTACGCTATCAGCAAGGCTTCTTCAGCATCGCTCGTACCTGCGGAGGTTGCCAGGGCACAGGCAGCGTGATCACAGACCCATGCCCGAAGTGCAGAGGCGAGGGACGCATTCTGCGGCAGCGTACCGTCGATGCCAAAGTCCCAGCTGGAGTTGAGGACGGCACGCGCATCCGTTTCTCCGGAGGCGGAGAAGTTGGCCAGTTCGGCGGCCCTGCCGGCGATCTTTACGTTGTGTTACACGTTAAGGAGCATCCTTTCTTCGAACGCGAAGGCAACGACCTGCACTGTGTGGTTCCGATCTCCGTCACGCAAGCGGCGATGGGTGCGGAGATCAGCGTGCCCACGATGGAGGGCGAGCATGTGCTTAAAATTCCAGACGGCACACAGCCCGGCACCGCGTTCCGCATCAAGCACAAGGGTGTGCCGGTGTTGAACGGTCACGGGCGGGGCGATCTGTTTGTGCAAGTCCGGGTGCAGGTTCCCACCAAGCTCAGCAAGCGCCAGCGCGAGCTCTTGCAGGAATTGGAAACGACGGCAAAGATCGATAACCAACCATTGCTGCGCTCACTACTGGGAAAAATGAAGGACATTCTTGGCGGTTGAACCGTCGCCGAGGTTTTCCAGCGTGATTCCAAAGCTACGACTTTTGAAATCCGGCCTCTGAATCATGACCCGCCGCCGTTGGATCGCCGACCAAGTCGCAGGCAACCGCGCGATCCTTACCGGCGAGCACGCCGATCACTTGGCACGAGTGTTGCGTGCCCGCGTGGGACAGGAATTCGATGTTTCGGCCAACGGTATTGTCCGGCGTGGCCGGGTCGCGGCGATAGGGGACTCGCGGGTTGAGTTTGAATTAAGTGGCGAGGTTGCTTGGGCGCCGGTTCCGCAGTTCACCTTGCTCCTTGCCATATTCAAGTTCGACCGCATGGAGTGGGTCATCGAAAAGTGCACCGAGCTGGGCGTTGCTCGCATCATCCCGGTCATCGCGCGACGAACTGTTGCGCACCTCGCCTCCGCCGCGGCGAAGCGTAGCGAACGCTGGCACCGCATTGCACTGCAGGCTGCCGAACAATCGAGACGCCCGGCCCCACCGGAGATGACCGCTCCCACGAAGCTGCCGGTTGCGATGTCTTCAACCCGCGGGTTGAGGATCGTGCTGTCCGAATCGGAGCGGCTTACCCTCTTGCGTGACGCGTTAGGCTCCCCACCCACCGTTGGCGATGAGGAGCGGGGGATAACTCTCGCGGTCGGCCCCGAAGGCGGATGGACGGGTGAAGAGTTGGAGCACTTCCAGCAATCTGGATGGATCTCCGCGTCCCTGGGCAGCACCATTCTGCGCGCCGAAACTGCCGCAATCGCCGCGACAGCGGTCGTTGTTTCCGCCGCACGTTAGCAGGTGGCCGAGAACTGGAGAACTGAGAACTGAGAACTGAGAACCGAGAACTGCTCGCAGTGATATCCTGACCCGCAATGCCGGTCTCCAAGTCTTATTCCCGTTCCGCCTCATTCGTTCCCGACGAGCCTCAGCGCCAGGCAATCGAGCATATCCATGGCCCGGTTTTGGTTGTCGCCGGCGCGGGCACGGGCAAAACGTCTGTGTTGGTGCAGCGCATCGCACACCTGGTCGAGGCCGGACACGCCCGCCCGAACGAGATTCTCGCCCTTACCTACACAAGAAATGCAGCCAACGCAATGCGCGAGCGGGTCGGCGCTACGCTGGGCAAGGGAGTACGCGCAGCTACGTTCCATGATTGCTGTCTCGATGTGCTCAAACGAGCCGGCCAGGATTTCGGAGTCCTCGATGACGTTGACCTGTGGATCTACCTGCGCCGCCGCTTGCGCTATCTTCGTCTCCAGTATTACGTTCGTGCCGCCAACGTCAGCCAGTTTCTGAGCGATTTGCTTGGTTTTCTCAGCCGATGTCACGACGAGCTGGTCACTCCTGAAAAATATTCTCGGTATGTCGCAAACCTGGAGCGCGGCGAATTGCCCATCCCTCGTGTCGCCAAATCGAAGAACCAGCTCGAAGACGCCGAGGTGCTCGGCCGCTGCCGCGAAATCGCACGCGTGTTCGAGACCGTGGAACGCTGGCTGAAAGAAGACGGCCTGGGCACGTTCAGCCACATGATCACGCGCGCTCACGCTTTGCTGCAAAGCGACCCCAGCCTGCTGGAGGCCGAAGGCGCGAAGGCCCGCTTCATCCTGGTGGATGAGTTCCAGGACGCGAACTTCGCTCAAGTCAAAATTCTTTCATTGCTTGCCGGAACCGAGGCCAACCTCTTCGCCGTGGGCGACCCCGATCAAGCCATCTATCGCTTTCGCGGGGCTTCCAGCGCTGCTTTCGAACTATTCCATCGCCATTTCCCGGATGCAAAACGAATCGTCCTGCAGAAAAATCGTCGTTCGACTACTCCCATCCTTCGATGTGCGTTCGCCTTGATCGACGAGAATCCTCCAGTCTTCGCCAAAAAGAATGACGCAGCTTACCGACGCGAACCTTTGCAGTCCGCGCGCGAGGAGGAAGCTGCGCAGCAGGGGAAACCCCTGCTCAGTCCTCCGGTTGGGGTGGTTTCGTTCGCAGTGCGCGAGGCCGAGGGGCCAGACGTAGCTGGCGTCATCAAAGAGGTGCAAAGGAAACTACGCTGCCGGTGGAAAGACTTCGCAGTTCTCTACCGCTCGCACCTTCATCGGGACGAAGTGATTCGCGAGCTCGCTGAGGCGGAGATTCCGTTTGCCATCGAGAATCTCGACGTCTCCGACGCGCCCGAGGTGCGCGATTTATTCGCCTGCCTGCGCGCAGTATGGTCCGCGGGAGACGACGTCAGTCTTTTTCGCGCTGCCGCGTTACCCCAATTTGATGTCGACCCCGAGCAGCTTCGCGCTGCGATGCGATCGATGGCCAGGGATGGAAGAGATCGAAAAAGCGGTCAGGATGAAAAACAGGCGGGTGATCGGCCTACCCCTTCGCTCGGCACAGTTTTAGAAAAAGTCCCCGGTGGCTTGGCGGTTCTGGATGTGATTCGGGAAGCGCGGGAAGAGATCAAGGGCGGCGATGCCAATGGCCGCGAAGCGTTGGCCATCGTTGCCAGGAGCTTCCAGTTCGACCAAGGTTCGCCCATCATCGGGGCGGTTTTTGATTTTGTCAAAATCTGGCAAGAGAAGCCCGTCAATCAGCTCGCCGACCTCAACCACCTGATTGAATACCTGGGATACTTTCGCGAGGCTAACGGCGTCATCTCCATGCCCACCGATGAAAACGCCGACGCGGTCCGGTTGATGACGGTCCATCTCGCCAAAGGTCTTGAGTTTCCGCACGTTTTCATCCTGCGCGCGAATTCAAGTTCGTTTCCCGCCTCGTATCGCGAGACTCTGGTGGAATTTCCTAACCAGCTGCGCGACCCGGACTCAGTCGCAGAGGGCGACGACCGCACGCTCTATGCGCAGGAGGAACGCCGCCTGTTCTACGTGGCCATGACGCGCGCCCGCGACTCGCTCCATATTTATGCCAAGCAGGGCATCGGTAAAGACAAGACACCCGCGGGATACGTGCGCGAGGTTCTGCAGGAGCCAGGCCTGCATCGGTACCTTGTTCAGCGGCCGGCGCGTCCTTCGCAGGCCATGATCGAAATTCTGGCGGCAGCGTCGCCCGCCTATCCCGCGCCCTCGCACACTGCGGAATGGATCGAGCTGCCGGCAACGCCTGGGCTGCATGCGCGGCTGAGTGCGTCCGCTGTCGACACCTACGAGCGATGTCCACTGCAGTTCAAGCTGGAGCGCGACTGGCGCATGCCGCGTGACATCCCCGCCGCCATGCAATATGGCGCTGCCATGCACCGCGTGCTGCGGACTTACTATGACTCGGTGCGCGACGGTCGTGCAAAGAGCGATGACGAACTCATCGATCAGCTGCGCCAGGACTTGTCGAGTGCAGGGATCCAAGATCGCTACCAGCACGAGCTGTATGAGAAACAGGGCGTGGAGCAACTGCGGGATTTTCTAGAATCCGCGCGCGTCGCCGCTGCCCCGGAGGTTCTGCACACCGAGGAGGCGTTTGAGGTTCGTTTCGGGGAAACGGTGGTTGTTGGCCGCATCGACCGCATCGACCGCGCTCCTGACGGCAGCGTGCGCGTCCTCGACTACAAGACAGGAAAAGCGCGCACGCAGGAAGATGCCGACGAGAGCCTGCAGCTTTCCATTTATTCCCTCGCGGCTCAGGAAAAATGGGGGTATCGCGTGGGTTCCGTCGCTTTCCACAACCTGGAGGGAAACGTGGCCGTGGCGACCAGGCGAAGCATCCTGCAGTTGGAGGAAGCCCGCGAGCGTGTGCGAGCTGCCGCGCAAGGCATTGCGGCCGGAGATTTTCGTGCCAAACCCGATTTCCACTGCTCGTTCTGCCCTTATCGTAGTGTCTGCCCCGCCAAGGAAAAGCAGATGCCGAGATTTTCTGAATAAAGCCTGGTTCGGATGACCCAAACCGTCGGCCGATATGAGAATCCGCATAGGAGGTCGCACTAAGATTTCGCGTCGGCAGAAAAACCCGGCTCTAAAAACTTAGGGGACGCATCTAGCGTCCCCCTGGGTGACACTTACTGAATTTTCCTAGTGCTTTTTTTTCTTCTTAGCCTTTTTCTTCGTTGCCATTGGTTCTATTCTCCCTTCCATTCTTCATGGAAAATTTGCAACGGTACATTGTTGCAACTAGTTGAATGTATAGAGTCAATGAAAAATGAAGTCAAGAAAAAAATGATCGTGCTAACGCATCGCAGCGCGGTACGAAAGTCACCCGCGCGCAATGCTCGACTCGAAAGTGGCCAGCGATACTCTTCAGTACGCTCATTATGCGCCAGTTTTTTATCGCTGGTCGTCCCGGGAATCAAACTCGCCTCAATGACAGTTTCAATTCCGTGTCCAGGGATTCGCAACAGAGAGCAGAAGTACGGCAAGTTTCCTTCGGCTGGGAGCATTCCGTGCCTTGCGCATCTATAATGAACTTGCGAAACCTTCGCGGGGAGCTTGATTCATGGCCTCTTTCGACGATGTTGTCATTATTTCCGGTTGCCGCACGCCCGTAGGAAAATTTCAAGGCAGCCTTTCCGAATTCAGCGCTCCACAGTTGGGCGCGATCGTAGTACGCGAGGCAGTCAGGCGCTCCGGTATCGAGGTCGCACAGGTTGACGAGTGCATCATGGGCAACGTTATCTCCGCTGGCCTCGGGCAGAATCCGGCGCGCCAGGCTGCTATCTACGGTGGATTGTCGCCTGCAACAGGTGCCATGACAATCAACAAGGTTTGTGGCTCCGGACTCAAAGCAGTCGCTCTGGCAGCGCAAGCAGTGCAGACTGGAAACAGTTCCATGGTGGTTGCCGGTGGAATGGAATCGATGACGAACGCCCCTTATCTTTTGCCGCAAGCACGCAAAGGTTATCGCCTGGGCAACGCTCAGATTGTCGACTCCATGGTGCACGACGGCCTTTGGGATATTTACAACAACTACCATATGGGCATTACGGGCGAAAACGTTGCGGAAAAATATGGCATCACGCGCGAAGAACAGGACGAGTTCGCCGTGAACTCGCATCGCAAAGCGTTAGCCGCGATCAGGGAATGCCGCTTCAAGTCGCAGATCGTTCCCGTGGAGATTCCGGCGAAGAAAAAAGGCGACCCGCCCACGCTTTTTGAAAAAGACGAATCGCCTCGCGACGATACGACGATTGAAGTCCTGCGCTCGCTGAAGCCGGCCTTCAAGAAGGATGGCACCGTAACCGCCGGTAACGCGCCCGGAGTGAATGACGGCGCCGCGGCGTTGGTCGTGACCAGCGCGAAGCGGTCGGGTGAGATCGGCGCCAAGCCCCTGGTCCGAATCGTTGGTCAAGCGACCAGCGGCGTCGAACCCAAGTGGGTGATGATGGCGCCGGTCGGAGCCGTGCGCACGATCTGGGAGAAAACTGGCTGGAAAAACGAAGACGTCGACCTCTACGAACTCAACGAGGCTTTCGCGGTGCAGGCGCTGGGCGTAATGCGCGAACTGGGTCTCGATCCCAGTAAAGTAAACGTAAACGGCGGTGCCGTCGCGATCGGCCATCCCATCGGCGCCAGCGGTGCGCGCGTGCTGGTGACGCTGATCTATGAAATGATCCGACGCGATGTAAGGCGCGGTATCGCTGCATTGTGTCTCGGTGGCGGAAACGCGGTAGCGATGGCCGTGGAACGCTAGAAGATTCCTGTGGCTATGTGGGGAGGCTAGGCCTCGCGCTCCGCAGCCTGCTCAAAGCTGTGGCGCGCCCGATTCTGCGAGAGCCTCTTCTAACCAGCGCGGTTTGTCCATGCAGAATTCCATAAAGACTAAGTGCTGAAGATCCGCAGGAAAAAGACTCTAGCTGCGGGTTGCCGTCGGCAAGGTCACGGTAAATACCGCTCCGCCGCCCGGCGCGTTTGCCGCCTCTACGTTACCGCTGTGCTCCTTCATCACCGATTTGCAGATGCTGAGTCCCAGCCCGGTTCCGCGCCCCGGCCGTTTCGTGGTGTAAAAAGGATCGAAGATGTGCGGCAGATTCTCCGCCGGAATGCCGGTGCCGTCATCCTGAAACGTGGCCCACACGGAATTGTCGGATTTGCCCAGACGAATTCGCAAGGTCCCGCTCTCGCGCGCTTCGCGAATCGCCTGCTCCGCATTTACGATCAGATTCAGAAACACCTGCATCAGCTGCTGCGGATCGCCCTGCGCGTAGGGCAAGCCCGGCTCGCGCAGGAAGTCCACCGTGATGTTGTTCTTGCGCAAGGAATAGGCGTAGAGCGTCAGCGTGCGATCCACCACTTCTGTGAGGTTGATGCCTGTTTTCCCAGGCGCCGGCGGACGCGAGAAGTAAGTTAAATCCTTCACAATCTCGGCCGCCCGGCGCGCCTGCTGTTGCAGCATTCCCAGTTGCTTGCGCGCGGATTCGTCCGTCGCTTTATCCTGCAGCAGATCGCTCACTCCCAGAATGGTAGTCAAAGGATTGTTCAGCTCATGCGCGACTCCCCCGATCATGGCTCCCATGGCCGCCAGACGCTCGCTCTGCACCACCTGCTGTTCCAGCTTCCGCTCCAGCGTAATATCGCGCACGGAGATGATCACGCCCGTAAGTTTTGCCTCGGCATCGACCAGCGGGCTGGCGGAGGCTCTCATGGTTCGCCAGCTCCCATCGTGGTGCCGCGCTCCATACTCCGTCGAGGCGAACGCCTTGTTTCCTGAGGCTACGTCGCGGTTCAAGGAAGCCAGTTCCGGCGAGTGATCTTCCAGCTCGGAAATTTTCTTACCCAGCAAGTTCTCCGGTTTGTATCCCAGCAGGTCGTGTACCCGGGAGCTTACAAAGGTGTAGCGCTCTTCCAGGTCCACCACGAGAATAAGATCGGGAAAGCTCTCCAGCAGGCGGCGGCGGAACTCTTCCTGTTGCACC
>DATDGM010000125.1:0-58279 GCA_036522075.1 Candidatus Sulfotelmatobacter sp.
GGATGTCCTGCGCGCCGAGGCGGAAGTTTCCCGACGTGACCAGGATTTGACGGTGGCCCGCACCAGTCTCCAACTCCAGGAGACGCTCATGAAGAATGCGATCACGAAAAGTTTGGATGACCCAGTTCTGGAGGCCATGCCGGTTGTACCAACCGATCGGATGGAGCCGGTGCAGCCGCAGTCGAATCCCCCGATCCAGGACTTGATTGCGGCTGCGTTGCACGGACGGCCAGAACTGGCGGAGTCCGACGTCGATCTGGTGAACCGCCAGATCAGCCGTAGCGCAGCGCGCAATGCGTTGCTGCCATCATTGTCGCTGGTGGGTTTCTATTCCGGCGCCGGCCTGGCGGGAACGCTGAATCCTGTTTGCAGCCAAAATTGTACGGTTAATCTGCCGGCCGATTTCGGAGGAGCACTGAGCCACGCGTTCAACAATTCCTCTCCCGACTACTATGTTGGACTGAACCTGAACATCCCGCTACGCAATCGCGTGGCAAAGGCCGATCAGTACCGGTCCGAACTCGAATACCGGCAGGCCGAGTTGCGATTGGAGCAACTGAAGAAGCAAGTCCGCATCGAGGTGCGCAACGCGCAGTATGCTCTTGAACAGACCGGGGCACGGGTTCAGGCCGCCGGCAAGGCCCGCGATCTGGCGCAACGGACATTCGATATCACCAAGAAAGAGCAAGACCTGGGCTCGGGATCGAGCTATCAAACGCTCTCTGCCCAGCGTGATCTCGCGCTGGCGGAGCTCGATCTGGTGACGGCGATGACCGTCTTTGAAAAGGCGAGAGTCGAACTGGACCGGGCTACCGGAGCGACTTTGGAGCATCATGGCATCCAGCTTCAAAGTGCCATGAGCGGCACGGTTGGTGACACGGATCGCGCCGCGACCCCATAATTGGCCATGCAGACTTCCACCAAGCCGGGGGGATTTTCCGCCGTGAGCCCGGCGAAGGGCAATCACGATCGCCCTCGTATCTTGGCCGCCGATGACCAGCAGCATGTTCTCGAAGCTCTCGAACTTCTTTTGCGCCCGCACGGATATGAAGTGGAAACCGCGCGATCCCCGGCGCTGGTTCGCGATGCGCTGGCTACGGGGTTCTACGATGCGCTGCTCATCGACCTGAACTACACCAGGGACACGACCTCAGGGCAAGAAGGGCTCGACCTTCTTTCGGAAGTTGTTGGCCTTGACAACACGACTCCGGTCATCGTGATGACTGCGTGGGCCAACATTGAATTGGCAGTGGAAGCAATGCGCCGCGGAGCGCGGGATTTCATTCAGAAACCGTGGGAAAATGAGCGGCTGCTCACCATCCTGAGAGTCCAGGTTGAACTTCGCCGGGCGTTGCAACGCGCCGAGCGGCTGGCCGCGCAAAATCGCTTACTGCAGGCGGAGGGGCGCCCCGAGTTCATCGCGCTGGCTCCGCTCATGCAACCTGTGCTTGAGGCCATTGCCCGCGTGGGCCCCTCCGATGCGAATGTGTTGATCACCGGCGAGCATGGCACCGGAAAGGAGGTTGTGGCGCGGACGCTGCACGCAGTCTCTGCGCGGGCGTCACGCCTCATGGTCTCCGTAAACACCGGCGCGGTGCCTGAGGCGTTATTTGAAAGCGAACTTTTCGGACACGTAAAAGGCGCGTTTACCGACGCGAGGTCGGACCGCATCGGACGTTTTGAGCTCGCCGATGGCGGCACCATCTTTCTGGATGAAATTGGAAATGTACCTTTACGCCAGCAGGCCAAACTGCTGCGCGTGCTGGAGGCTGGCGAGATCGAGCGAGTTGGCTCCTCCCGCGCGCTGCGCGTGGACGTACGCGTGGTCTCGGCCACCAATGCGGATCTACGGGCGGCCTGCGCTTCCGGGCAGTTTCGCGAGGACTTGTTGTTTCGTTTGAATACGGTCGAGATTCACGTTCCCGCATTACGTGAGCGACGCGAGGACATTCCCGCGCTCGCGGGACATTTTCTCATGCGCTACGCATCGCGTTACCGCCGCGCTATACAGGGCTTCGAACCTTCCGCCCTGCAACTGCTGATGCAGTATGGCTGGCCCGGTAATGTGCGCGAACTGGAACACACTCTGGAGCGCGCCGTCCTGATGTGCCGCGGCAATGAGATTCAGCGGGCGGACCTGGGGCTGGATATGCTGCGGCCGCAAGGGCAGAATCTCGAAGAGCTTAGCCTCGAATCCGTGGAAGCCATTTTGATCCGCAAGGCCTTGCAGCGTTCCCAGGGAAATGTGAGCCAGGCCGCCGAAACCCTTGGCCTGAGCCGCGGGGCGCTTTACCGGCGGATGGAGAAGTATGGGCTCTAGCCCGCGAGGGAGAATCAATCCCGGCGGGCGCAAGCCTCCAAGAAAGCGGACACGCCTCCTGTATGAGCGGCGCGTAAGTCTCTACGCGCTGCTGGTGGCGCTTCCCGGCCTCGCGGTCAGCGGTATTTTCATCTGGATGCAAGCCTGGACGCTGCAGTCCAAGCTTTCGCTGATGTTCGCGGAATTGTTCGTGTGGTGGGTGTTGGCGATGGCGCTGCAGGAGCAGACTACGCGGCCGCTGCAGACGCTGGCCAACGTGATCTCCGCTTTGCGCGAGGAAGACTACTCGTTCCGCGCGCGTGGAGCTGCCACCGATGACGTTCTCGGGGAACTCTCCATCGAAGTGAATGCTCTGGCCGATCTTCTCGCGGACCAGCGGATTCGGGCCATTGAGGCGACGGCACTGTTGCGTCGCGTGCTGGAGGAGATCGAAGCCCCGCTGTTCACGTTTGATCCTGACCAGGTCTTGCGCCTGGTGAACTCCGCCGGAGAGCGCCTGCTGCAGCAGCCTTCCGTGAGGCTCCTTGGGCGTACCGCAGAAGAGATTGGCCTCGCCGCATGCATGGATGCGGAAAGCGAAACCGTAGTCCCGCTGCCCTTCCAGGGGCCGAACGCGCGCTGGCTGGTGCGGCGGAGCGCGTTTCGGGAGAAGGGCGTGCCGCATACTCTTGTCGTTTTGTCTGATGTGAGCCGCGCGCTGCGCGAAGAAGAACGAGGGGCATGGCAACGCCTGATTCGCGTTCTAGGCCATGAACTGAATAATTCGCTTACGCCAATCAAATCGATTGCCGGCAGCCTGCGAGCCCAGATTTCGAATCGGGCGCCGAATCCCGACCAAAATGAGGACTTTGAACGCGGCCTATCGATTATCGAAGCGCGGGCTCACTCTCTCAATCGTTTCCTGCAGGCGTACCGGCAGCTCGCCCAGATGCCGCCGCCCATTGCACGGAAGACTGAGCTTGCTCCAATTGTTCACCGTGTGGCTGCTTTGGAAGCGGCGTTGCCAGTGCAGGTTCTTCCCAGCCCGCTGGCGGAGTTGATGGTGGATCCTGATCTTTTGGAGCAAATGCTGATCAATCTGGTGCGAAATGCAGTGGAGGCGGCAATGGAGCCGCAGCATCCGGCGCCGGCTCAAGAAGGCGACGCAATCGCCACTCTGCCACGACGGGAACCCCGGGTTGTGGTGCGGTGGGAATTGAGCGAGAAGGATGTGATTCTTACCATCGAAGATAACGGGCCGGGGCTGGGCAATCCTTCCAACGTATTTGTCCCTTTCTACACCACTAAGCCTTCGGGCAGCGGAATTGGGCTGGCGCTTTCGCGGCAAATCGCCGAGGCACACGGAGGTTCCATTGAACTTCTGAATCGCGCGGACCAGAAAGGCTGCCAGGCCAGAGTCGTGCTTCCGCGCGGCCAGATGCCGGCTCAATGACGACGGTTCTTTGCGGTTCTCAATGGGCTGCCTGATCCTCTCTGGCGGGGAGACGCTCCTCCAAGCACGAGTTCGCAAAGTCGGTCGACGAAGTCGGGAGTCAAGCGATCATGGCGAATGAGGAATCGCATGTAGATCGGTCCGTAGAGCGAATCGAGGATCAAGTCCAGGTCAGCGTCGTGACGCAGTTCGCCACGCTGAATCCCGCGGCGCAGAGTGGCATACGCCTCCTCCCGGCGGGGCCATAGGAAGCGTTCGCGGAATGCGGCGATGAGGGCGCGATCGCTCTGGCCTCCGCCAAGAATTGCAGAAACAATGCGGCCACGTTGGCTGCGAAAGATCTTGATCAGCCGGCGCATTTGCTGGCTCATGTCGGTGAGAACGACACCGGTATCAGGAAAGTGGAGTTTACGAGTGGTGCTGCTGGCGAAGGCGTCTGCGATCAGAACAGCCTTGTTTGGCCACCAGCGATAGACGGTTGCTTTGCCGACATTCGCGTGAGCCGCTACAGCTTCAATGGTCAGATCGGAAAAGCCGCTTTCTCCCAGGAGCTTCAGGGTGCTGCGCAGGATGGCCACACGGGCGTGCTCACTGCGCGGGCGGCCCGGCGGACGCTTGCGGTTGCGGCCTTTGCCACGGGCTGCGAGCGTCTGGCGCATCACGCTACCTTACCATATAATCGAAGGCGATCTTTAGAATCCAATACGCACAGTATCGAATCTAAAATTCAAGTTGACGGGGCTGTGTTCGCATCCCTGCAGATAACCTCTGTTTTTCATCCGAACTCTGAAGCGGTGCCTAAGCGATGTGGATTGTTGCGTTAGCTCTGAGACGTCCCTACACATTTGTTGTGATGGCGCTCGTCATCATACTGCTGACGCCGCTCACGATTCTGCGGACCCCCACTGACATCTTTCCGGAAATCGACATCCCAGTGGTTTCCGTAGTCTGGTTCTATAACGGTTTGTCGCCGGAGGAGATGGCTGACCGGATCGTGTCCAATTCCGAGCGCGGCATCACCACCACGGTCAACGACATCGAGCACATGGAATCCCAGTCCGTATACGGGCTGGGCGTGATCAAAGTATTTTTTCGCCCCGGTACGAATGTGCAGGGAGCCATCGCGCAAATCACGGCCATCTCCCAGACCACGGTGCGCGGCTTGCCCCCCGGAACAACGCCGCCGCTGATCATTTCCTACAGCGCCTCGACCACGCCGATCATTCAGCTTGGATTGAGCAGCAAAACATTGCCCGAGCAGCAACTCTTCGATCTTGGCCAAAACTTCCTGCGCAACTTTCTGGCGACTGTGCCGGGAGCAGCCACTCCCTATCCTTATGGCGGCAAAATTCGCCAGATTCAGGTTGATCTGGATTTGCCGAGGTTGCAGGCTTATGGGTTATCGCCGAATGACATCGTCAACGCGGTCAACGCGCAGAATATCATTCTTCCTTCGGGCACCATTAAACTCGGCTCGCTGGAATATGACGTCGAGATGAACGGAACGCCGCAGACCATCGCGGAACTGAATGATTTACCGGTCAAGACGGTAAACGGTTCTACGCTCTACCTGCGCGACGTAGCCCACGTCCGCGATGGTTTCGCTCCTCAGACCAACATCGTGCGTCAGGATGGGAATCGCGGCGTCCTGATGTCGATCTACAAGAACGGCAACGCCTCGACGCTGCAGATTGTTGCCGGCATCAAGAGCATAGTTGTGCAGGCGGCACAAGCGCTGCCGCCGGAACTCGAGATCCACGCGCTGTTTGACCAATCTTTGTTTGTGCGCGCATCCATCCAGGGCGTGTTGCGCGAGGGGTTGATCGCGGCGGCTCTCACTGCGGTGATGATCCTTATCTTCCTGGGCGATTGGCGCCCGACCATCGTCATTTCTATTTCCATCCCGCTCTCAATTTTTGTTTCCATCATTGCCCTGGGCGCGATCGGCCAGACCATCAACATCATGACCCTCGGGGGATTAGCCCTTGCCGTGGGTATCCTCGTCGACGATGCTACCGTCGAGATTGAAAATATCGAGCGCAATCTGGCTATGGGCAAAGAGATGCGGCAGGCGATTCTCGACGGCGCCCAACAGATCGCGGTGCCCGCTTTCGTCTCGACGCTCAGCATCTGCATTGTTTTTGTGCCCATGTTCTTTCTGACGGGTGTGGCGAAATTCCTGTTCGTGCCGCTGGCGGAAGCCGTCAGCTTCGCCATGCTGGCCAGTTACCTGCTCTCGCGAACTCTCATCCCGACTCTTGTCATGTTTATCATGCGCGGACATGAGCACCGCGCGGAGGCGCCGAAATCGTTCCTCGGCCGCTTTCAGCGCGGTTTCGAACGCAAATTTGAAGACTTCCGCCGCGGCTATGAGCAACTACTGGAAACCACGATCCAGCATCGGCGCGGGTTCGTACTATGTTTTCTTGCTTTCTGCATTCTGTCGCTGGGTTTGTTTTCATTCTTGGGCGAAGACTTCTTCCCTAAAGTAGACGCCGGACTTCTACGGCTGCATGTGCGCGCCCGTCCGGGCTTGCGCGTGGAAGAAACGGCGCGGCTTTGCGATCAAATCGAAGCCGTCCTGCACGAGGAGTTTCCTGACGGTGAATTGCAGACCATCCTCGATAACCTCGGTCTGCCCAACTCTGGCATCAACCAGTCTTACAGCTCGAATGGAACCATCGGCAGCAGCGACATGGAGATCCTGATCGCGCTCGACCCTGAGCATCACCACCCTACGGCGGGCCACATCCGCCATCTTCGGGAGACGCTACCGCAGCGTTTTCCCGGGGTGGAGTTCTTCTTCCAGCCAGCCGATATCGTTACGCAGATTCTGAATTTCGGCCTGCCCGCACCCATTGACGTGCAAGTCGTCGGCACCGACATGAGAACCAACTACGCCATCGCGCAGCAGATCGCGAATGAGATGCGGCACATCCCCGGCGCCGCCGATGTGCACGTTCAGCAACTGCTCTCTTTGCCCACTCTGCACCTGGATATCGACCGCACGCGCGTGACTCAGGTTGGGCTCACGGCGCGGGATGTAGCACAGAGCGTGTTGGTCTCGTTGAGCGGCAGCTTTCAAACCGCGCCAAACTTCTGGCTCAACCCGCGCAACGGGGTCACCTACCAGATGGCAGTGCAAGCGCCGCAATACCGCATGACCAGCATGCAGGACCTGATGACGGTGCCGGTGATCTCCCCACAAGGGCCGCAGTTGATGAGCAACCTGGTGCAGGTTTCTCCGGCCACGCGGGCGGCTACCGTGAATCACTACAACGTGCAGCCCGTGATCGATGTTTACGCCAGCACGCAGGATCGGGATCTGGGGGCGGTAGCAGCGGACACCGATAAAGTGCTCAAAACGTTTGACGGCCAGCTGCCTCGCGGCACGCATCTGGTGATGCGCGGGCAGGTGGCTACCATGCGCTCATCATTCATTGGGTTGGGCGTGGGATTAGCGGGAGCCATTCTGCTGGTCTATTTATTGATCGTCATTAACTTCCAGTCGTGGCTTGATCCGTTCATCATTATCGCAGCCTTGCCGGGTGCGCTGGCGGGAATTTGCTGGTTCCTGCTATTGACCCGAACTACGCTGAGTGTGCCGTCGCTAACCGGCGCGGTTATGTGTATGGGTGTGGCTACCGCGAATTCGATTTTGATGGTCAGTTTTGCGCGGGAACAGATGGATGAAGGAGTTCCCGCAATGCAGGCCGCCGTTGCCGCCGGCTATACCCGCATCCGCCCAGTACTCATGACGGCGCTGGCCATGATCATCGGAATGGTCCCCATGGCCCTGGGGTTTGGTGAAGGCGGCGAGCAGAATGCGCCCCTGGGGCGCGCTGTGATTGGCGGATTGCTATTCGCCACGGTCGCAACGTTGTTCTTTGTTCCCAGCGTGTTTGCCATATTCCATGGGCGCCGGGAGTCGAAGCGCGAGCCCCAGGGGCAGGCGCCGGTGATCTAATAGAGTCTTCTCGGAAATCGGAGAGATATGAGCGCAGAGAACGAACCTAAAAGCACGCCGGCCGAGGCGCGGCGGAGCGAGCAAAGCGGCAGCCCTCATCCGTATCCTTCGCAACCGGGGGACACCGAGCCGCGTCATGGATTGAGCCCGCAGGCCCAGCGTGACGAAGAAATTACCGCGATGCAGCAGCATTCCCGCCGCCAGCCGCCAACCATAGAGAAACCGCCTGAGGTTCCACCGGCGCCACCGCGCAAGGCTCTTACGATGGTGGCGATAGCCCTGCTGGTGCTGCTGATCGCCGGTGGTCTTACCTTGTGGAATCACGCCAGCCAGGAACGCGCTCTTGCCAAGGAAACCGAGCGTAACACGATTCCTATCGTCGCCGTGGTTCACCCGCAGGCCGAAAACCCCGATGAGGTTCTGGTTTTGCCCGGCTCACTGCTGGCCTACGAGGAATCTCCCATCTACGCTCGCACCAGCGGCTACCTCCTGCGCTGGTACAAAGATATCGGCAGCCGGGTGACCAAAGGCGAGTTGCTGGCCAAGATCGACACGCCCGAAGTGGACCAAGAACTAAACCAGAGCCGCGCGGCGCGCGAACAAATTGTGGCCCAGATGGATCTGGCCAAAATCAGCGCCGACCGTTGGGATAACCTGCGCAAGACCGATTCTGTGTCTGCCCAGGAAGCGGATCAATATCGGAGCGGATACGAGCAGGCGAAGGCGAACCTGGCGGCGGCGGATGCCAACGTGCGCCGTCTCGAACAACTGGAGGGCTTCAAGGATGTTTACGCGCCATTTTCCGGCGTTCTCACCCGCCGCAACGTGGATCCGGGCGCACTCATCAACGCTGGCGCCGGAGCGGCTGGACGGGAACTATTTGACCTGGCTCGCGTCGATCCCCTGCGGGTTTACACCAGCGTTCCTCAAGCTTATGCGCCGTACATAAAGGTTGGCGCCAAAGCGAACGTTACCCTGCAAGAATTCCCTGGGCAGAAGTTCTTCGCCACGGTAGCGCGGACCGCGGAAGCCATCGATCCGGCCACGCGAACTCTGCTGACCGAAGTGGATGTGCCCAACAAAGATGGCCGCCTTTACCCCGGCTCGTTCGGGGAAGTGCACTTTGCCGTCGGCTCCGACGTGAACAAGGTCACGGTGCCCGTCAACTCGATGTTATTCCGCTCCGAAGGACCGCGCCTTGCTGTCGTGAGCCCCGAGGGAAGAGTGCAGTTGCGCGCCATCAATATTGGACGCGACTACGGCACTACCTTGGAAATTCTTGGCGGCGTTTCTACCGCGGACCAGATTGTCATCAACCCGCCCGACTCGCTCGAAGATGGGGAGCAGGTGAGTGTGTCGCAGCCACCACCAACTGGGCTGCCACAACCGTCGCAGGGCGAGAATAAGCAGGGCGAGAATAAGCAGGGCGAGAATAAGCAGAGCGAGGATAAGCCGGGGGGCGGCGCTCGGTGAAAACAGCCGCCATCTCGGCCGCGGTAGCGCTGCTCGGCCTGGCAGCCGGATGCACCGTGGGTCCGCGTTACAGCCGGCCAGCGCCGCCCGTGCCTCCGCCGGACGCCTGGAAGACGCAGCCTCCTTGGCAGCAGGCTGCACCCAAGGACTCAATTCCCAAAGGAGCCTGGTGGCAGATCTTTCACGACCCCGCGCTGGACGGCTACGAGCAACAATTGCTGCAGGCAAACCAGTCTCTGGAGGCTGCGCGTGACCGTTTAAGCCAAGCCCGGTCCTTGTCGCGAATCGCCACCGCAGACATGTTCCCGCAGCTCTCGGCTGATCCCAACGCGGTGCGGGAGCGCGGATCCGGCAATCGCCCGCTGAATGGTTCGGCGCCTACGATCGTGAATGGAGTGGTGCAGCCCGTCAGGCCGTACACGCAGAATGTCTACAGTCTGCCGTTCTCGCTCAACTACGAGGCTGACCTTTTCGGACGCGTGCGGCGCAACGTGGAAGCGGCGAACGCATCTTTGCAGTCCACCGCCGCCGATTTACAAAACGTACAACTGGTGTTGACTGCGGAACTCGCGGCCGACTATTTCTCGTTACGCGAGCTGGATGCCGAGTGGCAGGTGGTGCAGGAATCCGTGGGCTATGAGCGCAAGGGGCTGGACTTGGTGAAAAATCGCCATCAGGGCGGAATTGCCAGCGGGCTTGAAGTGGCGCAGCAGGCCTCACTACTGGACTCAACTTTGTCGCAGCTGGCTCTGGTGCAGCAGTCGCGCGCGCAGTCCGAACACGCCATTGCCGTGCTGGTGGGCCAATCGGCTTCCAGCTTCAGCGTGCCGATCGCACCTTTAACGGCTACGCCCCCACCGGTCCCGCTGGGAGTTCCCTCCGAAGTATTAGAGCGCCGGCCTGACATTGCCACGGCCGAGCGCCAGATGGCTTTTCAGAACGCCGAGGTTGGGATTGCGCACGCCGCCTTCTATCCTCATATTACGCTGAACGGCGCCGGGGGATGGCAGAGCACCGACCTGTCTTCCCTGTTGAGCGCGCCCAGCCTTTTCTGGTCGCTGGGTGCCGACGCGCTGGAGCCTATCCTTCAGGGTGGCCGGAACCGCGCCAATCTTGCCGCCGCTCGGGCCGCCTACCAGCAGTCGGTAGCCAACTATCGGCAATCTGTGCTCACCGCATTTCAGGAAGTCGAAGACGGCATCAGTAATCTGAGCACGCTTTCACAGGCGCTCACCACCCAAGGCGAAGCTGTCGAAGACGCGCGGCGCGCTCTGGACATCGCTAACAATCGGTATATCGGCGGCGTTACCAGCTACCTCGACGTGATCAACGCCCAGACCACCCTGCTGAGCAGCGAGCGGCTGGAAACGCAGCTACTCGGGGAGCAGATGGTGAGCTCAGTCTACCTGGTGAAAGCTCTGGGTGGCGGCTGGGACGCCCGGCAGATCAACAATCAGAAGGTTAATCCGCAAGCCGGCCAGGTTTTGCAGCCCTAACCGACAAGACTCTTCTTGCCGGTCATGAGCTATCGCCACTCCAATGCGATCGCTTTTTTGAAAAAACCTCCTCTTAGGGTGCTTTTGTGACGATGTTACCGGACGTGGTGACCGCCGGTCGCAGGCCGCATCCTCGGGCGCGCGAATGATTCAGGCCCTGCGCAACGAGACTCTGATCCTCATTTTTCCTCCCACGCCAGGATCGATTGGCGTGATCTGTGTGACGTTCCGGAAGCGCAATCAGGTGAGGCAGACCGAACCCAGTGACGAACCCGGCGAAGACTGGTAAGATGGCGATTCCACACGTGATGGCAAATAATCCCGCTCTCGAAATGCTGAAATCCAAGCTCGGCGACTATTACACCCTGACCAAGCCGGAGGTAAACCTGCTGATCCTGATGACCACGTCCGCCGGTTATGACCTGGCATCTCGGGGTCCGCTGCGCATCGGCGGCCTGGTGAACACGCTGGTGGGAACCTTGCTAGTGGCCAGCGGAACGGCGACATTGAATCAGTGGATGGAGCGTCGGTGGGACGGCCAGATGCGCCGAACCGCCTCGCGGCCCCTGCCTTCGGGCAGGCTTACGGCCGGCGAGGCATTGGGGTTCGGTCTTCTGTTGAGCGTTGTCGGCGGGATCTATCTGCTCATTGCCGTGAATGCCCTGGCGGCGTTGCTGGCAGTTTCCACTTTGCTCTCCTACCTGCTCGTTTACACCCCCCTGAAGCGGAAAACTCCGTTTTGCACGCTTCTGGGTGCGTTCCCCGGGGCCATGCCAACGCTGATCGGTTGGGCGGGAAGCTCGGGACACATCACGGGGCAGGCATGGTTTCTCTTTGCCATTCTCTTCCTCTGGCAGTTTCCTCATTTCCTGGCCATCGCGCTGATGTATCGCGATGACTACCGCGAGGCCGGGTATCACATGCTGCCCGAGTTCGATCGCGACGCGCGCTACACTCGCGCGGAAATTGCAGCCTTTGCATTGGTCCTGGTTGTGGCGACGATGTTGCCCGTTGTGGATAAGGTTGGCTTATTGTACGGGGCTGGCATGGGTCTGGCGGGCGCGTTTCTGCTCTACCACGTGGGCAAGCTGGCAGTGTCGAGTTCCAAGGTTCTGGCCAGCCGTCTGTTGCACGCGTCAGTGCTCTATCTGCCGGTGGTTCTTGGGATTATGGTTGCCGCGAAGAAGTAACCGTCCGCCGTTGCGATGCGGCTTTCAAATGGTGTCTCGCCGGAAATCTTGGCTGCGCCGTTTATCCCCCCGCAAGGATGCTCGCCGTAATCATCAGTGCGATGTGCTTGCGGCTGCACTCCTCGCAGCCGGGACGGGTTTTCGCGCAAGTCGCAAACCCGCCCCCAAGGAAGCATGCGGACGTCCAGCGACACGGGAAGCATGACTGCGGAAGCAGAAAGGATCGGAGATTTCAGATTACTGCTGAGGAGCTGAGTCCAGTCGCCATGAAAACGTCGGCGACTTCTCGTTTCGCGATTTCCACGAACGCGTCGACCACAACCGGATCGAATTGAATGCCCGAATCCGCCACTAATCGCCGCACTGCCTCTTCGTGTGGAAAGCCCTTGCGGTAGCAACGATTCGAGATCATGGCGTCGTAAGAATCAATGACGGACACAATGCGCGAGCCAATGGGTATTTCGGTTCCTTTCAAGCCACCCGGATACCCCCGCCCGTCATAACTTTCATGGTGATGCAGCGCATAGAGACTGGCTTTGTCCAGTGCCGGAAATGCGCGCAGGATCGACCAGCTGTATTCCGGGTGCTTGTTCATCAATGCCCGCTCTTCGTCGGTCAGCCTGCCCTCTTTTTTCAGAATCGAGTCAGGGATGCCAATTTTTCCGATGTCGTGCAGAAGCGCGGCAACTTCCAGTTGGTAAAGATCAGGGCCGGAAATGCCTAGCTTGCAGGCAACGCGCACCGCCCATTCCGCCAGGCGGGTGCTGTGAACACCCGTACCCAAGTCGCGAAGATCGAGCAACTGGTTGAAGCTGCAGATTACCGACTTGAGCATGGTGCGCTGCTGTTCTTCCAGTTCCTTGACCCGCAAGGAATCGACGCCCTTCGCCCGATCGGTGCCGAATTCATGAATGGAAGCTTGCATTTCGTCCCATGAATTACTTCCGCAACTTATTTCAGCCCCAGGCTGGTGCGCCAGGCCGTCACAGCTTGGTACGTGTCCAAACGTCCGTTCCCCATCTGCGGGTCGGAAATGTTATGAGCGTGCGCCAGGGCCTTGGCTGCTTGAGGCTCCCAGCTGGGCAGGTTCGCGTTGCCCGTGAGCGAAATCGCAAGGCCGAGCAGACTCAACGAAAGTCCGCCTCCGGAGCTGCTACTTTGAGTGTTGTACTCGGAAACCATCAGGGCAGTTGTTCCCGTAACCAGGGGCGTGCTAAACGACGTTCCCCATCCCGTGGCGTAGGTTCCGAACGGATACGTTGTCATCACGCCCTCGCCAGGAGCGGCCAGCCAGACCGGCGGCGCGCCGTAGTTGGAGAACGTCGATTGAGTGTCTTCATCGCTGGTGGAGGCCACGTCGATCACGCCTTTGAGCGCTGCCGGATAGACGTTGGTCTGCTCGCCACTGTTGCCCGCGGCCGCTACGCAGATTACGCCATTCGCCGTCGCATAATTCACCGCGTTCGCCAATTCGTTGGAATTGGTCGAGTAGTTGAAGCTCATGTTGATCACTTTGGCGCCGTGACTCACCGCGTAGTAGATGGCTCGCAGAATGTCCGAGTTGTAGCCGGTTCCGTTCGACTGGAAGGCCTTCAAGGGCAGAATCTTTGCCTGCGGAGCTACCAGGTGAATAATGCCGGCAGTCATGGTGCCATGGCCGAATGCTGAGTATTCCGGATTCCCGTCCAGGACTGCGACCGTAGATTGATCGAGAACCGCCACGGTCGATTGGCTGACCTGCGCGCTCTGCACGGTCTCGCCATCCAGAACGGCAACCGTAGACTGGCTCACGTCAGACATTTCCGAGCCGCCACTTTGGTTGCGGGTGAAGTCGTAACCGGTCACGAGAGAGTTCTTCAGGACCGGATGATTGGGGTCAACGCCCGTATCGATATCCGCGACGATTACTCCCGAGCCCGCAGTATTGTAGGCGCTTTGAGTCGTGGCTGTCCGGATGAGAGTATTGGCCGGCTGGTACACGTAGCCGTGCCAAACCGTGGTTCCGTAATACGTGTACGGAGCCTTATCGCTCAGGTAAGCAGGCGCCGAGCCGGCCGAAGCTCCCTGGGTTTTGACGAACTGGTCGGTTTCGATCGTGATCAGCCCCAGCAGGTTCAGGTTGAGCAAAGACGTAATGGGGGCCAGCGCCGAGGGAATCTGAATCATGAAGAGCTGACCTTGCGGATCCCCCAGACTTTCCGCCGTTGAACAACCGAGCAAACCGCATAAGTTCAGAATTCCATTCAGACCGAGACTGTCTCGTACCACCAACCGAGTCTGTGAAGGCGCCTGAGCTGCCGAGGTTTGCGCGTTTAGACTCTGAACTCCAAAACACAGGCACAACACCAGGGCCAGGGAGGCTCGGAAAAAATTCGACTGGCAGAAACGAACGCTCGCGGAATAGCTGGTTCTCATCGGTTCCCCTTTTGACTCGGCTGCGCCTGGCTTCGGCACTCGTCGAGTCTACGAAAAAGTTAGAATTTTCAAAACTTACACCGGTAATTTCGACCGGGTTACTTTTCGTGGTTACTTTCAGGCCATTCGGCCCAAAAGCCCACCTAATCCAGGCCTCTACCGGTTGGTTTGGCCTGGATTCCGTATAGGGGGAGAACGATTTCATCGGACTTATCTCGGCTTACCGAGATAGACAAACTGTTGACCGCGTCAAACTCAAATTGAAACTCACCAAACTGGTTGGTAGAGGTTTGAGCAATTTTCTTGCTGCCCGCTTGCAAGAGCACGGCTAAGCCCTGCGCAGCACGCTCTTTACCGGTGCGGTTCAATACTTGTCCCACCAGAGCAGCATGGTCGGCCTCTCGGTGCGGCTCGATGCGAAGATCAATGTAATACTCGTCGGTTTCATACAGGAATTGCCGAGCTGCAACCGAACCCCGGATTCCCGCGGCGACGGGCTGGAGGCTTGAGTCGAACAAAAGACGAAGCACGCCGGCCTTGGGCGGCCTCATTGGAAACTGGCTCTTCACGACGCGAACCACATCGGGGGGCGGCGTGAAGCCGGTCTCCGCTTTAGCAACGGAGTAGACAGCTTGCCACGTCTTCAGGCATCCCGCGCACTTCTGGCATCCGTCGTCGATGTGTTGCTGCATGTTCATCCTCGTGTCCGGTGTCGCCATGTTCCTGGCAAAATCTGCCCAAGATGCTTCGCTATAGTGGTTCACCCTAACCTCCGCCGGGAGCGGACCAGAAACCGCCAGTGGTCACTCCGGTGTGTTTTATCTGGCTTTGTAGAATAAGGGCGGGGAAAGAACGAAAAAATATAGGGTTGGAGAAATAATTCTGGCAGTCAGACCTTACCCACCAAGATGAATGGAGCCCATTGATAACAATGGGGATAGGTTGTTCGCAGCTGCAGCATCGCTGCCCGCATGGCAACACTCTTGGACTGCCCTTTGCCCACCAGTTGGTAGAAAACACTCATAAACTCGGCCGTGCTCTTGTCGTGGACGTCCCAGAGGCTGAGGATCAAGGACTGAGCCCCGGCATGCAAAAGTCCTCGGGCCAGACCTATCAGTTCATCGCCGGCCGCGACTACATTGAGGCCGGTGGAGCAGCCGCTCAACGTGATCAGCTCGACGGGCAGCTTGAGCTCGTAGAGATCGAACAAGCTCAGGAACGAGTCTCCCAGACGGATCGCGGAAAACATGGGATTGTCCTGGCGGAAGCGGCCATGAGTCGCGATATGAATCATGCGACTTGTGGGACCTTTGTCGCGCAGGACATTCACGTTCGCATTCTCACCGACAAACAATTCCACGCCGTCGAGGACGCCGCTGAGCGCCTTCACCTCGTCGAGAATCGCGGGCGCTTGCGGATCCGGGATACCGAGGACCAGGGAGGGCCCCGAAGAATTTCCCGCCCTGCTCTGGCAGAGAGCGAAGATGCTAGCGCTGGGCGAATAGGAGACGGTATAGCGGTCAATCAAGTGTTGTGTACCGTCAAAAAGCGCGTGGAATGGAACGTAGTGCAGCACGCCGTGCGGCACGAATATAAGATGTTTGGCGTTCAGCTTCGTCGCCACCGGAGCGATCAGCTCGTCATAAAGTTCTTTGAGGTGTGCCTGCGTGGTCTGCAGCAGAGAATCGCGGACGGTTTCGAGATATTGCGGACCCAGGCGGAACTTCGAAAGTTGAAACTGAAGCAGTCGCAACAAGCCGGAGACTCGGGCTTCGAGTGTCACCGGGGAAACCTCAAGAGTGTTGGGCCCGAGCAGGCACAGGAGAATGCGGTCGCGCACCTGGAAATACTCAACCAGCAAAGTATCTTGTGGAATTGCAGCCCGAATCGTGGAAATGGGCACATGAGTGGGCACTTGCAACCCAGCCTGGTCTACGTCCGTATCGCTGGCCTCATGAAGGATCCGGACCAACTCTTTTTCGCGGTGCCGGGCTTTTTCTTCAAGGGTTGCAATGCGTTCGGTAGACTGTTGCTCCGGTTGCAACTGCTCGCGCTCGATGAGGTTGTAATACCAATTGAGCTCTTCCCGCAGATCCCGGATCGACCGCACCAGTTCGCTCTGCCCAGTCCTCTCTTCGGCGAGGGCCGGAGCGGGTCTGGCGAAAAGATCCATCAGGCTGCGCGATTTCGCCTGCTCTACATATTCGAATGCCTCCTCGAAAGACCCCGAGTCACTGGGTTCAGCCAGACAGATCTCGACCAAATTCTCATACACTTCGAGACGGTTCTTGATGAATGCGATCTTTAACTCTTCGCCGCGCAAGTTACCGCGTAGAGTCTCCAACGCGCGGCGCGCATCCTGATAGGCTGCATAGGCTTGCGCACGATCGCCCCGCAACGAGTAGAGCTTGCCCAGCAGTAGATGCGTCTGATGAGTGAGCACGGGCGAATCGAGTTTCAGAACGGTCTCGAGAGCTCCGCTGGCGTGCTGAAACGCTTGATCGATCTCATCCGCCCGCATGGCAATCCTCACCAGCAAAAGATGAGCGGTTACAGCTTTGCTTGGTAAATTGAGAGACCGGAACGATTCCAGAGCCTGGACGCAATGCCGCCGGGCCTCGAAGTATCTTCCTTCTTCGAAGAACACGAAAGCTCGGTACAAGTCGGTCACGGTTGGCCACTGTCGGTTTTTTTCCTTGACGAACATTGACCGTGATTCGGAGAAGAGCTTAAGAGCTTCGAACGCGTGGCCTTTTTGGGCGGCCGCCATGGCTGAGAATGCCAGACACTTTGCGGCCTCGTATCCCATACCCAGCTTGCGGAATTCCGCATGCCCCTGTTGAGACAGTTCAGCCGCTTCCGCACTGAGGTTGAGTTCCAGATAAAGCTCAGACAGGTCCAGATTGCATAAAGCCTGGTGATACGCATCGCCGATTTTCTTGGCGTTTACGCGCGTGGCGCGCAGCATCTCGATTGCCCGGCTGTATTCGCCGCGCTGGTAGTGAAGATAGGCAATGTTGTAATCCGCCTGCGAGACTAGCAGCGGCATACCATGCTTTTCGCAGAACTGGCGCGCTCGCGCGTAGGAATCCAGGGCCTTAGGAAACTGGTTCAGACTGATATAGCAGGTGGCCATGTTGCTGAGGACAGCTGCGATGGCCTCGGCATCTTTTTCCGGGGGAAGCCCCTGGTAGGCGCGTTCATAGGAGGCGAGCGCCTCAGGAAAGCGATCTTGCCGGTAATAGATGTTTCCGAGGTTGATTTCCAGGCGGGCCAGCCGCCATGAGTCGCTCTCGGCGGTGAAGATTTTGCGAGCGCGCTCCGCCGCCGCGAAAGCGCGATTGTATTCGCCCATCAGAAGGAGGGGCTGCATAGAGCTGCTCAAGGTTCGGGCTACCTGGTTCGGTTGTCCGGCGGCCTCGAACAGGGCGGCAGCCTGCTCGTGATGGTCAGCCGCCGCGGCGTGTTCGCCCTTTACGTATAGAACGTTCGCTTTCGAACGCAGAGCTTTGGCTTTGGCTTCCTTACTTTGCAGTTTCTGCGAGATCGCCAACGCAGCGTCCGCAAGACGGAGTGCCCGCGGCACGTCAATACGAATTTGCGATAACACGGTCTCGGCCAGTTCCGAAACTACGTCGGGTTGAATCAGAGCCCGGTGCTGCGAGAGAAATCTTTGCCTGCGGGCATCCCCGGTGAGACCGATCAGTTCCTCCAGCAGTTTCTGGCGGCCAGCCTTGGATCGGGCCATCTCTAAAATCCCTTGTCTTCCAGCAGTCGCCGCATTTTCTTCAGGCAGCGACCGCGAATAAATCCGATAGAACCCGACGCGATGCCAAGCTCCTTCGCAACTTCCTGGTAGGGTCGAGGCGGATCATCGAAGAAAAGCATGTTCACCATTCGAGCACAGCGCGGGGGCAAGGCCGCCAGGGCCTCGCGCACGCTCTGTTCCCGTTGCACTTGATACAGCATCTCTCCGGGGAGGTCTTCGGCGCAGGAATCGTGTGGGGCATCGAGAATTTCCAAATCTTCCACCAGGTTCAGCCGGTCTTTCTTCCAGCGCAGGCATTTATGAAAGCTGGTTTGCATCAGCCATTTGGCGAGGGCCTTCGGTTCACGCAATTGCGGCAGGCTGGTAAGCAGATCGACGCACACGGCCTGAAAAATGTCGGCGGCGTCGTCTCGCGGCAAGCCAAACTTGATGGGGATGGAGAAGATCAAATTCTTGTACTTTTCGATGAGCGCGGACCACGCAGCTTGGCTGCCCTTGCGGCATTCGCGAACCAGACGTTCATCGGACCAACTCAACTCACGCAGTGCAGAAGCTGCCTTCAAGGTTTTGCACCGGGACTTGCACCGGAAGACGAATGGTTCCCGCTCAGGTAGTAGAGCTCATCAACATTCCACAACGTGGTCGGCTCCAGAATCGCCGGTTTGAAACTCGCCAGGTTTTTTTTCGCGCCGACCAGGATGTTGGGCGTAGCCAGAAAAACATACGGAACGTTCGCCGCGATGATCTCCTGCACCTGGTCATAGAGGTGTTTGCGCTCTTTGTAATTGAGCTGCACCATCTGTTTCTGCATCAGATCATCGATTCGCGCTTCCCAGTCTGTCGCAGGCTTGGTCTCACCCAACTGCCAGAGGTGTGTGCCGCCGCTCGACAGCCACACATTCATCTCGGGATTTGGATCGGCATCGCCGCCGCCCAGCGCCATGATGCTAGCCTCGTAATCATAGGTCTGAAAAACGCGGTCGATCACCGCGCGAAACTCCAGAGGAACGATGTGAACGTTCATCCCCAGCTTGCTCAGATCGTCTTGAATGATGGTCGCCATTTTTAAGCGTTGAGCATTAGAGGTGCTGGTGATGATCGAGAATTCAACCGAGTGACCCTGAGGATCGACGAGCTGATCGCCCTTCCAGGAGAACCCTGCCGACCTCAACAAATCCCGTGTGTGATCGATCGATCGCGGCGGGTGAGGCAGCGCCTGATCCACCCAAAACTTATTCCCGGGACTCACATTTCCCCACAACGCAGCTCCACGCCCTGCATACACCAGTTTGACAATGCCCTTCCGGTCAATGGCCGACGAGACCGCTTGCCGGAACTTCAAGTCTCGGAACCACGCCTGTTTAACGGAAATCTCGCCCAGATGTTTCGAGGTGAGATCGTTGAGATTGAAAACCAAAAAGTTGTACTCGAGGCTTGGCCCCAGATCGAAAAGCTCAATACCTCGATTCGACGCGTCTTTGGACAACAGAGCGTAGTTTTCGGCGCCAAGGCGGCTAATGATGTCCGTGTCGCCGGCCTGGAAGCGTAGCACCTGCGCATCTTCATTTCCCACGAAAAGGAAGACCAGTTCGTCTAGGTAGGGCAGGCGATTCTGGTTGCGGTCGGCCTTCCAGAAATAAGGATTCCGCTCGAGCGCAATCTTTTGACCGGGCACATATTCTTTCAAGCGAAACGGCCCCATGCCGGCGATCTCCGCGGGGGGAGTATTCAGTGTCCAGGTTTGCGCAAACTTTCCCTCTTGATAGGACTTTTCCAGAAGATGCCGGGGCATCATCGCCAGGCTGTCGAAAATGCGCTCGGCGGCAGCGTAAGGCGCAGCCAAAGTGAAGCGAACGGTGTAGGGATTGATCTTCTGAACCATAATCGGTTTTCCGCCCACAACCAGAAGATCACGTTGCGGTGAATGCAGGTTCTCGTCGAGATACACCTTGAACGAGAACACAACGTCATCGGCGTCAAAGGGCTGCCCATCGGAAAAACGCAGGCCGTGGCGCAGATTCACGGTGAACACCCGCCCGTCCTTGGAGAGGGTCCACGACTTGGCCAAGCCGGGCTCTGTCTGTTGCGATCCGCGGTTGATATGGATCAAATCGGCAGTCAATCGGCCGATCACTTCACGCGAAGGCGCATCGCCTGCAGTAGCCGGATTCAGTGTCTTAGGTTCGCTCCGTTGGCCTACGGTCAAAACGCCACCGTAGTGTCCCACTGCATTGTCGGTGATCTGCACTTCCTCGCCGTGCTGCACCGGCTGAGGTTCGGACGCTGCGCAACAAACGACGCTGGCGAGCAAGAGGAGGGCGACATAACCCAAACGAGGCATATTTGCGATCCGCGGGGCCTGGATGTCAGATTGAGCCAGATTGTAACTGCTGGTGAAAAGCATTTGCCACTGCGAGGTAACCAAGAGAGACAAGTACCAGAGCGAAGGCCGGCGCAAACATCCACCAGTAGGACACCAGCACGTTGTATTGTTGCAGGTTAGCCAGCAAATTGCCCCAGCTGGGCATGGGCTCGCTGAGGCCTAGACCAAAAAAAGACAGGGTGACCTCGGCGATCACATATTGCGGGACCAGCACGGCGGCTTGGGTCAAAAGAGTCCCGTAAGTATGCGGCAGGACATGGCGGCGGAGAATGTAAGCGTCCGACGCTCCAAAGCCCCGGCTGGCGGTGACATATTTTCGAGACTTGGCGCTGAGCACGATTCCCCGTACCAAGCGAGCGGGTCGCGCCCACCCAATCGTGCCAATCACCGCCACCAGCACAAGAAAAGTTTGTGCAGGGCTAAGGTGAAGGGGCAGGAAAGCGCGCACCCCAAGTAATACATAAAGCCACGGCAGAACCAGAAACAGCTCGGCCAGGCGCATGGCGGACTCGTCGATCCAACCTGCGTAGAAGCCGGAAATACAGCCCACGCACAGGCCGAGGAATAACGAAATGGCCGCGGCAACCAGCCCGGCGGCGAGCGAAATCTGGCCCCCGTACAAGATTCGGGAGAACTGATCGCGTCCGTAGTTATCAGTGCCCGCAAGAAAGATCTGACCCGGAGCGTCAACACCAAACAGATGCGTGTGCAGACGCCACCGGCCGGCCATCTTGTATTCGACTCCCGGGACGAAGAGATGTATAGGATATTCGCGTTCGCGGTCTTCCATGTATTCGTAGAGAGCGTCGGGACGAGCCACTGTCTGGTAGATGAAGGGATGAAGGTGAAAATGTCGCTGAGCATCCATCAAATGAAGATGGGTGGGCGGGACGTAGGGAAAATCCCGATTCTGTGAGGCGGGCTGGTAGGGCGCGACAAATCCAGCCAGGAATATGGTCAAATGCAAGGCCACAAGAAATACCACCGCGGCGGCGACTTTTCGTTTGCCGATCATGCGTGGTCCCCTCGGACCCGTGGGTCCGCAAGCACTAGCATGACGTCAGCCAGGAAACTGCCGAAGATCATGAACAGGCTCGAGGCCATCACCACGCCGACCACCACATAGAGATCTCTGGAGAAACATGCCTCGAGCAGCAGAGGACCAAGCCCAGGCCAGCCCGTAATGACTTCAACCAGCAGAGATCCGCTCAGCAATCCAGCGACAGACAGGCCGAACAAGGAAATCAGCGGATTCGCGGCCGCGGGCAGTGCGTATCGGAAGAGCAACCTCGTGCGGCCGATTCCGTGTCCGCGAGCGGCCTGGATGAACGGAGCTTGCAGCACTTCGAGCATGCTCGCGCGCACATGGCGAATGAGCACGGGCAGACTCGCCAGCACCAGTGTGCTGACGGGCACAATCAAGTGCGCCGCCAAGTCCGTTAGCTTTCCCCACGAACTGAGATCATCGAATCCGGCGGAGGACATTCCACCCACAGGAAATGCATGCGTGCGGATCGCAAGATAGAGAAGGCCCAGTGCAAGAACCAGTTCCGGCACCGAGAGCATTAACGACGTTGTCGCCGAGGTGAGCTGATCTTCCCAACGACCGCAACGGCTGGCGATCCAAACTCCTGCAGGAACGGCAATCAGCCAGGCCAGCACCATGGCCAATGTGGTCAGAAGCAGCGTATTTCGCGCTCGGACCACGAGCAGATTTCTGACCGGTTGATTGTAGGCAAAGGAGTAACCCCATTTTCCCTGGAAAACGGATTGGACCCAGCGTGCGTACCTTACCGGTAATGGCTGATCCATTCCGTACTGCGCCCGCAGTGCGGCAACTGTCTCGGAGGAAATTTGCGGATTCAGTTTCATCTCATCAAAGAAACTGCCCGGGGCGAAGCTGCTGAAAAGGAAGGAAAGCACCGAGGCTCCAATCAGCAGCAAAATCGCATGAACCAGTCGCCGCTCCAGGTATTTTGTACTCGACATCCCTCCGGGCCTCATACTCCAGCTCCAGCGCTGGCTGCTCGGAACGCCGACTCCAAGAGCCGAACGGAAGCCAGCAGCTTAGAAGTTTGTGGATGTTGTGGACTGCCGAGCACTTGCGCAGTTGATCCGTATTCGACGATTCTTCCCTGATGCATCACGGCAATGAAATCGGCGACTTGACCGACCAGGCTCAGATCGTGAGAGATCAGCACCGCCGTCAAAGCGCGATTTTCTTTGAGGTCGAGAACGAGATTCAGGATGTGAGCCTGCGTCGACAGATCCAGACCAGAAAGTGATTCATCGAGGATTAGCAAAGAAGGGTCCAGCGCAATTGCCCTAGCAATGGCCAACCGCTGGCGCTGGCCGCCACTCAGTTCCATAGGAGAGCGGTTCGCCAAATCCGGAGACAAGCCAACTTCTCCCATCAATTCGCGCGCGCGCGTGTGTAATCTCTGCCCACTTTCGCGACGCTGGATTTCGAGCGGTTCTTCGATGATTTGCTCCGCAGAGGAGCGCGGATTTAACGCTCCCGCCGAATCCTGAAATACCATTTGAATCCGGGGTCGCAGCGATCCGAGTTTTCGGTTGCTCCAGCTCGTTAAGTCCTTGCCCTCAAACCATATCTCGCCGCGATTCGGCTTCTCTAACATCGCCAAACAGCTTGCCAGGGTAGATTTTCCGGAGCCGGATTCCCCGACCAGCGCGGTCAGGCAGCCGCTGGCAATTTCCAGATTGACGTTAACCAGCGCATCAATCCGAAACGCTGTTCTCGAAAACGGCGCGCGTTGGATGTAGTGCTTGCTCAACCCGTGCGTTCTCATAAGCCCGGGGTGCAATGTGGCCGTGGCTGTCGCTTCATTTCCCATAGTTGAAACAACTCACTCGCCGGCCGGGTTCCGGCGCCACTTCCTCCGGTGCCTCGGCTTGGCACCTAGCGGTTCTGGCGGCACAACGCGGCTCGAAAGCACAGCCCTGTGCCGAGGAGTCCAGATCGCCCAGATGGCCCGGAATTACCGGCAGTCGATTCCCGGTTAAAACTGATGCGAGGCCGGCACCTTCCCGCCTTTCAGGGACCAGCTGCAGCAGACCTCTCGTATAGGGATGAAGCGGCCGGCGATAAACTTGCGCGACTGGCCCGGCTTCAACAATGCGGCCGGCGTACATCACCAGTACCCGATCTGCGAACCCGGTCAGCAAAGCGGGATTGTGCGTAATAAAGATGAGTGCCGACCCCTGCTTGCGATTCATATCCCGCAGGGCATTCTGAATTTCTGCCTGCAGGGTGACGTCCAGAGAGCGAGTGGGCTCGTCCGCGATCACCAAGGCTGGCCGGCAGACCAGGGCTTGCGCAATGGCCACCCGATGAAGTTCGCCTCCACTGAGCTGATGGGGATAGGCCTTGTAAATGCGGCCTGACTCAGTCAGCCCCGCATCCTTGAGCGCAACTTCGACTTCCTGGTCGCGCTGTTTTCGTGCCCCGGGCCGGTGAGCGCGGATGACCTCACCAACCTGATCCCCGGCGCGCATCACCGGGCTCAGTGAGAGCCCCGGCTCCTGGAAGATCATCGCAATCTTGGCCCCGCGAATGGCCGCCCAGCGGGAATCAGCTGTCTTGGTCAAGTCTTCGTCTTCCAGAAGAACGGAGCCTTCCACCTGCGCGCTTGCCGGTAAAAGTCCGAGCAAGGACAGGGCGAGCGTGCTCTTGCCCGATCCGGATTCTCCCAGAATGCCGACGATCTCCCCGGGGGCCACGTCCAAATTGATCCCGCGCAAGGCAGGAACGGGCCGTTCCCCGCGAGGGGCGTAGGTCACGGTCAGCCCGCAAACTTGCAGCAGAGCTGAGGCACACGGACACGGTATGGCATCGAGCGTTGACACCAAGGCGAAAATCCCCCAACCTGATTGCAGATAGAGCAAATTGTGACGGATGGTGAGTGGAATCGCTTAATTACTGAGGTAATGGGAGCGGCTTGCGACCAGACTAGTTAGTTGCAAGTGACCATGTTCTGTGTGACGCCATGCAGACTGATGGCCGCATTCGCGGCCAGCGGAAGACTCCACAGCCTGTGGTGGCGCTGGCGGAGATAATAGGCTGCCGCAATGGCTCCTGCGCTTTTCAGGGAGGCGACTGCATAGGAGCGCACAACCGTGGGATGACTGCCGTAAAGATAGGAGGACTCAACCTCCACATTGCAGACGCCCTTTTTGCCGGCCAGCCAATTCTGCCGGGCGAATAGTGTGGTGTAGGAATCCGCAAAGGCGCTTCCGGTCGACATGATTGCCAGGCCCACGAATTTCGTGTCCACCGGTCTGGTCTCGGCCGGCTTCGGGGCATTGACCAACGCAACCGCCGGCGTTGAGGAGCTTTTCACCACGACTGTACTGCTCGGTGCATCGGGAAGTTCTTTGGCGGCTGAGATCGCAGCGCTCATCGGCAGGGCAATCACTAATGCCATCGTTAAGCGCAGAACTGACATGGCTGGTTCTGCTTGCCTGCATCTTCGTTGCTTCCCGCCGGCTGCTAACTTGTGGTCGAGAATTCGCCGACTGCGCAGGTGGTGAACGAGATTGCTGGGATGGGAAATGATGAACTGCCTCGTAGCGAGACTAGTGGCGAACAGGGCAATTAACAATCGGGCAAATGTAACCAGTTAGGGAGATTATGCACTTGACACAAGGATGCCAACGTGGTACTGTATTTAATCATGGTTTGGTTTTTGACTCCCGCTTCGATTTATCTTCGGTTTGACCTTTCGTGTGTTTCTGTACCGCCTTCACAATCTTGGGATGGAACAAGTGCTTTAGCGCCTCTTCGTCCGTCATCTCCATCGGGTGTTTCTTTTTCTTCGGCATGGGGTTCCTTATGAAAGAAGCAATTGATCTCTGCGAACTAGTTGATTTGTACGGTAATGATCAGCACTGTCGCAACTACCTTGAGCACCTGCGCTGGCCCGATGGTATCCGTTGCCCAAAGTGCGGCGGAGAGAAAGTATCTTCCATCCTGAAGCGCGATCAGCACAATTGCGATAACGAGTCATGCGGCTATCAGTTCTCCGTGACTGCTGGCACGATTTTCCACGATACGCATTTGGCGCTCACGAAGTGGTTTCTTGCTGTGTTTTTGATTTGCCAATCGCGTAAAGGGATGTCTGCAAATCAACTCAAGCGAATGCTGCGAATCAACTACCGGACGGCGTGGTATCTCTGCCACAGAATCCGGCACGCGATGGCGGAAGCGCAACCCGAGAAATTGAGCGGCGTGGTCGAGATGGATGAAACCTATGTCGGCGGAAAAATGTTGGGACGTGGGTCGAAGGCTGCTCAGGCCGCGAAGGAAGTTGTTATTGGCATCCGGCAGCGCAACGGCGATCTGCGATTCTTTCATGCGGAAGATGCCAAGACAGGTACTCTCGCACAGTACATCCGAGAGAACGTGAGCACTGATGTTGACGTGATTATTACTGACACATGGCACCCATACCACAGTGCTGTCGATGAAGCTATCGGGAGACCAGCACATAAGACTGTTAACCACACTGCGAAAGAGTATGCCCGCTATGAGAACGGCCTGTGCGTTTCGACCAATACAGTCGAATCCGCTTTCTCCCTGCTCAAACGCGGCATTATGGGCACATGGCATCGGATTAGCGCGAAACATCTGCAAGCCTATCTGAACGAAATGACGTGGCGTTTCGACAACCGTAAGAATCCGTTTCTGTTCCGCGACACAATGTTGAAACTCATTCATTCTGAAAACCTTGAATACAAAGAACTAGTCGCTGCTTAGGGTTTCACGATCCCGTTGGTGCACTCTCCCCGAGTATTAGATAGGGGTATTGGTATCCATTCATAGCTGTTGTGTGAAGGCACGAGAACGTATCGGTATTCCTTTTGTCCCACCGCTCTTGGGAATTGAGATATCTCATAATCCAAATCAAAGGTAACATCTAAGCATTGCATTGATGAATTTTGCCCCCATAAGAGCCGCTTAAGGCAGTTGATACTTAAAGCATCATTCCCGGCCTTAATGACTGTTTTGGCTGTCGAAAACTCTTGAGAATTGTTTCGTAGCACGTTCGCACTCGTCGTGATGCCATCGTTCACGGTGCACTTTACAGACTCAGACACAATTTCAATACCTCCATGATTCGTGACCGAGAACACCGTGCTAAGCGCATCGGCGGGATCAGTCATCCTCCAGGATGAAGAAAGGTTAGTAGATACGGTCGCATTCCGTTCATCGACTGTGTAGTACATTGAAATCAGACAGATCGCTAACGATGCTAAGACTGCCGCAAATACAGAAAGCGCTCTACGTATTTTGCGTTTCCTGCCCTCAACTTTCATCACTACTGGCATATACCATGCTGGATGCAATACGCAGAGCAGAAACGTTGCCGACCCTGCGATCACCATAAGCGGATTCCGAGGAACCATAAACACGACCAAGCCTAACGCACCAGCAAGACACCATAGAACTACATCATTTCTTGCGAACTTGCCCTCTCCTACCGCAATCTCACGCTCGCGTAACTCCCGTAAGTTAGGCTCACCAGTATCCAAAATGCTGCTAGCCAGTTTCCGTACTTCCGGATCAGAGAACATTTTGACGAGCTGCTGAGAGGCTTTTTGGCGCTGCCTAGAATCCACCCGATGCACCTCCGCTTGGCGGGAATCATCTTACTCCCTCCCTGCGTGAAATGCATAATCCCGCCAGTTAGTAACCAGTTTGGTCACCAGTCGCCGGTTACTCGAATTTTCGATGATCCAGTTCACTGCCCTGATTTTGCCCGACACGGCATGAGAATGCCTCCCGGTAAGACGCCGTGGAACTGCCTGGTGTCCGATGCTATGATTTTTTCCGAGATGGCGGCTTCAACCGGGGGAAGCCACTGACCGGCTGAGTAAACGTGGTTG
This sequence comes from Candidatus Sulfotelmatobacter sp., assembly GCA_036522075.1. GTDB lineage: Bacteria > Acidobacteriota > Terriglobia > Terriglobales > Acidobacteriaceae > Sulfotelmatobacter. Next base: position 27,352 of record DATDGM010000125.1, read on the forward strand.
GTTGCAGTCCGCGGATCCAACCACGCCACCTACCAGGCCTGCGCTTTTTGCAACAAGGCTTTCATCCCCGCCCAACTCTGCCGCGAAGCTTCTTCCGCAGTACCGGCGCCGCGCCAATGAGTCTCGAGGCTAACCGCAAAATGATAGCCGTCGCGTTTCAGCGCCTGGAATTGTCCGAGCCAGTCCACCATTCCGCCTCCCATCGGCGCCCAGTCGTAGCGCGCGCCTTTTTTCACGGCGTCTTTGCAGTGGCAGTGGCCAATTCGCTCTTTCGGCAATAAGTTATAACCGTCAGGATAGGGCGTTTCTCCGCTGGCGGCCGCATTGCCGGGGTCCCAGTTCAGCATGAAATAAGGAGACTGCACTGCGCTGAGGACCTTCGCCGCCTCCGCACCCGTGGCCGTGTTCAATCCGGCATCGTTTTCCAGAAGCAGAATAATGCCCTTCTTGCCCGTTTTGGTGGCGGTATCCAGCAGCTTCGCATCGATTGCGGCGCGATAAGGCGCGGGATCGTCCAATCGCCAGAAATCGAAGCAGCGTAGGCGATCAGTGCCGAATGCCTTGGCCATCTCGAGGCCGCGTTCCAGCACTTCATCCTGTTGCGCAAATGTGAAATTCGCCTTGAAGTCATTGGACTCGCTGTACTTCGAGCGTGGAGCTCCGGCCCAATCCACCTTGAACAGCGGGCTCGCGATATCGGTCACGCGCAGATCGTATTTCTTCAGAATGCGTTGCGCTTCCGCAACCTCTTTGGCATCGAGGTTGACGACGTTCTTGTTCCACATGCCGCGGAGTTCTATCCATTCCAAGCCGAACTGTTTGGCCGCCACTTCGCACGCACGGCCGAAATCCTGGGAAATTTCATCGTTGATCACGGAAACCCGGAATGGCGATGCCGCGGCGTGTTCTCGAGCTGCCATTCCCGCAAGCGAAGAACGGAAAGCCAGAGCGGCCGCTGCAGTGCCACCCAACTTGGCCAAAAGCTCCCGCCGTGAAATGAGAGTCGTCATAACCTCCCTCCGCGATGCTAACTTGATCTCGCTCCGAAGCGATGATGCCATACTCGGGCCGCGCCAATCAGATTCGCATCTTCTCCCAACGAGGCCATGGTCAATTCGGCCTTCTCGAAGGGAACGAATCGGCATCCCCGGGCGATCACCGACCGGATGCCGTCGAGAAACAGAAACGAACTTTTCAACACACTGCCGCTTAATACAATCGCGTCGGGCGCGAACAAATTGATCAGATTCGCTAGACCCAGACCAAGATAATACGCCTCACGCTCCACCGAGCGGCGAGCGAGTTCATCACCCTGCTGTGCCAGTTGGCAAATGTCTCTGGCGGTAACGCTGTCGCGGCGCGGGTCGTCCGCAGAGATCTGACTGCGGAACCACGCGGCCATGGCAGGACCCGCGGCCAGCGCCTCCCAGCAGCCTCGAAAGCCGCACGAGCAGGGCGGGCCAGAGGGGTCGATCACATGATGCGCAAATTCCGGATGTGCTCCATCCACGCCGCGGTAGAGTTCGCCATCAAGCACAACCCCGCCGCCGATGCCCGTTCCAACCGTCACATAAATCAGCCGCGATTTGTTCTTGCCAGCGCCCCAACTTGCTTCGGCCAGTGCGGCGGCATCGGCATCGTTTTCGAGGGCGACGCGCAGGGAGAAAATGCCCTCCAGGTCGGCGACTGGTTTTTTCTTGCGCCAGCCCGGAAGAAAGTCGACATCGCCAAACTCCCCGGCAATGGGATCCACGGGGCCCGTCGATCCTATGCCTATGCCCGAGATTTCTACTCCGGCATTTTTGGCAGCATCGCGCAGCATGGCGGTAATTCGGTCGAGGCTATCCGCGTAGCGCTCGGGATCCGTCGGCGACTCCAGCCTCGATAAGACGCGCCCGTCCTCATCCACGATTCCAACGGCAATCTTTGTTCCCCCAATATCAACCGCGCCGGTCGTCATGGGTCCCATGGCTCGATTCTCGCCCCGCGCAAATCATGCGGACGCAGATTTCTTGGGCAGAATGTTACACGAATGGCAGACAGCAGGATCTGGCACACGAACCTACAGGGAGAATCGGGAGATCGGACGACCAAATCAGCGGTCAGAACTCGAACCGCAATCCAAACTGGAAGAAGCGCGGTGTTTGGAGAACAGTCCCGTTAACGGAATCACCGGTAATTGTTCCGAAAAACTGATCTCCCACCGCCGAATCCGGCTGTGCGAAGCGCGGGTGGTTGAAGAAATTGAACATCTCCGCCCGCACTTCCAGCCGCATGCCTTCCTTGGGCACAAATGACTTATAAAGATTCAGATCCATGTTGTGGATGCCGTCGACCCGCAGGTTGGAAAAATAGCGGGGAGCATTTCCCGGAATCTGATCGCCCGGATCGCCAAAGCAGTTCGCGTTGAAGTAGGAAGGCGTAGCCGTCACACCCACGTTTTCCCATTGCAAGGCCACATCGTGCATGCTCCAACCGCTCTTCGGTGGTAGATTGCAGAAAACTTGAGGCCGTTGAGTGCCGTTGGCGAGGCGCGCGTTGGCCATGCTGATGGCCATCGGTTGCCCCGATTGTTCGGTCAGCAGGGTCGAGATCGACCAGCCTCCGACGACAGCGTCGACGACGCGGTTCATATTGCCGCCAATCCATTCCTTGCGGCCAACCGGCAGGTCGACGACCACGGCGGCCGCGAGCCGTTGTGGCGTGTCGCTGCCTCCGATACCGTGTTCTGCAGACAGTCGGTCCAGTTGTTGAGGAATGCCGAGGCCGAGCGCCCCGACCCAGTTGTTCCTGCCCGCCGAGGACTGGTCGGTTGCCTTCGATATCGTGTAGCTACCCGTGAAGCTCACGTGGTGCGTGGTGCGCTTCTGGAACCGAATCTGCAGCGCGTTGTACCAGGAATTCGCGTTTTCCAGCATCAGGCCCTCGAAGTCGCCGGAGAATTGCGGGTACTTATTCAGCAGAGTCCCCAAGGGCAAAGTCGAACCGCCGTAGTTCGAATTTGGTTCGTTAAAGCAAGGAAGGGAGGCGGGACAAGGAGCGTTGAACATCGGAGCAAACGGGTTGTTCACCCCCGTCTGAAGAAAATTGCTAACGCAGCTGTTGGTGTCGCAAGACCCAGCGACATTGCCGGGCAGACTGTCGTAATTGGAACGCACAGCCGGCGAAATCTGCGCCAGCAAGGTCGATGGCATGAAATCCCGGTTGTTGGTGCCCGCCCAAGGCAGATGCGTGCTGTGGTTGGCCGTGTAGTCCACACCGAGCACGAGCTGGCTGGGGAGCAGTCGCTGGATTCCCAGATTCCACTGAAAAATGTCGGCGTCCCGCGCCGCCGTCGTGCCTAGATCGTTCGGGTCCGGATAGCCCCAGTTTGCAAACTGGCCGTACTGCTTACCCTGCGGAGGGGTAAAGCCGGCGGGAAAGGGATTCTCCAGAGTCGCGGATTGAGTAGCAAAATTGTCGTTCGTAAAGAACATGTTGGCGGTTTTGAGGAACGCGGCGCCGGGATACTGGTAGTTTGTGGCTGGGCTCATTCCGAAATAGACGCCGCCCCCGCCCCGCACCACCGTCGACGGATCGATCTGGTAGGCGAAACCCAGCCTCGGCCCAAGGTCTTTGCGGTAGGTGGGAACCGTTCTCATGCTCGAAGTGGGGAACTGTGTGGTGCCGAGCAACTCCTCAGAGGACGGAAGACTTACACTGTTCTTTCCCCCGAATGGCTTTACCAGAGCTGCCTGCGCACTGGTCAGGTCGAGATTGAGGCCTGAGTCGGCGGTGAAATTGCTGAATTGGATCCGGTTGCCGCGGGAGGTATACGGCGAACTCCACTGGTAACGCAGGCCAAGATTGACGGTGAGTTTCGAGTTCACCTTCCAGTCATCCTGGATGTAAAATCCCGTCTCCCCGGACCGGTTTGCCACCGAGGGAGTCACCGCCAGCTGACTCGAGCCGTTGATATTGTCGGCATAACCAAAAGCCAGACTGGCAAATGGGTTGCCGGTTTGGTTTCCCATTGCGTCCGTGTCGCTGTTCGGGGTTGGCGATGTCACATCATCGGTAAACGTCATGTAGCCGGTTGGGTAGTTCGGTTGCCAGAAATTGTTATAGAAAATTCTCTGTTCGCCGCCGATCTTGATCAGGTGCGATCCCCTGGAAATCACCAACTGCGACGAGTAACTGATCAAGGTGTGGGCAAAAGTAGTGTTAATGCAGCATTGATCGTAGAGATTCGTCCACCCCGAGGCTCCCTGCATGAGAAACGACGGCATTTTGTCGATCCCGTTGGCCTGCCCGAACACCGCCGGCAATCCTTGAGCGCCAGCCGGCAGTGAAGCGTTGAAACTAGAGATTGTGGGGATACCCGGTAGCGACCGTTCATGCACCCGGTCGACTCCCACATGGCTGGTCCAGATGATCCGCGGGTTAAAGGTTCGGGTATATTCAAACGAACCGTTTTGCGCCACGGTCACACCACTCGCGATCCCGTCATTATCGAAGCCGTCGCCCAGCGTGAGTGGAGACGTACCGTTGCTCCAGCCGCGGCTGTAGCGGCCGTTGATGTGGTTCTTGTCGTTAATCTGGTGGTCTATCTTGACGTCGAACTGGTAATCCGGCCCGTTCGACGCAGCGGTCCAGTTGTAGTTATTAAATTCGTTCGCGTTGCTCGGCTTCGGGTAGAGGTTGAGGACAGCCATTCCAATCGGGTCTTGTTCACTCACAGGGATCACTCCACCTCCCTGGACCAGCGGCCTCGTTACACAGGGAACCCCGCAGCCTTGCGCAGTCGGGTCATAAATTCGAGTCGACGTGTTCGAGAAGTCGCCCATCCGCTCCGCCATGGTTGGAACGGTCGCAACTCCGCTGGACGCGCTGGAACTCCTAACCTTCTCGAAGTCAACAAAAAAGAACGTCCTGTTCTTCCGGATCGGGCCGCCGAGGGAGAATCCCCCCTGGTCCCGCCGGCTGTCTGGCTTGGGGTTGGGCACGGGATTATTTATCACGTATTTGGGGTTGAAGAAATCGCGAGCGTCCATCCCCGGACGCTGCAGGAAATACCAGCCACTGCCGTGGAACCGGTCGGTTCCGCTCTTCATCACCATGTTTACCACGGTGCCGCCGTTGTTCCCGAACTCGGCCGAGAAGCTGTTGTTCTGAACATTCATTTCTTGCATGCCCTCGACCAGGGGCTCGTAATAGACGTTGGAGTTCCCTCCCTCGCCCTGCTCCGGTGCGCTGATGAGAGCACCGTCCAGCCGTATCTCGGCGGTCGCGTTGCGCTGCCCGTTGGAGGTGAAGTTCGTCCCCGACGGATAGTTATCCGAGGTTCCTGAACCTGCCACCTCGGTCACGCCCGCAGCCAGGAACGTCAGGCCGAAGAAGCTGCGGTTCATCAGAGGGAGCTCGTGCACATATTCGCTGGTGATGTCCGTGCCCAGGGTTGCGCTCTCGGTGTCCAGCAGTGGCGAGGTCGTCGTCACCTCAATCGTTTCATTCACCCGCGCTGGCGACAAATTAAAGTTCAGCGTGGTTTCCTGGTCCACAGCAAATACCACGTTCGTCCGCTCGGAGGCGCGGAAGCCAGCCGCTTCTGCCTTTACCGAATATGTGGACGGCCGCAGCCCGGTGAAAAAGTATTCGCCCTTGCCATCGGTCTCGGTGTGAGTGGAAATGTTGGTGCCGGTGTCCGTGATGGTAACCGTGGCACGCTGCAGCACTGCGCCCGCCGCGTCCGAAACAACGCCCCGCAGTTGTGCCCGATAGCTACCCTGAGCCATTAACCAAGGTGACCCAACCAGCAGGGTCGCTGCCAAAAACCAAGGAAGAACTGGCGTGGCCAGTCGCATGGGACCTCCGCACTGTATATGCACGAACGGTGGAAACGGCGAGTGTACGGCCAACTTACGATTTATTTCGATTGCGATCTTATACTTACGTAACCCGACTGTTGTCAAGCGCAATTTAGAGACGAAGCTGCTCAAATACGGCGAGGGGCCCGTGCGGGGAAGGACGAACGGGCGCTCTCCCCGTCAAACGCAGGTCGCCTCACTTTTCAGCCCCGTACCAGAATACGCCACCCTTGTTGATCGCCGGCAGCACAAATATCTCGTGTCCATCTTTCTGCGCGCTTTGCAATCGCTGGACATCGCCGAGGAATGGCAAAAAATATCCGGCATTTCCCGGCACAGCGGGCAAACTGACCTCCACGCCCGATTGCGGAGTCTGAACCGGATTGACCCCTCCGACCAGTCCGGCAAAATTCGCCAGGAAAACGTGCGTCACGCCGTGCACCTGAGCCACCGAGGTTGCTACCGATGGCGACGCCGTGATTTCAACCCGGCGTCCACTCTGCAACGCATTCAAAAGCGACGCCTGCGTTTCCGGAGTCGTGTGTTCAAAACTCCTCTCCAGCAGCGCGCTATACGCCTTCCCCGGGCAATCGGAAAACCGTGTCACGCCTGCCTCGCCGCTCAAATGCATGGCGTCTTCGCCAGTCACAATGAGCCTGCCACCCTGCTTCAAATATTGCTCGACCAATTTCTTCTCAGGCTCGCTCCATTCACGAACGTCGGGCAAAATCAGGGTTCGACCATGAAACTCGCCGAGGGTTCGCGGGGTGACGACTTGGAATTCGCGATGTGCCTGCATGAGCAGAATCAATATCCCGCGATACGAGGGAATGAATTCTCCAGCGTGAAAGTTCCGCGTCTGCGGAGAGAAATACACGCCGACAGGGTCGAGGGGCACGCGCGGCTCATAAAACGTAGCTTCGTGCTGTTTGATCCACGAAAAAATCTTGGTGCGCGTGGCCAAATCGTTCGACCCCGCCATGGAGTGTCCCGGAGCATCCCAGAAATTTGCACCGGCCATCACCTCGGACATGGCGAGATTCATCATGGCCTCGCGCTTGTCCACCTTTTTGTCGCCGTCCCAGGAGTAGTTGAGGATCCAAGTCGCCTTGCCTTCCGCGAACGCCCGGAAACTATGCATGCCCACCTGGTAGCGGAACCAGTCGAGTGGATTGCGCGCTGAAGACAAATGGCCGCCGCTTCCGAAGGAATACTCGTGCGCGATCGCGTCCACGACCGGGTAAAGGCTGTACACGTCGGCCCCGACGCGGACCGCTTCCTCTTCAATGCCTGGATAAATTTCCGGAATAGTTTTGATCTGCGGGTTTACCGATTTCGCGTTCTGGTCGATCTCGTGCATGAAATCCGTAAAGGTCTGAATGCGAAACTCGACCCACTTGCGAAAGTTCGGATCCGAAAAGTCGCCGAGCTTTAAGTCTTTTTTCGCGTCCAGACCAGTCTGTTTTTTGAACGCGGCAACTGTGTAGTCGTCGAAACTGGCCCATGTGTCTTCCCATCCTTCGAAGTGGGTCATCCAATAGGGTATGTCGACGTAGATCCCGTCAATTCCCGTGGCGGCAATCTGCCGCACTCGTTGCATGTAGATCTCTCGCCACGGTCGCGCGTAGGGTGAAACCCAAACGTCTTCGTCACCTTTGGCGATCCAGAATGCGGTGCCACCGCCGAAGATTGCAGGCTCTCCTGTAATTTTGCGCTGCAACCAGTCGGGATGTTCCTTCGCGACTGTATGCGGCGTCTGGTCGGCATGTGCGGTTATGCATTCCGTGCCCGCGATGTAGACGAACGCGTGGTTCCCCACCGCATGCGCCTTCTCCGCGACCGCACGTATGGCCTGCAGTTTTTCCTCCGGATTCACGAAACTCTCGTATCGCCCAGGGATGTCGTTGTCCACCTCGATCCCAAAGACGCCGGTTTCCTGCGCGTTGCTTACGATCTCCTCCGCGCTATGGCGCGAGAGGCCATAGGCCCCGATGCGCACATAGTTGGTCCAATACTGCTTCGCCGTACTATGTGTGGGGGAGTTCGATCGGCCCGAATCTTGTTCGCCAGAAGCCGGGGCGGCTGCGATGGCAAGCAACGCCAGAGAAATGATCGTTATCGAAAGGAGGACCGAAGAGATAAATCCCGCCACTATCTTGGGTCTGTACATGCCAGCTCCAGTAAAGCTATGAGGATCCGAGAAATGAACGCGATGTCACGAGCTCGATAAGCCGCGTCCCTTATCGGCCGCTAAAACCGAAAACGAGTATAATCTGCGCATGCCGAGGGCAGCTTTACAGACGCTGCTGGTCGCCGCCGTTCTGTGCGCCTCTCTGCATGCTCAGCGCGGCGGAACGCCATTTCACGGTAATGTTGCCAGGCCTGCTGCTGCCAGACCTGCTGTTCGCTCCGCTTGGCGCCACGGTTCTCCTAATCGGGTCTCGTCAAGGAATGGATTCCTGCCGTCCCGTCTTCGCCGCTCCAATTCCTTCGGATATTTTCTCCCCGACGATCTGTTTAGTTACGAGCAGCCGGATGTGGAACCGCCCGCAAGTGGCCCAGTCGCCCAGGTGATGACTCCACCAGTGCCGGAGCCGGCGCTGCGCCAGTCCCAGTTGATCGAGATTCCGAGCGTGGCAAATTCTCCGGCCGCCAAAGTGCCGCCGGCTGCCGTATTCATTCTGGCCACCGGAGAGCGGCTCGAAGCCCGCCGGTTTATACTCTCGGCGAGCGCTCTGTCGATCACCGTTGATCGCCAGCAACGCACCGTCCCGCTCGAAATGCTCGACCTCCACGCGACGATCAGCGCCAACCGCGACCGCGGAATTGATTTGCGCATTCCTGACGACCGCAATGAGATTTCACTAAGCTTCTAAGCGATTCATCCGGTCCCGCCTTACTTCACGCAAAACGCAACCAGGGTCCGCCCGCTCACACCCCGAGTCTTCTCCAGCTTTCTCAGAAGCCTTGATTCCAAATCCTCCGGATCGGCCACCATTTCGCAAGCCGCGATCTGTTCGTCGCTCGCCCCGTGATAACACAAATCGCACACGCCCAGCCCGCCTTCCGATCGCACTGGAGGTCCAAATGTGCGGCATGTCATGGGACGGGCATCGTAGAGATCGCACAATCCAGTTTCAGGATCAAGCACAGGGCAGGGCTCGTCGTTCGCAAATTCCGCGAATCGCTCTTCCGCCTCTGGACCTTCGGCGAGCACCCCGGTTTCTGTATTTCCCGGAAACTCCGACGACAATCGCTCGATCGATGCCCGCGCCCGCGTACGAATGCGCCGCGCCCGCTGCGGGTCGGCTTTTTCCACCTCGGCCAGTCCTTGCAGCAACCGCGCCGCATCGAGTTGATTGATGGCAAATACGCCCACACAGCACTGCGTGCATCCCGGACGGCACTCCAGCCATTCGCCACTGCGCCGGGCTGCATCCGCCAAGGCGGCGTCCACGATCTGGATCAATTTCCGGTCTCCAGTCCGTAGCCGCGGCGAAGACATGCCGGAAGCATATCGCATCTCCGCCCGCGCAGTGACACTCTGGGCCGTCGTCTCACGTGGCAGCGGAACGTGCGTGTCCGTTGTGCGGCCGCGTCCGCGTCGCATGATACGCGCCTGTAACTCCTTGATAATTGGCGGAAGCGAGTGGGGGTCGAACCCACCGGTGACAGGAAAACCTGCCGCCCGCCGGTTTTGAAGACCGGGACGATCACCGGACCGCATGCGCTTCCGCCGTTCATTATGCATAAATTAGGCCCCTCGCGGGAGCCCGCGGTTCATTGCTCCCTTCATTCGTGTTCATTTCCATTTAAATCTGGCACAGTCAAGCGGGAAACTGTAGCTGCGCCTCAGATCGTAGCGGGCTTGTTCCTGTTCCCGAGATTCAGAGGGAAACAATTCCCAGTTGCACAAGCTGCTAGCGCAGTGTTGACACAGGCGGGGGCGCTCCTCTAATGTGCTTTCGCTCAATGAAGGCGCGAAAGTGAACCATGGCGCCCGCGCGGCGTAGAAATTTGGAGGCGGCAAAGTGATCGACAGTATGAACTTGAAGAAGCTTATGCGGTATGCGCCTGCGCTTGCCCTGATTCTGATCGGTTCGATCGCTCATGCGTCCGATCCCTTTGAGGTGAAGATCGAGCAGGGAGTGGCGAAGATGCGCGATGGTGTGGTTCTCCGCGCAGATATTTATCGGCCAAAGGCGGACGGGAAATTTCCCGTGCTGCTGCAGCGCACGCCCTATGACAAGAGGAGTAGCTCAAGCTTTGGAGTTGAGGCGGCAGCACGTGGGTACGTGGTCATTATCCAGGATGTTCGCGGGCGCTATTCTTCGGAGGGCGAGTGGTACACCTTTAAACACGAATCCGATGATGGCTACGACACCGTGGAGTGGGCCGCGGCGTTGCCCTATTCCAATGGCAAAGTGGGAATGTTTGGCGGCTCGTATGTCGGCGCCACTCAGATGCTGGCGGCGATCGCGCATCCGCCGCACCTGGCGGGCATTTGCCCGGTCGTCACTGCCAGCAATTATCATGACGGATGGACTTACCAGGGCGGCGCTTTCGAGCAGTGGTTCAACGAATCGTGGACGTCAGGTCTGGCGCAAGACAGCTTCAACCGCACGGTCGCGGCGGAAACGAATGCTTTACAGGGAATGTGGAAGCTTCCGCTGACCAGCTATCCTTTGTTTAACTTTTCGGACTCGTCTGCGGGTATCTATTCCCTCCACGTGCTCGCGCCCTATTTTCTTGACTGGCTGGCTCACCCCAACTACGACGATTACTGGAAGCGCCTGTCGATCGAAGAGCACTACCCCGATATTGACGTTCCGGCTCTCACGATCGCTGCCTGGTACGACATTTTCCAGGGAGGATCGCTGCGCAACTACTCCGGGATTCGCGCCCACGGAGGCGCGGCCGCGCGCTCAGGGCAGCGCCTTCTCGTAGTAATAGGCGGGCATGCCGGCGATGGACGAAAAATTGGCGACATCGACTTCGGCCCGGCCGCAGCGCAGTTCAACGAAGACGAGGCCACGTTGCTTTGGTATGACTACCTTCTCAAAGGGATCGAGAACAGTTTCGCAAAGGAGAAGCCGGTCAAGCTCTTCGTGATGGGGCGGAACGAGTGGCGGGAGGAAGACGCCTGGCCGCTGGCGCGAGCGCAAAGCACCAAATATTTTCTGCATTCGGAGGAAGGCGCGAACTCTCTTCGCGGCAGCGGCAGCCTTTCAGTCACCGCTCCGCACTCTGAGTCGCCGGATCATTATGTATACGATCCTGCGAATCCGGTACCAACGATTGGTGGTCCGTTATGCTGCGACAGCCGGCACTTACCGCCGGGGCCGCGGGATCAGCGCCCAGCGGAAGCTCGAGAAGACGTCCTAGTCTACTCGACTCCGGCTTTTGCGCGGGACACGGAAATTACCGGGCCGGTGAGCCTGGAGCTATTTGCCAAGTCCACTGCAGTGGACACCGATTTCACCGCCAAGTTGGTGGATGTGGCGCCCGACGGCTTTGCACAGAACCTGACGGAAGGAATTATCCGGGCCCGTTATCGCGACTCTCAAGAAAAACCTGTTCTGATGAATCCCGAGCAGGTATACAAATTCACCATCGACTTGTGGTCGACCAGCAATGTGTTCCTCAAAGGGCATACGTTACGCCTGGAAGTTTCCAGCAGCAATTTCCCCCGGTTCGACCGGAACTTGAATACGGGCGAGGGGCCAGAATCTGGAGAGAAATACGTTTCGGCCAGCAATACCATCTACCACGATGCGGAACATCCATCAGCTTTAGTGTTGCCGGTTGTGCCCTCTCGTTGACGGGCCGTATTCAACGAGGCCCCTTCCCGCCAAAGCCGTCTGGTGCGGTACGATCCAGGAATCCGAAATTGTGGAGCTTTCTATGTCATCGCGCGCTTTGCTCGTGGTCTGCGCAATCTTCTTATGCTCGTTTTTCTCCTCACGACGCGCGGCCCCCGAAAATGGAGTCGCGCCCGGCACAACGCCTGCGGCTGATGCCGCGGACTTGGCGTTGACTCCGCCGATGGGCTGGAATAGCTGGGATGGTTATGGGACCACGATCAACGAGGCGCAATTCAAAACCAACGCACAATGGATGGCCGAGCACCTCAAAGCCTTCGGCTGGCAATACGCCACCATCGACATGGAATGGTTTGTCACGAACCCCACAGCGGAGGGCAATTCCAAAGCCTTCCGATATTCCCTCGACCAGAACGGCCGCTACACACCTGCCGTGAACCGTTTTCCCTCCGCCGCCAACGGCGCCGGGTTCAGGCCTTTAGCGGATTACGTTCATTCGCTGGGCCTCAAGTTTGGTATCCATATTCTGCGCGGTATTCCCAAACAAGCCGTGGCCAATAAACTCCCCATCGCCGATTCCTCCTACACTGCCGCCGAGGGAGCGGATCCTTCCGATACCTGCCCCTGGAATTTCGATAACTTCGGCGCTAACCCGTCCCCACCGGCAACGCAAGCTTATTACGACTCCATCGCCAGTTTGTATGCGAGTTGGGGAGTGGACCTGATCAAAGTGGATTGCATCAGCAGCCACCCCTACAAGAGCGACGATATTCGCATGATCCGGCAAGCGCTCGACAAAGCAGGCAGGCCCATCGTGCTCAGCCTTTCCCCCGGCCCCGCGCCGGTGGAAAAGCTGAATGAGATGCGGAAGTACGCGCAGATGTGGAGAATCTCCGATGACATTTGGGATATCTGGCATAACGATGGTCCCTATCCTAAGGGGCTAGGTGATCAGTTCGGTTACGTTGCCCGATGGGCGGGCAAAGCTGAACCGGGGCATTGGCCAGATGCCGACATGCTTCCCTTCGGATATCTGGGGCCGGCTCCGGGATGGGGCAAGCCGCGCGATACAAGGCTGAGTCACGATGAGCAGAGAATGCTGATGACACTCTGGGCCATTTTCCCGTCACCGCTCATGGTCGGCGGAGACCTGACCGCGGCGGACGCATGGACATTGGCTTTGCTCACCAACCCAGAGGTCATTGCCGTGGACCAGCATTCCAGCGGGAATCATCCAGTGCTCAGCACCGATAAGATTGTTATTTGGCTGGCGCGGTCGGACGCGCCGGGATCGAACGACGATCATTACGATTACGTCGCGGTATTCAATCGTGGCGAATCAAAGTCAGATGTACATTACGAGTGGAAAGATCTGGGGCTGACGGGAAGAGCTTATAAACTTCGCGATCTCTGGGAGCACAAGGATTTCGGCCCCATTGCCGCATTGACGGCAACACTGCCGCCACGCAGCTGCTTACTCTATCGGTTGTCAATGGTTCGCGACACAGGTCCATCGAGATAATTGCAGCCTACACTCTGCGCGTGTGGGCGAAAGGCGAGCAATGGAGATGCGGGACAAAAGTCGCGTGTCGAATGAAGCGGAGTCCGGCCACACGCTTTTTCCGGTCGGGCAACTGGTGCCTTTCATTCTTGTCACCGCTCTGTTCTTTCTGTGGGCGATTCCACACAATTTGAACGACGTTCTGATCCGGCAGTTTATGAAGTCGTTCACCCTTACCCGCACTCGGGCCGGGTTAGTTCAGTCGGCGTTTTACCTGGGCTATTTCTTTGTGGCCATGCCTGCCGCGCTGCTCATGAGGAAGGCAGGTTACAAGGCCGGATTCGTCATCGGTCTCTTGCTGTATGGATGCGGTTGTTTCTTGTTCTGGCCGGCCGCGCTGGCCGGAAGTTATGGATACTTTCTATTCGCGCTGTTTGTGATCGCTAGCGGCCTTTCCTTTCTGGAGACGGCATCCAACCCTTTCATCGCTCAGCTAGGCGATCCCGATACATCGGAACGGCGGCTGAATTTTTCCCAGGCCTTCAACCCGTTGGGGTCGATCACGGGTGCACTCATCGGCACCGTTTTCATTTTTTCGGGAATCGAATTGACCCCGCAGCAGATCGCCACGCAAAAGGTCCAAGGGCTCTATGACGCTTATCTGCGGACTGAAACGCTGCGGGTCGTCAAGCCTTACATGGTCATCGGAGCGGTCGCGATCATGTGGGCAATCCTGATTGCGCGCACGAAGTTCCCCGCCATTCAGAGCGAGCACGAAAGCAGTACCGGCGACCACGGTCACTTCATGGAACTCTTTCGCTATCCTCACTTCTTGTGGGCGGTGCTGGCGCAATTCCTTTATGTCGGCGCCCAGGTCGGCACCTGGAGCTATTTTATTCAGTACGTGCAGGAATCCACACACCAGCCGGAAAAAATCGCGGGCTATTTCCTGACCGGAACGCTGGCTGCCTTCGGCGTGGGAAGGTTTACCTCAGCGTACCTGATGCGCTCAATCGCACCCTACAAGTTGATGGGCGCATATAGCCTCGCGAATATCATACTGGTTTCGTTGGGAGTGTTGTTCCCAGGGTGGTTCGGCTTGTGGTGTGTGTTTCTCACCAGCTTTTTTATGTCGTTGATGTTCCCCACCATCTTCGCGCTGGGATTGAAAGGGCTGGGGCCAAATACAAAGATCGGTGGCTCTCTGCTGGTGATGGCCATTGTCGGTGGCGCGGCCTTGACCCCGCTGATGGGATTCATTTCAGAGAAGTTTCACAGCATCGCGTGGGCCTACGCGGTTCCGCTGTTCGCCTACATCGTGATCGCGCTGTATTCCTTCTTCGGGGCCAGGCCCACTGAGGTTACCAATTGAAGTCATTGCATTTGGGCCTTTGGAACACTCGCGTTCGGATTTTGATCTTTCAAAACAAAAATGAATTGCTGAAGTTCGCGCCTCTGTTCTTCCACTGCGGCGGCTTCCTTCTGATCAAGCTGTTTGTACTGCTCGAATTCGTTCTTTGCCTGTGCGTCGTCCCCTAGCCGCTTATAAGTTAGGCCGAGCCGGTAGTGGGCCTGACTGCCAGCAGCGTTTGCAGCGACCGCCTTCTGGTAAGCGGCAACGGCCTGCGCGAAAGTTCCCCACGCAAAATATAAGTTGCCCAGTTGTAAATAGGGCGAGTCGAGTTTCGGATCGATCATCGACGACTTCTGCAGCAGGGCTTCCACACGCCGGAAAGCTTCTGGATTCTGCGATCCGCGCACTCTCTTCCACAGCGCCAACGCATAGTAGAAGTTCGCGAGCGCATTTTCAGGTTGCGCGTCGGCAAAACGCGCGAACTTCTGTTCGACGCAGGGAAGCGGAGTGGAAAACGCCTCCTGAATCTCGCCGAGAAAAAGATAAGGAGCCGGGTCCGAGGGCGCGAGATCAGAAGCGGCGCACAGACGTTGCGCGGCTTCCTCAGCGGAACCGCTGGTATAGAGAGCCGCACCTAACCCCGCCAGCATTCTGGAGGAGTCTGGATGCAGGCGAGCGCCTCGGCTAAAAACCTCAATCGCCGGGGCAGCGGCTCTGTGGAGAAGCAGCTCCGCTCCCCAGGCAAAGTAATTTGGCTCGCTTGGTTCCAATCCCGCGGCACGTTCATACTCGCGCACGGCCGCCAGCGGATCGTTGAGTTTCTCGTCGAGATCGCCCCGCAACCGGCGCAGGTTCGCTTCGTCTCGTCGGTCAAAACGCTTTCCGTTCGCAAGGATTTGATCGGTGAGCTCGCGAGCCCGCGTGAAATCCTCGTGGGCCTGCAAGGCCAGCGCGAGATCGAGGGAGTTTCGATAATCACCGGGGTTCGCCTGATACGCGGTGTTCAGAAAAGGAATGGCCTCTCCGTATTGCCCCGCATGGAAGTAAAACTCGCCCAGGCCGTGGTTGGCCTCGAAGCCCTGCGGATTCTGCCGCAGAGCCGCTTTCAGCACCGCCTCCGATGACGGCTTCTCGCGGATAAGCGCCGCGCTGCCTGCAGCCGCGGTTGGCTCTCCTTTGGATTCACCCAGTCCCAGATTCAACGTCTGCTTGGCAAGCGTTTCACCGGTGCGCATGCGAGTTTCCGATCCATGGCCTCCCGATCCCGTCGAATCGGTAACGCCCGCAACGGTGAAGTGTGGTGTGTCGTCGAGTTCTATCCCGGGTGCTTGGGACGAAGCCGTGGGCTGTGCGGATGACGACGAAACCAGAGAAGACTGTTCCGCTCTTCGCAGGACGAAATCGCAATGCTTCCTTTCTCCCGCAGCCAATCTCAGGCTGTCGATCACGTCGACAAAGCCGCTTTTTTTCAGTCTCACGCTGAAGGCGCCCGAGCGAATTGCAGGAAATACAAACACTCCCGCGGCGTTGGTTTTGGTCTCAACACTCATCGACAGTTCTTCCCCCTGCAGCAGGACGGCGGCTCCCGCCACTGGCCTTCCTGCTGAGTCGCGAACGGTACCTTCGAGCTGTGCCTGCGGCTGCGGTGCAGCCGCCTGCGATTGCGCCAGCGGCATCGGCCACGCGATCAGCGCCATTAAAAACAGTTGTAACGGCGGCGCAAGCCGCCAGAAACTGCCGCTCGCTGGCCGCGAACGTCGCAGTCCGTGCACGCCGTTTTCGTCGTCCACATATTTCACTCCTGAAAGCTCCCCTCTGGCCAGGTCTCCGCGCCCTCTGCGGCTTCGCAGACGTAGATATCCGGCGTAATCCCTGTTGCCTGCCGGTATGTTGCCGCAATATGCGCTTCGAACCCAGCCGCGGCGTCGCTTTGTACCAGATTCACCGTGCATCCGCCAAAGCCCCCGCCCGTCATACGCGCGCCATAGACGCCGGGGCTCGCCGCAGCCAGCTCGACCAGCACATCGAGTTCCCTGCAGCTCACCTCATAATCGTCACGCAGGCTGGCGTGCGACGCGTACATCAAACCGCCAAACTTATCCATATCGCAAGACTCGAGTGCCTTGGCCGCGTCCAACACTCGCTGGTTCTCACTGACTACGTGCCGGCAACGGCGATAAATCGTCTCTGGCAATGCATCTCTGTGTTTCTCGAGGTTCGCAAGATCAACATCGCGCAGGGCGTGGATTCCCGGAAGCCGCTGCGCCAGGAGTTTCACTCCGATCTCACAATCATCCCGGCGGCGGTTGTACTCCCCCGAAGCGTGTTCGTGTTTCACCATGCTGTTACAAACTACTAGGCGCAGATTCGCGGGCACCGGAAGCAGTCGGTATTCGAGCGATCGGCAGTCGATCAGCAGCGCGTTTCCTGAAGCGCCAAACGTCGCTATAAACTGGTCCATGATGCCGCAACGTGTGCCCACGTACTCGTGTTCGGCCGTCTGAGAAAGTTTCGCCATCTCCAGACGAGGCACTGCGATCTCTTGTGTTGCCATGAGAGCCAAGGCGATCGCGACTTCCAGGGAGGCTGAGGAGCTGAGCCCCGCGCCCAAAGGAACTTCCCCGTGGATGAGAAGATTTGCACCGGACAGTCTGTGTCCCGCACCCTCGAAAGTGGCCGCAACACCGCGAACAAAATCGCTCCAATGCTGTCGCGGCGGACCTTCGAGCGCATCAAGCGAAAGAACGATCTTCTCGTCGAAGCGGTCGGAGTAGGCTTCCAGCAGGCGATCTTCGCGCCTGCCTGCGGCAATCCAGCTATAAAACCCAATGGCCGCCGGCATCACGAAACCGTCGTTGTAGTCCGTGTGCTCGCCGATAAGATTGACGCGTCCGGGAGCGCGAAAAATGTGTGGGTCGGTACCGAACATTTCCCGAAATCGGGCAGCCAGCCGGTTGCCAGTCGATTCGGGGCTCGGCACTCGATTGGCGATGGCCGCCCGCTCATCGATGCGCTCATACGGCATATTGCGGCAATCTTATCAGGCGGCGCTCCTTGTTTTCCCGCTCTTGTATCACAGACTTAAAATCTATCCAGGAGAAGATAATGAGCTCTTTTTGCATCTGGTCTTCGGCGGTTGCGCTGGTAGTGGTCGGTTCTGCGTGGCTGGGCAGCAATCAAACGGTCGAAGGCCATGCGCCGCAAGCCGCTCACGGTCCTGCTTTGGCTCACACCTGCCTGATTACGAACGATGTCAAGCGTCTGGTAAATTTCTACCAACCGGTCCTGGCCGTGAAAGCAAAATGGTCAGGTGAGGACTACGCCGAGTTTTCGACGGGCTTAGGCGTCCTGGCGATTTTCTCGGCATCGGCCCAGGAAAACTACATTCCCGGCTCGGCCGATGCGGCCAAGAATCGGAGTGCGATCCTAGAATTCAGCGTCATCGACGTCGACCAGGAGTACGGGAGACTGCAGAGTCTGGTGAAAACCTGGGTCAAGCCGCCGACCACGCAGCCGTGGGGGACGCGTTCCATTTACTTTCGCGACCCGGATGGGAATCTGGTGGACTTTTATACGCCCGCCAAACGCCGCTAACGAGAATGTTTGGACTGTTTCGCGCCACAAATGCGCCTGACAAAGAAAAACCCCACTTCTCACTAAGGCGCGAGAAATGGGGCGCCGACAGATCTTTTCAAACCTCCGGGTCTTCTATTTCGGTTGGGCAACGATCCGCATATAGGGCTTGGGCGACTTCCAGCCCGCGGGGTATTGTTTCTGCGCTTCTTCATTCGAAACGTTGCCGCTGATGATGACATCGTCGCCGGGCTTCCAATTCACCGGTGTGGACACTTTGTGCTTGGCCGTGAGCTGCAGGGAGTCGATGACGCGCAAGATCTCATCGAAGTTGCGGCCGGTGCTCATGGGATAGCTGAGCTGCAATTTAATTTTCTTGTCGGGACCAACCACGAATACCGTGCGTACCGTGGCGTTATCGGAGGCGGTGCGGCCTTCGGAGGTGTGCCCGCTCTCGGCCGGCAGCATGCCGTACAACTTCGCGATCTTGAGTTGGGGATCGCCGATCATCGGGTAATTCACTTTGTGGCCCTGAGTTTCTTCAATGTCTACGGCCCACTTGGCGTGATTGATCACCGGGTCCACACTCAACCCAATAATCTTGGTATTGCGCTTGGCAAATTCGGGTTGCAGGCCGGCCATGTAACCGAGTTCGGTGGTGCACACCGGCGTGAAGTCTTTGGGATGCGAAAACAGGATGGCCCAGCCATCGCCGATCCACTCGTGGAAGCGAATCGTGCCTTGCGTGGTCTCGGCCGTAAAATCGGGGGCCGTATCGTTGATGCGGGGGGTTGTGATGATTTCGGTTTCGGTTGCGGTGGTCATTTTCATCTCCTCATTGAAATTGGAATTATTTAAGTTCCGGAAGCTGATCCGCGGCAGCTTTCAAACCCGGTTGAATCTTCGCTGAAAACGAAAACCCACCCGGGTTGGCCGCGGGTGGGTTGGTAGGGAATCTCGCTGACTGCTACCCACACGGCGGCGCATGCATACAACAACACCGGCGGTCGGCAACGGTAGAATGCATCATGCAACTAGGATAGAAGCGTCGTTGGCTCCATGTCAAACGCGGGCCGTCCCGCTTCCGCGGCCCTAACCGGATAGTTAACGTTTGCGCAGAAGATAACAACGCTGAGTCTCGAGGAAGCAAATTTTTTCCGCGCTCATCCTCGCGCAACCTGCGAAAAACACTGTGGCTCACGAGCTCGGGAAAAGATCAATAGCCAAAAAGTCTCATTAGCATCGGCGGCACTTTACAGTCGCGCACTCGGCCTTATAGCATGCAGTTCGCTCTTACATTCTTCATATAGAGAAAACCATCGGCTGGCGCGCGTTCGCCGGATTTTATGGCCGTAGCCGATTGCTAAAGGATTGATGAAGCCCAAGCGCACTATCCTGTGTGTAGACGACAACGAGCAAACCCTTTCCCACCGCAAAATCATGCTGGAAACTCGCGGATACCGCGTGGTCAGTTTCTCGCGCGGAGAAGACGCGCTGGAGCGTTTCCGCCTCGGAGGCATTGATCTGGTGATTACAGACATGGCGATGCCTGGCCTCGACGGCCCACAGCTGATCGCGGCCGTTAAGGCTCTATCGCCGCAGACCCCGGCGATCCTGATCTCGAGCAAGGTGCGGATTTATAGTCACGAATCCCACGCGGATGTGTTCCTCACCAAGGGCATGTATTCGCCGGCGGATCTGCTGGAACGCATTCGCATCCTGTTGGTGCGAAAGCGTGGACCAAGACGCATGCGGCAAAAGCCGGCGCTGGCGCCAAAACAGGTTGGCGCTGCCTGAGACCGAATTGCTCTTCATTCAGACCTACAGCGGCAACCGGCATGAACTATGTGGAGACGGGCGCCTCGCCCGTCCCGCCGAAGCGAAGCCAGGCGGAAGGTCGACACCGTCGCAGACCCGGTTCACAACCCGCCGCCGTGCCTCGGATTGCAACCCGGCGTCTGGGCCTTCGTGTAAGATCATGCCTGAGCATGGCATTTATCGAAGCGAAAGAGCTGCGTAAGACTTACCACGTCGGACAGATCGAGGTTGAAGCTCTCCGCGGTATCTCCTTCAGCGTGCAAAAAGGGGAGTTCGTCAGCGTCGTCGGGCCCTCGGGCAGCGGCAAGTCGACTTTGTTCTACCTGTTGGGCGGACTCACCCGCGCCGATTCCGGCAGCGTGGTGCTCGATGGAGACGATTTCGCCGAGCTCTCTGACAGCGAGCGCACCCGCATGCGCAAGCGCAAGATCGGCTTCGTCTTCCAGAAGTTTAATCTGCTGCCCACGCTCGATGCGCAGTCCAATATCGCGATCGCCCAGGAAATCTCGGGCAACGGCGCCGGAGATCCTGCTCACTTCCATCGCATCACCGATCTTCTTGGCCTCACCAGGCGCTTGCAGCACCGACCAGCCGAGCTCTCCGGCGGAGAACAGCAGCGTGTGGCTCTGGCTCGAGCCTTGATCAATAAGCCGGTGATCGTCTTAGCCGACGAACCCACCGGCAACCTCGACTCCAAAAACTCGGACGTCGTCTTGAAAATGCTGCGGCAATCGAATCAGGAATTAGGGCAAACGGTCCTGATGATCACCCACAACCCGGAAGCCGCAAAATATGGCGACCGCATCATTCACATGCGCGACGGCCAAATCGTACGCCCGGAGGACGACCCGCAGTGGGCTCCGCACTAACCGGTTTCTCACGCGTCAGCCTGATTTTTGCGTCCCTCCTCAGTTCCGGCTTCTTAAACTTGCGGCGTCATCCCCGAACGTAGCCGTTTTCCAGTCGCTGCGAAGAGCCTGCCCCCAAGCGAAGACGAGGGGATCTGCCGCTTAACCGGATAAGGAGCCGGCCGGCACGACTACCCTCTGTTTTTTCCGTCTTCGATCAACCGCTGGAGCGGGGGCGAAGGCTTCATCGCCCGGCACCACGAACGCGCTTCTTGCGTCAAGTCCACTTTAGTAGACTCCAACGTCCTCGAAAGTAGACATTTCTTCCACAGCCTAACCCCTTGAATCTTCACGTGCGGAATTCCACGCAGTCGTGGAATCAACCACTTGGCATTTTCGATTCCGTACTTTTCCACAGTGTTCCTGCAGGAACACTTCTCCAATTTGCGCAAAACGTTCCTCCGCCAAGGACATGACGATGCACTACATTCACGCGAAAGACACGCGAGGCTCAGGAGCAATACATCGCCGAGTTGGGAATCGTTCCAAACGAGCCGAGCGGGATTGCCAAGCGCGTGCAGTGCATTGGCAGTAACGCACAAGTGCTGTAGAATGAGAGAACGAGCGGGAGTAACTCAGTGGTAGAGTGCGACCTTGCCAAGGTCGAAGTCGCGGGTTCAAATCCCGTCTCCCGCTCCAGATTCTTGTCCAAATCCTCTCAATGGACTTTTTCCGCCTGGAAAGCTAACGTAGGGGCGAGGGGCGCGGTACCCAAGTGGTAAGGGAGAGGTCTGCAAAACCTTTATGCGTCGGTTCGATTCCGACCCGCGCCTCCAATGTTTTCGTCTCGTTCGCAGGGCCTGTCAAAGCGCAGCCATGCGCCGTTGCACCAGCAGGAAATAAAAGGCCAGCAGGACAAGCAGGAATCCGTTCACGCCTAGCACGAGCGGCGCGGTAAACAGCGGGACCAGCCATCCCGTGAGCAGGTTGCCCATGGGCATCCCGCCGCGGAAGGCGAAGTTGTAGACGCTCATCACGCGGCCCCGCATTTCGTTGGTGGTAATCAGTTGCACCAGGGAATTCACGGTGGCAAAGACCGCCATCATGGAAGCACCCACCAGCACGAGCAGGGACTCGCTTAGGGGTAGCGATTTCGACAGAGCGAAACCCGCAATGCCCGCGCCCAGACAGGCGAGAGCGCCCAGCGCGACGCGCCCTTTTTTCTCGATATTGCCCGCGCCCGCGATGGCGAGGGAGCCGCAGATGGAGCCCAATCCCATGAGCGCGAGCAGGTTGCCATAGGTTTCCGGGCCGCGATGGAAAATATCTTTCACGAACACGGGGAAGTAGGTGCGCATGGGCATGCTCAGCGCGGTCATGCAAAAAGCCAGAATAATCAGAGCTTCCATCGAACTCTGCTTGCGGGCAAACTGAATACCTTGCTTCAGGCTGGCGAACATAGACTCCGTGGTTTTGACCGGCATGAAGCGGGCGCGGATGATCGAGAGCGAAATGATTGGCGCCAGGAACGAGACGGCGTTCAGTCCGAAGCACCACTTCTCTCCAAGCTTGGCCAGGGCCTGCCCGGCGAGCGCCGGCCCCACCATGACTGCCACATTGAACTGAACAGAATTGAGCGCGATGGCGTTCGGCATGTCTTCCTTCTCCACCAGCGTGGGAATCAGCGCCTGGTAGGCCGGCCCGCCGAAGGCCTGCGCAAAGCCCGCAGTGAAGGAAAGACAGAGAATGTGCCAGACGTGTACGCGGCCCGTCGCGACAAGAACGGTAAGAATGGTGGCGGTCGCCATCTGAACATATTGCGAGGCAAGTAGAATCTTCCGCCGCTCCACGCGATCGGCCACAACGCCGCCAATCAAAGAAAACAAAAAGATGGGGATGCCGCCGAGGAACTGATCGAGCGCGAGCAGGAATGCCGAATGGCTGAGCCGGTAGATCAGCCAGCCCTGGGCCACGATCTGCATCCAGGTTCCGATGCTGGAGGTGCAGGCGCCAACCCACATCAGGCGAAAATCGCGATACTGAAACGCTTTGAAAACCCGGCCAATTACACTGGCAGGACTCCTGGGCGCAGGCTTCTCCAGCCCTGTTTCGTTCGTTTCCATGAATCAGGCGGCTTCCAAACGTACCAACCTGCAAAACGTAATTCTACCTGCGCAGGCGATTTTGTGTTTCAGGGGAGACGATAACGAATGACGGATGACGTGACTGGCATTTATCTGACGACGAACTGAGAGTCTGTTTTGAAGCCGATTCTGCCGCCGGAAAGGCTATGCGGCGCGACGTAATCGTCGAGGATGATGCCCTTGTCATTACTGATCTGCACGTGAGATCCATTCACCTCAATGTGCACCGAGAGCGAGGTCGATTGATTCACGGCAGTAACGTCGACCTTGGCTTCCTTCAGGTCGGAAGCCTGGTCGCCATTGACCAGCCTGCGCACTAATTTCTGTCCATCCAAAACATATTCCACGCGCGCCGAGTTGTCGGAAGGTTCGATTCTCCACTCGACTTTCTTATTCCAAAACAGATTTTTCCCCGGCTTGGCGAATATCAGGGTCGCGCGCATGAGGCCAGGCTTCAGGTGCACGAACGCGTGCGTGTCTTTCTCTTTCATCCACGCGCCGTCGTGAACAATTTGCGCGGCATCCTGAAATTGGTAATCGGGGACGGCTTCAAGCTTGAGCGGGACAACTCCGTTATAGCCCGCAGTTAAGGTCAATTTCGTAGAATACTCTGCGAACCCAGGCGCCGCGGCGGTAAGATCATAGCGGCCCGGCGGGAGTACGAGCTTCTCGGAAGCGTTCGCCTGGTGCACTTCCGAATCTCCAGCGCGCTGGTATTTCACCGTAACGTTCGGGGTTTGGGTTTGAAACGTAACTCTGGGCCAAGGCGTTAGCTTGGCATCGGAGATATGAACTTCGGGCCCGCTCGCGACCACTGCAACCTCTCGCCCTTCGTAGCTTCCTTTGCTGAACCCGATCGTATGTTTTCCTTCGGTAAGGGCGTTTGCCAGCTTGAGATTGCCATTTGTGTCGAGTTCCCCCACTCGCTTGCCATCGACCTCGACCTGCGCGTCGGAAGTTCCGCCTGCCACCACCAGAGAAGCCGTTGCGGTCGCTTTTGCCAGCGGTTTAAGATCGATCTTTTTCGCAGGGACATTCTGCTGCCGGGCAATGGTCATCGTCCATTGTTGCGACTCGTACCCGTCGGCGGATAATTCGAATTGGTAGGTCCCCGGTGGCCGGCTGATGAGCCAAGTGTGCCGCTGAGATTTTTGCGGAGTGCCGTTGATCTTGAGGGTTGCTCCTTCCACACTCGACGTGATCTGAACCTGACCGCCCACATTGGTGGAATAGACGGCGAGAGCGGGAGCATTCGATGTTTCGAGCGCGACGCTCCCCTCACTACTGCCTTCGCCGAACTTGATTTCGGCGGCTTGGTCACTCAGGGTCAGGTCTGTACCGGAAGAACTCACTGCGATGCTCTGATCCGCGAATAGAACTTTCCTGAGCTGGCTTCCCGCATACAACCGGGCAGTGCCACCCAGGCTGGTGATCAAGAACAGCCCATTGGCATCGAACGCCCCCACCTGAGGAAGCGAGCCTGGCGCGGCCTGGAGCTGCACCGCAAAAAGCCGCTTGCCCTGCGCCGTAACGCTTAGCTCATGGCTATTGCCGTCCGGCACAAAGTCGTATTCCTCCAGGTTGCCGTCGGAGAGATCGGCGATCGTTTGGCCGTCGAGTTGAACGCTTCCGTTCTTTTCCGCGGTCTGAACCGACAAATGGATAGGTTCTGGTTCCAGCGAGATCGTTCCATCGGACGCCTGCCGCAGCGCGACAGTTTTTGCGCGATAGCCCAGCCGGGAGGCGACAACCGTTGTGCTTTCTCCGGGCACCAGTAACACCATTCCGTTCTGGATGGGCTGGGAACCGCTGGTGACCAGGGCGTCGGGCGGGTTGGTCACGATGTGGATCTGGATGGGCGCGTTCTTAACCGTTGCGGGGTGCGACCCACGCCCGAAGAGCAGATAAGCCACCAGTGCAAGAACGATCACCGCGACGGGAATCGCCACGTAAACCCTGGGTCCGGCGATCAGGGTCGCCAGCTTTTGCTGAAAATGGAACTGGGCAGTGAGCGCTTTGAGTTTAGCAAGCACATCAGGAATTCGCGGCATTGTCGCGGCCGGCGCGAGTTTCCTGGGTATGCTTTCGGGTGCACGGGCCGCGCCCCCACGAAATGCTGGAGGCGCGTCTTTCTGCATCAGGCCGGCGTCGCGCAACATGGAGGAGTCGAAGACTCGTGTGGCCGAGGAACTTTCCTGAGACTCGATTTTTGACGCAGTTTCAGGCCACGAAGAAGAATCTTGCGCGGGTGGCGGAAGTGTTGCCGCCGTGTGCGTTCGGCCCAGAAGCCCCTCGAGCCGCCTGATTTCGGATTCGAATTCGGGGACTCTCGGATAGGAACGCCTTAATGCCTGCCACTCCGCGACGGCCTCCGATAGATGTCCGCCAATTTCGAGGCCTCGTGCCTGATCAATGGCCTCGCGGATTTGCGCCCGCATACGATACAAGTGTTCGAGCCGCTGCTGGATTTCAGGATTATCCGGACTGGAGCGCGCGGCCTCTTCGGCAAGTTGCACGCGCTTTGCCGGATTCGGCTCTGCGGAGAGCTCACGATCCAGAGCCTCGAGTTCCTCCTGAACCCGAGCTGCGGCGTACCGCCTCTCGGCATCCTCCGTCGCGGCACGGTCCCGCAGCATGGAACGCAGCGTCTCCAATTCGTTATTGCCGGGAATCTTCTGTAGGGCGCGGTCCAACATCGCCAGAGCTTGAGGCAGTTGGCCGGAGTCGGCCAAGGAACTGGCCGCGGCAAATTGTTCTCGTGCAAACCTTCTTTGTTCGACGCGAGCCTGTTGCGTTTGCGCCAGGCCTTTCAGTTTGATCAGGTTCGGTTCCTGTGGGAAGCGCCGCAGTCCTTCCTCCGCGCGCGCCGCTGCCGTGGCGTAGTCTTCCTGAACCATGGCCTGTTCGATGTGCCGGTACAAGGCCTCCAATTCGGACCGTCGCCTCTCTTGTTCACGAGCTACCGTGGCGATTTTGATGACGGCTTGCAGTTCGTTCGAAGTGGGATCGAGCGCCTCGGCTGCCTGGAGTGTGGCGAACGCTGCGGTCAAGTCGCGCGCCGCAATTTGGGCATGCGCTTGTCCGAGCCACTTCCGCATCTGGTCCTGGCGGGACTTTTCTTCCGCGCGTTGCGAAACAACGACCTTCAGAGCCTTGGCTTGCGTATCGTGCGGGTTGACGGTGAAAGCTTCATCGATGGCGCTGAGGGCCAAGTCGAGGTTGCTTTCGTTGAGCGCCGCCTCGGCCCGCTGCAGAGCGAGCCGAACCCTGATTGCGCGCTCCCGGGATGCTCGAACTACTTCCCGGAAGGAAGCGAGTTCGTTGTTCTTCGGGTCGAGCGCCACGGCCTGGTCGAGCAGGCGCAGGGCTTCATCGTAGCGTTTGTCGTTGTAGGCGTCGTTGGCCTGGCTGCGTAAGGTGCGCGCGCGTTCGATTTCCTGGCTCAGCCGGATGCGCTCGTGCACCGCGTTCATCATCTGTTTCGCATGAGAATCGCGGCGGTCGATGCGCAACGCCTGCTCGAGTTGCTCCCTGGCCTCGGTCCACTCGCCGTGGTCGAAGGCCGCTTCGGCGCGCTTCACCAGTTGGCTCACGGTATTGGATTTCACCTGGCCTTGCACCTGCGCCAGGTCGAAGGCAAGATCTTTGGCGCTGGCATAGCGTTCCGTGGGTTTCTTTGCCAGAACGCGGGTGACGATGGCGTCCAATTCGGCGGGATAGTCCTTCACATAGGCGCTGAGGGATGGTGGAGGATCGTTCAGAATTTTGGGAAAGATGGCGGTATTTTGCTCGGCATCGAAGGGCAGTACTCCGGTGAGCAACTGGAAAAGAACGACTCCGGTCGAATAAACGTCGCTGCGATTGTCGAGGTCCCTTGCCTGGAGTTGTTCCGGCGACATGTAGCAGATGCTGCCAATGACCTGGCCGGCCATGGTGAGGTGGGTATCTCCAACGATGCGAGCAATGCCGAAATCAACGATGACGGCCGTGCCATCGTTATTGCCATCGTGCAGTACGATGATGTTGGCGGGCTTGATATCGCGGTGAATCACGCCGCGGTCGTGCGCGTAGTCAAGGCCATTGCAGACGTCGATGATGATCCCGAGGCGCTCGGGGAGAGTAAGCGATACCCCTTTTCGGATTATCGACTCCAGGCTGGGACCCTCAAGATACTGCATGACCAGGTAGGGATTGCCGTCGTGATCGCCGACGTTGTAGACGGTTGCAATGTTGGGGCATTGCAGCGATCCCATGGTCTTGGCTTCCGATTTGAAGCGCTCCACCAGGCTCGGGTCGCCGCCGCTGTTGATCATTTTGATGGCGACGTAACGGCCGATCTGCGCGTCCTTGGCTTTATACACAACTCCCATACCGCCGCGGCCGAGGATGCCTTCGACGTCATATTTCCCGATCTTTGTGGGAACGGGCGACATTTGCGGTTTGGGCGGATTCTCTCCGAGCAGAGAATCCGCGGAAGTTCCAGCGGGGTATAAATTATCACGAAAATGCCCGATTTTGAGGGCATTCTGCGGCTTTTCAGGAGTAACTTTCAGGAAGGATCGGGCGACTCGGCCGCCGATGCCAGCATGCTTGCGAGCCTTGTGAAACTGCGTTATAACCCGATTGTTTTCAGGGATAAACGAACGACGTAGTAGCCTAGCTGGTGACCGGTACAGGGGTTGACAGGAGGCGATTTTGCTTTATCACGGTTTATACCGATCATGAAGAAGACAGTGGTTGGCCTCGGCGAGATTTTGTGGGACATCTTACCGGACGCAAGGCATCTGGGAGGGGCTCCGGCAAACTTTGCCTACATCACGAGCCTTATGGGGGATCGCGGGGTGGTCGCCAGCCGGGTAGGAGCAGATTCGCAAGGCCAGGAGGCCCGCCGTCGGACGGAAGCCCTCGGCCTACCCGCGACTTTCCTGCAGACCGACGAGATTCATCCCACTGGCACGGCGCAGGCTCGGGTTGACGACAAGGGCCAGGCCAGGTTCGTAATCGCCCAGCCCGTCGCATGGGACTTTCTCGCCTGGACACCACCATGGCAGGATCTGGCGAAGGAAGCGGATGCGGTTTGTTTCGGATCGCTGGCGCAACGCTCGCCCCAGAGCCGGGAAACCATCCGAAACTTTCTGCGGGCAACACCTGAGACGGCGGTTCGCGTCTTTGATGTGAACCTCAGGGGCGATTTCTATTCCCCCGAAGTGATCGCTGAATCCATGCGTCTGGCCGATATCGTCAAGCTCAACGACGAGGAAATCGCCCAGATCATGCGGCTCGGGGGACTGCCCCATATCGACGAGCGATCCTCAGCGAGAAAAATCCTGCAACTCTATGATCTGGAACTGGTCTGCGTCACGCGAGGGAATCGGGGAAGTTTGTTGGTCAGCAGGTCGAGTTCGAGTGAGCACGCCGGATTTCGCGTGAAAGTGGCGGACACCATTGGAGCTGGGGACGCTTTTGCGGCTGGCCTGACCCACGAGTACCTGCACGGCGCATCACTCGACGGCATGAATGAAGTCGCTAACCTCGTGGGGGCTTGGGTAGCAAGCCAGCCCGGAGCCACGCCCGCGCCAAGGGATGGAGCGCTGGAGCACTCTCTGGCGGAGATTTCTTGATCTTCCGCCGCCCATCGCGAGCGCATCCGTTTCCGGGATGGGCCATGAGCAGGGGAAATTCGAGGGCGCCCTATCTTAAATCGTGGTCGCAGCCGGCGCCAAACAATAACGATATTGAAGGGCCATCCAGCCCATCACGGGGCGGCGCGAACGGAGTCAGCCAGAAGTTCTCTCGCGATAGAGCGACTGTTCCACTTGCCGAGCCATTGCGTCCAGATCCAGATTCTGGCCCAGAAAAGCCTTAATCTTGGACGCGGCCGCGTGCGCGTCATTCAAGATGTCGCCGTATTCGACATAAAGCACAGCCATGTTCGGTTGCGCCGCCAGCCAGCCACGTATCTGCTGGATATGCTGCTCAAACGCTCCCCGTACGGATTCGGCCGGTGCGGCCGGAACGACTCGGCCCAGTCGCTGCATCATTCGATCCTGGGACGCCAGCACTTCGTCCAGCGGTCGGCACATGAAAATCACACGGTACTCGTAGCGATTCGGCATAAACGTCAGCAGAGAGGAAATCACCTTTACGACCTTGCCTTCCGCTTCGGCAATGGCGTCTGGGTTGCGCGCCAGCGCTTTCACCGATTCCAATTCGTAATACCCACGGGGGTTGTTGGCATCGGGAGGGCGCTGGCTGTCGGTGAGTGGGGTCATTCCTCCCGCACCAAGCATCTGCATCATCAGCGACGTGCCCGACCTGGGTATTCCGGAAACAATCGTGATCATTCTGGTCGTGGTTGGGTGATTCGGATCTGGACGGTTCGCACCCGGTTCGCCCCTGACTGCTTCGCGGCCATCTTTCCTTTAGGGGAGAGCTTTCCTAGCCCTCGCCGTATTTGCCACCACAGCTGTGAACTGAAAGTACAGCGCGTCGCTCCCTGCGGGAGCCGTGCTACGAAAAAATCCGGGAAAGACGTCAGATTCTTACTGGGGGGCTGTTGGAGGCAGCTCGAAGATCCATTCGCCCCTTCTTCGACTGCCCAGCCGATGCGTTAGTGCCACTATACCAGCAACGGCTCAGAAGAATTAGACTACACATTCTAATTTCATCTTCGAGTGTTACCGGAGGCACACCATGCACAACCGACGCGCAGGTCTTATGGTAATCCTCTGGCTCGTTCCTTTCGCCATATTCCTGAGCCCCGCCGCCGCCCAGAATTCCGCAGGCGCGAAACCCGATCCTGTCGGCGACTACGTCCGGGCCGAAATGCTGAAGCAGCACATTCCCGGCTTGTCGCTGCTGGTCTCGAAGGGCGGGCAAATCGTGCGCGCCGAGGGCTTTGGCCTGGCCAATGTTGAACTGCAGATTCCAGTGAAAGCGGAAACCGTATTTCAGTCCGGTTCCATGGGCAAGCAGTTCACCGCCACCGCCGTGATGATGCTGGTGGAAGAAGGCAAAGTTGTATTGGACGATCCGCTGACGAAATATTTTCCCGACGCGCCCGCTGGCTGGAAAGAAGTTACGGTTCGCGAGCTGTTGAGTCATACGGGCGGTTTCACGGACTATCCGGAAAAATTCGACTTTCGCAAAGACTGGACCGAGGACGAACTGCTCAAGATGGTCGAGGGCATTCCTCTCGCCTACGCTCCCGGAACAAAATGGGATTACAGCAACCTTGGCTACCTGACGCTGGGACTGCTGATCCACCATGTGACCGGGGAGTTTTATGGCGATTTCTTACAGCAGCGAATTTTCGGGCCGCTGGGGATGCAGACCACCCGTATCATCAGCGAGGCCGATATCGTTCCCAATCGTGCCGCAGGCTATCGATTGGTGAAGGGTGAACTCAAGAATCAGGAGTGGGTCGCGCCCATGGTGAACACCACTGCGGACGGGAGCTTATATTTCTCAGTTCTCGATCTCGCGAAATGGGATGCCGCTCTCTATGGCGACAAGCTGCTCAAGCGCTCCAGCCTCGACCTGATGTGGACGCCGGTCAAGCTGAAGGACGGACACCCGAACAAAGACGGCTACGGCTTCGGATGGTTTGTCGAGCAGCGACAGGGTCATCGCGTGATCGGTCACGACGGCGCGTGGCAGGGATTCAAAACGTCGATTCAACGCTACGTCGACGATCGCCTGACGGTTGTGGTGCTGGCGAATCTGGCCGAGGCCAAGCCCGAGGTCATTGCGCAACACGTGGCAGAGATGTATTTGGCAGGGAAATAATAGTGTTGGCCAGAAATGCTATTGTGGGGACGGCCGCCCTCGGCCGTCCGGGTCGAGCGAAGGCTCGACGGCGCTTTTTTCTTGGTCAGCAAACCGAGCGTCGCGCCTCAATCTGCATCCTCATGCCATACTTCGGCCGCAGGGTGATCAGCGGTTCCGGTTCCACGCGCTGGCCCGGAACCAGTCGCAAACTCCATTTCTGCATGAAGGTCGCGAGCACGAGCACTCCTTCCA
>DATDGM010000126.1:0-24250 GCA_036522075.1 Candidatus Sulfotelmatobacter sp.
GGATTGCTCCTGCGTCCGACGATGCTGGCGCCGCGCCAGGCCGCGGCATGGAACTCGCCGTAGGGGACGGTTTGGCAGATGAGGAAGAAGACGCGGCCGGCTTTAGCGACGACATCAGCCCCGCCAACCCCTGCCCGCTCCACCGCAAATATCCGAACCCCACCGCCAGCGCCAGGGCCAGCAGCATCAACATATATTTCCACGCCCCGCTGCCCGATTCTTCCTTGTCTTCTTCCAAAAGATAGTCCAGATTCTGCGAAGTCCGCAGATCGGGATCGGCAACTTTTTCCCTGCGGGAGGCCGGCGGCGGATTGTTCAATCCCAGAAACGACGGCCCGGAAACCATGGCAACATCTTCACGCGGCCGCGAGCGCTCAGGCGGCACATCAGATGGCGACGGCGCGGCTGTCGGAGAAATCGATAACGGGTTTGCCGCCCTTGCCGCGGGCGCCGAAGCCACAGGCGCGGAGATAACCGGAGAGGCCGTTGCTGGCCGAGCTGGCGCCGGACTCACGCTTGCGGGCTTTACCGCGGCAGGCGGCACTACCACCGGAGGGGCCGGAGGGTTCGCGACCCGAGGAATCGCTACCTCGGCAGTCTTGGCTTCGTCCGCGCCTATCTCAGCGATTTTAATTTCTGCACTCTTGGCTTCGGCAATATTTGCTTCCGCCGTCTTCGCTTGCGCAGCTTTCGCTTCGGCAATCTTGGCTTCAATCAGCTTCGCCGCTTCACTCGCTGAGAACGTCGGCACAGCAGCCTTCTGTGTCGCCGGCGGAATCGCAGACGGTGGCGCCGCCGGCCTCGGCGTCGCAGGCTGCGCCGGTGCATTCCGCAGTGGGCCCCCGCACATGCCGCAGAAGCGGTTGGTCTCCGGATTCGAGTTTCCGCAGCGAGGGCAGCGCACAGTTCTTCCTCAACTATAGCTTACGACATCTTGCCTTCTGGTTGCAGCGTCATCCGCCGGGGGTACCCGCAATATGACGCCGCACTCGTGCCCGCGCGAAAGCGACCTGTCCTGTGCACAGTCGAAGGAACTCTTCGCCCTCGGCGTTTGACTTCGTGGGGAAAACTCCCCTGAAGCACACCAGCGCAAGTTTCGACGAAACGAACCGGCGGTCCCGCGCACGATTTATTAAGGAAGAGTAACCACCCCAAGGTGACTGACGTAACTAAAGGTAACCACCCAAGTAACCCGATATGGACCACTGAAGTGCCATTTCACCGCATGGGGCTGCGTGGTAGTACTAGTACTGCTGGACGATGGGGGGCCCTCACCAAGGTTATGCCGACCAAATTCTCAACTGCAGCGCTTCGTTACGGAATGGCAGTCTTAGTCGCGGTAGCTGGCTTGTCCGCAGCGAGTCATGCGCAGGAGCAGGTAACGATGGCCCTGTTGCATCCGTCCGAAGCGATGGAGCCCGCGCATCCGTCAGCGGCGGTGCAACCGTTGGAAATTAGGCCAGTGCCCGAAGCTCCCGAGACCCATCACTTTTGGGATCGTGAAAACACCATGCTCTTCGTCGGCACCGTTCTCACCAGCGCCGGGGATTTCGTAGTCACGCACAACAACCTGCAAGGCGGCGGTCAGGAATTGAATCCCATCACCCGCATGCTCAGCGGCAGCACCGCCGGCCTGGCCGTAAATTTCGCCGGCGAAACCGCAGGCGTCACCGGCTTGAGCTATCTCTTCCACAAAACCGGCCATCACCGCCTGGAGCGCATCGCTCCCATGCTCAACATGGCCGCGTCCGGGTACGCGATCGGCTACGGTTTAAGGCACCGCTAACCCGCTCCACGAGCGCGCTGGCGGACGCAACCCATGTGGAGACAGCCGCCTCGGCTGTCTGGCAAGCGCAGCAAGGCGTGCGCATCAACGTGCCTCGCGCATCACTCCTCCAGTCAGCTGGCAGGCAATTGGAAAAAGGGATCTGCAAGATTTCCTCTGGCCCTGAACGGAAACCTTGTCGAAATCAAATCAGTCAAAATCAGCATCAACGAGGGAACCGCCCGGCCCCTGCGAGCTGCTTCCACGCTCAGATCCTTGGCAACCTGAAACCGTAATCCAAAATCTAAAAGCTTGACCAGTCGCGCGCTCTCTTCTCGAGTCCGGCACAAAGGCCATTTGCCCCCACAGGAGCGCCAGTGAATAAATGGCGAATCCGTAAATGCCATGGCAACTGGGCAACCTTGTGCCTCTTCGCTGGAATTCTTTCGGCCCTGCTGATCGCCGCGCCCGCTTTTGCCGGGCTGGGCGAAGACGTTCGCTCCGTGCAGGCCGACCAGGCGCACATGCAGGGCACTCTGCGAACCACGCAAAACGCGGCTTATACCGTCCAGGAAATTAAGTCGCCCACCGGAACGATCGTACGCGAGTACGTTTCGGCCTCCGGGAAGGTTTTCGCGGTAGCGTGGCAAGGTCCCTGGCTTCCCGACATGCGGCAGATCTTGGCGACTTACTTTGAACCCTATCAGAAAGCGGTTCAAGCCCAGGGGAACTCCCGCGCCGCTCGCCGGCCGCTGATGATCGAGCAGCCTGGGCTGGTGGTGGAATCGGGCGGTCATATGCGCTCCTTCGCTGGCCGGGCCTACATCCCGGACATGCTGCCCGAAGGGGTTCGGGCCGAAGAAATCCGATGAAGTTCGCACATGCAATTCCGATGATCGCGGCTTGTGGCATCTTGCTGTTGGCCGCTGCATGCGGTGGCAGATCCTCCCACCCCAACAAGATCACGACAACTGGTTCGAACGTGCAGGCGATTGCGGTGAACTCAGGACCCGCGGGGAACTATGCGAACGGTGCATTTACAAGCGTCACGGTGTGCGCGCCGGGGTCATCGACTTGCCAAACGGTCGACGGCATCCTGGTCGATACCGGGTCTTCCGGCCTCAGAATCCTTTCCTCCGCATTGACCGTCTCCCTGCCTCCCCAGAAAGCCTCCGATGGCAATCCCGTCGCCGAGTGTCTTCCCTTTGTCAGCGGCTACACTTGGGGCCCGGTGCAAACGGCGGACATTAAGATTTCCGGCGAGACGGCCAGTTCCGCTCCCATCCAGGTAATGAGCGACTCCGATTTTCCCGTTCCCACTGCCTGTTCGAATTTCGGCACTTCCAGGAACACGCTTACGGCCCTGGGTGCAAACGGCCTGTTAGGCGTGGGCATCTTCGCGCAGGATTGCGGCGGCGCATGCGTAACCACCGGGCCGGGCAATCCTGGCCTCTACTATGAATGTCCAGCCGCTGGCTGTGTCGTGGTCGGAGAAAGTTTGACGCAGCAGGTGCCCAACCCCGTCGCGCTTTTTGCCGCGGATAACAATGGAGTCATCCTTGAACTGCCCGCAGTCACCGCGCCGGCGGCGAGCATCAACGGCTCGATGGTTTTTGGCATTGGAACGCAATCGAACAATGCCCTCGGCGGCGCAACGGTCTACGCGGTGGATGCGAACGGAAACTTCGTCACCACTTTCAGCCACCAGCCCTACAGTCAGAGCTTCCTTGACAGTGGCTCAAACGGCCTCTACTTCTTGACCTCCAGTATCACGGGAATCTCGGTTTGTCCCGATGCCTCCTTTTTCTACTGCCCGGCCAGCACGCAGACCCTTTCGGCAACCAATGCCGCAGCCACCGGATCACCCAGCGGCCAAGTCAGCTTCAGCGTGGCCAATGCTGACAATCTGTTCAGCAACAACTCGTCCGATTCTGTCTTCGAAGACCTGGCCGGGCCGAATTCTCTTGCGGGTTTCGATTGGGGCCTGCCATTTTTCTATGGCCGCAACGTGTTCACGGCTATTGAGGGAAAGACGACCCCGAGTGGAACCGGCCCCTTCTGGGCCTACTAAGAGTCCAGAGCCTGAACATTCGCTAAGTTGCAGACCATCTGAACCAGCAGCGTCACATCCTGCTATCGGTCCAGTTCGCACCCGTCGCACTTACCCGAGCACCAAAGTCATTTTTGGCGGCGCACAAAGCACGATACATTCTTGACATCCGGCGGATCGATGCCAAAAGTGCAACCGTCTTTGCGTAAATCGGAGCGCATACCGATGAGGGCATAAATATGGAGATCGAATCATGAGGCGCAAATATCGCCCCTACGCGGCCCTCGGCGTTGGGCTCTATTTGTTCATCATGTGGTCCGCCTTCCATTGGGAGAAAACTCAGCACCTGCCCGACGGCAACATTTTCGAACACCGCGAGCACGAGCGCTTGAAGAAGCTCGCCAAAGATCAACAGGCAGAAGCGGAGAAGCAAGCGGCGCTGCAGCGCGCGTCCGTTAGACCAGAGTCGCGCATGAACGCCGGCTCCGCATTCGTAGCCGTCCGCTATGACGCGGCCCACGTCGTCTTCATGGTCGCCACCGACAGCGAATCCCGCTTCGGCCACGCCTCCGGCACTCCGCAAAGAATCACCGCGCCGGCGCAAGCCGCGGCGCACCTGGCCGGCCTCGAAGAACTCTGGGAGACCGATTCCGGCTCCTCCCGCCGCCTGCCAGAAAACCTGAAAGACACCGCCCCCGGCGACCAGTGGACCCTAAGCGTTTCGGCCAACACAACTGTCCCGGTCACGATTGCGCGTTCGGTTACCGCGCCCACGGGATGCTCACTGGCCCTCGGCTTTCTCGCCACGGTGCCGGAAAAACAGCAGGCTAGTTTTGCCACTTCTTCCCAGGAATATTTCGTAGTGCGCCGATCACCCGTACCCACGGCCGAAGCCAGTCAAGCAGCCTCGCTTGCAGCGCCACGATCCGCGCAGGTTTCCACCACCTCACCGCAAGTGGGCGAACTCGCGGAGTGGAAGCCACCGGCAAATTTCCAGAAGCGGATTGAAGCTCAGCTCAACGATCGCATGCAGCAAGAACTGTCGCGGATCGACGCCACCCTCCGCGCCAACGCGCACAGCCCAAACCCCGATCCCGACCCGTGGCTTGCCCAGAACGTCCGCGCCCGCCGCCGCGAGTGGCTGCATCGCGACAACAGGCTGGCGGCAAACGAAGGCCGGCTCGATTACGACATGCGCGCCTTTCGCCTCACTCCCGACGGTTCTCCGCGCCTGTTCGTCCGCGCCCGCTGGAAGCTGGATGGTTCACCGATCTTTCTTATGGCGGCCTGGTTCCGTG
Source organism: Candidatus Sulfotelmatobacter sp. (assembly GCA_036522075.1). Classification (GTDB taxonomy): domain Bacteria; phylum Acidobacteriota; class Terriglobia; order Terriglobales; family Acidobacteriaceae; genus Sulfotelmatobacter. The sequence goes on from DATDGM010000126.1 coordinate 5,114, forward strand.
CCGATTCCGGCACCTTGAATCAGGCGGACCAAGCGAAGGCGGATCAGGCGAAAGTGAATCAAGACGGCCCAAAAGCTGCCTCTCAACTCGAACCGCAACCGGCCTTGCTTTCGGCCGACGCCAGTTGGTCGCGCGCCCTACGGGAAGGTCGCCCCGGAGACTCCCTCGGTGACTCTCTCGATTTCGAAACCATCCTGAATGAGTTCGACGACGATCGCGACGGCTGGGCCGAATTGCTGGTTTATTCGACTGACGGCACGTCGGCAAAATTCACCCTGAATGTCTACACCGACCTGGGCCTGGTCCCCACCCACACCACCTTCCAGCGCGACCTGGTCTCCCCGGCATCGTGCGCAGACCAGCGCTAATAAGTAGAAATAAAGCGGATCCCCCCGGCACAACCCCATGTGGAGACAGCCGCCTCGGCTGTCCGACGAGCGCAGCGAGGAGCCAACTGCCACGCACCCCAAAGCGGGTCCCCCATTTCTCTCGCGTACTTTGCTCGACAAAGCCCGCCCTGAGCGAAGTCGAAGGGTGCGGATTTCTCCGCCAGAGACCAGGCCAATCATCACCTTGAATCAGCTTCCCCCCCGAACCACCCCCCGAAACTTGTGGTACCATTTGCGAAATTGGCAGGTGATTCCATGCCTCACTCCTCCCGACGTGAATTCCTAAAAACTGGGCTCGCTGCCGGCGCGCTTGCTATTACCGGCAGTCTTCCTCTGCTCGCCGAGCGCCAGTCGGCCACGGACTGGGTCACGCTAGGCAGATCCGGAGTAAAGGTAACCCGGCTCGCGTTGGGCACAGGCAGCTTCAGCGGCCAGGTACAGCGCGACCTGGGGCAGGACGGGTTCACCAGGCTAGTGCGCTACGCCTACGACCGCGGCATCCGTTTCTTCGAGACGGCGGAGTCTTACACGGACATGCACCGGATGCTCGGCGTGGCCCTGAAAGGCATTCCGCGGGACAACTATCGAATTATGTCGAAGGTGACTACGCGGGAAGGTGTGGATCCGCAAGCGAAAATCGACGAGTTGCGCAAGCTCGCCAACACCGAATACTTCGACATCATGCTGCTGCACTGGCAACATTCCGCGACCTGGCCCACGGACTCATCGCGCTGGCAGGATGGAATTCTGGAAGCGCAGTCGAAGAAAGCTGTCATCGGCCACGGAGCCTCAGTTCACGGGCTCCCGGCGTTGCGCCGATTCCCCGGAAACCAGTGGCTCGACGTCGCCATGATCCGCATGAATCATAAAGGCACTCGAATGGACGCCGAGGATTACGACACCGCCGGACTGGGAAATGTCCATGAAGTGGTCACTCACGTCAAGCAGGTTCACAAAGAAGGCATGGGCGTAATCAGCATGAAACTGATCGGCGAAGGCACGTTCAACCGCGAGGACCGCCAAGCCGCAATGCGTTTCGCCTTCAAGCACGCCGGTGTCGACTCAGTCACCGTCGGCTACAAGAACACCGCTGAGATCGACGAGGCCATCGACAACCTGAATCATGCGCTAGCCTAACCGGCGCCGTTGCCCAGCAAAGCCATGTGGAGACAGCCGCCTCGGCTGTCCGACGAGCGCAGCGAGGAGCGCCCATCGGCACGGTCAAGGAACTTTAGACACATTACTCCCGTGCCACCCTCGTCCGGGCCATTGTTTAGAACAGCCCGATGCGGCAAACTATCTCCATCATGGACACCAAAACCAGCACCTGGAAAGGCGAGGGCAAAAGCGAGAAGCTCTCGCTCCTTGTCCTCGGCGTCTGCATCGCCGCCCTGGTGACCATCCTTATCCTCCGCCCGTTCTAGCCCCTAACCGCGCGGATTCTCGTTCCAGCCCTTCCAGTTCTGCAGATTCAACCCTGGCACTGTAGTGGCTGTTAGGAACCGCTATTAACCCCGTTCATTCTGCTTTTGAACGTCTCCGTTATCGTCCCAAACATTTTGGAAACGTACAGTATTGCCCTTACCGAGCTTGTCTTTCGCATGTAAGGTCCAACAGAGAACATCATTTCCGCATCGAAGCGCGACAGAAAGGTGGGTGTCGCGTGAAACGCAGCATTGAGCTCTTCCTTGTTTTATTGGCGGCGGTAACTTACGCCGAAGCCGCAACCAGTCCCTCCGTCCACGTCGTCAGTCCTATCGTAGTCAACTCGGGCAGTCCGAACACGGGATTGTGGAGTGGGAGTTCGCCCATGCACCTGGTCGCCTACGCAGATTCGGCCGACTGCCCATCGGGCATCAATGCGATGCAGGTCTACATTGCCGATGGCGTGCTCGCCTTTCAAACGTACTCCACCTACGTCGATATCGAGGTGCCACTCAGCAACAACAACGTCCTGACCGTGGTGAAAGCGTGGGACAACTGCGGGGGTGTGAATGAAGCCTACATCCAGAATTATGCCCAGCTCCACTCGGGCATAACTGTGCTGGCGCCAATTCCCAACATCGTCTACGACGCCAACTCAGCCACGATTCCGGTAGCGGCGACGGCCACGACGACTTGCTCTAAAGGCGTAGCTGCCATGGGCGTCTATACGGCGAACCACGTGCGCGCGTATACCCAACAGGGAAACTCTTTGCAGACCCACCTGAACCTGCCTGCCGGGACGTACAACCTCGTCATCGAGGAATGGGACAACTGTGGCGGTGCGACAACCTCTCCGGTCAACCTGATCGTTGGCGACCCCGGTCTCGGCCAGGCGGGCATGTACGCCTATATGCCCGACCCGGCGACAGGGCGGACAGACTCATTCTGGATGGACACCCGCTGCGCTCTGTATCCCACGTTGGGTTCGCCAGACCCGGCGGTCTGGAATCCGATTTCGGTCAGCACTGATTTCGACGGTTTCGTTTATGTGCTCAATCAGGCGTCTCTCAATCTCAGCATTTATAAAGCCGATGTCTTGAACGAAACGGGATCCCTTGTGCAGATATCCGGCTCACCTTTCTCACTGAACGAAGCGTCCGGCTACGCACCCACATCTATTCTGGCGGTCGATAATGGCGCCGGCGTGACGGGAGTCTATGTCGCGAACGCCAGCGCTACTGGTCCGGGAACTATTTCCGAGTTCAACCTCGACCACACCTCGCAGACACTAACCACGGTTGCCGGTTCGCCACTGGTTCTGAAGGGCACCGTCCAACCGAATCTGCTGGTTCTCGGTCCGCCAACGTCGAATCTGGCCCCGCTCGGCGAGAATTGGATTTTCGCCGGCGATGGCGCCAGCATGAGCATTCTTAAACTCGACGTCGGTGCGAATCCACCGCTGGCAGAGACCAGTCAGTCTCCGATTCCAGTCACCGGGACGAAAGGCCAGGCTGTGCAGGTACTCGATATCAGCCAGAGTTTCTACGGCACCGGGTATCTGGTCTTTACTGCGAATTCGGATAACTCAATTTCAGACTTCGTGATCGCGAGCGACGGTACTCTCTCCCCCCTGGCGGGATCACCTTACGCCAATCCCGATAGTCCGTCGGGAACGAATGGCAATCCTGCCTCGATCGCCGCTGACGGTTACAGCGGTCAACTCTTTGGGCTCGATGCCGGAAGTTCCAGCCTTTCCGTTTGGACCATTGATAACAATACTGGCGCATTGAGTTACCAGGGAGTACAGCAGGCCGGAAAATTGACGAGTAGCCTGACTGACAAAATGCGCTCGATCAGCTATATTCCGGTCGATTGCCTGGTGACATCGAACGGGTATGGCATCTCGGTGAACTACAACACCGGCCAAACCACGCTTGCGGCCGGCTCACCGGTGCTCAACCCGAGCGGAAATTATCCCTCGGTGTCGCCAGTGCAGTTCAGTCCCCCGTTCTAGGGCGGCGAACACAAAAAGTAGTCAGCAGGGCCCTTCCTAGCCGCGCGGGTTGGCATTCAGCCGCTCGCGCCCCCCTGCCTTTACGCTCCACAACCCCGCGTGTTACTCTTAAACGTCACAAAGACAGATAATTAAGAACAGGAGTGCACCAGGTAAGTGCTAGCCAGAGAGCAAAAGAAATCCCTCATTGACCAGTACGGTACGCACACAACCGATACCGGAAGTCCAGAAGTTCAAATCGCGTTGCTGAGCGAGCGCATTGGCCAACTGACGGAGCACTTCAAGACGCACCAGAAAGACCACGGCTCGCGCCGCGGCCTTCTCATGCTGGTCAGCAAGCGGCGTCGCTTGCTCGACTATCTCAAGAAATACGATTCCGAGCGCTATAAGGGCGTCATCACCAAGCTCGGCATCCGCAAGTAACCACTTGCCCGGGTGCCCCATCCCTGCATGCGTTTGCCTTATAAGGATGGGAAGCGGCCGCTCCCGTTAGTGAGCTTTTCCGCCAAGCCTCCGGGGTATTTCTAGAAACGATTCATTGCGAGAACTCCGTCCGCCCTTGCCGACGGTCCAGCATTGAGGAAACTTCCACACGTGCATCTTTTAGCGCAGTCCATCTCCATTCGCCGTGGCTTTACGCCACGCAGGGGAGGGCGCGGCCTCGTTTCCGGCCAACCACCGCTTTCGTCTCACGCCTCTCTTCGTCTCTGGTCTCTGGCAGCCGCCTTGGATGGCCCACTTCGCAAAGGAATGAACAATGAAACCAGAAGTTAGCAGCATCACCGTTGAACTCGCCGGCGGTAAGCACATCAGCTTCGAAACCGGAAAATTAGCCAAGCAGGCCCACGGCGCCGCCGTAGTAAAGCTCGGCGAAAACGTCGTGCTCGCCACCGCCACCGCCAACGCCGATCCCCGCGAGGGCATCGATTTCTTCCCCCTCACCGTCGATTACCGCGAATACACCTACGCCGGCGGACGTTTCCCCGGCGGCTTCATTAAACGCGAAGGGCGGATGAGCGAGCGCGAAGTGCTCACCAGCCGCCAGATCGACCGCCCCGTCCGTCCAATGTTCGCCGAAGGCTTCAAGTGCGAGACCCAGGTCATCGCCTTCGTCCTGTCGGCCGACAGCAATAACGATCCCGATGTGCTTGGCATCAACGGCGCATCCTGCGCCCTCACCCTTTCCGACATTCCGTTCCTCGGCCCCATCGGCGCAGTCCGCGTGGGCCTGGTCAACGGCCAGTTCGTGGTCAATCCCACTTACGACGAAATGCGCGAGAGCCTGCTCAATATCATGGTCGTCGGCACGGCCGAAGCCATCGTGATGATCGAATCTGGCGCCAAGGAAGTAAAAGAAGAGACCGTCGTCGACGCCATCGAGTTCGGCCACACCGAAATCAAGAAAATCTGCGCCGCCATCAAAGACCTCGCCGCCAAAGCCGGCAAGCCCAAGCGCGCCGTCACGCCGCCGGAATTCGATCAGCCCTACTACGACGCCTTGCAGAAGCAGGTCGGCGCCGAACTCGCCGATGCTCTCGACACCAAGAAGCATCCCAAAGCGGAAAGCCACACCCTGGTCAAAGATATTAAAAAGAAACTCCAGGCGCCGATTCCGGAAGAAGATAAGAAAGCCCTCGAAAAGCTCAAGCAATATTACGAAACCCTGCGCGAGCGCATTTTCCGCGAGCAGGTCATCAACCACAAGCGCCGTCCTGACGCCCGCGCCTTTGACGAAATTCGCGACATCTGGATCGAAGTCGGCATCCTTCCCCGCACCCACGGCTCCGCCATCTTCACCCGCGGCGAAACTCAGGCGCTGGTCACGACAACTCTCGGCACCAGTGACGACATGCAGCGCATCGAAGGCTTCGAAGGCGAAGCCAAAAAGCGCTTCATGCTGCACTACAACTTCCCGCCGTTCTCGGTCGGAGAAGTCGCATTCCTGCGCGGCGCCGGTCGCCGCGAGATCGGCCACGGCGCTCTCGCCGAGCGCGCCATCTCGTCGGTTCTGCCGAACGAAGAGAAATGGCCCTACGCTATGCGCGTAGTCTCCGACATTCTCGAGTCCAACGGATCCTCCTCGATGGCCTCCATCTGCGGCGCGTCTCTCTCACTCATGGACGCCGGCGTCCCGCTCAAAGCTCCTGTAGCCGGAGTCGCCATGGGCCTGGTGAAAGAAGGCGAGCAATACGCCATCCTCACCGACATCGCCGGCGCCGAAGATCACTACGGCGACATGGACTTCAAAGTCGCCGGCACCAAAGACGGCATCACCGCCCTGCAAATGGATATCAAAGTCGCCGGCATCACTTCGCAGATCATGCGCGAAGCGCTGGCGCAGGCGCAGCGAGGCCGCCTCTTCATCCTCGGCAAGATGGAAGAAGTCATTTCCAAGGAGCGCGAAAAGATTTCGCAATACGCTCCGCGCTTCTACACCGTGCAGATTCCGGTCGATAAAATTCGCGACCTGATCGGCCCCGGCGGCAAAATGATTCGCAGCATCGTCGACCAAACCGGTGTAAAGATCGACGTGGAAGATTCCGGCCTGGTAAAAGTCGCCTCCAGCGACGAAGCCTCCGCCGCGAAAGCCCTGCAGATCATCGGCGACTTAACCGCAACGGCCGAAGTCGGCAAGACTTATCTCGGCAAAGTCACACGTCTCGCCGATTTCGGCGCCTTCGTCGAGATCATCCCAGGCACCGACGGCTTGCTCCACATCAGCGAAGTGGCCGAGCACCGCATCGCCGATGTTCGCGACGAACTGAAAGAAGGCGACCAGGTCCTGGTAAAAGTCCTCGCCGTAGAAGGCAATCGCATCCGCCTGTCGCGCAAAGCCATTTTGAAAGAGCAGCGCGCAAAAATGGGTGGCGGCGCTCCTCCAGCCGAAGGCGGAGTGCAGCCCGCAGAAGGCGAGCACGCTCCCACCGGAACGGTCGTAATCGAGGGCGGCGGAGATTTCCCCGACGAGCCCGACAGCAGCGAGCCCAACTTCAACCGCGAAGGCGCTCCCCACGCGGGTGGCTTCGATCGGTCCCAGGGAGATCGCCTGCAAGGTGACCGTCCCCACGGCGGTGGCGGAGATCGCGGCCGCGGTGGCCGTCCCGGCGGCGGTGGTGGCGGAGGCCGTGGCCGCGGCGGTCGTGGTGGTCGCAACGGCGGTGGCGGTGGCCGCGACCGCGGCCGCGGCGGCCCGCGCCACTAACGTCGTCGGCAGATCTCGCACCCCACGAAAACAGACAGATCAGAAGGCCACAATGAGACTTGTGGCCTTCTGCCTTTGCCACCGCTCAACCCATGTCCTCTTGACCAAAGTACGGAGTCCAATCGCGCGTCCCTCCCAGTAGAATTGTGATGGCGGAGCATCGTACAATGCTGAAAGTCGTACCACCAAGGATGCAATCGACGATGAAGCTGTCTTATGCTGCCGTTTTTTGGATGTTGCTTGCCGCTTTGAGCTGCGGCAGCGCCGACCCAAAAAACCCGCTCGGTTCCAATCCCAACATCCCCGAGCCAGCCCCTGTTTCCGGCGCCTGGAGCGGAACCCTGCAACCGACCAACTCACAAGGCAGTCCGGTCGGACAGGCAGTACCCATCACCATCACCATTAAGGCCACGCTGCCGAGTGGCTCCCTGGGTGGGTGGAACTGTGCATTGGGTAGTACGCTTGCCAACATCTCCGGCACCTACCAAGTCACAAATTCATCTTGTCTAACCACCGGCCAAATTGCCAACGGTAGCCTGGTGAAAAACCCTGGAAGCGCAGCCCATTGCGGAACCACCGTCATGAACTTCGACCTGGTGGACAACAACGGCGAGCGAGACTCAGCCAACCGCACAGCATCCCTCGCCGCAACCTTGGATAACGACGGTGCACCACCTGTATACAACGCATTTTCGGGCACAATTACTCAGGACACATCCTGCAGCGAGGCCCCCAACGCAACCTACAGTCTTGCTTTGCAAAAGCAATAGTAAAGAAGCGTTCAAAGGGGAACACTGGCGTCCGCGCCCATGAATCCACGCGAGGCATCGAGCGCCTTCGGACACAGGTCTTTAGCGGCTCCAGACGCCGCCCCTGACGCTAGCGCACTCGCGACCACTTGAGCGTTTCCCGCGTGCGGTCCTGGGCGCTCCATCCCGTCTGAGAACCCCAAAAAAAGCCCACCCTTTCGGGTGGGCATTAGAGTTGTAACTTCAAGCTAGAGTTCGAAAGCGGTTGCGCTGCTTACGGCGTACAACCACCCGAAAAGGCGCAGCCCTCGTCCGCCATAGTTACGCTATAGCGACCCGAGTTTCCTGCGGTCCCGTAAATGGCGGGATAGGAAATGTCAGAGCCGTCGTCAGCAAGCATGGTGATGATATACGTAAAAGGCGACGCACTTCCCGGATAGAACAGCGTGCCGTGGCCGTCATACGCGTAGTTCGAGAACATAGGCTCATAGACGTAGTTGGCAAGAGGATAAAGATTGGGGCCATTGCAGCACGGACGTTCGACAATGTACTCCGCACTGCTTCCAACTAGCCCTGGACCGGTTAGCCAGGTAAGCCCAAATGTTCCACCCCATTGCTGAGTAATGTCTTCGACAAACACGGACTGCTCAGCCGTTCCGGCAACGCCGAACGTAACTACTTCGAAATCGTCGCCGGGGCCCACAGGGCACGCGGAAGAGCCGCAATTGATTTGCAGGATCGAATAGCTTGGAAACCATTCCACCCATCCGATGTAGCTAACCGGCCCGCCGCAACCGCCGTCATCCCATTCTTCGAAAGAACCGCCCTGTACCACGTCTCCATTGCTGAAGCCGTCGATGCCGTTCCACGTCACCTCAAGCCACGGACCCTCCGTGCAGGGCAGGTTGCCAAACGGGTGGTTTGCAACCGGCACACTAAAAAACGACACGACTTCATCGAAGGATGTAAGGTTGCTCCACCTGGTATTGTGATTGGTGTTTGCTATGCCGCTCCAGTTGCCGGAGGTAGTGAATGACGGAGTGCCTGAGATGTTCGCTGTCGGGGCCGACCCGGATGACCTCATGTTCGTACTCGAGTACGGCAACGCTTTGACATCGTTGGGGGTAGTCTTCAACGCCGCCATTGCTCTCGCCCAATGCTGATAGCCCAGCGCATCGACCGTCTTGTCGGGCGGCTGCGGCAGGCCGTAGGAGAGCAGTTCGCGATTGGTTGCGGCCAAAGGATTAAAGCCCTTGGGCGGAGCCGCAAACACCGTGACTCCCGGAACCTTGGTTTGTACCCTGGGTGCCGAAGCAAAGAGCGCGGTTCTTTCGTCGGTACTTACGCGCTGCGCTGCGGCCAGGGTCGTAAAGCTCATTGCTGCTACCACAGCAAGCGCAACGAGCACAAAACTTGTGGACCGTTTCATTTAGTTTTTCTCCTTCCCCTGAATGGGGTTTGTTTGGGTTGAAGTTGTTTACCTGGGTAAAGACGGTATCTTGAGCCCCAGCTGAGCGCGGCGTAGCGAGCAGCAGGCTACTACACGCCGTGCGTACCGAACCTACGCATAGTCACGTATCCTCCGTTCAGGACCTGGCTTCGGAATTAGTGAACGATCACCTCGCACGCTGGAGCGGTGCGCCTGACAACTACCCGTTATTGGGGTAACGGAACAAACCGGACTTGAATCGCGGTGACTGCCTCGTTTGCTTCTGGGGGGGTAGGAGTCCGACCGCGCAAACAAACATACCCCGAATATCTTGTTTGTCAAGCGAAATGTGTTGTGGGAATCAACATATTCGACAGCGAGTATGTAACTACTTGCACTCCAACCGCATCTTCCTGCGCCTCAGACTCCGCTTCCAGCCTGCCTCCCAGAGGTTTGGCGCATTCTCAATTTTTCCCGAATGGGATCATCGGCTGCCGTCGGCTCCAGGCGTCGAACAGCGTCGCCCTTTCCACAACCTCCGCCGAGGGAGCGCTCCCGTCCCGCTCTTCGGCCGCCGGCGCCAGCCGCGCGATGCCCAACTCCTCGCACTTGCTCGCCCAATCCTCGGAAGAGATTTTTCCCGCCATCATTTCCTGCAACCCCAGAAACGGATTCCACTCGTCAGTCCCGCGCGATGCCACTGCCACTGCAGCAAGCGAATCTTCCGGAGCTGGAGTTTCCCCTCTTGACAACCCCAGTGCTCCCCTCCTATAATTGGCACTCGATGTTAGTAACTGCTAACAGTGCTGGTTAAACCATTTAAATCATAGGCTTACGCGATCTCAACCTCGCAACAACTTATCCAAAACTTGAAAGGAGTTTGCATCCATGGCGAAATTTACCCCGCTTCATGACCGCATTCTGGTGCGGCGCATTGAGGAAGGCGAAACCACCCGCGGCGGCATCATTATTCCCGACTCGGCCAAAGAGAAGCCGCAGGAAGGCGAAGTGATTTCCGCTGGCAAAGGCAAGGTCAACGAAGAAGGCAAGGTCCGCCCGCTCGACGTGAAAGAAGGCGACCGCATCCTGTTCGGCAAGTATTCCGGCACCGAAATCAAGCTTGATGGCGAAGACTACATCATCATGCGCGAAGAAGAAGTGCTGGGCATCCTCGCCCACACCGGCGCCACCAAGAAGGAAACCGCCGGATCGCGCAAGTAATTGACGCGTCGATCTCATCGGAGGGCGTCATCCTGAGCGGAGCCGTTCTTCCGGCGAAGCGAAGGATATCCCCAACCTCAGGCGCAGGCGTTAGCCAAAAGCCAGCAGCTAGAAGCTGAAACCTGACAGCTGACAGCCACTCGAAAAAAAAACGCAGGCCAGTCCTGCAGCAGAAATCTAGGAGAAGAACAAAATGGCAAAAACAATCGTTCACGGAGAAGAGTCACGGCAGGCGATCCTCCGCGGCGTCAACCTTCTGGCGGACGCTGTGAAAGTCACTCTCGGCCCCAAGGGCCGCAACGTAGTCATCGAAAAGAAATTCGGGTCCCCGACCATCACCAAAGACGGCGTCACGGTCGCGAAAGAAATCGAACTCCGCGATGCCGCCGAGAACATGGGCGCGCAGATGGTTCGCGAAGTCGCTTCCAAAACTTCCGACGTCGCTGGCGACGGCACCACCACCGCCACCGTTCTCGCGCAGGCAATTTTCCGCGAGGGCGTAAAGACCGTGGCTGCCGGCGCCAATCCCATGGCCCTGAAGCGCGGTATCGAGAAGGCCGTCACCACCATCGCCGGCAAGATTGATAAAGAAGGCAACCGCGTGAATGGCGAGCTCGACAAGTTCTCGAAGCCCGTCAATAACGACAGCATGATCAGCCAGGTGGGCACCATCAGCGCCAACAACGACGAGACCATCGGCAAGATCATTGCCGAGGCCATGAAGAAAGTCGGCAAAGACGGCGTCATCACCGTGGAAGAGTCGAAGACGCTCGAGACTCAGCTGGAAGTGGTCGAAGGCATGCAGTTCGACCGCGGCTATCTCTCGCCCTACTTCGTCACCGATCCCGAGCGCATGGAAGTTGCCATCGAGAACGCGCTCATCCTGATCAACGAAAAGAAGATCAGCTCCATGAAAGACCTGCTCCCGCTGCTCGAGCAGATCGCGAAGCTGGGCAAGCCGTTGCTCATCATCGCAGAAGACGTGGAAGGCGAAGCGCTGGCCACCCTCGTGGTCAACAAACTGCGTGGCACGCTGCAAGTCGCGGCCGTCAAGGCTCCCGGCTTCGGCGATCGCCGCAAGGCTATGCTGCAAGATATAGCGATCCTGACCGGCGGCAAGGCCATCACCGAAGATCTGGGCATCAAGCTCGAAAACGTTCAGATCAGCGATCTCGGCCAGGCCAAGAAGGTCACCATCGACAAGGACAACACCACGGTGGTCGAAGGCAAAGGCAAGCACTCGGAGATCGAAGGCCGCGTGAAAGAGATTCGCAGCCAGATCGACAAAACCACCAGCGACTACGACCGCGAGAAGCTCCAGGAGCGGTTGGCCAAGCTGGTCGGTGGCGTAGCCGTCATCAAAGTCGGCGCCGCAACCGAAACCGAAATGAAGGAAAAGAAAGCCCGTGTCGAAGACGCCATGCACGCAACCCGCGCGGCCGTGGAAGAAGGCATTGTCCCCGGCGGAGGAGTGGCTCTGGCCCGTTGCGCCGCAGCGCTCGACAAGGTGAAGGCCGAAGGCGATGAGCAAATCGGTATCAACATCGTCCGCCGCGCCATCACCGAACCTCTGCGCATGATCGCCGAAAACGCCGGCGAAGAAGGCGCAGTCGTTCTGGGCAAGGTCCTCGACTCCAAGGATGCGAACTACGGCTACAACGCATTCTCCAACGAGTACGAAGACCTGGTCAAAGCTGGCGTGCTCGACCCGACCAAGGTCGTGCGCACCGCCCTGCAGAATGCCGGCTCCATCGCCAGCCTGATGCTGACCACTGAAGCCCTCGTCTCCGAGATCCCGGAAGAGAAAAAGGCTCCGGCCGGCGGCGGCGGACACGGCGGCGGCATGGGCGACATGTACTAAAAAACGGCTTATAGCTATTAGCTCTTAGCTTCTAGCCTGAAATGAAAAGCCCCGCTCGCGAGAGCGGGGCTTTTCTCATGGCAGTGGGAGAACTGAAATGGAAGAAGGCCGGTGGCCCACACAACCCGGATGTCTTTGTCTGGGAACCGATGCCGCCGATGTCACCGGTTCTGGACCGGGTCCACGGCGGATTTCCCTCCCCTTGCACACTCCTCCCCACTCGGCAACCGCGCTCTATCTCCTCCGCATCTGAAGTGCAGCCGCAGCACTCAAGCTAAGGTCAATTCGAAGTCGGAGGTTCCAGATGCGCTCTCGTCATCTCTTCTCGCTGATCGTGTGTCTTGTTGCCCTTTTCTGTTTGTCCGCATTCGCTGCAACTTTTAAAGAGATATCCGTGCCGAACTCCGCTAGCACCGAGGTATTCGGCATCAACATCGACGGCGCAATCGTCGGCGATTACTCCACCAGCAGCGGAGTCCTTCGCGGATTTCTGCTCTCTCACGGAACCTACACCGATATCGTTCATCCCAACTCTAACTTCATCATCGCAACCGGCATCAACGATAATGGCATCATCTCCGGCTATTTCGCGGACGCCAGTGACTACAGCCACGGATTCACCTACAGCTCGGGCATCTTCACGCCCATCGACTATCCCGGCGCCACCAGCACGCAAGCCATGTCCATCAACAACACCGACATTGTCGTAGGTTATTACTGGGACGCGAGCGGGGAATCTCACGGCTTCACTTTCGACCGTGGCCATTACACGCGCATCAATGGACCGAAGGCGATTCGCACCGCCGTACTCGGAATCAACAACTCCAACGTGATAGTCGGCTATTACCTCGACGCCTCATTCTTCATGCATGGGTTCGAGAAGGAACCAGGCAAACCGCTCCGCACCATCGACTACGCGCCCAACACTCAGACCGAAATCGCTGGCATCAACGATCTCGGACGGATGACAGGCTACTATGCGGCGAATAATACTGACCTTGGCTTCCTCCTCAAGGACGGCAAGTTTTCCACCTTCACGTATCCGGGCGCAGCGGCAACCATGCCGAATGCCATCAAAAGGTCAGGAGTCATCGTCGGCACCTTCACCGACTCCACGAATCAAGCCCACGGCTTCGCTCGAGACTAGAACACGCGCCCCGGCAAAGCCCCGAGCACGCCGAAGGGTCTCGCTGGTTTACGAAACGTGAGATGTTTGCGGTCATCACGAATCGTGCTTGTTGATTTCCAAGTGAGCCTGGCGGGTGGCCCATCCTTGCGTTCTTTGCAAGGGCGGGGGCGCAGTCCGCTGTGCGCGGGGGCTTTTTCCTTAGAGGATCGGACAGAATTAGATGTGAAAATGGAAACGGCCTCAGTTAAGAGGCCGCTTGCGCTACCCAGCACGCCGTCAAGGTCACTATGATGATCGTCCGTTCGCGCGAGACAAGCAAGAACTTTTCAGAAATGACGAACCGCGCCCCCGTCCGCTCGGTTTCATTCTAAACTCCTCCGGATGGAAGACCCCCGGACTCCACGGAACATTCGACGCATTCCCGCCGTACCTTCATCTGCACCCATCCTCCACGAAAGCGAGATCCCATGAAACGTTTGGCCCTGTCCACTGTCGTATCTCTTCTTTCTCTGCTTGTTTTGCTAGTCTGCGCCTCTGCTGCACAAACCGTCCTGCCTCTCGACAAAATCCAGAATCAGGCGGACCTCGACAAGACCGTCACTGCCCTCGATACAGCGCTTTTCGATTCCTACAATCATTGCGATCTCGCCAAGTTTGAATCCTTCTTTGTCGATGACGTGGAGTTCTATCACGACCAGGGTGGAGTCACTCTTGGCAAGGCGGCCCTGACCGACAGTGTGAAGAAAAACATCTGCGGGAAAACCACGCGCGAACTCGTCCCCGGGACTCTGCACGTTTATTACATGAAGGGCTATGGCGCGTTAGAGGTTGGCGTCCACCGGTTCCACCATCCCGGACACGAGGATACCGAAGGTGTGGGAGAGGGCCAGTTCATTCATCTGTGGCAGTACAAAGACGGAGCGTGGAAAATCACCCGCGTGATCAGCTACGACCACCACCCCGCCGCAAAGTGAGGCCCGGGGCACCCAAGCTTCAGGTGCCGAATCTCTCCACGGCGCGGGCCCTGGCCTTCGCCGCTTCCTCTTCCCGATTCTTCGGCGGAGCGTTCGTCTCCAGCGACCGCAGGAGCCGCATCGACACTTCTGCAACTTCGTCGATCGCCGCCAGAAACGCCGCCTCATTCCCCTTCGATGGCTTGTTGAACCCGCTGATCTTTCTCACAAACTGCAGCGACGCGGCCCGCACCTCGTCGTCGGTAACCGGCGGATCGAAATTGAACAGAGTCTTAATATTCCGGCACATTACGATACCCTCAACTCTCCTGCGTATGGCTCCAAAAACGGCTCCCCTGATTCTGTCATCCTGAGCGAAGTCGAAGGATCCCTATTACGAGCAGCGGCTATGGGGAGTTTTAGGCCGCAACTTTTCGGCCCCATCTATCTTAACCAACTCTTCTTCCCGTTTCCCAGCCCAGCCCCCTCACTCCATCCGTTCCGGGTCCAGCGTCTGATCCAGATAAATCCACAGCACTCGCGCCAGCAGCGTGAGCCATGGAGCCAGCGGCAACCACAGCACGCACGCCCAGGCAATATCTTTCACGATCGACCACGAAGTCACGCTCCACAATATCGCCGCAAGGATGGCAATCGCCCCCAGCGCCAGCCCGTAGCTGATGTACATCGCGCCCAGAAAATATCCCGCCTCCCGCTCAAATTTCAGATCGCACACCGCGCACCGCTCATGCATCTTGGGAAATCTGAGAAAAATAGATCCGCGAAAAATTCTCCCCTCCCTGCACCGCGGACAAAGCTGCCGCACCATCCCCACCCATGCAGAAGCTTTTCCCGAGCCTTCCATACGCCTCCAACCATTCCGTAATGAGCGCAAGTCGCCGACCGCTTCAGTGAGTCTGGTCCAGACTTGCGCATGAAAGTGCAGATGCCGTGCAATGTCATGCCACCTGAGCAATCCAAAACTTGCCCCCCAGCACCGCTCAGGACGAAGTTGAAAAAGGGCGAACTGGCCCAGGCGGCGCTTCGCGCCGCGCCAGCCAGTTCGTGGGTAAGCGGGTGGGGCGCGTCAGAGCGGTGGCTAAGGAAGGAGCAAAGCGACGACCGCAGCCGCCGCGAAGACGCCTGCCGCCACGATCCCCGGACAAGGCCACATCCACAAAAAGTCGGGCCGCCCTCAGGCGGCCCTTGTGCTTTGACCTGGAACTTAACGGCTGACTGCCAAGAGCTGCTTTCAGTCCCCCGCCACCGGCTCGGCGATCTCCGGCTTAGCAGCCTCAATCGAATTGCCGTTCCCGTTCGCCTTAGTCAGCGCGTCCAGCGGAATAAATCCGTTCTCCGCCACCGCCGGTTTCTCTTTCAACACAACTTCGCGATAAAGCGAAGCCATGCGCGCATTGTAAGCCGCATCGTTAACCTTAGGCCCGCGATGTTCACCAGCAGCCTCAGCGTCCGAGGTCTGCGGTCCGACGCCCGACGCCGCTTTTCCCGAGGCTGCAGCCTTCGCATCGCGCGCCCGCACTTTTTCTTCGCGAGCATTCTTGGCGATGCCCAGCTTGTCCAGATCGTGCTGAAGTTCGTTGGTCACCAGATTTTCCCGCAGCAGCAGCGTGTGCGACTCGTCTTCCATCTTCACTTTCTTGCCGCCTGCAAAAATCTCGTGCCGTCCGTGCTCCTCATACCACTTGGTGAGCGTCGCGGTCATGTGCATCTTTTCGATGATGTTCCGCCATCCCACGCCCGTGTTGTAAGCGCAAAATGAGATTTCGCCTTCCTGCGTCGCGTAGGGAATGATGCACTGCTCCGTCCGCCGGAAGTCGTAGTTGAACAGATCCTGGAACCACATGCCCGCGATAAACAGGAAGTTCCACCGGTCCTGCCGCCGCTTCATCACGTCTTCCACAGTGCGGTCCGGACCAACCTTTCCGTAGTTCTTCCCGGTCGCGTTGAAGTTCTTGTCAAACTTCCTCAACAAATCCATCATCTTGAAATGCGTCGGCGCCTGAAACGGGTCGTAATTCTTCATCAAACACAACGCCATTCCCACCACAGTAAGAAACTTCCCGCGCGCCGCATCGTTCACCTTGGCAATATCTTTCGCCAGCTGATCGCCGGCCAAGAACGCCGTCACTGGCACAGCTTCCTTCGTTTCCTTATCGATCATCACCGCCATCCCAGTCCCGCAATTCGGGTGACAACCGCAGGAGAGTTGGCCCCAGTCGTTTTTTACGTCGTTGGCGTGCATCAGGTCGGCCCAATCGCTGAAGGTGCCCATGAAGCTGATGGGGAACCAGTCGCGGCTGGGTTCACCCAGGCCGGTTTGATTTTTTACGTCGTGGGCCAGGTGGCTCAAGGTGTAGCGTTGGGCCTGGCGGCGATCGTCGGTGACGGCTTCGTCGCGGCCGGTGAAGCTGACCGGCTGGAAGCTGAGGAAGCTGATCGTCTTGGGATTATCGAGTGCGAACTTGATGATTCTTCCGACCTGCTCGTTGTTGATGCCGTTCACGATGGTGACCACGGGAACGATTTCGACTCCGGCGTTGTGCAGGTTTTCGATGGCCTTCAACTTCACATCGAACAGGTTGCCGACCATGCGGTGAGCGTTGGCGGCGTTGCCGATGCCATCGAACTGCAGGTAGGCGTAGCGCATGCCGGCTTCGACAGCCTGCTGCGCGAATTCAAAACTCTTGGCGAATTCAATGCCGTTGGTCGCCGCCTGCACGGAGTTGTATCCGACCTTGCGGGCGTAGCGAACGGCGTCCAAAAAGTAGGGCGACAACGTGGGTTCGCCCCCGGAGAACTGCACGCTCATC
The DNA here is from genome assembly GCA_036522075.1 of Candidatus Sulfotelmatobacter sp. Taxonomy (GTDB): domain Bacteria; phylum Acidobacteriota; class Terriglobia; order Terriglobales; family Acidobacteriaceae; genus Sulfotelmatobacter. The sequence continues at coordinate 22,317 of DATDGM010000126.1, forward strand.
TGGCGACGCGGCTTAATGGTGATGGCGTTGTCGAGCATGGTCTTGATTTCATCCCAGGTGAGTTCGTGGACGAAGCCGACCTGGTTCGCGTCCATGAAGCAGGGATCGCACATCATGTTGCAGCGGTTGGTGAGGTCGATGGTGAGCACGGAGCCGCGACCGTATTTGACAGTTGAAGACCCGTGATGATGCAGTTTCTCGTCGTTATGGGCGACGATGTCGCGGCCGGGGAATACGTCTTCCAGGTGCTTGGAAAATTCGGTGTCAATCGACATCACGTCTTCAAAGTGACCATGCTTGGGGCAGTCTTTTACCATCAGGATCTTGCCGTCTTTTTCGACAATCGTCGCTTTAATTTCGCCGACCTTTTCGTTCATGAGCACTTCGTGCGGGAGTTTGCCGTCCAGAATCTGCTGCCGGATTTCCGGCACACACTTGGGGCACAGCGAATCGGTGGAGCGGGGCCAGCCGAGCGGTGGCTTCGACTTTTCGTAGGACTTGAGCAGAGGTTTGTCGGACCATTTCGGGGTGGGCGACGGATTGGGCTTGATGCGATTCAAGCGGTCGAACACAACCCAGGCGCCTTTGGCGGCGACAGTAACTGCTTTTTCTACGTATTTGATCGGCTTGCGCATTCGCTTTTCGCTCCTAGTAGACAGCGTGTTCTGAATATTTCAGATTCTAGATTTTAGATTTCAGATTGAGGCCCGCGGGTGCACTCGCAGCGCAAGAAATCTGCAATCGAAAATCTGAAATTCGTAAGGAGTCTGGCTAGCGATGAGCAGCTAGTCCTCTCCCCTACCCTTGCCTGAGAAACCCAGTGCAACTATGGCTCTCCCCGGGAATGGAACTGGCCCAAGTGAATCTGGACCGTACAACCTGGGTCATACACGTTTCCCTGAGAGGTTACTTGTATCTATGTTATTGCAGGCCCAGGCAATGACGCATGCATAACCCAACGAACGGGGTAAAAACGGGGTTTAGTGGCTGCTGGGGGGATTGTATGGAGTTAAGTTGTTGAAAGCAAAGGGGGACGCACTTCGGTACTGTTACAGTTTCCACTACATGTATTACAACTTTTGCAAAGTTCACCAAACGCTGCGCGTAACGCCTGCGATGGAGGCTGGACTGACGGATCACAAATGGACGTTGCGGGAATTGCTTTGCTTGCTAAGTCTTCCGTAGGTGCGTGGGAAACACATCGGCCAAGCGTGAGGGGCACGACAAGATGCGCCAAATCCCAGCCTTCAAGGCGACAGAAAATCTGGCCATCACCCTCCGCAGTACTAAGAATGCTGCCGCCAAAAGGCTGGCCAGCGCCACTAGTCCGCTGATGGCTGCGCTTGCTAGCGCCCCACTAACAATTCTTCCTGGAAGTGCCAAGTACGCAAACACGGGAGCAGACAACAACAAATCAATTGCCAGAAGCCCGGCAAAGAATGCGCTCAGGCCAAAAAATACGAAGAGCCGGGGAATTGAACGCCTTTCATTCGTCTGCGCGTTCGTCGGTGTTACCGCAAGTCTCAGTACCCTAGAGATAAGGAACATTCCGGTCATCGGAACCGCGACGACCACCCCCAGGTATTCCGCAGACACCCCAAAACCAAAACCAGCGACGGTGCATCCGACTACCGACAACACGGCAAACGCAGGTATCAATCTGCCGGTTCTCCGGATGGCGGAAAATAATTCGTTTTCAGGGTTCACTGTCTGACTCCAAATTTTTCGCATCCACCGTCCCCAATACCTTTAATCGCGGAAGAAATGCCGTCAACATGTCCCATGCCAGGTAAACATAGATCAATGCGAAGAATACGAAGATGGCGCCCTGCACGTATTGCAATGCTCCAATCATGTTGAGAGGAACGGCGACGGCTAACGCGCGGCCTAAACCATAATGGAGCACCACAAATAGTGCTAAAGCTATCCCTCGC
>DATDGM010000127.1:0-1706 GCA_036522075.1 Candidatus Sulfotelmatobacter sp.
AAAAGCGCGCCGGTAGTCGGCATCGTGTGCGAGCCAGTGGTGGTAATGCCGCCGGCCGCAGCGACGATGGGGGGAAGTTCGCGCCAGCCGAGCTCGGGCGGGCGATTTCTCGACCCCGCTTCGGTGTGCTCAAAGAAGAAAAACAACGATCCACCAAGTGATAGACTGCACTGGCGGAGGGAACTGTAATGTTGTTTCGAATAGTCCTGTGCTGTATCGCATTGTCGGTCATATCCGCCACTGACCTGAAAGCTGACAGCATCGCCTATGCGGGCTCGGTTACAGGGGCGTTCGGCACCATCGACCTGAATACGGGCGCGTTCACATCGCTTGGTAACTCAGGCCAGACCCTCTCAGGCATGGCCGTGGCCGCCGGTTCACTGTTTGCCGCCTCCTATCACACCGCAAACGGAACTCTCTTTTCGGTGAATCCGGCGAATGGTTCGCTAACTAGTGCTTAATTGCGTAAATTAACAATTGTATTTTGAAGCTGGCCGCCCTTGACCTCGCGCTTCCGCCAGCGGAACGGTTTGGCCCGCTCGTTATGCCTCTTGAAGAAGGCTTCAATGGCATCACGCAGCTGCTCTTTGCTCTGGAAGCTTCCTCCGTTAAGTGTCTTGCGTTGCAGCAGACTGAATACGATTTCGATCTGGTTCAGCCAACTGGCCGAAGTCGGCGTGAAGTGAAAGCGGACGCGTCCCCCGAACTTCACCAGCCAATCGTCGTTTCGTTTGTGAGGGGAATAGTTGTCCAGGATGACGTGGATTTCCCGCTCCTGCGGCTGATCGGCCAGCACACCATCCAGGAAACTACGAAAGTCCTCCCGCTTCTTGTATTCGGTGAACTTCGTGTGCACCTGACCGGTGTTGACTTCCAGCGCGGCGAACAGATTCAGCGTCCCGTGCCGCTTGTAAGTGCTCTTCAGGGCGCGCACGACTTTACCGCTGTCGGTCTCCACATAACCGGAGGCCCGTTCGATCGCCTGGATGCTCGGTTTTTCATCCACGCTCAGCACCACGGCGTTTAACGGCGGGTTGAGATATAACCCCACCACGTCGGCGGCTTTGGGCGCAAAATCCCTGTCGGTGCTCACACACCAGCTGCGCCGCCGCTGCAAATAGATTCCTTCGCGACGCAGAACACGCCAGACGGCGTGCACGCTGGCGTCGAGCTTTTCCGCCACTGCCGGCCCGTCCCAGTGCGACATGCCAGGTGGCGGAGTCTCCTCCAGCACGGCCAGCACGCGCTTGCGAAACGCACTGTCATATCGAGCCGGCTTGCCCGGCCGCCACTGGTCGCGCAGTCCTCTCGGCCCCCAGAGCGAGAAGCGCTGCCGCCATTTGGAAACCGAGGGGACCGAGACCCTCAGTTCCCGCGCCACCTGCTGGATTTGCTTGCCTTCCAGGCAAGCCAGAATCATTCGGGCACGCTCCACCGCGCGCGCCTCCTCAGTCCGGCTCCTCGTGATGGCAACCAGGATTGCTTTGTCTTCCGCTGAGCATGTCAGCTCGGGTGCATGTCGAGGCATTACCCAAACATTTTAATACAAAATTGTATTAACGCAATTAAGCACTAGAAAAGGCAAACCCGGTCTGAGTCTGAGATGCACTTGCCCCACCTGCGTCCCCGGCAGAGATTTCCCCAACTAGAAACATCCGCATCCGCTTCTGCTTCCCAGGATAATTGTTAGCAACACGCTCGTGGAG
>DATDGM010000128.1:0-47868 GCA_036522075.1 Candidatus Sulfotelmatobacter sp.
CGACCGGAACACGATCTTCGGATTGTGCTTCTGCAACACCTTGGTGATGGCCGCCGTCAACGTGGTCTTGCCATGGTCGATGTGACCAATCGTCCCTACGTTGCAGTGCGGCTTTGTCCGATCAAATTTCTCTTTCGCCATGATTGCAGCCTCTAGCTCCTATAGCTTCTAGCTCAAAACCCCTATTGAATACCCTGAGATCCTTTGCAAAGAACCCTCAGGATGACCGCTGCGGGCTCACGCGATCAGTAATACTGATACAGCTTCTTAAACTTGTGCCGCAGCGCGATGTCGACGCTTTCCAGCTTCGACAGGTAAAACTCGCGCATCTGGGCTTGATCGGAAACCGGCAGCGACTGGTACAGCTGCCGCCCGCTCAGACCCGAATCGCCAGTTGCTTGCTCCAACAAACCCGCCGCCAGGATCGCATCAAAATCCCGGACGCGAATTCCCTTGCGATCCAGCTGCTTCAGGAACCGCTCCACTTTCCCGGACAAAAACGCCTGCTCCACGGCCGACTGCAGCTTGCCGAACTCCGCAACCTTTTCAACCTTGATCGTGGCCTGTTCGAATCCCATCTCGTCACTCTGTCGTCCTGAGGCGACCTGCCTTTCGTCGCCGAACGATCTGAACGTGCCGCGCGACCCATCTCGCGCACTTTACGAGATTGCTAACTCGCGCGCCCGGCGCGCTTCCAAATTCTGGAGCGGGAGACGGGAATCGAACCCGCGACCAACAGCTTGGAAGGCTGTGACTCTACCACTGAGTTACTCCCGCAAAACCCAGCTGTCAGCTGCCAGCTGCCAGCCCTCAGCTAAATCTCAGCGGCTAAGGCCGCGCTTCACGACCGCCTCTGCGGCACGGCTGAAGCCGTGCCCTTCCACAAAACCCTTACACAACCAACCGTTCAAACTCTGGAGCCGATGACCAGGATTGAACTGGTGACCTCTCCCTTACCAAGGGAGTGCTCTACCAACTGAGCTACATCGGCTCGAAACTCAACTGTCAGCCATCAGCCGTCAGCTCTCAGCCAAACCGTTCGCTCTACTTATTCGACGTCCTGGCTCTTGTCCGAATGCAAGACATCACTGCGCCGCAACACCGACTTCACCGCGAACAAGGCCAGAATCACCAGCGTTGCCGCCCTCAACTTCGGGTCCGTAATCGTGGTCCAAGTCAGCGCTCCCAACGCGACGTAACAAACCAGCGCTTTGGACAGGCGGCTCACAGTTCCGGTTCCCTCGCACAGAACGCTCGGGATTTCGCCAGCGGGCTCCCGCTTCGCTCACGCCCGCTAAACGGCTCAACATGGTGCACAGGGAAGGATTCGAACCTTCGTACCTCGCTAGGAGGGACAGATTTACAGTCTGTTGGCTTTAACCACTCACCCACCTGTGCGAAACTCTCGGGCGATGCGGCCGCCGCGCTCGTCCGGCCGACCCTCCAAAATGCGCGACCGCCGAAAACAGAACCGCCAACACTCACACTGCGACTTTCGGAAACAGGCTGCGCAACTACACTCTCGCCGGGGTTTGAAACCAGTGGCTAAACCAAAGTGGCTAAACCAGGGAACCAAGAATCGCGCTGCGTAAAACCACGCGAAAGATCACTACACGCCGGAAAATTTCCGAATGGAGTGTGTTGGAAAAACCTGTTGCGCCGAGCCCGCCGCCTGCCGAAACCGCTTCTTAACTCCGTTACTCTGGAGCTGGCGAAGGGATTCGAACCCCCGACCCTCGGTTTACAAAACCGATGCTCTACCGACTGAGCTACGCCAGCAACTCGGGACAGCCGCGCTTCCGCGCAAACTTATCCCACGGATCCCTTCCAAATGTCCGGGACAATTAGCTAAGTTATCACAACGCGAAGTTGGGGTGCAACCCAGATTGGCAGCGATCAAGCTAGCAGTTTTGCCAGGTATCCCCGCCGGGTGTCATCCTGATCGTAGCCGCTCTTCAGGCGCCGCGAAGGATCTCCAGCTCCCACCGGCCCGTGGCGTAAGCCACGCCGGTCGATAATCCCGTCAGGACCCTCCTCACTTCTTTACTTCTTTGGGAAATTCGGGTCGCTCCTGATCTCGCGAATCTGCTGAATATGGCGCTCCGAGTGGGTGGAGATTTCGAGCATCCATTGCCAGCAATCGATCGGTGCCCGTTGTCCGAAGCTGTGGGCTCGCAAGTCATCGTTGGTGGTCCTAATGTATTCCATCATGGTCGCGCGCAGCGCCTGGAATTTTGCCAGGGCCACTCCCAGGTCCTTATAGGTATCGACCTTCTCGTGCCCGCCGCCCGTTTTCGTATGCACCACGCGGTCGATTCCGTACCACATGATGTCGGCGTCGGTATTTGAGGATTTCCTGCCCTTCATATCCGGCGCCGCCTTGACGGAAGCCTGCAGCTCGCGCCAGTAGTCGGGTTCAGCCACCGCCAAATGGGTAACGCATTCCCGGATCGACCAGCGGTCGGGCGAGGCCTTATATTCCAGTTGAGCGGGGGAGAGCCCGCGCACCTGCTCGGCCACCATTTGTCCAGTCATTTCAAAATGCACCAGTAAGTGCTCGCGGTCCTCGTTGGTCATTCCGGCAGTCATTCCCGAATCCTTAGCGGCGGGCAGGTACAAGGCAATCAAAAATAACGGCAGCAATCGCAGATTTCTCACAGGGATTCTCCTGACCGCGGATGGTAGCAAATCCTCTTGGGTCAGTCGATGAGAGTGCGATGGTTACGGAGTGGATGGGGACAGGCGCGGCCATCCCTGGGACGGGCGACGTCGTACCCCTTCCGCTGCGAAAGGGCAGGAAGCGACGCAGACGCGCTCTCCCAAGCTTCGTGTGCACTCGAACGAGCCTTGTTCGCCGGGATGGAACAATTCACAGTGCTTCCTCGTAGCTTGGTTGTGCCGGATGCCTTGAAATTCCGTTTTGTCACGATCTTGTGGCTACTGGTCCTCGCTGCAGCCATCCCGGCTCAATACGCGTGGGCCCAACAAACGCCTGATTTCACGCAAGCCGATGCCATGCTGAGTTTTCTCCGCTCCTGCGCAGCCCAAAAAGCGTCAACCGCAGAACTGGATCGTCTGATCGATCTTCCCGGAACTACCCTCGTGGTCGCACAGCAGAACATTTCCCGACGAGTCACCACGGACCAATACCGCGCCGTTCTGCAAGCGGCCTGCGCCGGGCAGATCGCCTCGGTTAAGCCGGCCGAGCCCGGAACCCGCGCAGAAAAGGGAGTCGAGGGCCTTACGCAGGACATTGCTCCCTCGCTCCTGTGGGGGCGGAAAAACCTGCCTCTTCTGGAATCTCGCCTCAAAGAACTTCGCCGCAACCGCTCGATCGCAGATGCGCTTCCCCTCGCCCGCAAGAATCTTCCCCGACAAATTCCTCTGGAAGCGAAATTCTACGTGGTCATGGGCGGACGCGCGGGCGCTGCCGCCATCGAAAATCAGCTCTACTTCGATGTGCTGAGCAGCTCCTGGCGTGCTTCTTTGGAAAAATCGCCGCCCACGTCTCCGGCGGAAGTGGTCGAATTCTTCGCTCACGAAGCTCATCATCTGGGTTACGGTCAAATTCTGGATGCCAAGCGGCGTTCCCTGCGGCTCACTCCCGCCGAGAATCAGGCGTGGAACTTCCTGACCGCAATCCTGATGGAAGGCAGCGCAACATTCCTTATCAACGGCCATGAAAAGATGGCCGACGTTGAGAAAATGCCCGAGTTCCCCGCTTACCTTGCGAAAGTTCCGCAACTGCTGCCTGCCATGCAAGGCATCTTGCAACGCGCTCTCGCCGGGCCCATGTCTGACGAAGCCTCTGACCAGGCATCTTCCGCGTTCCTCGGCATGGGCTACCACGCGACTGGAGCAGAATTGTTGAACGTTATCCACGAAAAGCGTGGCCTGGAGGGTGTCATGGAGGTAATGGCGGACCCTCGTCAGCTCCTGACTGCCTACAACGCCTGTGGGTCTCCGTCGGACTTTCGATTCGATCTCCAGCTCGCCAACCGCATCGCCGGCCTCGGGAAACTACAGAAGAGATAGTCAGACCCCTCCCTCACTGCTATCATTCACCGCTAGCCGCACTTCATGCGAATCAGACGCACTTTCCCCCTCGCGCTGGCGGTGGTCATCATGGCCGCGGCGGTCATTCTCGCGGTCGAGCTGCGAAAGAGTGCGCCGCCGGAGCCGGCCCGGCTGCTTCCCGGCGCCGACGCTTTCGTCTATGTGAACCTGTCCTGGGTACGGAAACTGAATCCTGACCGCGGCTTGCCCACGGTCTTCCACGACCCGGAATACGAACGTTTCATCCAGCAGACTGGGTTCGAGTTTGAGCGCGATCTGGAGTCCGCGGCCTTCGCCGTTCACTACCCCGTGACCTGGCCCGGCGGCGGCACCGGCAGCTCCGCGCCCGAGCCGCGTTTTTCGGAAGTCTTTGTCGGCAAGTTCAACGGCGCGAAACTGAGCGCTTATCTGAAGCAGAACGCGCAGTCGGTGGAGAATTATCACTCCGTCGATATCTTCACCATTCCGCTCGAGGGCCGCTCCTTCCGGGTCGCGATTCTCGGCGTGGACACAGTCGCCTGCTCCAACCATGACGATGCGGCCGTGATCCGCGGCATTGTGGACCGATCGCGCCGCCTGGCGTCTCCCTTTGGCGGGCCGGCTCTGCTGCGCCGCTATTACAAGCGGGTGCAGTTTGCCAGTCCGCTGTGGCTCGTGGCCCACGTGGAGCCTTCCGGACCCGAATTTGGCGGCTGGAACGATGTATTCTCCAAGCCCGCGGATGTGGTGATTTCGGCCGGCTACAATCCGCTGCATCTGCCCTTGCGCTCGGGCCCGCTTCATCTTCGGGCGGAAGCTTTGACCGCCGACGCCGCCGACGCCCGCAGCATCGCCGAAAAGCTGAATTCCTATTTGATGATGTTTCACTCGGCTGAAGGTTCGGTGGGCGAACCCGGCACCGACGCGGACGTTAAGGCTCTGTTCGACAGTGTGCAGGTTCGCCACGAAGGCAGCCGCGCCCTGCTCAACGCCTCCGTCCCCGCGGGATTCCTGAAGAAGATCCTGGCCGAGTCTCCGTCCCCGGTGGAAGCAGCAACACCCAGCTCACCCGCGCCGAAAACACCCGCGCCCAAGGGGTCGCGCTAGGACCGTGCCGTTTCAGCCCTTTTACGAAAAGACGACAAAGCAGCCGTGAAACTAAATGCGCCTCGCAGCGTCTCATTCATGTTGGCCCGGAATCAAGGGCAGCGGGGCAGCTTGGCCTTACCCACTCTGCGGTGGCATCCTGAGCGTAGCCGTTCTTCAGGCGAAGCGAAGGATCTCATGCCGCACCGGCGTGGTGCGTAAGCCTGAACTGCGCCATTGCCAAACCGCACCAGACCCGCAGGATACAATTAGAAATAGATGCCGATGTCGAACCTTCCACTTCCGCTCGCCGCATTTCTCGCCGGCTTGATTTCATTTCTCTCGCCGTGCGTACTGCCGCTGGTTCCGGGATACCTTTCCCTGATCTCGGGTGCCGGAGTGGAAGAACTGAAATCGCCGCAAGGGCAGCTGATGCGGCGCGTGATGGTAAATTCCGTCGGCTTCATCCTCGGTTTCAGTGTGGTGTTCATCGCCTTGGGAGCGGCGGCCACCGAGATCGGCCAGGTGCTGGGCATCTACAAACACACGCTGGCGAAAGTAGCCGGCGTGGTCATTATTCTCTTCGGACTGCACCTGACCGGCATCTTCAAGATCAAGGCACTCTACACGGATGCGCGGTTGCACGGCCTGAAGGGCAGCAACACGCCGTTGGGAGCTTTTGTAATCGGCTTCGCCTTTGCCTTCGGCTGGACGCCGTGTCTGGGACCGATTCTCACGGCGATCCTGACGATCGCAGGCGAGCAGGATACGCTGGTGAAGGGGATCTTGTTGCTGGGCGTCTACTCGCTTGGATTGGCGGTGCCGTTCCTGTTCACATCGCTCCTTATGGAACGTTTCCTCAAGTTTTACAGCCGCTTCCGTTCGCATATGCACGCGCTGGAAGTGGCCTCGGGCGGGCTGTTGATCGCGCTCGGCGTGCTGCTGGTGATCGGCCGTTTTACGCTGATTTCGAACTGGTTTTCGTTCTTGAACCGGTTCGCGTTGTAGCTTGACTGCAATTGGTACGGTGAATTTTACAGTTGCTGCGCAAATTTAGTTGCGCACGTAAAGGAGTTTGCACATGGCAACACTGCCCCCGATCCCTCCTCCCGAAGCACTGCCCCCGCCCCGCCCCGGGCGCAATCCGCTAGCCCTAGTCGTGGCGGTGCTGGTCGTGGCCGGAATGCTGTATTTTGGCCTTCTTATGGCTCGCCGGCCGGGCGGGCACGCGCGCCTGACCACGGCCACGGTCGCGCCCGATTTCACCCTCGAATCGCTCGATGGCAAGAGCATGAGTCTCTCCGATTTGCGTGGCAAAGCGGTGCTCCTCAACTTCTGGGCGACCTGGTGCACCCCCTGCAAAATTGAAATGCCCTGGTTCGTGGAACTGCAGAAGCAGTACGGCTCCGCGGGGCTGCAGATCGTCGGCGTCGCCATGGACGATGCCAGCAAGGAAGACATCGCCAAGTTCGCCAAAGATATGGGCGTGAACTACCCCATCCTCATCGGCAAGGAAGCGGTCGGCGACGAGTATGGTGGTGTGCCTGGATTGCCGGAAACTTTCTTCATCGGCCGCGATGGCAAGATCGTGGACAAGATCATGGGCCTCAAGGGGAAGGGCGAGATCGAAGACGACATCAAGAAGGCGCTCGACACCGGAACTCGGGCATCCGCCGCGATCGAACCGGTGCAGTCTCAGAACAAGCAATAGGAATCGGCACTTTCCGGCTTTACTATTGTGAAGTCCGCATGACGAGCCTCCCCAACTCGCAAAGTCCATTCTCCGGGAAAAAGAATCGCAGAGTGCCTGCTCTCTGGGCAGCTTCGTTCGCGATTTTCCTCACCGCTTCCGCCGCCGCGCAGGCCGCTGGCGACGCCACGGTTACCATCACCCCCAATAGCCCGCCGGTCGCGGGCAAAGTGCCTTCCGTGGTGGTCGCGCCCGTCGCGTTAGTCACTGCACCGCGCGCCGCGCAAACCATGGTGAATCTCGATTTCCGCGTCCCGCGCGGTTATCACATCAATTCCAACACGCCCAAATCCGAATTCCTGATCCCGACAGCGCTGAAGATGGACCTGCCCACCGACATCATCCTGGGCAAGATTCAATATCCCGAGGGCCAGGATTTGACCTTCCCTTTTTCTCCCGACGAAAAGCTGAACGTCTACACCGGAGACTTCCGCATCGTCGTGGCAGTCCATCCCCTGCTCTCAGTCACGCCCGGCAAGTACATCATGCACGGCGTACTCCGTTACCAGGCCTGCGACAACTCCGCCTGCTATCCGCCGAAAAGTGTCCGCGTGGAGTTCAACGTGAAAGTCGTGAAGGAACCCGCTCAGCACCACGCTAATCCCGCCCAAAGCCCGCACGTGCATGGGTAAGTTGACCACTCTCGGCAATCAGCTCGGTTCGCTCACCAGAAATCTGAATCCCGCAGTTCTGAATCGGGACGCGCGTCGAAATATGATTGCATGGAAACTGCTGCCGGCTCCGCTCGCACCGTAATCTGTGACTTGGGCCCGTGGTGTAATGGCAGCACGTTAGCCCGTCAAGCTTTAAGGTGCAGGCTCGAATCCCGTCGGGTCCACAGCATTCCCTTTCTTTGGTAGGGAATCTGACGAGAATACGGGCGGGCGTACTCCTCAAAGTAATCTCGACTTCAAGTCCCTGGCTTGCGACACTAATTTCATAAGCTTGACGGGCTAACGCCCCGGGTTGAATCACGCCCGGGGTTTTGCCTTTTAGGGCGTGCTCTCCCTGCCAACCGCCTTTGACTAACACGCCCCGCATCCCTAAGATTTCTTTTCTATGAAGCGTTCCTGGTTCTGGATAGCCCTGCTCGCCGCTCTGAGTGCGAACTGCGCCGCTCAGCCGCAGATATCACCCGTGGTTTTACTGATCGAAGATGTCACGGTGATCGACGCGACCGGCGGCCCGGCGCTGCCTCATCGCAGTGTGATCGTGCGCGGTGATCGCATTGAAGGAGTTTACTCCGGTTATCAGGCAGGCCTGAGTGATGTGGTGCGCATCGACGGCCGCGGCAAATTTCTTATCCCCGGGCTCTGGGACATGCATGTCCACATGGTCATGGGGGATTGGTTCCCGCGCGGAAAAGAAATCGCACTGCCGTTGTTCATCGCCAACGGAATCACAGGCGTGCGCGACATGGGCAGCGAGTTGGAGGTCTTGCTGCAGTGGCGAAAAGAGATTGCCGGCGGAACCCTGCTGGGGCCACGCATGGTGATTTCCGGGCCCATGCTCGATGGACCGAAACCGCGCTTCCCCAGTTCGATTGCGATTACCACTCCCGAGGACGGCCGCCGCGCCGTCGACGACCTGAAGCGTCGCGGAGCCGACTTCATCAAGCTGCAATCGTTGATTCCGCGCGACGCGGTCTTCGCCATTGCCGAAGAAGCGCGTAAGCAAGGGATAACATTCGTGGGCCACGTGCCGGATGCGGTGCGAGCATCCGAGGCTTCCAACGCCGGGCAGAAAAGCTTTGAGCATCTGATCGGGATCTTCGAAGGCAGTTCGCCGCTCGAAGATGAATTCCTGAAAGGGCCGAAGACTGTGAGCAAATTCCTTTCTACTTACGACCCCGTTCGCGCCGCCGCACTGTTTGCTCTGCTGGCGAAGAATCAAACCTGGCAGTGCCCCACGCTGGTTTGGGAGCGCGGCGGCAATTTGATAGAGGAGAGAGATTTCGTCCACGACGCGCGCGCCCAGTACGTCCCTGCCTCCTGGAAAGACGTGACCTGGAAACGGTTCACGGATCAGGTGGAGCACGAGTTCAACACCGACGATCTGGTCACGCGAAAACGCTTCGTGGAAAAAGAATTGGAAGTGGTCAACGCCATGCACCGCGCCGGCATTCCATTTCTAGCGGGAACCGATACGCCTCCGGGGGTCTACATTTTTCCCGGCTTCAGCCTGCACGAAGAGTTGCAGAGATTCGTGGCGGCCGGGTTCACGCCCATGGAAGCTCTGCAGACCGCCACGCTCAACCCGGCGAAGTTTCTGGGGATGGACGACCGGTTGGGAACGATCGAGAAGGGAAAGCTCGCAGATCTGGTGCTGCTGGAAGCGAATCCGCTGGACGACATTCGCAACACGCAGAAGATCTCCGCGGTAATCGCCGACGGCCACTACTTGCCGCGATCGGAACTGGACGGGATGCTGGCGGGGGTGGAGAAGGCAGCCGCCGCGAAGTGAGTCCCCGCCCCTCAAATCACGGACGCGCTTTTGGCAAAGCATTCGCCAGCGCCAGCACCGTTCCCCCGAACAACAACGTATCGAAAAAATAATTCAGACCTTCAATCTTCACGCCAGCCTCGGCGGCAGACGGGATGGCAATCACCATCGGCAAATACATGAGCAGGACGATGATCAGAATCCACGTGCCGAGACACGCCGCTGCCATCCGCATCTTCATTCCGATCAGGAGGCAGACTCCGGCGGTTGCGAGAGCGGCGCCAGTGAGATAGCCGGCGATAAGACGGCCCGGAATCCACGCCGGAGTGAGCTTTTCAAGAGGAACGCCGGGCAGAGCCGCGGGATGCAGCAAGTGTTCGAGGCCGTAGAAGATTGCAGCGATCGCGATCACATAGCGTGCGACGGTGATCATCCAGCTTGTGCCGCCGCTTCGCCAGTCTTCCGTTTGACTTCCGGCAAGGGCCCAAGCGCCACTGGCAAAGGACAGTTCCCTGAGGGCCAACGTCCACCCAAACCTGTCCTTGGGATTGCCCGCTACACCGGGGATATCCATCATCAATACAAACAGGATGAACATGATTCCCAAGAGCGTGCCCGACCACCGCATTCGTATGTTCAAAGCGATGCTCAAGGCCGCGGCGATCAGGGCGACGCCGACGAAGTAAGTCCAGAATAAGCGGCCCGGCATATACGCGGGCACCAGTTGCATGATGTCTTTGGTGCTGGTCAGGTGCTCTGCGCCGAAAACGGCCAGGGGAGCGGCAAAGCACACGCGGCCGAAGGCCACAACCTTGTCGAGCCCCTGAGCCTGCGCTATGTCGTGTCTGGTTGCGAATAGTCCTAGCAGAACAATCGCAACCCCGCCAAAGTAAGGCCAAAACACCGCGGGTGAAAATGCGAAGAACATCGCAGCGCCAAATGCTTTCTGCAAAGACTCCACCCCTTGTTTGAGTCAGTAATTAGCTGTTGCCTTCCCGCCCTGTTTTTTCTCGGCTCGCGCCCACGCATCCTTCAACGCGACCGTGCGGTTGAACACCGGCTTCCCCGGCTTCGAATCCGGGTCCACGCAGAAATATCCCAGCCGCTCGAACTGATAGCGTGTCCCCGCAACGGCGTTCGTAAGCGAAGGCTCGACTTTCGCGTCGGTAATCACTTCGAGCGAGTTCGGATTGAGATTATCCAGCACATCCTGCCCCGGTTCCACGTCGCTGGGGTTTTGCTTGCTGAACAGGTTCTCGTAGATCCGCACTTCGGCGTCAATCGCGTGCGCGGCCGACACCCAGTGAATCGTCGACTTCACCTTGCGCCCGTCCGGAGAATTCCCGCCCTTGCTCGCCGGATCGTAAGTGCAATGCACTTCCACCACCTCGCCTTTCTCGTTCTTCACCACACCGGTGCAAGTAATGAAATATCCATAGCGCAGCCGAACTTCCCGCCCCGGCGACAGCCGGTAATACTTCGGCGGCGGAACTTCGCGAAAGTCGTCCTGCTCAATGTAGAGCACGCGCGAAAACGGAATCTTGCGCGTACCGGCGCTCTCGTCTTCGGGATTGTTCACCGCGTCCATGTCTTCTACCTGATTCTCCGGGTAGTTGTCGATCACCACTTTCAGCGGACGCAGCATAGCCATTACCCGCGGAGCGCGCTTGTTCAGATCCTCACGCACGAAGTGCTCAAGCATCGCCAGTTCAATCGAGCCCGTGGTTTTCGAAACGCCAATCGCGCCGCAGAAATTCCGAATCGCCTCCGGCGTATACCCGCGCCGCCGAATGCCCGAAAGCGTCGGCATGCGCGGATCATCCCACCCGCGCACTCGTCCTTCCTGCACCAGTTGCAGCAGCTTGCGCTTGCTCAGCAGCGTGTAAGTCAGATTGAGCCGGTCGAATTCGATCTGCTGCGAAGGGAAAATTCCCAGTTGCTGAATGAACCAGTTATAAAGCGGACGATGGTCCTCAAACTCCAGGGTGCACATGGAGTGAGTGACTTTTTCGAGCGAGTCCGACTGCCCATGCGCGAAGTCGTACATCGGATAGATGCACCACTTGTTGCCGGTGCGATGATGTTCCGCGTGCAGGATGCGATACATCACTGGATCGCGCATATTTAAATTCGGCGACCCCATATCGATCTTCGCCCGCAAAACCCGCGACCCGTCCGCGAACTCGCCCGCCCGCATGCGCTCAAACAAGTTCAGGTTCTCTTCCACCGACCGATCGCGGTGCGGACTATTCTTCCCCGGCTCAGTCAGCGTCCCGCGATACTTGCGAATCTCCTCCGCCGACAAATCGTCAACGTAAGCCTTGCCATCCTGAATCAGCTTCGTCGCCCACTCATAAAGTCGATCGAAATAATCCGAAGCATAGAAAAGCCCGTCCCAGTGAAAACCCAGCCACTCCACGTCCGCCTTGATCGACTCCACATATTCCGTATCTTCTTTCTCGGGATTGGTGTCGTCGAAGCGCAGGTTCGTGTGTCCGCCAAACTCGTCGGCCAGCCCAAAATCCAGGCAGATCGCCTTGGCATGCCCAATGTGCAGATAGCCGTTGGGCTCCGGAGGAAACCGGGTTTGCACCCGCCCCGCATATTTGTTGGTTTTCAGATCATCAAGAATAATGTCGCGAATAAAATTGGACGGGCGAGATTCGGGCGCGGTCATAGCTCTGATTATCGCAAGAAAATGCGGCGGTGTGCTTCGGTACCGGAACCCAGCCGCTATAGCGCCTGCATTGACGCGGGCTGCTGCGCGCCGGCACTCCGTTTGCGGAAATACCGCACCAGTCGCCAGCTTTGCACGATCGCGGCGATCCCGAACCCAATCCACATCGACGCAAACGTAAGCAGAATCGAAAGGTTCACAATCGCCGCCACCCGCCCGAGCTGTGCCGAACCATGCAGCGAGTTCACCACCACATAAGGATGCCACTCGCCGTTCGGCGTTCGCGCCGCCGCGTCAAGCATGAAATTCAGCAACGCCAGGCTCAGCACCGTGGTGAGCAGCCGCGCAGCTGGCGGAAACCAGGTCCAGTCCGGGTGCGCTAGGTTCAAACTCTGACGCGCCAGCCCCGTTGCGCTCAGCAAGACTACCGGCAGAAAATAGCTGTGCCACATCGGCGCCGGCTTCAGGAACGCCGCCGCCGGCCCCAGAATCAGAAACGGATAGTGCGGAATCGCCAGCAGATACAGCAGCCCCAGCACTCCGCAAATCATCTCAAAAACCGATTGCGTCCGCGTAGGCGGCTGCTTGGTCTTCGGCGCCGGGGGAAGCGACCGCAGGTCCCACTTCTCAAACAGTTTCAGCTTGGCTTGGGCGCGCTCGATGATGGCGAAGATCAGCGTGATAACCCCGGCGGCTACAAACTCGGCCGTCCACAGCGTCGAAAGGGTCTCCCCCACCGCTCCTCCACGGTTTGTAGCCGTGACGAGGAACGTCGGTCCTACGATCACCAAAAACACCGGCACCAGAATCCACAGCAACACCACCTTCAGCACAAACTGATAAATCGGAAACAGCGTCGGCCCAATCAGCTGCGTCTGCGGCCGGTAGCGGCTGGCTACCACAATCGGAGCGCCACACCGCCGCAGAATCGCTTCCAGCTCGGCGTCATTCAGCGCCCGCCCCAGCTCGGTTTCTTTATCTTCGATCTGCGAGTGCAAGTCCGAGGACAGCTCCGCAATAATGTCCTGCTGCTGCCCCTTCGGCAGCCAGAACCGCACACCCCGTAAGTACCGATCCAGAAGTTCCATAATTGCTCCTGAGAATCAATTCCGGCGCTCTTCGCTCTTGGCTCTTCGCTCTTGGCTCTTCGCTCTTGGCTCCTAGCTCCTAGCTAGCCCCTGGCCCTTGCCTTACCCCTCCCGCAAAATCCTCTCCAACGACTCGTTGATCCTTCCCCACTCCTCCATCAACTGCCGCAAGATCGCTTCTCCCTCCGCCGACAACCGATAAAACCGCTTGTTCCGCTTATCCTCTTCCCGCCACTGGCTCACTAAGAGCCCCTGCGTCTCCAGCCGCCGGAGCAGGGGATAAAGCGTCCCCTCATCGATAGCCAACCCATCGTCGGCCAGGGCTTTGCGCAACGTGTACCCATACTGCTCCGTCCGCAACTGGGCTAAGACGGCCACAATCAGGCATCCGCGCCGCAGCTCTAGCCTCAAGTTTTCAAATACTTCCAAGTTGGCAGTACCAGTAGCCATACAGTATGTGATACACACTATGTATCACACAGTATAGGTTGTCAAGCACTATTCTTGGCAATTTGTGCCTTTGGCAAAGCAGCTACCGAAAGGGCCGAAGTCGAAGATTGCCCCGATAGGGCGCGTATGCTAAGGTTGGTTCAGCGGGTGCTTCCGCCGTGGTTCGTTTGCAGCACCGAACCGCTCCCTTTAACCGTCTAACCAGATGGGAGCGCCTAATGCCATACAATTCAAAACAAGTAGCGAATGAGTTCTTGGAGCTTGCCAAGAACGATGGCAAGCAGCTGACGCCGATGCAGTTGCAGAAGCTTGTCTACTTCGCATATGGCTGGTATTTGGCAATAACTGGGGAACGGCTCCTTGATGAACGAGTCGAGGCATGGCAGTGGGGTCCTGTAATTCCTTCCCTTTATAGCGAGTTCAAGCGGTATGGTAGTGACCCAATCACAGAGCCAGCGTACGATTATTACGCGGATGGCTTGAAGATTGGCTACAGGCCGTATCGCCTGAGCAGTGACGATCCAGCAAGGGACGAACTCGCCCGTCAGGTCATAACGAGAGTGTGGAATCTTTACGGGAAATACTCAGGAAGCGCACTATCTAGCATGACCCACGCCGAAGACTCGCCGTGGAGTCTCTCCTATGACAAAGACGTGCGTGGAACGGACATCTCTGATGATGTCATTAAGAGATACTTCCAGCAGCTAGCAGCGCAAGAGCATGCCAGACCAGTTGCCGCAGGCTAAACCTTCCGGTTTAACAGTAGACAGCATTGTCCCTGTGCCTGCTCCCGCAGTTCCTGCGGGAGCGGTGTTCTATGAACTCGAAACGCAGAAATTCCAGCTAGAAAAATTTAAGATCACAATTGATGCACTGCGTAGAGACGTTGACCATCGCGATAAGTGGGCCAACCGCCTTTTTCCAGTCTGTGCTGGTTGGCTGATTGCAGTTTTGATAGTGCTCGGGCTTCAGGGATTCCATGTGGCCGGCTTCCATTTGAATGATTCAGTGCTGATTGCTTTTATCGGGACCACAACCGCAGACGTTCTTGGGCTTGGATATATCGTCGTTAATTACCTTTTCCCGAAGCCTTCCGCTTAGTCTTTACTTCTACAGGCGGCTTCATCTTAAGTAGATCCACCATCACTTTCCTGAGTGGGAGCGCGACCTGCGGGAACGTCTGGGAGTTCGTGATCTTTGCCTTTTTGACTCATATCGCATCGTCCTTGGGCTGGACTAATGGTGACGGCGTTTTGCGCCAACATAAGTTTCGTCTTTCTCGACAACCGCACTGATTTCGATGAGCCCGGTTCTTGACTCATCGTGTAGCGAATCTGGTGAGCTACGAACCATCGACCGTGTAAGCCCAGTCCTTTGCGGCAAGACCGGATCGTGAACTTGGCGCGCTAGACGCCCGCCGAAACCACCTGCCCCGGCGCCGCCACTGCCCTCGCGATCAACCCATCCCGTTCAGCCAGCCGCCTGCGGTACCGCACATGCCGCAACCGCGTCATCTCCACCAGCGGCTTCCACACGGGATTCACCAGGTCGTGCTTAATCAGCAGGTGCCAGAAGCGATTCGACCTCTTATAGAGATACGACATCGCCACATACAGCGGCACCGCTTGCCAGTCTTCGGGACGCCGCCGCCAGATCGAAGCATGCGAAAACAGCCGCTGATAGATCCATGCATAGCCGTGCTCCAGCTCCTCGGGCGTCATGTGCCTGGGCTGAAACACCGCGTGCCCGGTGTCGTAAAGCGTCCAGTCGCGATGCAGAATTCGGCCTTGTTTTTCCATCTGTTGAAATAACGGTGTCGCGGGATACGGCGTAAGAATGTGAAACGTAGCGCACTCCAGCCGATTCTCTTCGATCCACTCCGCCGTGCGCGCGAACACGTCTTTGCGATCATGATCGAACCCCAGCACAAACGACCCATTCACCTGAATGCCATAATCATGCAAAATGCGCACCCGCCGCGCGTAGTCGGAAGTCTTCGGCGTTTTCTTGTGCGCGTCGGCGAGGTTGTCGTCCGAGAGCGATTCAAATCCCACGAACACGCCCGTACAGCCCGCCAGCGCCATGTGGCGAATCAGGCTCGGGTCGTCAGTCACGTCGATGGTGACCGCGGCACTCCAGATTTTATTGATCGGCCGCAGCGCGGCGCACAGCGCGTGCAGATAGTCGCGGCGCGACCCCAGATTATTGTCGATGAACACTGCATAAGGCTGGTCGTTTTCCACAAACTCGGAAACCACCTGCTCCGGTCGTCGCATGCGATACGGCATGCGCAGACCATCCGTCGCGAGATAACAAAACCCGCACCGGTTGTGGCAGCCGCGCGTCGCGATCAGGCTGGTAGTCGTAAGAAAACTGTGCCGTGGAAGAATCACGCGCCGCGGCGCAGGGTCGTCTGAGTAGTCATTCTCATAAGTCGCTACGTAGCGCGGCTGCAACGAATTGTTATCCACATCGCGCAAAATGCGTGGCCACAGCTGCACGCCATCGCCCAATGCCAGCGCGTCCGCGTGGGGCGCGCACTCCTCCGGGCACGACAACACGTGCAGCCCGCCGAAGATCACCTTCGCTCCGCGCGCCCGGTACCAATCCGCCAACTCAAAAGCCCGCCGGGCAAAGGTCAGGTGCACCGTGATCCCCACCACCTGCGGCATCGGCCGAAACGGCGGACGCCCGTCGAGCAGATTCTCGTCCCAGTACTCCACGCGCCAATGCGCCGGCGTGGTCGCGGCAAAGCTGGTCAGCGCCAAGGTGGGCGTGAGCACGTGCTTGCCGAAGCTAGCGTTCGCGTCCTTGGAGTAAAACGGATTGATCAGCAGCGCATAGTGCCGCTCGAAAGAAACAGCGGCCTCGTTCGGATCAAGCGCCGGCGGCACAGTCATCTCACGCGGAATCCAGCGCTTCTGCACAGGTTGAAGAAAGGGTTCAGCAGCTGTGATCATGAACGTACTTTACAATACAAAGTACTTCACGTCAAGAACTCTTCCCAGGTGCCCCATGTCTCGCCGGTGTTGCGGGCACGGGCTACGACTCATGGGAAAAAATCCCCACTCTGCGCGCCACCCGAACCGAGCCATGATGCCGGGATAAAGCCCGTCAGAGCTCTCAAACTCGATGGCTCCATTCAGCATCGGCCCTGGCCAGCGGATACGATCAGGGTCTCGTTTCGAGGCCCCTGAAAATATGGGCGGCCTGCGTACTTGCCATCCGCCCCGGAAACGCGCGAACCGCCATATACTGTAAAGCGCCAGAACCACAGAAATCAGCTCATCGTCCTGTACTTTGTTTTTGAGCGTTTGTGATCTGTGAGTCTGATTGCGCGATTTGGAACCACCCAGCCCTCAGAAGGCCCTTGTGGAATCCAGCAGAATGGTCACTGGCCCTTCATTCACCAGTTCCACCGTCATCATTTCCTGGAACCGTCCCGTCTCGCAGCGCAAGCCCCCGCCGCGAATGCGCTCCACAAAAAATTCATAAAGCTGGCGAGCCGTCTCCGGCGCGGCCGCCGCGTCGAACGAGGGACGCTTCCCGCGCCGCACGTCGCCATACAAAGTGAACTGCGAAACCGCCAGCACGCTCCCACCAACGTCCGCCACGCTGCGGTTCATCTTCCCGTCGGCATCTTCGAAAATTCGCAACCCGGCAACCTTTTCGGCCAAATATTCCGCGTCCGCCTCAGTGTCCCCCTGCCCCACCCCCAGCAACACCAGCACCCCCAGCCCAATCTCGCCGGTAGTATTCCCACTCACCATAACCCGCGCGCGGCTAACCCGCTGTACAACAGCCCGCATAAAATCCCCGGACCCATCATATCGCCGGGAGCCTATACGCGGCGGTGCAGCGTGATAGCGACTCAACCAAAAAGGCGTGTCATCCAGTCGTTTGACCACCACAACCGCCAACCGTTAGGATTCCAGTTGGGCGAATCCAAAGCAGGCGCTGTCCCTTGCGGCAGCCCCATCCTTTACACTGATTCGTAGAGACAATTACACTACACACTCGCCTTTATTCGGTTTTCCTGAGAGGAGCATTTGCCATGGCCGACGAGAGAGGGAATGAAAAAGACAAGCAGATCGCAGAAAAAGTAAAGCAGATCATAGTCGAGCAACTGGGCGTGGACGAGGGTGAAGTCACCTCCAGCGCCTCGTTCGTCGACGACCTGGGCGCCGACTCGCTCGACACCGTCGAACTGGTCATGGCCTTCGAAGAAGGCTTCGACATCGAGATTCCCGACGAAGACGCCGAAAAAATCCGCACCGTGCAGGATGCCGTCGATTACATCCAAAAGCATTCCAAAGTAGCGAAATAAGCGGCGAAGTAGCCACGCCCCACCCGGCCCAAAGCAGCAACGACCAATCAAGCGAGGACAACATGGCAGCAGTTGATGAAAAAGTGAAACAGATTATCGTCGAACAGCTGGGCGTCGACGAAGGCGAGGCCACACCAAGCGCCTCCTTCGTTGACGACCTGGGCGCGGACTCGCTGGATACGGTCGAACTCGTCATGGCGTTCGAAGAAGCCTTCGACATCGAAATCCCCGACGAAGACGCCGAGAAAATCCGCACCGTGCAAGACGCCGTCGACTACATCTCCAAACACGCGAAAGCGGGGAAATAACTTTTGGGACGCAGGGTTGTAGTCACGGGCCTCGGCCTGATCTGTGGCGTCGGCAACACCACCGAGGCGGTCTGGAGCGCGGTGCTGGCCGGCAAGAGCGGCGTCGGCCGCATCACCAGTTTTGATTCCACCAACTTCGCCTGCCAGATCGCCGCCGAGGTCAAGGGCTTCGACCCGCTCCACTTCATCGAAAAAAAAGAACTAAAAAAGATGGGCCGCTTCATTCACCTGGCCGTCGCCGCCTCCGACGAAGCCATCAAAATGTCGGGCCTGAAAATCACTCCCGAAAATGACGAGCGCGTCGGCGTCCACATCGGCTCCGGCATCGGCGGATTCGACGTCATCGAGCGCGAGCACCTGGAACTCCTGCGCGGCGGCCCGCGCAAAATTTCTCCATTTTTTATTCCCGCCGCCATCGTCAACCTGGCCGCCGGCCACGTTTCCATGCGCTTCGGCGCCAAGGGACCCAACGAGGCCACGGCCACCGCTTGCACCACCAGCGCTCATTCCATCGGCGATTCGTTCCGCATCATCCAACACAACGATGCCGACGTCATGATCGCCGGCGGCTCCGAAGCCGCCATCACTCCCATGGGCGTTGGCGGATTCGCCGCCATGCGCGCCCTCTCCACCCGTAACGACGCTCCCGAAAAAGCCAGCCGCCCCTGGGACAAAGACCGCGACGGCTTCGTGATCGGCGAAGGCGCCGGCATTCTCATCCTCGAAGAACTCGAGTTCGCCCGCCAGCGCGGCGCCACCATCCTCGCCGAAGTCGCCGGCTAC
The DNA here is from genome assembly GCA_036522075.1 of Candidatus Sulfotelmatobacter sp. Taxonomy (GTDB): domain Bacteria; phylum Acidobacteriota; class Terriglobia; order Terriglobales; family Acidobacteriaceae; genus Sulfotelmatobacter. The sequence continues at coordinate 18,947 of DATDGM010000128.1, forward strand.
GGCATGTCCGGAGACGCCTACCACATGACCCAGCCCGCTCCCGAACACTCCGGCGGATTCCGCGTCATGCGCAACGCCGTCCGCGACGCCGGCGTCACTCCCGAGGTGGTCGGCTACGTCAACGCCCACGGCACTTCCACTCCCATCGGCGACACGCTCGAAGCCCACGCCATCCGCAATTTTTTCGGCGCCCGCAAAATTCCCGTCAGCTCCACCAAATCCATGACCGGACACCTCCTCGGCGGCGCCGGCGGCCTCGAAGCCGGCATCACCGTCCTGGCCCTGAAAAATCAGATTCTCCCTCCCACCATCAACTTGGAAAATCAAGACCCCGAAACCGACGCCATGGATTTCGTCCCCAACCAAGCCCGCAAAGCCCAAGTCGAATACGCCATGAGCAACTCCTTCGGCTTCGGCGGCACCAATGGCGCATTATTATTCCGCCGCTGGACCGAGTAAACCCACGTACCGACGGACGCCCTGTCCATCCGCCCATCGCGCTTATTCACTTGCGAACGCCTCAAGGAACTCCCGCGGCGTGACGACCAAGATCGATTTGTAGCTGCCCAGCGCCAGCAGATCCTTGTCACCGGAGACGATGTAGGCCGCCTTCGCCTCGAGCGCGCATTCGATTATTCGGTCGTCATCTGGATCGCGCGGTACCGCGTGAACGATGGCGCGGGGCACCACCAACTCGCCCATGCTCCACACCACCGGCAGCGCCTCCTGCAGCTTCGCAGGAGCCCAGTCGAACTTCTCGGCAAGAGTCCGCCGAACCTCGGCTTGTATCGGTTCGGAATAGAAAAGCGCGCACTTTCCGGCGTCGGCCAACTCCAGCACAGTCCTGGGCACGCCGCCGAACACCAGCGCCGACACGAACACGTTCGTGTCCAGCACCATGCGGATCATTTCTTCGCCGCTCGTCTTCCGGCGCGGGCTTCGTGAATGACGCGGTCCACATCCTCTTCGCGGATGCCCTGGCGCAGCGCCGTGGCGCGCCCGTAGGCGTTCACGCCGTCCCACCACGACCGCCGTTCGTAATGCCGCAGCGCTTCCCGCACCAGCTCGCTCATGGTGCGGTTTTCCCTCTTGGCAATCGATTGCGCCCGCTTCAGCATGTCCGGCGGTAGCGTGACAGAAAGCGTTCTGGCATTCCTCATGGCCCTATTGTATAGCAATATTTAACACGATTTAACGTGATTTAATCGCGCGCCGGGTGTCCATTGCCGAGTGCCCCATGTCTCGCCGCATTTGCGAGACCTGGTGATTTTGCTCATGTGGAGCGGGCACTCTTGACCGCCGCCTTCCGAAGCGGTGGGGCGTTTCCCGCGCGAGATGGAGGCTTGCGTTGAGTGGGGTCGGAAGCTTTCAGGGACGGCTCTGTATGCGCGGGAGCACTGGTTGGAGCAGTCGACACTTGAGCATTCGTTCTTGTGGCACCCGCGTCAGCACCCTCTACTTTCACACCCGCTGCCGTTACCGATTGGGCTGCGGCGGCGGGTTTCGGGACGGGGTAGGCGGGAGCTTCGGCGATCATGTCAGTAGCGGCGGCGAAGCGGACTCGGCGGGAATTTTTTACGGCGATGGAGAGAGCTTTCAGGATCAGGTCGGCGCGGCGGAGGTCAATGGTGTTGCGGATTAAGGCGTTGATGACTTCCATGAGGGAGGACTGGATGGCTTCCTCGTCTTCGATGAGGGCGACGGGGTGAAGGCGCTGCTGGGGCGGGACCTGAACGCCGCGGATCATGCGCTGATGGAAGTAACAAAATTGCTCTCCGCGGAGAGCAGGAGAGCCGCATTGGACTCCGGTGACTTTGATGTGAGTGCAGGGCGTGTTGCTCGGGTGAATCGGCATATCCATACCTCGAAAATTATTTTGATACCTTTTAGCTAAATTCTTTGCTAGCTGTGAGTTAGGGTCCTGGGATATGACCACAGCCGCGTAAAATCTTGATAACTCAGGGTTTAGCTCTAAAATATTGCGGACAAAGGACTTAAGGTTGAAGGATGGGGTGGATTTTCTCGTCTTGGGAACTGAGGCGAAGTTCTTATTGTTAACGGACTTCGGCATTAGAGTCGGCTGCCGACTGCGCCGGCAGGGATGAGGGTTCTGGCAGGGCGTTCATGCATAGTCCCAATTTGGCACTGTGGGGGATCCTCAGTAAAGGTTGTTCGTCACAAGAACGAGATTTTGGCTGTGGAAAGGCGGGAGGGGGAGAAGTCTCTTTAGTTATCCCGCCGAGGCGGCGGGATTAGGATTGCCGGACCTAGTGGTCAGCTCAGATGTTTCACGATAAGCGAATCAAGCAAGCCGAGACAGCTAGCGACCTGCGACTCGGTAACGTTCTTCCAATCTGCATGGAGGCTGTCGTTGCGGAACTTCAAGAAGGTCTGTGCTACTCCAGGCTCGCCTCCCTGCAGGATTCCTTTGTCCTTCAGTTCACTGAGGACTTGGTCGAGCTTTACGCGGCTCGTGATGCCTGCTTTTTCATCAGCTAGTCTCCTCATCAGGTCTTCGAAAGCCGCGGCGGACAGGACAGCTGCTACCTCGACCGATTTTTCGGCGAGGGCATCCTTAGCCATCCCGACGAGATCCGCCAATATTTCCCCTGTTATTCTGAGTCTCATTCCTTTAACTAGGCCGCCTCTAATCTCAGCGGCCATGTTCCTGATGCAGCCTAAAGCAAACTCATAGAGGCCGACCTGCGGATTCGTGTCCCTTTCTCTCGCTATGGTATCCACTCTTCGATTTATTAGCTCCACCTGCGGGCTGCTAGGTCCGTAAAACTCGGACGCCATCGAGATGGCAAATGTGAGGGCCTCGCCAGACTTCGGGCCGGCCGACAGCATTCCAACCCGACCGGTAAATTGTTCCGCCCTTTGCAGCCATCCTTCGGCATTTTCAGACATGCGCGGCCCTCCCGTATTCTTGATCGTTAGCCCGACCGAGCTGAGCGTTGCTAGCTACGAGGGGATGATTCGGTTCAGCGGCCCCCGAATCTTGCAGCCATGATCCTCGCGCAGTTGTAGCACCTTTATGCCGATCCTTGATCTAAGTGCCTCTAATTCGCTTGGCGCGGTATGTGTGAAGCGGCTGGTGTTGTTCATGAAGGATCGGCACTCGTCCGCGATGTCCTTGATTATGTGCTTGAGTTGGCTATCGTAACGAATCCCTCGTGATAGTTGGACTAGCTCGCGGCGGAGTCTTTCTAGCGAGGCGATGACGTCGCTCTGGACTTCGATGTTGTGGTCCACGAAAAGAGCTCCGTGCTGTTCAAGTTCATCGACTGCATCCTGTGCGATCTGTCCTTCTTCTGTAAATCTGCGCAGCACTGGCAGGGGGCTGCGGTGGGTTAGCAGTAATGATCGGACGAATTCTTCGTGTTTGCGCTTCCATTCCTGAAGAAGTGCGACAGGAAAGTCAGCTCCGCCATTCTTGTCGATTAGCGTGTGACAGCTCGCGCACAGCCATATTCCATTCTCGGCAGCGGACCGCTCGGCGTCTGTCATTGCGGGGTTGTAGCGTGCCTGTCCTGGTCGCGCGGCGGAGATATGGGCGGCCTCGCCTAATTTGAGGGCGAGATCCCCATGGGCCTCAGAGGGGCCCGTGGTCAAGGTTGAGCATTCGGGATTGCTGCAGATCACGCTGGCGCGGAACGCGATCGTCTGGCCAGTGGGGGTCGAAAAATCCGGCGACATCCAGGTACCTCCGTCTATTTCCAGTCGTGATGGTCGCGATTGACAATTCGCGGCGATTCCTCAAAATTGCCGATCAAAGGAAAAGGGGACCACGGCATAGCCGTGACCCCCTCACGTTCGTCGTCCTTTTTACACTACAGGGTGGGGTATGCCAAGCGGAGTTTTGTGCGGACAGGGGCTGACCTGGGGCCTCGGACTTCGGCGAGAAAATCCCCATATCTCGCAAAGGCGGCGAGACCCTTCGACAGGCTCAGGGCAGGCCATGGGGCACCCAGGCCCGTTCAGGATAGTAGCTCCGTCTCTGAGGTAGGGATCTTTCGACTGCGCAGGCCGGCGCGCTGTGCTCACCCGGCTTGCTACGCTCAAGATGACAAGAGAGAATGCGACAGGATTGCGCAGCAGGCGCGCTGTGCTCTGTCCTCCAGAGCGAGGATCGGTCTTTGCGGCTCAGCGCAGAGACCAGCCGTAGTCGAAGGATCCCTACCCAACCACGGCAGACAAAAATCGAGCGGCCCGATACGGCCGGGCCGCTGGACAGCCGGGGGCGGCTGTCCCCACACGGGCAGTGGTGGGTCTTTGCAAGCCACTGCATCCACGGCAGATGCGCGGTCGCCATCCTCGCCTTGGCATCGGGGCACTCCTGGTAATGGAACTTTGGTACTCCGCTGGTTGACCCTTTGTGCCTTTGCAAGAATTGCGGGGCTTGCCAGAATGAAATGGAAGGTTGCAAGTCGTCCCCTCGACCATGGAAAAAACTTTGGCTTCCGTTCTTCCTCATGTTCCCCGCCTCCGGAAGGCCGTGGCCCGGACCGCTCTGGTCGACGTGAAAGATTCGGCCCGGTCGCTGCTGGTGGAGTGCTTCCGGCAATTCGGCATTGAATCGGTGGTGATGTCGGCGGATGCGGCCGATCGCCTGCGCCGCGAAAAGTTTGAAGCCTGCGTGCTGCCGTTGGGCGCGAAGGCAGAGCCGGTGATGGAAGCGGCACGGTCGTCTCCTTCGAACAGCCGCTGCGTGATCTACGGCATTGGCGGCAACGCGCAGGAAGCCATGCGCTACTCCAAGTACGGGATTAACGCCATGTTCAGCGAGCCGCTGGAACGGCCCACCGCGCTGAAGCTGGTGCGGGCGACGCATCTGCTGGTGCTGCATGAGTTCCGCCGCTACGTGCGGGTTCCGGTGATGACCGAAGTGCAGATCAAGACGGACGCCGGAAAGTTCACGGCCAGCAGCATCGAGATCAGCTCGGGCGGCATGTCGCTGAAGACCGGCGAAGAGCTCAGGCTGCATACGAGCGTGGAGATTTCTTTTGCCTTGATGACCCTGCCGCGGGTTACGGTGCGCGGGATGGTCAGCTGGCTCAAGCCCAAGTCGTATGGCGTGCGCTTTGACGCGCTGGACGACCGGCGGCATACGATCAAGAAGTGGATTGATTCCTACCTGGAGAATTAAAGCGCCGGATTTGAAGAGCTTCACCTGGCGCTAAAGCGCCCGGTTTTTAGGATCACGCTTGACGCGGCGATGAAGGTCCGCTCTTCCACCTGCCGCGGCCCGCTCTTCCACAGCGCCGGCCTCGACATCACGCTCTTCCACACACCGTTACAATAGCTTTCGTGACTGAGGCGCCAACTCGCAATGCGCCGGCTCCGGTGGATTCCGCGTCGGATCCGCGGCGGTTTACGCTGCGGCAGCGCATCGTGCTGCGCATGATTATTTGGGCGGGGTATTGGGTGATTCGCCTGATTGGGCCGACGCTGCGAGTTTGCGTGTCGCGGGAGGAGGGAGGGCAGGAAACGATTGGACAACGGCCGCTGATTGTGTCGTTCTGGCACGCGTGCATGATTCCGGCGACTTACATTTGTCGCGATATCGGAGTGCGAGTGATGAGCAGCAACAGTTATGACGGCGAGTATATGGGGAGGATTATCCGCAAGTTTGGGTTTGTGGCGGTGAAGGGGTCGAGCAGCCGGAATGCGGTGCGAGCGCTGCTGGGGCTGAGGCGGGCGCTGGAGGAGGGATGGACGGTGGCGTTCAGCCTGGATGGGCCGCGCGGGCCGCGCTATAAGGTGAAGCCGGGGCCGGTGGCGCTGGCGCGGTCAGCGGGCGTGGCGATGAGCACGTTTCACATGGCGGTGGATCGAGCGTGGGTGCTGAATACTTGGGACCGGCTGATGATTCCGAAGCCATTTTCGAGAGTGTTGATGCGGTTTGGGAAGCTGATTCCGGTGCCGGCGGGGGCGAGCGAGGAGGATCTGGAGCGGTTCACGGCGGAATTGCAGAGTTCGCTGGATCGGGTTTGCGAATTTGCCGAGGCGAATGTGGGGAGGGTGGGGACGGTGGAGTTTCCTTTGTGTCGGGGCAGTTAAGAGCGGCTGCCCAAGTACGTTTACGGTTCGATTAGGTTGCGTTACCTGGGACTCTTCTCATCTTCTTCCGGTGGTGGCGCAGTGTAGCGGACGCACGAGGCTGGTGAAGCTGAGATCCTTCGCTCCGCTTGAAGAACGTCTCCTCTCAGGATGACGACATCGAGAAAGGGGAACTGGGCGAGATCCCAACACTGCAACGGTTTTGATCTTTTCGGGGGATTTGACTCCTGCGGGGCTACCTCGGTAGATTTCTAGTACGGTTTTTTTTGATCTTTCTCAAGTCCTTCGGAAGGCGCGTCTTTGCCGCTGGGTGAAGACAGGGAAGCGGGTGTGAATCCCGCGCTGCCGCGCAACTGTAAGCGAGGAAACTAAAGCTGGTCACTGGGAGCGATTGGTACTGAACAATCGTTACTGAGAACGATCGTTACCGAAAACGATTCCGGGAAGGCCAGACAACTGATTTTGGATGCTGGACGCATCCTTACTCGCAAAGCCAGGAGACCGGCGCCATCCGTCCACCGCAACCCCTTTCGCGTGAAAAGGAGGATGGTTTATGCGCGCATCTCGTGTTTTGGTTTTGGTTCTGGTGGCGGCCGCTTCGGCTGCCGATCTCAAAGTTAAAGTGGTTGATCCGCAAGGCGCAGCCGTGGCCGGCGCTCGGGTGTCCCTGTCTGTGACTGGGACTGGCTCTTCGTTCACAAAAGTTGCCACTACATCCCCTGAAGGAATCGTCGCGTTCGGAGGACTCTCGTTGTCTTCCGATCAGGTTCAGGTGCAAGTGGTGGCTCCGGGGTTCGCACCTTACAAAGAGATCGACCCGGGTCGCGCCAGAGAACTCATCACGGTTCGGTTGCAACTTGCCATCGCGTCGGAAACCGTCGTGGTGAGCGCGACCCGCACGCCGGTTGCCGGAGAAGCGGCCGGGGCGGACGTGGATACGCTCAGCGGAGCCCAGTTGACGACCATGCAGCCGATCGCAGCCGACGATGTTATGCGTTTTCTTCCGGGTGCCGTGGTCAACACAGCCGGGCAGCGGGGAGGATTGTCGTCGCTGTTCGTGCGGGGTGGGGAATCGAATTACAACAAAGTGATTGTGGATGGAGTGACCATCAACGAACCCGGCGGCACGTTCGACTTCGGTACGTTGTCGCTGGCGCAGGGCGACCGCATGGAATTTGTGCGTGGGGCACAGAGCACGTTGTATGGATCGGATGCGATGACCAGCTTGATCCAGGTTTGGACGCGGACGGGGAGCACGCCGGTGCCGGAAGTGCGATTTGGAGCGGATGCGGGAAACCTGGGAACCGAAAGCGGGCATGCTTCGCTGGCCGGAGCGCGGGGGCGCTACGACTACAACGTTTTCGGCGACCAATTCAACAGCAACGGCGCAGGGGTGAACGACGCTTATTCCGATTCGTTGCAAGGGGCGAACGTCGGAGCTGCGCTCAACGACAAAGTTTCTTTGCGGGCGCGCTTTCGGCACTCGAACAGCCATACGGGCGTGCCCGGCGAATGGGACTTCAACGGTTTTGTGCCGCTGGTGCCGGTCAATGGTCTGACAGAACCGCTCGAACCGCTCGCGCCGAATCCGAATGCATGGTCGCAGCTGAACGACGTGCTGGGTAGCGTGGAACTGGCAATCGCCGCGCCCCACGGATGGCAGCATCGCGTCACCGGATTCGATTACGTGTATCGCTATAACGAATTGGACCTGAACGGCGATGCGGCGCGGGTGAATTATTCCGGCGATGCGATTGATTTTGCATCCCACACGGTCGACCACATCAATCGCGCCGGGGTCGAATATCAGGGCGACTACTCGGAGCGCGCGTGGGCGCACACCACTCTTGGCTACCGCGTGGAAAATGAAAATGGGTTTGTGGGGGACCTCGACTACGGCGCGCAGAATCATGGACAGCGACTGAACAACGACGTTTATGTGCAGCAGCAGCTCACGCTGCGAAGGTTGTCGGTGATCGCCGGTGGGCGGTTGGTTCACGACAGCGCTTTCGGCACTACAGGCGTTCCCAGGATTGCGCTGACTTTGCAGGCGATTCGTGGAAACGAGGTTTTTTCCGGCACGCGCCTGCGATTCTCCTATTCCACGGGATTCAAGGAGCCGCGGCTGGAAGAGACGTTCAACGGACTTCCCGGGCCGGATCCCTTCAACATTCCGAATCCTGGGTTGAAGCCGGAACGCGTGCGCGCGTTTGAAGCGGGCTTTCAACAAGGATTGTTCCACGACAAATATGAAGTCAGCGGGACCTATTTCAACAATCTTTTTCACGACCAGATCAACTATGTGTCGATGAATTTGCCGCCGAACTTTCCGGGCTCGTATGTCAACGTGAATCAGGCGTTTGCCCAGGGAGCAGAACTCGTGCTGCGAGCGAAGCTGCGGTCGCGGCTTCTGCTGAATACCGCCTACACCTACACTTCGTCGGAGTATCTCGACAATCCGACGCCGTTTGATGCGGTCTACAATCCGGGGCAACCGCTGCTGAGGCGGCCTAAACATTCCGCGACTACGTCGTTGTCTTATCTGGGGACGCGTTGGGGAGCAAACCTGGGCGGGAGTCTTGTAGGACGGCGGTCTGATTCGGACTTTGACGGATTTGGCATTGACCATGCGGCGGGCTATGTGCGGGCCGATCTTGGGGGATGGTATGCGGTGAACCGGCGGATTACGGCGTATACGAGTGTGCAGAATGCGCTGGACCGGAGATACAACGAGGTGGTGGGGTATCCCGCGCTGCCGGTGAATTTTCGAGTGGGGGTAAGGTTTCGGGTAGGTGGGGAGTGAGGGGAGCGAAGTCAAAACCTGCAGCACGGATAGAATCTCTGGACCGTCAGATCCACCCTCTCGCGAGGTGCGCGAGAAGGGTGGGGCACCCGGTTTCGCGGCGATTTGGAAGGGCTTCGACACTTCGCGTAAGGTGGTGCTTGTATAATTCCCACGCCCCGAAAGGCCATCATGAAAATCTCGCGCCGTCATTACGCGCTGTACCTCTGCCTGTTTGCCCTCGCCGTCGTCGCCGCACCCGCGCAGACCACTTCCATCGCCAACCCGCCCGCCACTCCCAAGCGCCCCGTCACCGACGAATACCACGGCGTCAAAGTCACCGACGATTACCGCTGGCTCGAGAACTGGGACGATCCCTCTGTCAAGCAGTGGAGCGCCGCCGAGAACGCGCGCACCCGCGAATATTTCGACCACCTGCCCGCGCGTCCCGCCATTAAGGAGCGCCTGAAAAAGCTGATCAGCGCCAGTTCCGCTTCCTACTATGATCTGCAATTCCGCGCGGGCTTGTTGTTCGCCGAGAAGTATCAGCCTCCGCAGCAGCAGCCCACGCTCGTGGTCATGCGCTCGGCCGACGATCCCGCCAGTGCAAAAATTATTTTCGATCCCAACGCCGCCAGCGCCAAAGGATCGCTCGCCTTGGATTTCTATGTGCCTTCCTTCGGCGGCAAATATGTAAGCGCTGCCCTTTCGGAAGGCGGCTCGGAAGATGCCTCGGCCCATGTTTTCGAAGTTGAGACCGGCAAGGAACTCTCCGACGTTGTTCCCCGCGTCAACTTCGCAACCGGCGGCGGCAGCATCGCCTGGAAGGCCGACAGCTCCGGTTTTTATTACACGCGCTATCCGCAGGGCAACGAGCGTCCGCCCGAGGATGCTAACTTCTACCAGCAGGTGTACTTTCACAAGCTCGGCACCGACGCGAAGCAGGACGCCTACATTATCGGGAAAGACTTCCCGCGCATCGCCGAAATCCAACTCCACACCAGCGACGACGGCCGCTGGCTTCTCGTGGCCGTCGCCAACGGCGACGGCGGCCAGTTCGCGCACTACCTCATGGATTTAGAGGGCCACTGGACGCAGCTCACGCACTTCGAAGATGGAATCGTCTCGATCAAGTTCGGCCCCGGCGAGCGCGGCGGCGGAGCTGCTCTTTACCTGCTCTCCCGCAAAGACGCACCACGCGGCCAGATTCTGCGCCTGCCGCTTTTGCAAGACGATCACGAGCGGAGCGAGATTACGAAACTTGACCTGTCACAAGCCAAGGTCGTGGTTCCGCAAAGCTCAGGCTCCGGACCTGATGAGAGCGACCGCGCGTCGATCGAAGACTTCATCCCCACCTGGGGCCGTCTCTACGTAATCGACATCATGGGCGGCCCGTCGCGCGTACGCGTCTTCGACAATAAAGGACAAGCTCTGCCCGCGCCGTCCCTGCCGCTAGTCTCCGCGGTCTATGGTTGTATTCCTATCGGTGGCGGGGACTTGCTATTCGTTTTGTCCACCTATCTCGATCCACCCGCGCGCTACCGTTTTGACGCGGCCAGCGGAAAAGCAATCCGCACCGCGTTGTTCGAAACCTCCTCGATAGCGTTCGATGACACGGAAGTCGTGCGCGATTTTGCCACGTCCAAAGACGGCACACGCGTTCCGCTGAACATTGTTCGCCGCAAAGACGCCAAGCTCGACGGCTCGAATCCCGTGCTACTCGGCGGCTACGGAGGCTACGGCATCAGTACCAAACCTTTCTTCGAGGGATCGTTCGCGCGGCTTTGGCTCGATCAGGGCGGCATTCTAGTCGAAACGAATCTTCGCGGCGGCGCCGAGTACGGCGCAGAGTGGCATCACGCCGGCAACCTCACGCACAAGCAAAACGTTTTCGACGATTTCCTGGCCTGCGCGCAGTACATGATCGACCACAGATACACTTCACCCACGTATCTGGCCATCATCGGCGGCAGCAACGGAGGCCTGCTGATGGGCGCCGCTCTCACCCAGCGTCCGGATCTGTTTCGCGCGGTCGTCTCTTATGTGGGCATTTACGACATGCTACGCGTCGAACTCGATCCCAACGGCGAATTCAATGTCACCGAATTCGGCACCGTGAAAGATCCCGACCAGTTCAAGGCGCTCTACGCCTATTCTCCGTATCATCACGTGAAAAACGGCACCGCCTATCCTGCGATTCTCATGCCCACCGGCGAGAACGATCACCGCGTCAATCCCATGCAGTCACGGAAAATGATCGCTCGCTTGCAGGCAGCCACAAGTTCGAAAAGTCCCATCCTGCTGCGCACCACGTCGAGCGCAGGTCACGGCATCGGCACCGCGCTGGACGAGCAGATCGAAGAAGACGCTGACGTGTTGAGCTTTCTGTTCGATCAGTTGGGAATCAAGTACGCGGCGGCGGGAAAATGATTTGACTCCGGTCCGAAGATAGAGCCCCAAGGAAGGATAGGGCTGCGGAAAAAACCAATGAATACAGGCAGCCCGTGGAAGAGCGGCGCTTCAGCGCCGCGTAAAGCATTCAAAATTGAGGAGGGCTTTAGCCGCCGGGGTTCCGCTTAAGAGCGTCGCCCAGCGAGGCCAGCCTTTGCGGCCGCTGGGTGCTGATTATTGACAACTGGGTACTACTTCCCGCCTTCCACCGCGTTCAGACACTTCCCATACAGCTCCAGCAGATGCGCCGCGTAATCCTCCGGCTTGGACGCGGATCCTCCGCCAGTAAAGCCCACTCCACCGCTGCTGGCCGTCTTGCCGTACCCGGTGGTCATGGCAATAAACTTCATCAGATCGAGGGCAATATCTTCATCGCGGCGCGCACCCGCGCCCCGGGCCGGTGATTCGTCCATGAGTCCTTCTCCTGATCCGGAAATATAAGGAAGTTCGTCGTCTTCGAATTCTTCGTCGTCCATACCGCGAGAAATCTCCGAGAAAGTTGATGATAGCAGAGCAGCGGGCCTCAGGCGTCGGACCTCAGTTCTCAGCGTCGTGCCTTGCGGCTCTCCGTCTGCGCGCCCGACTGTTCCCGTTGGCACGTTTCAGTTTGTCATCCTGCGCGAAGCGAAGGACCTATGCAACCTGCCGAAGCTCTCGCTGCGAAATCAAGTCCACAGGTCCGTCGGTCGGCAAAGTACGCGGTCCTCAGGATGACGACTAAGAACAACAGAGCTGAATTCGAGCCTGGCGCCGAGTTTCGAGGTCAGGCGCCTGAGGGCCGGGGGACGACGCCCGACGCCCCTATCTCTGCACTTCTCTCTGCACTTCTCTCTGCACTTCACTCTGCACTTCTCTCTGCACTTCACTCATCAGCCCCAGCAAATTTCCCTCCGAGTCGCGAAAGAATGTCATCCACAAATCGTGATCGGGCATTTTCGCGATCAAATGCGGCTCGTCTTCAAACTTCGCGCCGCTTTCCTTCATCTTGCGGTGTGCGGCCTGAATATCGGGCACGGCGAAATACAGAATCGAGCTGGGGTGATCGTGCTCCGGCTTTTCCGGACGCGACAACATCAGCCGCACTCCGCCGCACTCGAAAAACGCCAGCCCCGGCGGAGCCTTGAACAGCAGCTTCAGGCCCAGCACATCCTGATAAAAACCGGCGGCGCGCTCCACATCGCGCGCATTGATGGCAATCTGCCCCACCCGTGAAACTCCAATGCCCGATGCGGTCGCATTCATGCCTTGGTATCCTCCTTACGGAATTATTGCATTCGGCTGGTCCGGTGGTCACACCACCCTGAGTACCACCGTGATGTGAAAAGTTCGACCGCCTGCGCGATACTGGAATGGACCAAGCAATGAGTGTATAGTTGTCGTCTTTCGCGGCGGCTGGTGTGCCTCTGTGGTCTCTCAGGGTTGAGCGCTCTCCGTAAGAATCAAGTCTGAAAAGTTATCAAGCCTGAAAAGTATCAGCCTGAAAAATGCGGTGAGGAAATCGCCTGACTCGAGGTTCTCGACCATTGCCCGGTGAACGCAATCAGATGATTGCCGCTGTCGTTCTGCTGGTGGCGCACGTCGGCGTGGTGTCCATTTTCGGCACTGCCACGCGGGGCCCGCTGCTCTCTGACTTGCTGCAGGTCACTTTGGGCGGCTTGGTCTTGCTGGCGTGTCTCCGCGCCAGCCACCGTTCAGAAGGACTGTCGCGCTCGGTATGGCGCCTGGCGGCAGGTGCCTATCTTCTGTGGATTGTGGCCCAGAGTGTAAGTGTCTACAACGATCTGTTCCCCGGTTCGGCCACCGTTTCCTGGATCAGCAACATGCTCTTCTGTTTCTGGTTCGCGCCCATGGCCATGGCCATGTTCCTCGACTCCGAACACGAAGCCGGACGTCTCGATGCGTTGGTGGCTCTTGATTTTGTGCAGGGCACGATGGTATGCATCGCGGCTTACCTGTATTTCTTCTACCTGCCCAAGACGGAAACACCCGGCGAGCTGGCGCATGGAGTTTGGGCGCCTTACTTTGTGGGTTACGGATTTGTGGCCGGCGCTTATCTGCTGCGGGCCGCCCTCAGCCGCTCCCGCCTCGCTCAGCAACTATTCGGAAGGCTGGGGGGGTTCCTGGCCTTGTCGGGCTGTGTCGACGCCCTCTACTACTACGGCCCCGGGCGCGGTCTTAAAACCGGTGCCTGGTTCGACATTCTGTGGAGCGTCATGCTGGTCATTCCACTCGTTCTGGCGGCTACGTGGAAAGCTCGCGAAGAGGCGGCCCCGCCTTACGACGACGGCGCACCGAAGCGCGAGAAGAAAATCCACAGCGAACTTTTCCATCTGTTTTACCCGCTGCTGGTGCTGATCATGTCGCTGCGCATCGCGCAGGAGCGCTTGGGCCTGGCGGCCACCGTGGTTTTTCTTTCGTTTGTATGTTCCAGCGCGCGCCTGCTCGTGACCCAGACTCGCCTGATGAAGGCGCAGGAAGCGCTGCGCCGCGAAGCATCCCACGACGGGCTGACCAGCCTCTGGAACCACAAAGTGATTCTCGAAACCCTGAACCGCGAACTACTGCGCTCCGAGCGTCACGGCCAGCCGGTGGGCGTCATCATGGCCGACGTGGACGATTTCAAGAACGTGAATGACAGCCGCGGCCATGCCGCCGGTGACGTGGTGCTGCGCATCATCGCCAGCGAAATCGCCGCCGTAGTTCGCCCTTACGATTCCGTGGGCCGCTACGGAGGAGAGGAATTTCTCATCGTCGCCCCCGATTGCGGCCCGGCGGAGATCTGGGAACTGGCGGAACGCATCCGCCTCTGCGTGGCGAACTGCAGTATCGTAGCCGCTGGAGCTAGCCTGCGCGTGACCCTAAGCCTGGGCGTCGCCACCGGCCATTCCGCCGCCGACGCAGAGAAACTGCTCAACGCCGCCGATACCGCCCTCTACCTGGCCAAGAACAGCGGCAGAAACCGAGTGGAACCCACCGCCGGTCGCGCCGCCAGCGCCGGATCGGCATCGTCCTCCGCAGCACAAAGCAGCTTCTGGCTGTAATCCTCGCCGAGCAAGGCTACCGCATTTGTGACACTTCCGAGAGTGTCCCAACCCCGCCAACCTTGCACTGCGCCGGCGCTAAGATGCTCCCCGCGGAGTCACGTATACCGCGGTTCGGAGTCGCACCTTAGTTGGACGCCCCTTCGCGTATACCCTGGCGCTCTTGCAAGGAGTGCAGATGCAGACCAACTCTCTCCCGTTCAGCTTTCGAATCTTCATCCTGCTGGTGTTGGCCTGGGCTGTTTCCGTAACCCTGAGCGCCTGTGGAGGCGGCGGCAGAAGCGTCGTCTGCAGGACGCCGCCCTGCAAAGGCGAACAGCCGCTGGAGTTTCTCTATGCCACATCCACCAGCGGCCAGATTCTAGGTATGCCGGTTGATCCGGCAACCGGCGCAGTTGTCATGAGCACGTCCGTCGCGACGGGGCCAGCGGTGAGCCTGGGCATCACGGCCGTCGGATCTCAGTTTGTATATGCTTCCGACTTTCAGAGCAACCAGATCTATGGCTATTCCATCGACCAGACCAACGGTGCTCTCGCTCCCATCGGGGGATCGCCCTTCTCCGAAGGGCCGCTCGGCCTTCCCAACGGTCTCGTCGCCGGTCCCGGCGGGAATCTTCTCTACGCGACCGCTGGCATAGGCGTCGATGGGTTCAGCCTTAGCAGCGCCGGAGTGCCCGCGCTGATCGCAGGCTCGCCTTTTCTCTCTGACGGTAATCTGGAGTTGGCGATAGATCCCTCCGGGAAATTCCTGTTCGCGCCCGTTCTCGCACAGCCGGGCGGAGTATTCGCATTCACCATCGATGCCACCACCGGGATGCTGACCGTGGTGCCGGGGTCGCCCTTCCCTTTTTCCGGTCAGAAGATTCCCAACAGCAATCCCGTCGGCATCGTGGTCGACTCCACCGGCCAGTTCGTGTACGTTGCCCTTGGGTCGGCTAACCAGGTCGCGGCATTCTCCATCACAAGTGGAACCGGTGCGCTCACGCCCGTACCCGGCTCTCCCTTCAGTGGCGGAACAAAGCCGTTTCTATTGGCCACAACCGGAAAGTTCCTATATGTGAGCAACGCAGGAGACGGGACCGTCTCTGGCTACAGCATTGATTCCACCAGCGGGGTTCTCACGGCGCTCGCGGGTTCTCCCTACGTCGTAGCTACTGCGTCTCTGGTCGCCGACCCTGCGGGCAAATTCCTGTTCGGCGCCGGGGGCGCCGGTATTTACGCCTTCACGATCAACGTCGATGGCTCTCTGAGCCCTGTGTCTGGCTCGCCGTTTCCCGAGGCCGAACCTGTGATCCTAACCATCGTTGAGATCAGGTAATTCCGGTCGCGCATGTTCCAGGTCGCGCCTAATCCAGGTCGCGCCAATTGGGGCCGACGCCGATTTCTACTAACAGCGGCACCGCCAGGCCGGGGGCCCTCTCCATGTGCTCGCGGACCATCGACTGCATCGTCTCCAGTTCATTTTCCGGAACTTCGAAAACCAGTTCGTCGTGCACCTGCAGCGTCATCCTGGATTTCAGACCGCGTTCCCGCAATGCCGCATCGATCCGGATCATCGCAACCTTGATCAAGTCGGCGGCGGTACCTTGCAGCGGAGTATTGACCGCCGTGCGCTCGGCAAAACCCCGCTGGTTGATGTTCTTGCTGTTGATGTCCGGGATGGGACGCTGGCGCCCGAAAAGGGTTTTCACTTTCAGTTCGCGGCGCGCTTCCTCGAGCGTCTTGTCGATGAAGGTGCGCACACCCTTATATTTTTCGAAGTATGCGGCGATGAACTCCTTGGCGTCGGCGGAAGTTATGCCGAGCTGCTGCGACAGCCCGAACGCCGAAAGGCCATAGACAATTCCGAAGTTCACCACCTTAGCCTGCCTGCGATGGTCGGGAGTGACCATAAGCGGCGGCACGCCAAAGACCTGCGAAGCGGTGAGAGTATGAATGTCGTCGCCACGGCGGTAAGCTTCCACCAGCAACGGATCGCGTGAAAAGTGCGCCAGCAAGCGCAACTCGATCTGCGAATAATCGGCCGTTAGCAGCACGTGCCCAGGCTCGGCGGTGAATGCCGCGCGAATGCCGCGCCCCAGTTCGGTGCGGATGGGAATATTCTGCAGGTTCGGATTCGCCGATGAAAGACGGCCCGTGGCCGTTCCGGTCTGCCCGAACGTGGTGTGCAAGCGTCCGGTCGCGGGATTGATCAGCGCCGGCAGCGCGTCCACGTATGTGGATTTCAGTTTCGTCAATTGCCGATAGTCCAGAACTTTTTGCGCGATCGGATATTCCTCGGCCAAAGCCTCGAGCACATCTACGGCAGTCGAGATCGTCCGTCCCTTGCCGTATTTCACCGGCTTCGGAAGATTCAGTCGGTTGAAAAGCACGTCGCCCAGTTGCTTGGGCGAGCTCACGTTGAATTCCATTCCCGCCAGCTCGTAAATTTCCTTCGCCGTCGCAGAACTCTCGCGTTCGAGTTCGGCAGACATCTTCCTGAGCGCAACCGTATCGATCTTCACTCCCGCCTGCTCCATGCGGGCCAGCACCGGAACCAGCGGCAGATCGATTTCCTCGTATAACTTCGTCAGGTTCGCTTGCTCCACATCGGCGCGCAGCGCAGTTGCCAGACGCCCGGCAATATCGGCAGACTCGGCCAGATCGCCGGAGAGTTTGAGATTGAATCTCCGTAGCGCAACCTCCGGCACCCCATGCGACGAGTACGTGGGGTCGAGCAGATAGGAATACAGCATGGGGTCATGGCGAACGCCCTGCAACTCGATTCCGAGCGGTACCAGCGCATGAATCGCGGATTTGTAATCGTGAATCGACTTGCGAGTGGCGGTGTCTTGCAGAGCGGCCCGCAGTCTCGCGGCCGGCTCGCTTGCATCCAGCCTCACGACGGTCGCGGTGCCAGCCGCGCCCGAAATGGCCAGGCGAAGCGCCGGCGGCGAAGCTGCAGACGCCGATTCGTCGAGGGTTGCGTCCGTTAGGGGCAACATGAGTTCCGCTTGCGGCGGCGCTTCTTCCGGTTCCTCTTCTAAAGTTTCCGGCGCCGCTTCCGCCTGCTCGACGGCGATCGCGACAGAACTCCCAGCCGGCACGGACTGCAAAACCCTTTCTATATCTGCGCTCGATTTTGCCTCGCCGTAGTTCGCCTTGGTGATTTCTACCACTGGCAACAGCTCTTTCAGCAGAGACGTAAATTCAAGTTCCGTAAAAACTTCGCGCAGGTCGTCAAGCGCGGGCTCGCCGGCGCGCATCGCTTCCACATCGAGTTCGACCGGAACATTCGTGTCGATGGTCGCCATGCTCTTGCTGAAAAGAATGGCCTCGCGATTGTTCTGCAGCGATTCGCGATAGGTTTTCTTTTCCACGTCGGCGGCGCGTTCCAGCGCCTGCTCGACTGTGCCAAAGCGCTTGATGATCTCGACCGAGCCCTTGTCGCCGATGCCCGGTGCACCCGGAATGTTATCGATGCTGTCACCGCGCAACGCCATCACGTCGATCACGCGTTCCGGAGGCACGCCCAGAATCTCCTCCACTTTCGCGGCGTCGCAAATCAAGTTGTCTTTGGGCGGATTCAGAATGTGAACGTTGTCGTTCACCAGTTGCATCATGTCCTTGTCGCTGGAGACCACGTAGACGGGATGCCCGGCGGCAGTGGCCTTGCGCGCCAGCGTGCCGATCAGGTCGTCGGCCTCGAAACCCGCGAGTTGCAGGATCGGAATACGGTAGGCTTCGAGCGCGCGCCGGATATAGGGAAGCTGCTGCGCCAAGTCCTCGGGCATCGCGGCGCGGTTCGCTTTATATCCTTTGTATTCCACTTCGGTAAATGTCTGGGTCTTGATATCGAACTTGCGCACCTTGGTAATGGCCTCAGCCTGCTGGTCGCGGAACGTGGGCGCGGCCACGTCGTAGACGGCGGCCAGGTATTGCGGCGAAAAATCGGCGCGCAGTTTGCGCAGCATGTTCACGAAAACATAAATCGCGGCCGTAGGCAGTCCGCTCTTGGTCGACATCGACCGTTGCCGCGCCATGGCGTGGTACGCGCGAAAAATAAACGACATGGTGTCGATCAGAAAAATTCGTCCCGGGGCAGGAGAAGACGAGCCCCGTGGCCGGCTCGGCGAAGCGGGTGCGGCGGCTGAGCGAGGAGTGGGGGCCGCACCAGAATCCGATGATTTCTTGCGGGGAGACAACCGAACAGTTTAGCAGCTACGCCGCACGTCGGAGGGAGCCTGCAAGCGCCTCCTGGAGAACGGGAGCGAAAAACAGAGCGTGAAAATGGCGGCTAAAAATCCACCTGGAAGTCCACCTCGACGATTTTCTCTGTGCCACCCGTGCTGTGAAAGACGAGGTAGTACTTCACCGGCCGCGCCATCGTCGGCGGGAGATCGAAGTGAATGGTCTGGTCATGCGCCTCATCCGCGACGAAGAGACCATCCCCAGGGCGGCCGCTTAGAAACGCGGCGTATTGCTGCTCATTCATCAGAATAAAATCTACGCTGGTGTTCTCATCGCCGGATTGAGTTCCCGCCCTCGAAAGAAACGTGCGATAGCTCCCGTGAAGCCGGGGCCTCATGATGTGCGGCGGAATTTCGAAAGAGAGGTTCTGATCGGACGGGACAGAGATCGTCTGGTGAACGACTACCCCATTACTGGTAGAAGCCGCTGGGGCGATGTGATCACTGGGATGCGGCGGGTAACCAACTCTCTGTTCCGCGGGGCTCGCTTGCTTCTCCGAAACTTCCTGCGTTTCCGGCTTTCCGTTCTGCGACCATTGGGCAAGCGGACCGGTAATGGTTACCAGTTGCTGGGCCTCCGCGGCCGCTTGGGCATCGTGTGACTGGGCATCGTGTGCTTGGGTATCGTGTAACTGACCATCTCCGGCTTCCGGATCGCGGGCTTCTCCGCCGTGAGCCTTGGCGTCGTGCAACCTCTGAACTTGTTGCCGCACCAGCAGCAACTCTTTCCGCTTCAGCAGAGCCTCCCCGTAATACGCCGATGCCGCGAACAGCATCGCGCTCACCGCGAACAAAGCCAGAGCTTTCCTCACCCGCAACCTCCACGGAACCGATGCTCCGGCTCCCAGAAACATTGTCACAACCGGCACATCGAGCCCGCAAATAACAAAGGTCACATGATCTGCATTCCCTGTTGGGTGTGGCCAACGACGGCGTAGAAGTTAACAAGGCTTTAGAAATCAGGCTTTAGAAATCAGGCTTTAGAAATCGACCTTGAAATTGGCTTCGACCGTTTTCTTGGTTTCGCCGCTGGAACTCCGGAAAACCAGGTAGTATTTCACCGGCTGCTCCATGGAAGCCGGCAGATCGAAGTTCACGGCCTGGTTGTGGGAACCTTCCACGGAAAAGAGAGCCTCGGCCGGGCGGTCGTGCTGGAAATCGCCATACTGATCTTCGTTGAGCACCAGGAAATCGAGATTGGCGGCGGCGCTCGAATCGCCGTGCACATCTCCGACAAACGATGCGTAGAGACCATGCAGGTGTGGCCGGACGGCGTGAGCCGGGATCTCGAAGGGATACACCACTGAAGTCTTCAGCACGAAGGTCTTCTGCAGAATATTCTGGTCCGTGCCCACCGGCGAAGCAGCCACGTGGTCATATTGAACCGGCGCCTTTGCAGGAGCAGCCGGCTTCTGATCGCAGGAACTCGCGACCATCAAGAACACCGCAGCCGCGAATACGCAGGGCAGCGAGCGCTTCCGCACCTGTTCTCTCACCGCGATAAAGTCTTCCCGTACGCTGTGTTGCAGCGCTGTCGGATGTCCCTGCCAAAACCCGGAATTGCCGAAAGATGAAAGATAGCGTCGGTCGCAGAAAAGTATAGCGCAGCCCACGAACCCCGAAGTTGTCACTCAGGGAACATGCTCGCATACGCACGAACGGGAAGGGCGCGGCTTTCAGCCGCACCGCTCCTGGGCACGAAAAGCGGGCTTTAGCCACTGCGGGTTCGCTTCCGCTCACGCCACAAACATGCAATCCCCATAAGAATAGAACCGGTAGCGCTGCTCCACCGCGTGACTATACGCTCGCAACACATTCTCCCGCCCCGCAAACGCACACACCAGCATCAGCAAAGTCGATTGCGGCAGATGAAAATTGGTCAGCAGGCCACTCACCACGCGGAACTCGCAGCCCGGATAAATAAAAATATCCGCCTCGCCCGACCCCGCCGCAACCTTGCCTCCGCCCTCTCGCGCCGCGTATTCCAGAGTTCGCACCGTCGTGGTTCCCACCGCAATCACGCGGCGCGAGTCCGCCAGAGCGTTATTAATCTTGGTCGCAGCTTCGAGCGTAATGGTGAACCGTTCCCGGTGGAGCTTGTGATCTTCCACTCGCTCCATACGTACGGGCTGGAAGGTTCCGAGCCCCACGTGCAGCGTGATCTCCGCGGTCTCCATGCCGCGGTCGGCGATTTCGCCCAAAATTTCCGACGTGAAATGCAGCCCCGCGGTAGGAGCCGCCACCGACCCGCGTTCCCGCGCATACACCGTCTGATACCGCTCGCGGTCGGAAGCAGAGTCAACGCGCGCAATATACGGCGGCAGCGGCACATGTCCAATGCCGGCGAGGTCGCCCCAAAAATCATCTACCGGCGCAAAGCGGAGGGTTCGTTCCCCAAAGCTGCCGCGAGCAATCACTTCGGCCTGCAGCTCATCGTGCTCCCCGAAGAAAATCCGCTCGCCCACCTGAATCTTCCGCCCCGGCCGAACCAGACATTCCCACTCATTCGGACTCTCGTCCACCGGGCCTACCGTCAGCTGCCGGGTAAGCAAAACCTCAACCTGCCCGCGCAGAAAATCGCGGGCAGCCGGATTGTGCGCACTCACCGCCTGCGCTCTCAGCCCGCCGCGCCGCCCCAGCAACCGGGCCGGAAACACCTTTGTATTGTTAAGAACCAGCAGGTCGCCCGTCCGCAAAAGCCCCGGAAAATCGCGGAATCCGCGGTCGCACAACTGCCCGCTGCAGCGATCCACCTGCAGCAATCGCGAGGCCGACCGATCGCCCAGCGGCTCCTGCGCAATCAAGTCTTCCGGCAGATCAAAGTGGAAATCGGAGACCAGCACGTTATCCAATTATAAGGAAAGCCGAAACACGGCGTGCATCGCGCGGTTCCAGACATTTCTAATATTTCGTAAATTTCATTGTGTCTGTGCAGAGGGGCTGATAGTATGCGGGTGCCTGTTGCGGAACCGCTTTTTTCGCCACTCCCCCAAGGGTACCCATGTCTAGCGAGCGCCAACATAGGGAAGAGATCGTCCGCTACGGTCGCACCTTGCACGAGCGCGGCCTGGTCGCCGCCATGGACGGCAACCTCTCCGTCCGCCTCAAAGACGAACGCATCCTGGTCACCCCCACCTGTGTGAGCAAAGGCAGCATGCGCGCCGCGGACATGGTCGTGGTCGACATGGAAGGCAAGCGCGTCATCGGACGCCGCAACGTGACCAGCGAAATCGGCATGCACCTTTTGATTTATCGGATGCGACCTGATATTCGGGCCATCGTCCACGCTCATCCGCCCACCGCCACTGGCTTCGCCGCCGCCGGGATCGCCCTCACCCAGCCCCTGGTCTGCGAAGTCGTTATGGGCCTGGGCTGCATCCCTCTAGCACGCTATGGCACGCCAGGAACCTCCGAATTGGCCCGCACCCTCGAGCCTTTCGTCCCCCACTACGATGCGATTCTGATGTCGAACCACGGCGTCGTCACTTACGGCGACACGCTCGAGCACGCCTACATGAAGATGGAAACCGTCGAGCACTTCGCCCAGATAGCCCTGGTCACCCATCTTCTGGGCCGCCAGCAGCCCCTCCAGGAAGTAGAAGTGCAAAAGTTGCTGGCAGCCCGCTCCAAATATTTCGGCGCCAAGCTGGCATCCTCCCTGCCCCTCCCGCTGCGCACCTCCCCCGAAAAAGCGAGTTAGTCCACGTAGCGGCGGACACCCCGTCCGCTCGAGCCGAGTGGTGCCAAGAACCCGTGGGATTTGCCGTGTGAATTTGCCTGTGTGGCGCGGAGACTCCCTTCGGCATGCATGGGACAGGCTCTGCCCGCGGCTTTTGACCTTGACTGCGCGATGCACCGCTTTCAGTTTGCGGTTGTCTGCGCGAGTTCCGATGCGTGCCCGGCTTAGACACCGGCCGCCTTAGAACAGGCCGCCGGTGTTAATGCGCTGCAGGCAAGTCGCGGGCACGCCTGCCCTGAGCCTGCCGAAGGGAGTGGCCACGCCACACAGGCAACGCTTCGCAAAGTAAAACCGCGCCCCTTGCGGGGCGCGGCCTGATTTTGTAGCCGGTGGCGCGGGAGGCGGTCTCGCCAGGCTGACCGGCCAGAGTAACTGTTAACGGCGCTTCTTGCCTTTTTTCTTGGCGGGCTTTTTGGCCGCTTTCTTCTTGGCTTTTTTTGCCGGCTTCCTGGTGGCTTTTTTCTTTGCGGGCTTCTTCGCCGCCTTTTTCTTGGTGGGTTTTTTGGCCGCTTTCTTTTTGGCGGCGGGTTTGGAGCTTCCGCCTCCACCGGCGGGAGCGGCTGGTTTGGGAGCAGGAGGGGCGGGCGTGGCTGCCGGCATCGGAGTACTTGCTTCCGGTTCAGGCAAGCCAGCTTCTTCTTCCTCTTCCTCTTCGAAATCTTCTTCCAGCGACTCGCTATAGGCACCGCTGTCGCTGAATTCGTCTTCTTCGTCACGTCCGTAGAGCGTGGGGTCGTAAAACGTCATTGATCCTCCTGAAGTTTGTGGCGGCCCGGTACGGGAACGAGCGCCCGGGCTGCGGGCACGAGAGAATTTAAAAGACCACCGGGACTTCTGCTTGGAACGGCGGGCGATTATAGCCGACGTTTAGTGCAGCCTGCAAGCACTGAAAGCACAGAGTAATCGTGCAGTTTGGCCTACGCGCAAGGCCAGTTGCGGAAGAGATCCTTCGCTTCGCCTGAAAAAGCGGTTCCGCTCAGGATGACGCCGCGAGAAGAAACTTAACTGCACCACTACCAAATCACTCCACTGTTATCACACGGCGCGCTGGAAAGGAAAGAAGAATCGGAACCGCGGGTTGGACATGATGGCATTGGTGCACGGGAGAGTAGGAAGGGAGAGGCCGACTTCTCGGGTCAAGACCGCAGGAGAAATGGGACACGGGTGCGGACAAAGAAAAGGCGAAAATTGGGTAACTCTGAGGGCGAGCCGGTGCTGTGGCCGAGCCCCCCAGGAAAAGCCCCATCTCTCGCGCCAAAACCGCGCGAAAAATGGGGCACCCGGAACTGATAAAGAGAGAGCGAATTCTTTTCAGGCTCAGAGACGGGGTTTAGCGACCGGTTAGAATTTGACCGCAGGCAGCACGGGAGTTCCCTCCTGAACGACAGCCTGCAGCGCCTGAGGATTGAGGCCTAAGGCTTTGAGAATGGTAGGCGCCACCTGGGCTGTGCCCACTGCGGTCTTTACTGTACCGGGCTTGAAGCTCGGATTGGACAGCAAGAGGACCACATTGGTGTCATCATGCGCGAACCCGCCGTGCTCGGCCTGTTTCGCGTGGCTGCCGGAGTAGGTAACGCCGAGATTCGGGGTCACGATGATATCCGGTGTGCGGGGATCGTGGGTTGGGTCGTTGTAGTTCAGGAAGAGCGACGGGCCGTAGAAGATCTGTCCGAGGCCAACTCCGGTAGTGGTGGAAGGATTCGCCTCGATCATGGCGACGGCGGCATCGGTGTCGAAGGAACTGCTCAGCCAAACCAGCGAGACGTCATCTTCGGTGGGGCCGATGCCGGTGGGGTTGTTGGTGGATTCGGACCAGGGAATGAAACCCGCGTTCGAGAGCAGGCTGACGGGTGACGTGCCATTGATGGTTTGACCAACGTAGCGGCTAGGATCGATGGGAGACTGGCCGTGCTTGGCGGTGATCACGATCAGGGTTGAATCATAGAGACCTTGGGTTTTCAGTTCGTTGACGAACGCTCCAATCGAGGCGTCAACGAACGCGAATTCGTTCAACAGGGCCGCGCTGGGCGTGGCGGCAGCGTCGAGATATCCGCCAGTGGTACTGTTGCTGGCTTCAATGAGCTTCTGGCCCACGCTAAGCGCCTGAAAGTTCATGCCGAAAATGTTGGGAACCTTAGTGGCAGCGGTGCCGAGGTGGTTCTTCCCATCGATCCAGTTGATTACCGCGTCGACCTTCAAGGTGTCGTAGCACTGAATGTTCTCGAAGCTATTGGTCCAAGCCGTCAGGTCAGACCCTTTATCGCGGACTTTGGAGCAGGAGATGCCGGTGGGCGTGGTGACTCCGGGAAGAGCGACTACGTTGGAGTTGATTTCAGGAGCGTAGAAGTCGTCGAGCGCGCTTGGCCCGAGACCCGACGCGACGGAGGAGTAGGCCGGGTGCTTGTCGGACCAGGCCGCGTATCCGCCAGCGGCGTGAATCACGCTGAAGATGCTGTTGACGCGGACCCATTGCCACGGGTAAACGGGCGCGCAACCCTGACTGGGGTCGCGAATCAGCCGCCTGGGATCGATAGAGGAGATACCTCCGTCGGTGAGGGACGCGCCGGGCGCGCCGCCGTTCACTTTGTGCTGGTCGATGTCGATGCCTTCTTCATACTCGCTGGTGGTACCCGTGGGCGCAGCAAAGGGAGTGCAGGGACCAGCGCCCAGTCCGTTGCCGGTGGTTTTTTCGGGAGCGTCGAAATTCCTGGAGTAAGCGACGTCGTAATAGACGCCGGTGGCGGCTGGGCTGCCGCCAGTGACAATTGCGGTGAGGCCTGGGAAGGAGTCCGAGGGTTTGGAAGTGCTGGCGGCCACGTAGTTGATGCCGGTTTGGCCCAGGGCAGCAATATTCGGGCAGAAGGGTAGGCCGCCGTTGGCGGTAGCGATGCCGTTGGCGCAGTTCACGAAATCGACCGCGTGCATTCCGTCAACGCTGATGAGCAGCACGCGTTGGATGGGGTTGGAGGGGTTGGGAATCTTGCCGGACTTCTGGGCGACCGCTACAGAAGCTGCGAGGAGAAGAGCGACGGCAGACAGGCCGATGCTAAGCCTGCGAGTGAGAGTCATAGGGTTTCCTCCTGGGAGTTTTTAAGAAGACGCTGATTAGAACTACCAGAGGAAAATCAATGGCATGTAACTGCTAGATTAAGGGCAGATTAAAAGCTTAGCGAAGGTGTGTAAAGCCGCGCCGGATGCCGAATTCGGGATGTGGATTCGGAAAAGCCGTGAGGCTTCTTGAGTAAGAAAAAATAGCAGGTGTTATCAGGCCCGACGGCCGGCGCCTTATCGTGCCACGGGCACGATCAGAATCATGCCGGGGCGGAGGACGGCGACGTTGCGGTTGTCGCGCTTGAGGGCGGCGACGGTGGTTCGGTAGGAAGTGGCGATGGAATAAAGCGTTTCGCCGGTTTTCACTTTGTGGCGAATGATGGGGGGCCGGGCGGTTTCGATTTTCTCGATCCTGGCGGATTTTGTCGCCGGAGGCTTGACGCTGACGGTTTCGGTTTTCGGTGTGCTCACCGCATGCTTGGGTTTGCTCGTCCGTGTGGACGCGACTTCGGCATCGTGCGCGCTGGGAGTGATGGGCAGGTGCAACGCCACTACCCTGCGTCCCTGCAGACTATCGCCGCGCAGGCCGTTCCAGCGGCGGATCATCAGAGGAGCCACGCCGAAATTTTCGGCCACGGTTTGCACGGTGTCTCCGCGGCGCACGTGGTAACGCGTGATGCGCCGCGCGTAGGTGGCCTGATCCGATAGAGGATGCTTGCCCGGCGCAACCGGAATCACCAGCTTTGCGTCGGCTTCGAGTTCGACTGGAGCCTCGAGGTGGTTGGCCTCGGCGATGGACTTTGCCGTGGTGTGGTAAGTGTGTGCGAGAGACGCCAGCGTGTCGCCGGAATGCACCGTGTGATAACGCCACCACAACCGCATGGCGGGCGGAATCGAGGCGATCGCGGTTTCGTACTGATCTTTGGTTCCGGCGGGCAGGTGCAGCTCAAACTTGCCTTCGCGCGGCGTGGTCAGGCGCAGGAGGCTGGGATTGAGATCCTGTAAATCGGGCACAGTTGCGCCGGTGCACTCGGCCACCAGGCGCAAATCCACCGGATAGTTGAGCGTGACCGAGTCGGAGTCGGCGGGATGCTCCATGGTCACTTCGTCCAAACCGTACTGCGACGGATTCTTGGCCATGATGGTCACAGCCAGAATAATGGGCACGTAATTCCGCGTTTCCTTGGGCAGAACGTTGCGCCGGTAAAGCTCCCAGAAGTCGGCGAAGCCGGTGCGCTTCACCGCCGACTGCACCGTGCCCGGGCCAGAGTTATAGGCGGCCATGGCCAGGTACCAATCGCCGAACTGGTTATAGAGGTCTTTTAAGTGACGGGCAGCGGCGCGCGTGGATTTCTCGGGATCCTGGCGGTCATCGACCCACATATTGTGGGAAAGTCCGTAGCCGCGAGCGCGGCTGGCCATGAACTGCCAGATGCCGCGGGCGCCGACGCGCGAAACCGCCAGCGGATGGAAACCGGATTCGGCCTGCGCCAGATAGATCAGATCCTGCGGCACGCCTTCCTCTTTGAGCGTGCGCACCATCATGTCGTGGTAGCGGCCGGAGCGGGCGAAGGCACGCTCGAACACGCCGCGTCCACGATTGGAGAAATAGCTGATGTAGCCGGCGACCTGGTCGGTCATCATCAGCGGCAGGTCGGAATGTGTGTTCTTGATCTCGGCCTGCGCTTTGGCTTTCACGCTGGCGTCGGCGGAGGGCGTGAGGCCGTTGGTTTCGTCGATGGGCGCTGGTTCGGATTTCTGCTGCTGTTCGGCGTCGGCGTCGCTCCCGGCATCAATGCCAGTGCCACCCAGGCCGTCGCCGCCGAGGCCAAGCTGGTTCACGCCCTCCACCACGCGATCGAACTCTTTCTGCAGGCGATCGTCGGAGCGGACATCGAGATTGCTGCCCAGCAACGCGTTGAAGGCGTTATCGAAATTCTGCTTAGCGGCGTCGGGATTGCCCGCCTGGTAGTTGACCACTCCCGCCTGGTATTCCTTCTCGACCCGCGCCACGAGGTCGGCGACGGGGTCGGAAGAATCGGAGATGGATGAAGTTGGGGCTGACACGTCCTGAACTGGATTGGCGGGCGTAGACTGCGCCGATTTTTGCGAGGAATCTGGCTTTGCCTGTTGCGGCTCCTTAGCGGCAGCAGCCGAAGAGCCGGATTTTGCGGAGGCGGATTTCGCCGAGGCAGGGGCGGCTGCAGGCGCGCTCAACCCGGGCGCGGAGCCCGGAGGAAGAAGCGATACCGGCTTCTGCGCGGTCTGGCACGACGCCCCGCCCAGAATAAGGCAGGCAAGCGTTGCAGTCCGTGCATGAAATTTTGCAAGACGCATATTCCTCTATAAGATGCGGGTTTCTTCCCGGGTGTTGGCAGTACACAGCCGTACCCAAAATCGTACCCGCCCAGCCCATCTCGGTCAACGTCCCAAAGGAACTTTTGGGG
Organism: Candidatus Sulfotelmatobacter sp.; assembly: GCA_036522075.1. GTDB lineage: Bacteria > Acidobacteriota > Terriglobia > Terriglobales > Acidobacteriaceae > Sulfotelmatobacter. The sequence goes on from DATDGM010000128.1 coordinate 46,750, forward strand.
TTACTTTGGGCACCTGTTCTAACCGGTTACTGCCTACGCATCGGCGTCAGCCCTCAGCCCCCGCGTCCAGACCTATCTCGAATTTCCGAACTCAGGTTCCCGACTTCAGGCTTGCCCCGCCGTGAGTTTGCCGCCATCACCGCCCGTGACTGAGGTCTGACGCCTGACGGCCGCTCCTTCACACTCTCCAATAATCGGGCCGCCAGTTCTGAATCGCCTTCTTAATGTCCGCCCGCGACAGCTTCTCGTTCAGCGCGCGTTCCGCCAGCTTGGCGACTTCGGCGTCAGAAGCGAAGCGCAAGGCAATCAGCTGTTCTACGGTCAATTCAGGAATCCGCGACCGTAAGGGCTCGGGCAGAAGCGTGGCCAACCGCAAGCGTTCTTCCAGGCGAATCACGCGGTCCTGCACCCTGAGAGCGTAAAGACGCGACTTAACCACCACGATGAGAAGCGCCAACGCGAGCAAAATCAGCAGGAAGGCGTGGATGTGATCGTGGAAGTCGCCGTGCGTGATGTGCGCGAAAAAATGGATCAGAGTGAGCAGCAGCGCCAGACCGAAGATGGGCAGCGCAAAAAAGTGAAATGGTGGATCAACTCGGTGATGATTGGCAAAAGTCTGGGGAACTTTTTCAGCCATGTCCGAGGGCTCCTCAAGCAGACGTGACAGTGTAGCAGACTGACTTGGGAAATGCGGAGTCTGATTGACGATTCTGATTGACGATTTGCGAATCTCCAATCGCACATGACAATGACTAGTGGCGGATACCGGAGCCTAAAAGCCAGGACCTGGGTGCCGTTTGGCCAACGCGTCAAGACCGTGAAGCACGAGATCCTTGTTCCGCCTGAAATACGGCTCTGCTCAGTATGACTCCGCATGGTGGTACGTCGAAGCTGAACTGCCACCCTTGGTCCAGATCACAGCGAAGGCTCGGGCACTCCCGTATAATTTCGGCGGCATAGAACCATAAGGAATCAAATAACCATGAAAGCCATTCAAGTAAGGCAGGTGGGTGGGCCCGAGGCCATGCAACTTGTGGACTTGCCGGTGCCGCAGCCGAAGAGCCACGAAGCCTTAGTGAAGATCGCGTCCGTGGGCTTCAATTTTATCGATGTGTATAT
>DATDGM010000129.1:0-76193 GCA_036522075.1 Candidatus Sulfotelmatobacter sp.
AGAAGTTTCCGTGCTGTGTTCGGACACCAACAAGGTCGAGCGCGTTCCCGCGAGTTCGATGTTCATCTTCATCGGAGCCTTGCCGCGAACCGATTGGCTGGCGGGTATGCTCGAACGCGATGATCGCGGATTCATTCTGACCGGCCCCGATCTGATCCGCGACGGGCAACGGCCCAAAGCGTGGACGTTGGATCGCGATCCTTTCTTGCTCGAGACCAATGTCCCAGGTATTTTTGCGGTGGGTGATGTGCGGCACGGTTCGGTGAAACGCGTAGCTTCCGGAGTTGGCGAAGGGTCAGTAGCCGTGCAATTCATCCACCAGTATTTGAGCAAGGTATAAATGGTCGATAAATCGGAATTGCTTCGTTTCCCCATATTCGCCAATCTGCCGGACGAGCAGATCGACTGGTTTATCAGCCAGTCGCAAGAGCTTCGGGTGGCGGCCGGCGGTAGCTACTCGCGGCAGGGCGACCCAGCCGATGCCATGTATGTGCTTCTCGAGGGCCAGATTCAGGGGCGCGGCGTCCTTGCGGGAGAAACAATCACCTTTACCATAAGTCCGGGCGACGTCACCGGTGTGCTGCCGTTTTCGAGAATGAAGCAGTTTACGGTAAGCCTGCGAGCGGAAACGGAGAGCCGTGCGCTGCGCTTTCCGACTTCGTTGTTTCCCGAACTGGTGCAGAAAATGCCGGAGCTGACCAAGCGGCTGGTCGCGCTGATGTCCGACAGGATCCGCGAGACTACGCGCCTTGAGCAACAGCGCGACCGGCTGGCCGGCTTGGGAAAACTCTCGGCAGGATTGGCGCATGAGCTCAACAATCCTGCATCCGCGGCCAAACGTGCCGCAACCCAACTCCGGGACGTCATCAAGAAGATCAGGAACGCGAGTCTGGAGTTGGGCAGGCGCGAACTAACCCCGGCACAGAAAGCCGAAATTGAGAAGCTGGAAAATTTCTTCATCCAGCGGGAGGAGTACCCTCCTGATGCCCTGGCGGCCAGCGATTTGGAAGAACAGCTTGATTCCTTGCTTCGCAGTCATGGGCAGAATGATTTGTGGCAACTGGCGGCAGATCTGGCCCGCAAGAGCGTGAAGCCGGAAATGCTGGAATCGTTGTTCGCCATTCTAGACCCGGAGACTGCCCGAGCCGCTCTGGTGCGGATTGCCGCGTCCGTAGAAATTGCGAATCTGTTGAACGAAATCGAGAGCAGCGCCTCGCGAATCTCTGACCTGGTCGGCGCCATTAAGGAATATACCTACATGGACCAGGCGCCGGTGCAGAATGTCGACATCGTCAAAAGTCTGGAGACTACGCTCATCATCTTGAATCACAAACTCAAGCGCGGTGTGACCGTGCAACGGGACTACCAGCGGGTCCCGTTTCTGGTGAACTCGTTTGGGAGCGAACTCAATCAGGTATGGACGAACCTGATTGACAATGCCATTGATGCCATGGGGGGCACAGGCGAGCTTAGGGTGCGAACTTATAAGGAAGATAGTTGTGTTGTGGTTGAGATCGCAGACAACGGGCCGGGAATTTCTCCGGAGATCAGGTCCCACATCTTTGAACCTTTTTTCACCACCAAGGGCGTGGGAGAGGGAACCGGGCTCGGCCTGGACACCGTGCAGCGAATCGTAAAAAAGCACAGAGGGAACATTCAGGTCAACTCGAAGCCGGGGGACACGCGTTTTCAGGTTTGGCTCCCGCTGGCGGACGTCGCGGGATAGAACAGGTCCTGCGAGAACACATCAGGCCAACGTACCGTTATTCCAAGCGTTAATCGTTTGCTCCGCTGCGCAATCCGACCGGTAAAGGTGTCTTGACGGTAGTCGTTATAACGACTAATATGAAGATGTCATGAAAGGCGAGAATCGGTTCGCAAGGAAACGCCGACGGTCGGCATGCCTCGAAGAGGCTGCTTTTCTGGAGTTGGCCCGCACCACTGACATCCTATCCCGTGGCCTGGTCCGGGTTCTGAAGCGCGAGAATCTTTCGCCGACGCAGTACAACGTGCTCCGCATTCTGCGCGGCACGCCGGAGGGCCTCCCGTGTGGCGAGATTGCCACCCGCATGATTACGCGCGATCCTGATATCACGCGCCTTCTCGACCGACTGGAAAAGCGCCTCCTGATATCGCGCTGCCGGGAAACCAATGACCGTCGCATGGTGATGACACGGATCACGCCGGAAGGGCTTAAGGTCCTGGCTCGGCTCGATGGGCCCATCCAGGAAGCACACCGCCGCCAATTGGGTCATCTGGGAAAGGACCGGCTCCGGGTTATGACGGAACTCCTGGGCGTCGCCCGCGCCGCTGTAACTTGATTTTGCGGCGAATATATCCGTTGCAACGAATATCGTCGTCACGCATCTAATGCAGGAAGAAAGGAGAAACTGCGATGACTACATTGACGACTCCGCAAACATCCACCGCCACCTGGAACATCGACCCGGCCCACGCCGTAGCCGAGTTCAAGGTCAGTCATATGATGATTTCCAACGTGAAAGGGCATTTTGCCAAGATCACGGGAAAGTTGACTCTGGACGAATCGGATCTGACAAAATCCAAGGTGGAGGCCGTAATCGATGCAGCTTCCATCGAAACGCGCGAACCCCAACGCGATGCGCACTTGAAAAGCGCCGACTTTCTGGATGTGGAGAAATTCCCCAACCTGTCCTTCAACTCGACCAGCATCAGGCCTGTGCGGGCCGGGGAACTCGCAGTCGAGGGTGACCTGACCATACACGGCGTCACCCGAAAAGTTCTCTTCAACGTGGAAGGGCCTACTCCGCCTACGAAGGATCCCTGGGGCAATACTCGGGTCGGAATCTCGGCGACCACAAAAATCAACCGTAAAGACTAGGTCTGACGTGGAACGCGGCGCTCGAGACCGGCGGCATTATGGTAGGCGAGGACGTAGTGATCACATTGGAAGCCGAGTTCATCAAGGCGTAAGGCTTTGCCATACGGCACGGATCGACGCCGGCGATGCGGCTCAAGAAAGAAGGGGATTTATGTCACTCCGACCCGTGAAACAGATCATTCAACCTAAACCCACCATCGAAGGAGCGGGTGTTAAGCTGCAGCGCGCCTTCGGTTTCGGCAAGACAAAGGAATTCGATCCATTTCTCTTGCTGGATGATTTTCGCAACGACAATCCGAAGGACTACCTAGCCGGATTTCCCTGGCATCCGCATCGCGGGATTGAAACGATCACCTACGTTCTGGCTGGATCGGTCGAGCATGGAGACAGTCTGGGCAACACCGGAAAAATGACTGCCGGAGATGTGCAGTGGATGACGGCCGGCAGCGGCATCCTGCATCAAGAGATGCCGAAAGGCGACACCAAAGGGCGCATGCATGGTTTCCAGCTGTGGGCGAACCTGCCCGCATCGCTGAAGATGACCGATCCGCGTTATCAGGACGTGCCGTCGAGCGCGATCCCTGAGGTTACCGATGATGACGGCACGCGCGTCCGCGTTATCTGCGGGGAGTTCTGGGGTAAGAAAGGTCCGGTGGAGGGCGTTGCCGCCGACCCCAACTACCTGGATATCTCGGTCGCGCCCGGTCAACGCAAACGGCTCAAGGTGGAGACTACGCGCAATGCGTTCGCATACGTGTTCGCCGGATCCGGAACGTTCCGCGACGCCTCCGATCCGCGTGCGGTTCTTACCGAGAGCGCCGTCGATGCCAACGCGCCGGTCAAGTATGACGCTGTGAATCACTCACTGGTTCTGTTCGACCGCGGAGACGAGTTAACGGTGCAGGCCGGACCGGAAGGAATTCGATTTTTGCTGGTCTCCGGGAAGCCCATTGAGGAACCAGTGGCGTGGTATGGTCCGATTGTAATGAACACGCAAGAGCAGTTGCGTCAGGCCATGGCCGAGCTGCAGACCGGTGACTTCATTAAGCATCGCTGATTCGACACGGGCCGCATGTCGGCCCGTTTTTCGCAACCCCTGCACCGCGGAAAATGGCCTCAATTGCCCGCGGGATAGCGTTTCGTAACGGCGGTTCGAGAATTGAAGACCTCGAAGCGCCCATCCTGCCATGCGGTTAATTCCAAATAGTTACCCGCATCCGGGCCCTGCGGGTTGGCGATAAATTCCGCAGCCACGTTGTGCGCCGCGCCGCCTTCTTCGGAAAAATGCAGTTGCCACAGATCCTCGAGTCGCGGCGATTTCTCGATAATGTCCCAGGCGGAAGGTGTGCCGCCTTTCTTGGCACCGTTATCCATGATGGCAACCCGCGGAGCGATTGCATTCAAGAACTCAGGACTGCCGCTCTGACCCCAACCGTGATGCGACACAATGTAGATATCAACTGCGCCCAACTTATTGTTTGGGCATACGAGTTCCATTTCCTTGTCGCGGGTCAGATCCCCCAGATCTAGAATTCTCAATTTGCCAAACGTGATCAGCGTCCCTACAGAGCGCACGTTCTCGGTCTGATCCGCGGGATATCGTTCGGCGTTTTTGCAGCTGGAATTCACTTGTCCTGCCCCCGGCAGAGGCTGGTGAATCACTGCGCCATCGGAGCTTAGGATGGTCGTTTGTATCCCGCGGATCGGAAGACTGTCACTGGGCTTGACCGTTAGGCGCTGAAACTTTTTCGCGGCCAGCAATTCCTGATACGCTTGCCAACCCTGGACGGTGGGCGCATCCGTGTTCTCGCGATTGTCGCCGTGGTCGATGACCGTTCCGATCGGAATTCGCGCGGTCAACTGAGGCAGGCCCCCGACGTGGTCGGTGTGGAAGTGGGTAATCAGCACGAAATCAATTTTGCTGATCCCCGCTTTCTTCGTGGCCGCGACGATGCGGTCGGCATCCCGCCCCTCGTTTCCAGGCCACCCCGTGTCGATCAGCAGAGACTGCTTCTCCGGCGTTACGAACAAAGTTGCCTGCCCGCCCTCGACATCGACAAAAAATACTTGCAGTGGCCGGGAATCGTTTGGCGATGCACCCAAGGCAGAGCCCGGCCAAGCGAAGAGGATGATGATAAATGTCAAGCAGAGCAACGACGCCTGGGTCGTCCGTGACGCGGTTCCTCGAATTCGCAGTAACGATGAAGTGCGAAGCATTTTCATGCCCCTTTCAGAAGATGGGAAGCATCGAGATCATGTTCCAGTCTGCGTGTCTCGTCAAGCGAAAGGTTGCATCTCGCTCGGGCTGGCCCGGCGAGTTTGCGGTATCATCGCCGTGAGCGAGGGCCGATCAGGACGGCCCGCATGCGAATCAAGAACGGAACAATCATAATGAAGAAGCTGCGCAGTCAGGAATGGTACGGACGAAAAGATCGCGACGGATTCCTCTACCGAAGTTGGATGAAGAACCAGGGATGGCCGCACGACCTGTTCGATGGGAGACCCGTCATTGGAATCTGCAACACCTGGTCAGAGTTCACGCCGTGCAACGCGCACTTTCGCGAACTGGCCGAGTTTGTGAAGCGCGGAGTGTGGGAGGCAGGCGGTTTCCCGTTGGAGTTTCCCGTAATGTCGCTGGGCGAAACTCAACTGCGCCCCACGGCAATGTTGTTCCGGAACCTGGCCAGCATGGACGTGGAAGAATCGATCCGCGGCAACCCCATCGATGGCGTCGTTCTGCTGATGGGTTGCGACAAGACCACTCCATCACTGCTGATGGGCGCCGCGTCGTGTGATCTTCCGACCATTGGACTCTCCGGCGGTCCCATGCTTTCTGGAAAGTTTCACGGCCGCGAGCTGGGCTCGGGCACAGGGCTCTGGCAGATGACTGATCAGGTCCGCTCTGGGGAAATGAAAATGGAAGAGTTTTTTGAAGCGGAAAGTTGCATGCATCGCTCCAAGGGACATTGCATGACCATGGGGACCGCGTCAACCATGGCGAGCATGGTGGAAGCGCTGGGCATGAGCCTGCCGGGCAACGCGGCCATTCCCGCGGTCGATGCTCGCCGCAATACGCTGGCCCAGATGACGGGCCGGCGCATCGTGCAAATGGTGCACGATGACCTTCGGATTTCGCAAATACTCACTCGCGAGGCTTTCGAGAACGCCATCCGCGCCAATGCAGCCATTGGCGGGTCCACCAATGCGGTGATTCATTTGATCGCGATCGCAGGCCGAGTCGGAGTGCCCTTGTGTCTCGACGATTTCGATCGGATCGGATCCTCCCTGCCATGCCTGGTGGATATTCAACCCTCGGGCAAACATTTGATGGAAGATTTCTTCTACGCGGGCGGGCTGCCTGTGGTGCTTCGTGAACTGGGTGAGGCCGCGGTTTTGAACCGGAATACGCTGACCGTGAACGGACAGACGATCTGGAAGAACGTGACCGACGCTCCTTGTTGGAATCGCGAGGTGATTCGCCGCTTTGCGGAACCATTCAAGGCGGCGGCCGGAATCGCCGTCCTGCGTGGCAATCTCGCGCCTGATGGCGCTGTGATCAAGCCGTCGGCCGCGAGTCCACATTTGTTGCAGCATCGCGGTCGGGCGGTAGCGTTCGAGTCGATTGAAGAATTTAACGCGCGCATTGACGACGACGCGCTGGACATTGATGAAAACTGCGTGATGGTCCTGAAAAATTGCGGTCCCCGCGGCTATCCGGGGATGGCGGAGGTTGGGAATATGATGCTGCCGAAAAAAATTCTCCGCAAAGGCGTGACTGACATGGTGCGCATTTCCGACGCGCGCATGAGCGGCACGGCCTATGGAACGGTGGTGCTGCACGCGTGTCCGGAAGCCGCAGCTGGCGGCCCGCTCGCGCTGGTACGATCGGGAGACATGATCACCCTCGATGTCCCCAAGCGCTTGCTTCGTTTGGAAGTCGACGACACTACTCTCGCAGCCCGTCGGGCGGAGTGGACCCCTCCTCCGCTTCCAGATCGCGGCTGGTTGCGGCTCTACGTGGAACACGTGGAGCAAGCGCACAAGGGGGCCGATCTCGATTTCCTGGTGGGCCGCAGCGGCGCTCACGTGGCCCGCGACTCGCACTGACCGGGTTATGCGCGAATCTAAATGCCGCACGAATTGCGGGCTTCGAATCCGCTCGCGCATGGTCGATGGACAAATGAGACGAGATGCGGTCGGTCTGCGCTCTCCAGTTCGAGCTGGCGGGTTATGGATGCCGATCGCAGAAACTTACTGTGAAGCTCCGCTCGTGCCCATCTTGAAATCAGCGATGCCGACTTTGACCACGGTGCCGACTGGCTTGGGCTGCAACTTTTCAGACTTCGTACTCGTCTCCGGAGCCACTGGCGGCTTCTCGGTCCAGACCCCATAGACGCGCCCCCCGAACGCAGCGATCCCCGAATAGTCGCCAAAGAAAACTCCGCCCGCCTCGAACGGTTCCGTGGTCCACGCGTAATTCTGAAAGCTGTGTCCATCATCGGTGGAGCGCGCCAACACCACGATCTGCGCCCGATTCAGCGGGTCACCGCGCCGGTCGTAAAAGACTACATTGAGTGCTCCGTCCACCGGATCGACCGCCAGCCACTGAAAAAACTGGTCCGCACCGTCGTGAACGGGATCGTTATTCACCCGCACCGGAGCGCGCCATTTTTTCCCTCTGTCAGTCGAGGTGGAGACGAAGACATCGAGATCTCCGTTGCGATAGTCAGTCCAGGTGACGTAGAGCCGGCGACTGCGCGGATCGATGGCGACTTGAGGAAATCCGTTGGCCCGCTCCAGAGTCTGGATCGCAAACATGATGGGAGCCGTGTGGATAATCGTGCGAGCGCGCGAGAATGTTTGCCCGCCATCCCGCGAAGTTGTGAGGAAGATGTCATCATCCTGGCTCCAGACTGCGTAGAGAGTTCCATCCGGCCCGACAACGCCGGCAAATCCCTCCGCCGCGCCATTGTCGTCGCGAGGCAATCCGGGGTGACGATCGACTTCAACGGGTTTCGACCACGATTGTCCATCGTCGGTGGAGCGCGACAGCAATATTTTCGAATCGGTCAGCGTCCATCGCGTCCAGCCCACGTAAAGATTGCCGGCATAACGACTCTTTGTAATGTCGGCCACGATGTAGGGTTTGTCTTCAAACGGAATTCCCGGTTCCGTGGCGTGCTCGATGACGGGAACGTGCTTTGCGTCCCAGGTTTTTCCACCGTCGAGAGAGCGCCTTACAAACAAACCGCTGCGGGATGCGCCGTGAGCCCAATAGTTGAACGTCCCTAGCTTGTCGAAAGCCATATAACAAACAAATGCATGGCCCTGGTTGTCGTATGCCGCCGATACGTCGCCGGAGACTTTGTAATTGGCCGGTGCCACGCCCTCCGCGGCGAGCCAGGAGTGGCCGGCATCTTGCGAATAAGAGGCATGGACGTTGTCTTGAAACACCGCCACAACTTGCTGCGCGTTCAGAGGATTGATCGCAATCGAGGGTTCCGTAAAGAATCCCGGCGTTGGGGTTAGGGAAAATACTTCCGCGCCAGGAGCCACAGGTAGTGCCTTGGGGAATTCCTGACCGAGCATCAGCGCGCCGAAGTTTATGGCCACGGCCATGCCGGACAGCAATCCGGTCCAGCGGGGGAATTGACGGAAAGCCCGCGTAACCAGGCTTTTCAACATAGCGCGAACACACTCCGGATGCGAATCATTTTTAGCAAACTTGTCACTCGGTCAGCCCTCGCCGCCAAGTTCTCGGACTGCATCGGTGGTGAGAAAGCGGTGGCCATAGCCAATGCCCCTTGCGGCTCACGTTGAAAGCGGTCCAGCGCCGGCGGCGCTTCATCTTACGGACATCGCATTCGGGAGTCAACGAAGGCCTGGGAAGAGGGAAAGAGATGGTGCCAGAGCGCCCCCCCCTGGTCATCATGTTTGAATTGGGATTCAGGTGAAACCATTGCTACTCTGCTCATCCCATAGCAGCTCAACTCATTGATGTCCGGTGTCCCCTTGTTGTCGGGCGCTGGGGGCGTGGGGCGCGTGGGGCGCGGAGTGGGGATGGGTGGATTGTGAGTTGTGAGGTGGGAGTGTGGGTGTGGCGCGCAGACCGGGTGGCGTGTTGAGAGTCGCGATGGTTAGGAGACAAAAGCCCGCAAAAGTTGCACCCCTTTAGATGCAACGTCCGAATAACTGTAATTTAGAGTTAAAATTAAGGATACCGAAATCATGGTAAAAACTCGAAAAGCAATCTCGACTTTCTTGTTAATGGGCCTGTTTTGCGTGTGGTTCGCGACTGCTCAAGATGTGACTCACGATAAGTCAATGGATCTTGAAGTTGTTAGAATTGGCCATATCAAGACCAAGAGCGGCCATGCAACGGCCTTCAGAATCTACAGAGCGCCTGATGGTACTAACGGACGAGTACATTACACAGAATTCGATTCGCCGGAGGCTGCCGAGCTGCAAATTGAAGAGTGGGTTAAAGCCACACGAACGGTCACGAGCCGAGAGCACAATCAGAGCAAGGGCGGTGAACTGATCAGCGATCGAATATTGGCGGTTGCGGATTTACCAAAATCCGACAGTAAGGAGTTCGTGATCATCAGGCGCGACGATTTGAAATGTTACTTTATCGAATCAGTATCTCTGCAGGTCGCGTTGCAAGTGGAAGGCTTGATTGAACACAAGTGACTCCACGTCAACAGCGGGGATGGTTGTGGCCCCGGCGGTTGTCCAGACCCTATGTGTGAGGCTGACCCGCCCCCAGCTTTCGTTCACGTAAGAAAACGACACCTTTCTGCTTTGATCGGTCCCCTTTTTCTGTCACAAAGGATGCTTCCTCTACCCTGTAATATTTCTGGTAGCGGAGCCAAGCACACAGTGCATGTTGTATGTAGTCCACGCGCACTTCGGAGGAGTCCCTTGCCCTGGTTCGGACTGCCCCCGGCACACCTCCAGCGTACAGGCCGGAAACGACTTGCGCTCGCAACAGGAAAGCGATGCCGCGCTCGACAGCCACTTCAATTCTCTCATTCAAGTCACCTTTCGGCAGGAACTCCAAAGCCGCCAACAATCCTTCCAGGCGGGTTGCGGCGGGAGCAGTCCGCCCCATTGCATCGAATGCCCCATCGATGCCCGTGGCCGCCGAACCATGAAATTGGTCGTGCAGAATCGAATTGCAGATTTGCGCGGCGTGTTGCACCAATTCCTCGCGGCTGACGGTCGACGCTATCTGGTCACTATAAGGAAGCAATCTGGCGGTTGCCATCAAGGCCCAGTGGTCGGCAGGAACGGTGGAAAGTCCGGCGCGGGTTCTGGCAAGGTAAGCTAGGGCTTTGCCGGCGGCGACGAGCCATTCACGGGAATGGTCCGCCTCGTAGAGAGCAATGAAACCCAAGGCGGCCTCGCCGGGATAATACAAACTCTCCCAGTTTTGCCCCTTGCGGCTCACGTTGAAAGCGGTCCAGCGCCGGCGGCGCTTCATCTTACGGACATCGCATTCGGGAGTCAACGAACGCCTGGGGTAAGCTACACATGCGGGAAAAAGTGTCGCAGAGGCGTTCGAGTTGCTGGAGTCAACGAAATGACAAACGAGCGCGTGCAGTTTGGATTCATGTGAAACGGACCGGACTGGCAGGGCTCCTTGATCCTTGCCGAGTATTTGTCTAGACTTCTCAAACGGCGAGGTTGCCATGAGTCGCTTTGCTGCCGTGCTCTCGCTTCTCCTCGCGACAACGACAGACAATGAACGATAAAGGATAAGTGCAGCTGCGCGAGGCCAAACGCTTTCTCAGGATTGGGTTGCTGGTTCTGCTCGGGCTGGCGGCTGCTGTTTATGGCGGCGACTATGCGGTGTTCCGTATCCGCGTCGCCGCGAACTGGAATGCTTACGGAACCGTCACCGTGGACCCTTATTACGCGGTGGCGCAGAAAAGCGGCAAGACACAGTTCATCTTTCAGCCAGAACAGCCTCAGGCCTGCATTCATGCGTTGTTCCCGCACTCGGGCTACAGCACATGCTGGTGTTTAAGCCGGCATCCGGAGCCGAGGACGGACATTTAAGCGCCGGCTTCGGGCTTCCGGCTTCGGCGAGGCCGTCGTGCCAAGGCTGAGGTCAAGGACTGAGGTCGAGGGCTGGACGGCGGTTTTTTCGACTACAATGGCGTTCATTCGGAGCGTTTAGTCCGGAATACGAAGGAACGTCATGGATAAACAATTCTGTTTTCATTTGCGGCAATTGGTGATCGCTTTGTTGGGAGTCGCTGTGATGGTGTCGGCGGGCGGTTCCCATTCGGCAGTCAAGGCCGCGATGGTTTCTTCTTCTTCTTCTTCTTCTTTCTCTGGTTCGTTATCTGCTTCTTCTTCCTCTTCCGACGCTCGGCTGGAGAAGGCGTATCGCTTTCGGAGGGGCGGGTGGGTTTATGTGCATCTGGAGGGGACGCCGGCGGAGATCGGGTTCCAGCACGGGTATCTCCTGGCATCGGAAATTGCGGACGCGCTGGCCGCGATCCAGTTGTTTGACACCCACCAGACCCAGCGCGATTGGGAATTCTTCCGCAGAACAGCGCGAGAGATGTTGTGGCCGCATATTGATGCGGAGTATCAGCAGGAATTGCAGGGCATTGCCGATGGCGTGAGGGCGCACGGCGTGAACCTGGACGTGTATGACATTGTGGCGCTGAATGCGTTTGAAGAAGTTCCGGACTATTACCTGCCGTGGCTGAACAAGAAGAACAAGAAAGAGCAGGCAGGGAAGCCGGGGAACCCGGCGAAATCTCCGAAGCTGGTTGCGCCGGGGAATTGCAGCGCGTTTATCGCGACCGGAAGTTATACGAAGGATCACAAGATTGTGATCGCGCACAACAACTGGACCAGTTATCTGGCGGGGGAGCGCTGGGTGGTGATTTTCGATATCAAGCCGGAACACGGCAGCCGTATTCTGATGGACGGATTTCCAGGAGTAATCACGAGCGATGACGATTTCGGCGTGAACTCCGACGGGATCATGATTACGGAAACCACCATCACGCAATTTGAGGGGTGGGACCCGAACGGCAAGCCGGAGTTCATGCGGTCGCGCAAAGCGCTGCAGTATGCGAAGAGCATCGATGACTACGTGCGCATTCTCAAGGAAGGTAACAATGGCGGATATGCCAACGATTGGCTGATTGGCGACCGCAAGACGAATGAGATTGCCGATCTGGAGCTGGGGCTGAAGAACACTCCATTGTGGCGCACGAAAGACGGATATTTCGTGAGCTCGAATTTTGCCCGCGATCCCAAGCTGATTCAAGAGGAAACGAGCGGATTCGATGTTACGGACATGTCGTCATCGCCGAACGCCCGGCATGCGCGGTGGGAAGAATTGATGGCGCAATCGAAGGGCAAGATTGACGTGGACATGGCGGAGGATTTCTTGTCGGATCATTTCGACAGTTTCGACAAAGTGGGTGGAAGCACCGTGAAGAATCAGCCAAACGAACGCTCACTGTGCGGTCACGTCGACGCATCGCCGCGAGGCGTGAAGGAATGGGCGTGGGCGCCGTACAATCCCGGAGGAGCGGTGCAGGGCAAGGCTACGAACAGCAAGATGGCGGGCGAGATGAGCTTTGTGGCACGGGCGGGGCATCCCTGCGGGGCAGATTTTGTAGCGGCAGATTTTTTGGAGCATCATCCGGAGTTTGGCTGGCAAAAGGCGTTGTTGAGGGATATGAAGGCGGGGCCGTGGACTACGTTTGTGGTAGGAGAGAAGGGCGGGGCAGAGTAAGGCGCCACTAGGCTTCGTCCATCCGACTAATCTGTTCTGAGGGCGGGACGGCCGAGGGCGGCTGTCTCCCTATGAGCAGGAAAAGCACATCGACAGAAGGAGATGAATGCAATGAAAGAGACGCCGCAGGAATACACGCAGCGGATCCTTAAGTACATGGAAGGGAAGCAGTCGCTGGCGGTGCAAGCGGCTACGCCGAAGAAGCTGGAGCGGCTGATCAAGGGCGTGCCCACTGGCAAATTGCGCAAGCGTCCGGCTCCGGATAAGTGGTCGGTGGGGGAGATTCTGGCGCATCTGGCCGAGGCCGAGATTGTGGGCGGGTTCCGCATGCGGCTGATTCTGGGCGCGCCGGGAACGGCGATTGTGGCCTTTGATCAAGACGCGTGGGTGGTCAGTGGGCACTATGCGAAGCGCGATCCGCGAAAGTCTGTGGAACAATTCCGCGTGCTGCGGGAGGCCAATCTTGTGCTGCTGAAATCTTTGACGCCGGAGCAGTGGAAGCAGTACGGGATGCACTCCGAGCGCGGGCAGGAGTCGATTGAGCACATCGTGCGGATGTTTGCGGGACATGATTTGAATCATCTGCGGCAAGTTGAGGCAATTCTGGAGAAATAATGCCGCTGGGCGCGTGACCTTAGTAGGCGTGACCTCAGTAGAGAGAGTCGATCTCCGCTCGACGGATCGCCGATGGCCGGCTATCCCCGCAAGAGTGTTTCGGGCAAACGGAAGCGATGTCAGAGTCAGCGATGCCTCGGCACAGCGCGGGTAAACAGGATATACTTAACTCACTTAACCTCGAAGACATGTGCCACGAGTTACGCCTTCGCGATTGAGAGACCGAGAGGCGTAAACCTTGGATTCACGAGGGTTCTCCAACAATCCCTTCTGGACCTCGTGTGTTTCGCTGCTGGTTTGTGAAAAATCCGGAACATCGTAAAGGGAAAGAGCGCTAGCCGAGACTGTTGTGGCGGCTGACAAGATTCGTTCACCAAATCGCATCACTGGAGTAAACCATGTCGAGAGTCAACGGTGACAAATCGAGATTTCATCGAGAGCGGAAACAGAAGGCCGCGAAGCGAATCCGAAATCGGGAACTCCTGAAAAATCTAACGGAGGCGAAGATGGCGCCGGTCAAGGGTGCGAAAGCCAAGGTAGCCGAATGACCACCTCAATAATTGCCCCTGTGCTGGCCGAAACTGTTCCTGTCCCGCTTAAGAAAAAGCGAGTGCTGCTGGTGGATGGATCTGCGACAACGCGCGAGTTGCGTGCGGAAACCATGAGAAAGCTAGGCATTGACGTGGATTGCGCGGCCGACATCGGCGAAGCGCGTTCGTGGTGGCGGGCCGCTTTATACAACCTGGTGCTGATGAACGTGGAAAATGACATGGGCCACCGGGACAAGTTTTGTGACGACATTCGCAGCGCCACGCCGCCGCAGCAGTTGGCGTTCCTGGTGGGTGGGCCGGATTTTCTGGCGGATTTGCCGGCGGTTGATGAAGTGCCAGTCCGCAGGAGTGGGGACGAATCGAAGGCGGGTGATGTGAAAGCAGCCCTGGCTGCCGATATTTCTGGAGATCTGGGACAGCGCTGGGGGATTCTGGAAGCGTCGCGGCGAATTTCCGCGGTGCGGTCACTCTCTCACGCTCGTAGCAAGGCGCGGGAAGAAAGGCCTGCTCCGCCGCGGGATTCGGAAATCCGGCTATCGAAGCGGGGGGGGGAACACCGGACGTTGGATGAACTATTGAGAGAGGAAATGCAATGAAGAATCTTTATGTTGGTAACTTGCCCCACAGCACAACCGAGTCGGAACTGCGCACTCTGTTCGAGACTTACGGAGCGGTGGAAAAAGCGAGCGTGGTCACCGATCGGGAGACGGGACGGTCGCGCGGCTTCGGGTTTGTCGAAATGACCAATGCCGGCGAGGCTGAGAAGGCCGTTACGGCGTTGAATGGAAGCCAACTGGCAGGACGTGCCTTGACCATCAATGAAGCGAAACCGAAGACGGACCGTCCTAAGAGCGGCGGGCAGCGGTTTGGCGGCGGCGGTGGTGGACGCGGACGCGACGATTATCAGGGTCATGCGCGCCAGCCACGGGAGCCGCGCTGGTAGGTTTGGCGGTCAGGCGTTTTCCGCGAAGTAATGAGATTCGTCCGGCGGTGCTTTGCCGGACCGCGATAAGAAACTATTGAGATTGGGAGACTGTTTATGCCACGAGGCCGATCGACATTTACGAAGCGTCAGAAAGAACAAACCCGGCAGCAGAAGCAACGGGACAAAGCGGAGCGCCGGGTGCAGCGCAAGCAGGAAAAGCCGGAAGGCAGCGTCGACGAGATGCACGAGTTGCAGGAGCACGCCCGGGCGCAAGCGGCGCTGTTTAATGTGGGTGTGGAAGAAGCGGGCGCCGAAGAGGCGACCAAGGACGGAAACGACCGCTAGTTCCACGGCACCAAAGACGAAGACAAAATGAAAAGCCGCGGACAATTTTGTCCTCGGCTTTCTCTTTCTAAACCCGCACTCGACTACACGAAGACTTCGCCCGGCAACGCGGTTAGAGTACGGCTGGCCAGCGTGTTCTGGATCACCGGCTTCGGATGTTGGTCGGCGGAGGCCGGGTCCAGCTTCATGCGTTCAATGCGCAGCTTCAGGGCGCGCTCGATATCGCGCAACAACACAATCTCAGCGGCGGCGACCAGCGTAGTGGCGCTGCCCTGGGAGCCGGCGCGGCCGGTGCGGCCGACGCGGTGAATGAAGTCCTCAGCCATTTTCGGCAGATCGTAGTTGATGACGTGGGCTACGTCATCGACATGCAAGCCGCGCGAGGCAATGTCGGTAGCGACCAGGATCTGGTAGCGGCCATCCTGAAATCCGTTGAGTGCGCCATTGCGCTGCGACTGTGAGCGTCCGCCGTGGATGAGAGCGGCCGAGAAACCTTCGCGCGCCAGTGTCTTGGCCAGCCGCTCCGCGCCACGCTTGGTGCGGGCGAAGATCAGGGTTTGGCCAGGTTCCGAATATAACAACTGCCGCAGCACGTCTAGCTTTTCGCCCGGGCGCACTTCGTAAACTCTAAGCTGAACACTTTCCGCCGGCTTGAGCACCGAGCCCAGGGCGGCGCGAACAGGCTCGTGCGTGTATTCGTGCACCAGCCGGGCCACGGACTGCTCCATGGTGGCTGAGAAGCATAAAGTTTGCCGGCGCGTAGGCAGCGCTGAAACAATGCGCTGGATGGCGGGCAGAAAGCCCATGTCGAGCATGCGGTCGGCTTCGTCGAGCACCAGCAGTTTGATGTGGCGCACATCCGACAGCCGGCGATCCATAAGATCCTGCAGGCGGCCAGGAGTGGCAATGATTAGTCCTGTGCCGGCACGAAGGGCGTCAATCTGGGTTTTTTCCGATACGCCTCCGATGACCAGCGCGGCGCGTGGCAGGGCTTTGTGGCGGATGTTCTCATAAGCTTCGTGAACCTGCATGGCCAGTTCGCGCGTGGGCAACAGCACCAGCACACTCGCGTTACGCGAGGGTTCGCGCCACAGCAATTCGATGGCTGGAATCAGAAAGGCCAGGGTTTTTCCAGTGCCGGTTTGGGCGGTGCCGATTACGTCTTTGCCTTCAAGAGCCGGAGGGATGGAGCATTCCTGGATAGGGGTTAAGGTGGTAAATTGAGCTGCCACCAGCTTCTGCTGCAAAGCAGAAGACAAGGGCAGTTCGCTAAATTTGGTCATTAAAGTTTGGTTCTTTCTGGAGGGGCCGGGTTGTCACACACACTCAGACACACGTCTGGAGTTCCATGCCGCTCACGTTCATTTAGATTTGGCGCTGAATATAAACGGCGGGCAGGAAAGGCGGAGATGAAACTGATCCAACTTGGGACCACCGCGTGACGAGCAAACCGTAGCAAAAGCGTCAAATACAGTATAGCAGAGAAATGCGAGAGGCGCAGGGATTTGCTCTTAGTAAAGTGAGCGCAACAGATGACGAAGGTCACTCTTCGTCTGGGCTTTAGTCTGAGATTTAAGGTTGGGACGAGTCGCGGTTAGGAACCTTGGTCGAAAACTTGCGGATGACAAATTCCTGCAGCAGATTGGTAACGGCATTGGAGCCGATTCCGATGGCAGCGTTTTCGAAAGTCAGTTGTGCACCGTTGCGATCCTGCGGTGGATAGTAGAGGTTCGAAATCCCACCTGCGGCCAGAGCGCCGAGGATGCCAGAGTAATTCGGCTGCCAGCGCTGGTTGTCGCCCTTGCAAATCACCGAAGTGGCGATTGCATAGACGATGCGCGACGGCGCACTGCCGGTCCCTTTGTAGAAATAGCGAGGATCCTGTTTCAGGAGCGACGGGAGTATGGCGCCGCCGATGAACGTGCCGGTAACCGTGTCCGCGTAGCCGGCGCCGAAGCGCTTGCCATAACCCTCGGCTCCTTGCCCGTATCCGATGAAATGATTTTGGGCCTGCTCCACACCCGCCGTGCCTCCGACCACGACGAGGGTGAAGGGATCCACTATCGACTTCCACGCCAGTTCAAATTTCTGCTTTGGTGTGAGAGGCGCGGCGTTGGGAATGTAGCTGACATAAAAATTGGGAATGGCGCCGAGTATGCGTTGTTTCTCCTCCACTCTGATCTGCTCTTCGGCGATTTCGGCCACGGGCACACCAACCTCAACCTCGGTGACGGTGGTGGCGACAGCCAATGCGATTAGCGGGAGGGTTTGGGCCTCGCCGGGATGCAGAATTCCAGAGAATGCCTGCGTGGCGAAACCCGTCGATGTAATGGTGAGGTGGAAAGAGCCGGGTGCGATGTTGGCGAAGGAGAATTGTCCATTGTCGCCCGATAGCACTTCCTGTTTCAGGGACTGGTTGTCGCCAGCAAGCTGTACGCGGGCTCCTGCGACCACGGCCCCGCTTTGATCAACGATGGTTCCATTGATGGTTCCGGATGTGATGGTTCCGGATGGCGGATCGGAAGGCCGTGTCGCAATCGGTTGTTCGGGATCAGACGCAGGGGTTTGCTGAGATGCCTGTGCGATGCAGGAAACGGTGCAACCCAGAGTGATGAATGCAAGCACAAAGAGAGCAGACTTGAAAGAAAAAACCATGAAGAACTCAACTTTACCGTCTATCGGGCGTTTCATCCAAGCACTAAAGGTGATTCACTTCCGCCTTCCAGTCGCGAGAACGAATTGCCGGTTATGGCGCTCCCGTGTAAGCAGCTTCTGCCGTTCTTGGAATCTGTTTCGGCGAACTTGGATGCTTCAGTGCCGGCTGTCGTTGGTATTTGTGAACCCGGGCGCCGGTCGGATGTTCTGTAAAGATTTGTTAATGCGCCGCGGCGGCAGTGCTCGGGTAGCGTTGCTCGTTGTAGATGCGTAACGCGAACGCGCCGGCGGGGTGGCCGCGCATTTCGGTGACCACGGCTTGCACTTCGGGAGGCATTTGGTCGTAAGTTGGGATCGGACCTCCGTAGCCGGAGGGAAGAACGACGGGAGCGGCGGCGACGGCAAAGGCGAGGTCGGACAAGCTGAAGCGGCCGCCCACCAGATACTTACGCCCATCAGCGAGTCTGGCGTCGACAGCGTTGAAGATGGTTCGGACTTGGGCGACGGACTTCTGCGCCGTACTCAGGCTAAGCTGCAGCAGCAAGCGCAGCAGCCCGGCAAAGACCGGATACGCGCTTATAACGGCGTTTTGCTCGAAGGGCGGGGTTCCCTGGCTGAGGGGGTTGATCATGAGGGCGCGGTGGGGAAGCAGATAGTAGTAAGCGAATTTGGCGGTGGCGAAGGCCAGGGTTGAGTTGAAGAGCGTCCAATCGGAATTGACTTGGCTCAAGTCGTTAGGGTCGTCGGGCAATAGCTTTATTTCCGGGGGCGACTGAGGGTCGAAGTGGTCGACGATCGGGCGCGGACCCGCCAGCCGGTAGGAATTGCTGTAGAGCAACGGGAAGATGGGAGTGAAGCCATGCCAGAAGGTCACGAAAAACGAGAAAATCAGCGTGTGCCTTTCTTCAATGCTCTCGATGGCGTAATGCGCTACCAGAAAGCGGGCAGTTTCGCTGTCAAGGCTGGGGGGAAATGTGATCAGGACGGGGATCATGGGTTTGTCCCTACCCGGGCTATTTTAGAGCGGCGACTAATCAAGGGCCACCACCAAACTCGATGGGAACGGTCCGTCATACTGCAACTCTCCGGCGCGGCGCAGGCAGGGAGACTTTAAGAGCGGCTTCAATATCCCGGGGATTTGCACCCGATTCACGTACTGCCCAAAGCAAGTATGAAGACCATAACCGAAATGCATACTTAGATATTCCGGACGGTCAATGCGAAAGTCATTGGGCTCCTCCACGAAGCGATCGTCGAACATGGCCGATTGAGTGGCCGCGATCACCAGCGTTCCCTTTGGAATGGTTGTGGCGTGGAGCGAAGGTTTGGCCAGCCGATAGTCCTGCGCGGCGAGGCGGAAAACCCCGGAATTATTGGGATTGAAGCGGAGCGCTTCGAATACATACTTCGCCAGCAGAGCGTCGTCATCGGCCACAGCGGCGGCTTGCGCTGCTTTCAATTGCTCCGCACGTTGCAGCAGTTGATCGAGCGCTTGGGTGCAGCATTTGGAAGTTGTTGGAATGGCGCCGACGATTAAGCCAAGCAGATTATTGCGAATGCTGACATCATCCATCGCCGGCAGGGCAGCCGCCTGGAGGAGCAGACAACGTCCAAGCACATCATCCTTGACGGCGCGGCTGGCCTTGCGCGCAGCGATGGTTTCGTCGAGCCAGGTGCGCACCGCGGCGGCAGCTTTCGCGGCTGCCTGAGCCACCTTAGGGTCATTATCCTGATCGAGGAAAAGATACTGGAAGAGCACACTTCCCCAGGCTTCGACCTGCTGCTCGGAAAGCAAGGGACAACCAAAGTAGTCGGCGATCCAGCGCGCCGGCACGTTCTTGCTCAATTTGACCACGTCGAGTTGCTTGCCCGCTGCGGCCACCAGATCGGCCGCCGTTTTCTGCACGAAAGGAGCGACTCGGACCGAGATATCTTCTCGGCGAACCACGCTGCGCATGTGCGAAACGTCGCGAGTGTATTCCGGTGAATTCTGCATGCCGAGGAAGAAATCCTGGCCGCCGGTGACGATTCTCATTTTTTCGCCGTAGGTCACGAGGAAAACTTCGTCGCGGGCGAGGACTTCCTGCACATCTTCAAACCTGGTGACGAGGGCATAGTTCTCGAACAGCAAAATTGGTTTGATTCGGCGAAGGATGGCAAAGATCGGCTCGGGATACTGCGTCAGGTGGGCTTTGATCCCCGCCAGAAAGGATGTCACCTCACCCTTTGCTTTTGCGAGTTCGCGATCGACGGAGTTCAGCACGTCGTGGGTGAGCTCAACGCATTCCTCGTCGATGCGAGAGAGAATGCTTTTGAGGTTTTCGAACATCGGCGTCTCCATCGATCGGGTGCCTTGCCTCGGGCTTGGTTACGGATTCTGATCTTGGGTCTGAAACCTTATCTGGGATATTTATCTGGGATCTACCGTTCCGCTCGCCATCATTTGCAGCGCGGTCAGGCTGGGCATGAAGAAGTAATCACCGCCGCGGAGTTCAACGAAGTTGGGGAGGCTGGCACAGAGGAATGGAGGATTCTTAGGATCGACGGTGCCCTGCAGCACGCACTTGCCCTTGCCTCCGTGGTTGCCGATCACCAGATCCTTGTCGTTGCCCTGGTGCAAATCATTTCCGTATTCAATCCACTGCTGCTGCACGAATTCGAACTGGCGGAAGATGCTGGCATTCAATGCCATAAAGATGACGCCGTGCTCGTCTTCATCGCGAACCGGCTGGCCTTCCGGCACATATTCTCCGTAGGGCATGCCGCGGCGCATGATGCGCCGGCGGTTGACGAGTTCGCCGTTGAATCCGAGGGAGTCGCGCGGATTGCCGCGCCGGATGTGGGCGCCGACGGGGCAACGCTCGCCGCTCAGATCTTGGGCGTAAGTGAAATTGGTGTTGCGATTGGGATCCGCGACGATGGCCGGATCTGGACTGTCGGGAGAAAGCTCGACGGGAGTTCCGTCGCGCCAGCGGCCGATGAATTTCGAAGCCAGCTTTTCTTTTCCACCGGCATAGAGCCGGCCCTGGTCGTCGAGAAACTTGCGGAAAGTCGCCACGTTCTGATGCATCTTGCGGTAAACCATGAACGTGCCGTTTCGCCCCAGCAGATGAGGGATCGGGGCGACTGGAAGTTCGCCCGCTTCGTCGGCGTAGCCCAGAAGGAACTCTCCGGTGGCGAGGGCCTCCCAGGTGCCCTTCGCAGTTAGCTTGCCTTGTCCGGGAACGCAGTCGCGTTCGGCGCCTTTGAAATCCGGATTGCCGAAGCCATCGGTATAACCGAAGTGCTCTTTTGTGGTGGGCTTGCCGTCGATGAAGACGGCACAGGCATCTTGCGCTTGCAGAAGTCTGGCTCCGTCAGTTTGATCCATGATGCGCAGCAGGAGATCGCATTGTGCGGTGAGGGCCGCCGGAGTCTGCCCGTTGACGGCCAACCAAACGTGCACGCGGTTGTCTCTCCACACCGGCTCCCAGCGCTCCGGTGCGTTTTTTCCTGTGTCGTAAAGAATCTGGCCGCGCGCCTTCATGCCTTGTTGAAACTCGACCGGAAAGCTGAACAGGCTGGGATCTGAAAGTTCCAGCCGAATGAGGCCTTTGTAGGTAAACGCAATATTTACGGTGCTGGCGGGCTTTTCGTCCCAGCGCTCTCCGGTCGTGATGTATTGCACGATTTGCCCGATGAAGTTTTGCGCAGACTTGGGATGGGAGAGTTCCAACAACAGATAACGGGCGAAGGGAAAGTTGTAGCCCTTTAGCGCGAAGCCCTGAATGTCGGAAACGTCGATCTTCGTGCTCTCCGTCGGTTTGTTATCGATCGCTGGGCTAACGGTCATAGGGACGATCCTCGGCAGCCGTTTTCTCGGAATCACGGCCACCTGGCAACGGTGGGGGCGCTTTCTCTAGCTGGTCCAGCAAGGCGCCAAACGACTTCTGTGTTTCGGCCGCGGACTTGCCCTGGTTTTTCGCGATGAAGTGCGCCACAGCCGACTGAACCTGCAGAGCCTTAAGGTTTTGCTGCACGGTCTTATCGTTCACGTCGGCGAAGAAGAATGTAGTTTCGACCTGACACTTCTTAATGTAGGCGGCGAAGGCCGCAGGGTCCTTTCCCGAATAACCGACGCAATGCGTCCAGACAGAGTCGACGACGTCTGGGATTTCCTGCGCCATACGCCTTAGATACGTGTCGAGGTCACCATCAAAATTCGACTCAAAGATCAGGTAGCGGGACTTGAGGTGCTCCTCGCATGCGGGCGCGCCTACGAAGACCACATCGTCCATTACCACCAGGCGAGCGAAGTGGGTGCTGGAAACTTTCGCAAAGGGACTGGTATGGTCGCGCGGCAAGCTGGCCAGATACCAGCGCAGAGCCGTGGCGTGACCGATGTCGATGCTGTCGGTTTGGAGGATGGGCGAAAGCACGCTCAGCCCATAGACTTGTCCACTCTGGTTTGCCATTTCGTTCCTGCTGAGGACAATATCTCCTACTGGGGCCTCTACGTTCCTACCGGAGCCACTCCGGTGGAACCGAGATCGACTTGCACACGGACGAGGAATTCCAGATAGGCCTTCTCAAACTCCGCCGGAGAAAGCGTCTGGCTGGTTTCGGCGAAATCGTTTAAGGCATCCTGCACGCGAAGCGCGGCTTTCACATCATTGGTGGCCGCCCTGGGATACGCGTTGTAGTAATAATCGGTATCGAACTGAACCCGGTTTATATAGCCTTTGAACGGCGTCACGGGCACGGAGCCGGGAAACTTTTCGCTCCACGTCCAGATTGCGTTCAGCCCCGAGGAAAGCACGGCTGAAAAAGCATCGATATATTGATTCCAGGTGCCGTTGAAGTTGCTGAAAAAAATCAGGTAATCGTAGCGCAGACTTTCACCAGGTTGCTGTGGCGCGAGGCGAGGGAACTGGTTACGGGTCACAATCACCCAGCGCGCGAAGTGAATAAACGACAGATTTTTCAGGCCCGACTGCAGAGGTTTGATCGCACCCAGAATGAAGAAGAGCACCCGCAGAATGGGAGTCTTCCACGGCTTCATCGGGGTGATGGCGTTCATGGCGTAGGCTTTGCCGTTGATGTTGGTCACAAAGTTTCCGTGGTGCGAACGCCGGTCGCATTCGCGGTGAGTTTCGAGTCGATTGGTCCAGCAGGGCTGTTTCGATCGTGGGCCGAGAACGGCGCGAGTGTACTCCGCGGCATGGGCCTTGTAAAGATGGCGGTTGGTTTTGTTACGAAATCGGAACACGTGCTTCAGGCGGTCGATGGATGGTGTGCGGAAGGGCGGGGATGGCTTTGTGCTAGGGTGCTGGCAGGACAGCATGGAACCGGTTTCCTTGAGAAGGGTTGCGGGCATCTCGACTGTGGTGCTGCTTTTTCTCTTGGCGGCAGCGCGGCCGTTGCGGGGGCAAAGCGAATCGCCGACCGTTGCCTCTTCGGGACCAATCGCGACGGACCGGCCGGCGATCGCGAACTCCAGCGTGGTGGTTCCGGCGGGGAGTCTGCAGGTGGAAAATGGTTTTCTGGAAGCGAGCGGCAAGGGGCAGAGCGTGGTGGATGGCCCAGAGAGTCTGGTGCGGCTCGGTCTCGCCAGGAAGACGGAATTGCGCTTCACCGTGCCCGATTATTTTCATGATCTGGGCAGTGGACCAGCGGACTTTCCTTCAGGGTTCGGCGATCTTGCGGTAGGCATCAAACAGCAGCTTGGACCAGCGCGGGGCTTCGACGTATCCGCAATTCTGTTCGTGAGTTTTCCGACGGGCGCCGCCGGCATTTCCAGCGGAGGATATGATCCGGGACTGCAGGTGCCCTGGTCGCGTGCTCTTTCGCCCAATTGGACGGTGGCAGGGATGCTCTCGGTATACTGGCCAACGCAGGGTCGCACGCGCAATGTAACGGGCGAGTCCACGATTTTGTTCGACCGGCAATTGACGAAACCCTGGGACGTTTTCGTGGAGTACGCGGGCGACTTTCCTGAGGCCGGGGGCCCGCGACACTTGCTGCACTTTGGAACCGCTATGAAAATTACCCAGCAGCAACAGATTGATTTCCACTTCGGTGTGGGCCTGTCGTCGGCTGCGGCAGACCATCTGATCGGGATCGGTTACTCGATCCGGCTCCCATCGATCCACCATTCGACGATTCGCCATTAGACCATCCTCATTTCCCGCGACTCGTCGAACACTCGTGGTGCGTGGGTGCGCCTTCTTCGACCCTTCGTGCGTTCCCATTTCTGGCGGTGAAGAGGCGAAAAGGGAAGAGGGCGGGTTGCGTTAACGACGTATACGTTACTGTCGTAACTGTCCAAAAGGGCAGGTGCATCCGTAGAATCACTCTTCAACCCACTGCTCCCGGCATTGTGATTGCGAACAAAACTGAAAACTCGCGCTGCTGAGATGAATTCTAAAAGCCGCCTCATCAGCGCATCGGATACGCCCCTGTGGGCGACGCGCAGACGGCTATCCATCCCTGGGAGATAGACCGCGACAGAATTCAAACACGAGGCAGTGTCCATCTGCACGTCCTAAGGGTTTGGCCCATTTGTGCAAATCATCCTGGAAGAGGAATACATGCGTTCATTAACAAGATTGTTTGTGCTTCTGGCTGGTTGTTGCTTGGCAGCAGGCGCGCACGCGCAAAGCGCCGATCCGGCGAGCACGGATAGCGGAGCGGCCCCGGTAAGCGCCACCAGGGAAGAAGTCAACCAGTTGCGCAGCGAGCTGGCAGCGCAGCGCCAGACGATTGAGGAATTGAAGGCGTTAGTCGAAAAGTTGGCGCAGCAGAATCTCACCGCGGGAAAGACGCAGGGCGAGGGATCGGCGCAGATTCGGCCGGTGGCCGAAGCCTCCGCGTTGGACGCAAACTCACGTCCTGCCGCCACTTCGACCGGCAATGCTCTGCCCGCCGATGCTCCGAGCACGGGCCGTGCCCGGCTGATGAATGCGATTCTGGTGCAGCCTGCGTCTGCTCCGGAGGCAGTGGTCGATCAGGCTCCGCCGGCCGCCGCTCCAAAGAAGGATACCCCGCTCACTGCTGGATGGAACGGCGAACATTTTTTCATCCGGAGCCCGGACGGGCAGTTCAGCATCAGCCCCTATGGCTATGTGAACACCGATTACCGCGCCTACCAGGGCGATGGGGCACCCTCCGACACATTTATCCTGCGCCGGGCGCGGTTTGGATTTCAGGGTAGTTATGGTTCGCACTTCGATTTTGCCCTGCTCACCGATGCCGCCACAACCTCCGGTTCGGTGGTGCGCGATGTTTACCTCAACGTGAGATTGCGGCCTGAGTTCCAATTCCAGGCCGGGCAATTCAAGGTTCCATTCGCGCAGGAAACGGGAGTCGGAAGCACCAACCTGGATTTTGTAGAGCGCGGATTTCAGTCGATGCTATATCCCTCGGCGGCGTCGGCATACCGCAGTCCCGGCGCCGCGCTACACGGCGATATTCACGGCGGCGCAATGCAGTACTGGGTGGGCGTGTTCAACGGCAAGGGATATGCACTGGCCAACACCACCAACCAGCCGGAAATCATGGGCCGCCTCCGCTTTTATCCTTGGCGTAAATCCAAAAGCGAGTGGTTCAAGCAACTGGCCTTGGGCGGATCCATCGACTACGCGCGGTCAAGGGGGCTATCCGGGGATCGAAGCTTCAGCGGACAACTGCCGGATGGTGCTTACAACTTTTTCCCGCAGTTTGCCATCAACGGACCGATCGAACGCTACAACGGCGAGTTCACCTATCTGAAGTCACGTTTTGCCCTTCGCGGCGAATACGATCAGTTGAATCAGTTCCGGCAGAATGTCGGGTCCGAGCAGGCGGGTGGGCTGGGCTTCCTCAGCTTGCCGGGAATCACGGGCAAGGCCTGGGACCTGAGCTCGACTTACCTGCTCACAGGTGAAAAACGTCCGGAGAATGGCACTCCACGGGTACAGCGCCCCATGTTCGGCCCCGACACTCCAGGCGGACAAGGCCGCGGGTTGGGAGCGTGGGAACTGGCCTTCCGCTTTACCGGCATTCAAGGCAAGGAACCGGCCGCAAACTTCCTGAACTATTTCACCCCCGGATACGTCCCGCCCTTCGATGACCACACGGACGAGTTCACCTTCGGGCTCAACTGGTATCCCAATTACTGGGTCAAGTACATGGTCAATGTGGGCATCGATCAGTTGAAGGATCCGAGCATAACCGGAGCGGAGCCGCAGAACTATTTTGTGGTGCTGCAGAGATTGCAGTTCAGATTCTAGACGTGGTTGGCTGAGTGTCCGCCCGCAGAAATGATGGGCAACGAGTTTGCGAGACCCCGGAGCTGGCGACCAGCCTGGAAGGAAAACGCAGGAGGAAATTTGATGAGACCGAGGATTCTTCTTCTTACTATTTTTAGCAGCCTGGTGTTTGTCACCCTGAGCGGTTGCGGGAGCGTGGCGAATTGTCCGGTGTGCGGCACGACATCCAACGGCAGCTACGCCGTGATCGATGTGATTACCGTGCCCGAGCATAATCCTACGGGCGAGCCCGGCGGGCCGTTCAACTCCTTCGACATCAGCTATCTGGATCCAGTGCACCACCTGGATTACATTTCCGACCGCATTGGCTTGACGGTGGATGTTTTCGACACCGTCAATAATCTCGCGGTAAATACGATTGCCGGTGCCAACGGCGTGGCGGGAGCGGGCGACAACGCCAGCCCTTGCGTCACCGACGCGGGCGGGAATGACATCATTCCTCCGCTTATTTCGGTGAACGGGAACTTCACCAGGTTCGGCTGCCGCACCAGTGTTCCGGGAACCACCGAACCTTTCAGCCTGCCGGCCGGATTTGGCGCCAATCACCTGTTTGGCGGATTTCCTGGAGCGCAGTGTTGCGCGTCGCGCGGCAACGGCGTGAACCCGATGTCCGGCCCTGACGGCGAATTGGTAACGCCCGATGGCAACACTCTGTTTACCGCGAACGGCAGCTCGAGCGTCGTTGTCTTTGATCTCGCTAAGAACCCGCCCACTGTCATCGCTGATATTCCTACGGGCGTAGCCGCCGACTATGACGGTCCTGAGAGTCTGGCTCCTTGCATCGCCTCCTGGAACGGCGAAGCTGGGTCGAGCGCATTTTGCGGCGATGACCGTGCTGACGAAATGTCGTATGACCCCAAGGACCAGATTCTCGCCGTCATCAATGGCGACCCTGGGCTTCCTTTTATCACCTTCATCGATGTTTCCGGAGTGGTAGCTCGTACGTCGCACTGCCTGCCGGTCGATCCTCTCACTCCGTATGGCCCGGCAGCGCTTCCGCTGGGCAGTCCCACGGCCGGGCAAGCTTCCTCGATCACGCCCAGTGCCACGGGTGGTTTTAACCCTCCCAGCTGCATTCTGGGGCAAATCTATTACGACGGCGTGGCTCCTGGGACTGCGTCGGTTCTAGTCGACAACGCCAATGGACCGTGTCCCGATCCCTCGAACCCCACTACGCTCTCGGGCGTCTCCGGCAATGGCACAACTCCGGCCGTGGGCACGCCGCTGAGCAGCACGGCCTATACCATCCCATGCCATCACGGGCCGGTGATCGACACTACGACCGGTAGCTATGCGTTATGCAACCCAACACCACAACCTGGGGCGAATTGCGTACCTGCTATTTCGCCGGCCGGGTTAGGCGGGCATTCCTGGGACCCCAACACCGGGTATTTCCTGCTGACGAACCCGAACTCTACCGGTATCACCAACGTCGGAAGCGTGGACGTGATCAATCCCAAGACTGCGGTGGGCCCGGTCATTATCAACAGTTTTCCAGTGTTGAACTGCATGCCGAGCGGTGTGACGCAAGGCCCCGGCGACAACTTTCTGGTGGGCTGCGCCGACCACGACGGCGAAGCGTTCCCGCCCAACGAATATGTCATGGTCGGAGCCACCGGACAAATTGTTGCCACTATCTGGGATGTGGGCGGCGTAGATGAGACGTGGTACAACCCCGGGGACAACCGCTACTATCTGGCGGCGAGAGACATGCCTACGGGTCCTGTGATGGGAGTGATCGATGCCGCCACGAACCTGTGGCTGGAAAATGTTACGACCAACAGCAATTCGCACAGCATTGCCGTCGATCCCAGCAACAATCATGCGTTTGTGCCCATGCAGGCCGGAGGGATCTGCACGACTCAGAGCGGCAATGGCTGCGTGGGCGTCATGGCAGAGCAGTAGGAGTGTAATTGAGCCGGTGGTGCTATAGTTCGCCTAAAGCAAGCGCGGCAAAGGCCGTGCTTCGGAAAAGGGTTCTTATGTCAGTTTGGCTTGTGTTTTCTACGGTCGTGTTTAGAAAATTTGTTGCACGCGGACACGTCGCGCGGTTCTTGCTTCCTTGCCTGCTGGTCGCTGGGGCCAGCGCAAGGGAACAAAGTGCGCCGAAACCTACGGAGGTTCCGGCAACCGTGATCGCTCATTTGGCGTTGCCGCAGACTACCGGCGGCCAGATGCTGTTGCAGAAAGAAAACTCGAAGCAGTATCTCTACGTGCAACAGTCGCCCAAGCAGGGCTTCATGATTGTGGATGTGAGCAAACCGGAGCAGCCGGTACTATTGAAGCGGACGGCGGAATCGAACCAGGCGACGACGGGGAACCTGCAGATCGTGAGCCCAGACGTGGCCATCGCGGAAGCTCCGGAAAAAACGCCGGCAACTCTTACCAGCAGCAACCGGCCCGCAGAAACCGTTCGTGTGCTCGACCTGAGTGATCCGGCTAATCCCAAGACTCTGGATACTTTCAACAAAGTCACAAGCATTCTTCCGGACGGCAAGCACGGTTTGATTTATCTCACCAACAATGAAGGTTTATGGATTCTTCGCTACAATCGCCCGGCTCCACTGGAGCCTGCCAAAAAGAAACCGCCGTGTGATTCAAATTCGGAAATCATGGCGATGCCTCCGGACTGCGACTAGGCGCTGAAGAGGCCGGCCCGCTCGTTGCAATCGAAACTGAAAAGAATCCAGCCGCACACCAACGGCGCTCACAGCTACCGTGCCGGGCACTCCTTCGCGATCGTCCTGATCGTCGAGATGGTCAGCGTCACCGAAGCAGGAGAGCCCGTTCTCGCCAGGACGTCAGAACTGGTGCTCAGCGACGGCGCTTCTTTCCCCGTCACCTCCACTCGCTGTCCCAGGTAGTGGTGTAGTTTTATTTTGCCAGTCGCCTGAAGTTCATACGTCATGCCGGGGTCCTGCTCGATCAGCGTGTAATCGCCGCTCGAGCGGGCAACACACCCTTGCACGGTTACCTGGCCCACGGAATTCTTCGAGTTTTGCGGGCTGGCGTTGCGGCTTTGTGCCAGAAGAAAACAGCTCACAAGCCGCGCCGAGATCCACAACCTTCGCATGCTCATAAGAGGTCTCTCTTCCTTACTT
This sequence comes from Candidatus Sulfotelmatobacter sp., assembly GCA_036522075.1. Taxonomy (GTDB): domain Bacteria; phylum Acidobacteriota; class Terriglobia; order Terriglobales; family Acidobacteriaceae; genus Sulfotelmatobacter. The sequence goes on from DATDGM010000129.1 coordinate 29,110, forward strand.
AATTGATGGATGGCGTGCAATACGTGGCGGTTGCACCAAATCTCCGCGATGGCACGCTATTTGACGTGAGTTTCCTGATAGTGCACTTCCTTCCACTGCCCGGCGCGCTTCACCCAGAGTTCGGTGATATACACCCTGGAATACCGTATTTGCGCTTTGGGCGGGTATTGTACGGTGCTTTCGTAAATGACGAAGGCGGCGTCCCCCCCCAGTGGAATCAGCTTGAAACCCCAGAGCGTATAGTTGAAAACATTCTGGTCGGTCAGTTCGTTCAAGGCCTGAATTTTATTGCGTTCACCCTTTCCATCGACTTCCACACCCTGATAGTCGTCTGCTAACAGTTCTGCGTAGGCAGTCTTGTCCTTATTTTTCAGCGCTTCCCATTCAATTTTGATCTTCGCCTGGAACATTTCGTTCAACGCCGAGTCGGCGGAGACAGCACCGTATGGCGGATTCTCAGCGGGCTTCGCGGGCGGTGCAGATTGTTGCGCCAGGGCAAAAGCCGGGAGCCACGCCATGAAGATGAAGAGCGTGCAGGTGCGCATGGGTCCTCCAGAGAAAGAAGCGCAGCGAATCTTATCAGGTTCGGCAGGTCAGGTTCGGCGGAGGGTTGGCGAAGCTCGCGGCTGCGAACCTACTTGCCTGCAGCGGCCTGGCCCTGCAGGTTGAGCGCAGCGCTGGCGATCTCCTCCAACGGCAGAACGACATTCACCGCGCCGCGCGCGATGGCTTCGCGCGGCATTCCGAACACCACGCAACTGGCTTCGTCTTGCGCGATGGTGGTTGCGCCGGCTTCCTTCATCTCACAAAGACCTTGGGCTCCGTCGTCGCCCATGCCGGTCATGATCACGCCAACGGCTTTGGGGCCGACAGAAGCGGCAACGGAGCGAAAAAGGACATCTACACTGGGGCGGTGACGCGAGACCAGCGGCCCGTCGACGACCTGCGCCATAAGCTCAGTGCCAGAGCGATTGACGAGCATATGGCGGTTGCCGGGAGCGATCAGAACCAGCCCTGTCTGCAGGCGGTCGCCATCGCCGGCTTCCCGGACTTCGATTCTGAGATCCTGATTCAGGCGTTCGGCAAAGGCTCGAGTGAATACTTCCGGCATGTGCTGCACGATTACTACAGGAGGGCAGCCGGTGGGCAAGGCGGCGAGGAAAACGCGCAGCGCTTCGGTTCCACCCGTGGATGCCCCTACTGCAATTACGTGTGTCGGCGCACCGGTGAAGTGGGGCTTGCTCTTACCGGGCAAGCCGGCATCGGCCGTCATGCGTGGCACAAGCGGTGTTGCCGTATTCTGCGGATTCCTATTCGAGGTGCCCAAGTTTCGCCGCGGTTTGATCTGCGCCTGAGCGGCGCTCCAGACCGCATCGAGAAGGGTTACCGCAGATTCATGCAGAAAATCGCGCACGCCAACCTTGGGTTTGGTGATGACCTCAACCGCGCCTTCTTCAAGCGCGCGCAGTGCCAGCTCGGTGCCGCGAGCCGCCAGGCCAGAGCAGACGACGACTGGCGTAGGCATCTCGGCCATGATTTTTCGGATAAACGACAGGCCGTCCATGCGCGGCATTTCCAGGTCGGTGATGACTACATCCGGCGCTTCCTTCTGCATCTTGCTCCATGCAATGAGGGGGTCCGCGGCGGCCCTTACATGGATCCTGCGATCGGTTCCCAGAATCGCTTGCATCACCTGGCGGACCATGGCAGAGTCATCGACTACGAGGAGTTGAAGGTTGTTTCCATTCACGCGCGGCATGTTGGTTTCGCCCTCTTCGACGGGAGGCCTGCCTCCATCCTGTATCTACAGACCTTCATCGTTCTCTCTCTTCGCGTAGATGCTCGGTTCTAGACTCCGCAGATCCGAGGAGACGCTGTTCAAGCTCTCAGCGTGGCCGACGAACAAGAGACCGTTCGAGCTAAGATGGCGGACCAGATTCGCGACTACTCGGCGCTTGGCAGCCAGGTCAAAATAAATCAGGACATTGCGGCAGAATATGGCGTCGAAGGGCCCTTCGCCGAGATCGGATTCCTGGTCCAGATTCCATCTACGAAAGTCGACCATCTTCTGGATCTCGACTTTCACTTTCACCTCGCCGAGCCGATCCGCCATTCCGCGCAGCATAAAAGTGTGCAGCAAATCGATGGGCAGTTCGGCGGAGCGCGCTGTGGGATAAATTCCTTTGCGCGCTTTTTCCAGCACGCGGTTGGAAATGTCCGTCGCCAGAATGCGCGCGTCCCAGCCTTGGGCTTCAGCAGGAAGATGCCTGCTAAGCAACATGGCCAGCGTGTAGGGCTCTTCTCCCGACGAGCAACCGGCGCTCCATAGGCGAACTCTCTTGGGACGCAATCGTTGTTCGGCCTGGGCCTGCCAACGGGGAAAGACTCTCCGCACCAAGAAATCGAATTGCCGGGGTTCGCGAAAGAACCGCGTTTCGTTGGTGGTGATCGCGTCGATCATGCGCGCGCATTCTTCGTGCTGGTCCGCACCTGAGACGCGCTCGTAATAGGTCTCGAGAGAATTGATCCCTAGCTCGCGAAGCCGGCGAAACAGCCGCCCGCATAACAGGGCTTTCTTGGTATTCCCCAGCCAAATACCGGTTTCGGAATAGATGAGCTTCTGGAATTTTTGGAAGGCTACGTGACTAACTGAGAGATGCGGGTGCTGTTCGGGACCTGGTTGTTCCGGACCTGCATCGGCGGAGTGTGGATCGGAGGAGCGAGAATCGACTGAGCCCGCGTCAACCCGTCGGGACCTGACTGAATCCTTGCCAGCAGCGGTTCCAGCGAGCAAAGCTATGCTCCAGTCTCGAAGTGTGCGTCTTTCCCCTGCAGACCGTCTGGTACGTCGGCCGTTACACTGGTGACTTCCTGGTCAGCGTTTTGCTCGGTGAGCGATTCTGTCACCGCGAGTATTTCGTCGGCGGAGAGGACTTTGTCAATGTCTAAAATCAGGCAAAACTTTTTGCCGAGCGCTCCCATTCCGAGCAGGTATTCGGTCTTCACCCTCGTACCGAAAGGCGGGGCCGGTTCAATTTCGTCAGCGGAAAGCTCAATCACTTGACTCACGGAATCGGCCAGGACTCCCATCGTAAGAGTTTCGCTCTGGAACATCACTTCTGTGATGATGATGCAAGAAAATTTCGAGATATCGCTGGCCGGCAATCCGAATTTCACTGCAAGGTCGACCACCGGGACGACTCTGCCGCGCAGGTTGGTCACGCCACGAATCCAGACCGGAGTGTTCGGCACAGTGGTGATTGCCTCGTATTCCACGATCTCCGCCACCTTCACGATGCTGATCGCATATTCCTCGCCCGCCGTAAAAAAAGTAAGGTATTGCACTGCGCTCCGGGGGAGTTGATTCTTCGCTTTGTCCGACGCTCCCATAGTTTCATTCCTCACAATTCTGCCGTTTTGCAACTGCAGCGCTTGCACCTTTCGAATACACGTGCGTCGAATGCACACACGGCTTGTGCCGCAGTCGAGTTCACGCTGCCCGCACAGCCGGATAGCATTCGCCTAGAACGGAGCGAAGTTGGCTTCTTCCGCTGCCTTCCCATTGACCTTTTGCACATCCACCGCTTGTGTGTGGGTAACTTGCACAAGCTCTCTCCGGAACCCGGATCTGTGGGAAACCGGTGTTCGCGGTTTTCCGTCGCCATTGCGATTGGCAGACTGTTCTCCCGCCACGCGGAAGAAAGTCATCAACTGCTGCAGTTGTTCAGACTGCGCCGCCAATTCTTCTGCCGTGCTGGAAAGTTCTTCCGCCGACGAGGCGTTGCGCTGCGTAACTGTATCTACCTGGGCCATGGCCTGGTTGATCTGGGTCACGCCGCTGGATTGTTCGGTGGACGCCGCCGCGACATCCTGCACCAGTTCTGCCGTCTTCTTGATGGAGGGCACCAGGTCAGAGAGCAATTGCCCGGATCGTTCTGCCACGCCGACGCTCTTCCCGGCCAATCCTCCGATTTCCTGAGCCGCTAACTGGCTGCGCTCGGCCAATTTGCGAACCTCGACTGCAACCACAGCAAAGCCGCGGCCCTGATCCCCTGCGCGAGCCGCTTCAATGGCCGCGTTAAGGGCAAGAAGGTTGGTCTGGTAAGCGATCTCTTCGATCACCGAGATCTTGGCGGCAATTTGTTTCATGGCCTCCACCGTCTCTCTGACGGCGCTGCCGCTCTCTTCCGCCGACAGGGCGCCCTTGGCAGCCGCCTGTTCCACCTGGCGGCTATTGTCAGCATTCTCGGTAATGGACGCGTTCATTTCCTCTAGACTGGAACTCATTTCTTCGACCGAGGCCGCCTGTTCGCTCGTACCCTGTGACAGACTCTGGGACGATGCGGAAACCTGCTGCGCTGCAGAAGCGACCGCGGCAGATCCTTCACGCACATCTCGGATGATGGCCGAGAGCCGCCCGCTCATTTCGTGCATGGCCTGCTGCAGTTGGCCGGTCTCGGAACGATTGGTGGCGAGGATTTCCTTGGTCAAATCGCCGGCCGCAATGCGCTCGGCGTGTTCGACTGCTTGTTGAATCGGGCGGGTGATACTCCGGGTAACGCTGACGGCTGCGATTGTGGCCAGCGAAAGAATAACAATCAGCACCAACAACGCAATCCGCCGCCCCGTGGCATAACCTTCCTGGCTATCCTTCATGCTTTGTGCCATCGCCGTGGTCTGCAGGTCGATGAACTTCTGCCATGTGGCCCGGTACTTGTCGAGCGCTGGAATCACGTCGCTGCTTAATGCTGCCAGAGACTGCTCACGTTTCTTATCCAGCAGGAGCTTCTTGGCTTTTTGCCGGGCCAGCTTGTAAGCATCCCGATCGTGAGTGACGATTTCAAACAGATCCCGCTCCTGGGAGGAGCTGAGGCTTTTTTCGATTTGTGCAACCTGCCCGCTGATTTCCTGGCTGATCGCTTCGTTCTGCTGATTCAGCCGCTTTTCTTCTTCCGGGTCGGTAGTCTCGAATAACTGAAACGTGATGCGAGCGTTGGTGATTGAGTGTTCGATGGTCTGGCGCGTCAACTCAACCGTGTTGTAACGCTTTTGAATGGAGGCCGACATGTTGGAGTTCAGGCGGCCGAGCCAGCTCAGTCCGAAGCCACCTACCGCGATCACGCATAGCAGGATGACGCCGAAAACAACGCCCAGTCGTGTCCCTATCTTCCGATCTTGCCAAGTCTTCATTGTTTCTCCACCTTTTCTAGTGACTGCATTATGACGAGTGTTTGTAACTAAGCTTGCCCTTGCCAGTTCGACTGCATGACTCCGCGCATAAGGCTGGGAACGTCGATGATGAGGCCGACGCGTCCGTCGCCAAGAACAGTAGACCCGGCGATTCCAGAGACTCCTCGAAACGCCCGGCCTAAAGGCTTAACCACTGCCTGCATGCCGCCTAGCAATTCGTCGACTGCGATTCCTGCGTGCGTCTCATTGATCTTGACCACCACAATGTTCTCCCGCTTCGGGGCCTCGCCCGACACGCCGAACAGCCTCCGCAACCGGACGTAAGGAAGAGGAATGCCGCGCAGGCTGAGAATGCCGCTGGCTTCGGGAGTGCTCTGTTCCGCGGGCAACTCGGTGCACTCGGTCACATGTTCCAGTGGGACGACGAAGGTTTCCGCGCCGACTTTGACCGAGAACCCTTCAATAATGGCGAGAGTCAAAGGCAAGCGAATCGTAACCGTGCTGCCTTTGCCGGGCGCGCTCGAAATTTCTACGGTTCCACGCAGAATATCAATATTCCGCCGCACCACGTCGAGACCAACCCCGCGGCCGGAAAGATCGGTAACAGATTCCGTGGTTGAGAACCCCGCCTGGAACACCAGGCTGTAAACGTCCTGATCCCGCAGCTCTTCCTGACCAGTCAAAAGCCCGAGACGTCGGGCTTTTTCCACGATGCGTTTGCGGTCGAACCCGGCCCCGTCATCTTGCAGCTTGACGATAATGTTTCCACCGCTGTGGGCGGCCGAGAGCCGGATCAGCCCGCACCCATTCTTGCCTTGCTTTTCGCGCGAACCCGGATCTTCCAGACCATGATCGACCGCATTGCGCACCAGATGCAGCAGCGGATCTTTCAAGTGTTCGAGCACCGTGGTATCGACTTCGACGTCTCCTCCCACTACTTCAAGACGCGCAAGTTTTCCGTGGCTCTTGGCAAGGTCCCTGACGGAACGCACGAATTGACGAAACAGGGGGCCGACCGGGACCATGCGGATGCTCATCACTTCACTTTGCAGATCCATGTAAAGTCGTTCGGCTTCGCGATGCATATCCAGGATGGCGCGTCCCTGTTCGGTGTTGACTTTCTCGATCATCTGGCGCAAGCGTCCCTGCGCAACCACGATCTCGCCAGTCAGATTCAACATGTGGTCGAGCTTGTCAACATCGGCGCGCAGCGTGCGATGATTCGCGCTCGGTAGTTCGACTTTCGCCGCGGCGCTGGACTCGGCGGGGGCATCGCTGGCGGTGACCACCCTCTTGGACCGCTTTTCCACCTCGTGCGCGATCTCTTTTCTGATCTTTTGCTGTCCAGAAGTCAGTGGGTGAGGCCCAGCCTTCGCTACGGAGACCATCGCCCGCAGTTCATCCACCGCTTTCAGCAGCAACGAAATCAAATCTCCTGTGGGCAGGGTCTGCTGCTCACGCAGCACATCGAGCAAGTCCTCCACGACGTGGGCAAACCCCGCCAGTTCTCCCAGTTGCAGTGACGTAGCATTTCCCTTGATGCTGTGAGCGACGCGAAAAATCGTGGGCAGCAGCTCTGGATCGGAAGGATTCGATTCCATCTGCATCAGCGCCTGCTCCATCACGTCCAGGCCCTCTTCCGACTCGACGAGGAACGACGCCAGGACTGCTTCACGATCAAAATCCGCTAAATCCACTCGCTCCTCCTCTCCCGGTTAGGTAATTACGTGAGTTCGAATGTCATCCCGACCCAGCGCTTTTTGGCGCAGTGAGGGATCCAGGCGAGCCGCTCGAAGGGGCGCGTTCTTTGCGCCACAAAGAATCGCGCGTCTGGCTCGCTCCCTTATCGAAGTCACCGCAACTACGGTCCGCGCGCGAACTTAAACTTGGTCGAAATTCTTGATCGTGGTCACGCCATCGGCAATCTGAAAACCCAATCGGCGGCCGCGCTTCCCTGAAACGTCTTTTTCCACCACGGGAATGCCCGCGGAGCGAAGAAACGTTTCCGCCAACTGCACGTTTCTCGATCCCAATGATCGTTCTGGATTGATTCCAAAAGCGCTCGAACCACCAAAAATCTTGGCCTGCAAATTTCGAATTTCGCATCCCAGGGCCAGCACCTGCTCCAGCAATTCAGGATTGGCCACATTGCCGTATCGCAGGCGGTTCGCGCCGTCGCTGACCCCCTCGGGCAGCAGGTAATGGTTCATTCCTCCCACTTTTTGGTGCCGGTCCCAAAGACAGATGGCCGCGCACGACCCCAGAATGGTCGAGATGACGATGGGTTCGCGAGTTACAAACAGTTGGCCCGGATAAAGAAAGTGCCGCGAGTCCTTGGAGTCCGCACGCTCAAAACTTTGCATGGCTTCCGCGGGGAGAACTGCGGGATTAAATTTCGGGGAAGTCTCTCTCATACTTCGATCCCTGGTCCCTCGGTTACTTTATGCGACTCGGCGCTTCGTCCAAAAAGAGGACGAGCTGCTTGGTGGGAAAGTAGCTTGAACAATTCCATATCGGAGCCGTCAAAGGCCATTTTCTGCGGCAGCAAACGCAATATTGCGAGTATTGCAACCGTTTGGTTTGCCACTCGGATCGGCACGAACGCTTGCGCCTTAGCCGTTTCTCCCGAGCGCCCACCGTTCGTCCGCTCCACATGGCACTCGCCGCGCATCACGGACTGCAAGCCGGCATCGCCCAGTGCCCGCAGCAGGTCATACTCTTCAAGATCAATTCCAAACGACCAAAAGACCTGGAACGTCTCCGTCCTGCGATCTAGTCGGAACAGCCCCAGTTCCTCGGAGCCCAGCAAGTTGGCGACGATCTCGCGCAGGCCATCAATCGCGTCTTCTTGCCCCTGGCTCTCAGCCAGTCGCTTCTGCGCCGCTGCCAGCCGCGCGTCAGTCACCACGTGCTCGGCAGAGCCCCCAGGTGCATGGTTGTTTTCACTCTTCATGAAGTCCGTTCTGCGCTCTACTCGCCCAGGTAGCTCTGCAACATGGCCACCAACTCCGCGCTGTCGATCGGCTTGGTGATGTAGTCGTTGCATCCGCTCTGGAACCCGGCTTCCATATAGGACTCTTCACCGCGGGTGGTCACCAGCACAATCGGAATCTCGCGGGTGCCCGCTTGCTGCCGCATCATCTTGCAAGCCTCAAAGCCGTTCATATTGGGCATCACCACATCCATCAGCACCAGGTCAGGATGTTCTTGCAGTGCCTTTTCGACCGCTTCCCGCCCATCGCTCGCGGTCACGCATTGGTAAGGCGTACGTCTCTCGAGAATTTCCCGCTCCATCATCAAGGCTGTCTTGGAGTCGTCCACCACTAGAATCTTTTTTGACATTGTCTCCTCGAACCAACGGCGCAATTCGCGGCGCAACTAGCGACCCAAGGCGCGGCTAGGCGCGGCCCGACGCTGATATTCGGTGCGTTTCTTTCTGTTAGCAGGTCAGGCGCAATTGCATGTCACGGACGTTTCTCGTCTCTGCGAAAGGCGGACGATTTCGTTCCGTGCGAAGCACCCAATAGCCTGGGCTTGGAAATGTCTGGCAGACTCAGTGATCAAGTAGCGTTGCAGTCCAGCGAATCTTAATAATTTTTAACATAGCCAACATGGCGTCGATAGTTACCGCGGTAATGGACTCACTGGCGAGCGATCGCCTCACTCCAGTTTCGACCGTCGTGTCTCACGAGCCTTGCGTAACGGACATTAAAGCGTGAAGCCTTCCATCGTGATTGTCGAAAAAAACGAAGTTTCCCCCACGCGAACCGCAGGTTCGTTTACAGTATCCGGGTCGAAACAATGGATGCCGCAGCTGTGCGTTGCGGTCGGGAGGGACAAGTGAGCAATCGGCCGGAGTCCAGCAACTTCTCAGAGAGTTCCGTTACGCGGCGCAAATTCTTAGGACAAACTGCCGCCGCTGCAATTGGCTTTTCCATTGTTCCCCGCCGGGTGTTGGGCGGGGTGGGCTACGTTCCGCCCAGCGACAAGGTCAATATCGCTTTTATCGGTGTCGGAGCCCAGGGCCTGCGCGTCATGCTGCATTTTTTGCGCGAGCCTGACGTGCAGGGCGTAGCCGTCTGCGACTGCAACCAATCCGGCGCGAACTATCCCCAGTGGAGCACTCACGAATTCTGCAATTCTGTCCGCAAATTATGCGGCGTCGATAGCGGTTGGGATTGGCTCAGCCCTGACCAGCCCATTCAGTTGTCCCACACTCTCGCCGTCACCACCGGCGTAGCCGGCCGCGAGCCGTGCCAGAAAATCGTGGACGGCTACTACGGCACGCAGCAGCGCTCCGGCCAGTATCGCGGCTGCGCGGCCTACACCGACTTCCGCGAACTCCTGGAAAAGCAGAAGGACCTTGATGCCGTCGTCGTCTGCACTACCGACAACTTGCATGCGGCCGTTTCCGCCGCAGCCATGAAGAAGCGCAAACACGTCTTCTGCCAGAAGCCGCTGACCCACACCATCTACGAGGCGCGCCGTATCGCCGAAATCGCCCGCGAAACCGGCGTGGCCACTCAGATTGCGGTTGCCAACCAGGCGTCCGAATCCACGCGGCAGCTCTGCGAATGGATTTGGGATGGTGCCATTGGGCCGGTGCGCGAAGTCCAAAACTGGTCGAGCCGTCCTTTTTGGCCGCAAGGTCTCGAGCGCCCCAAGGAAATCGAAGCCGTGCCGCAAGGCTTGGATTGGAACCTGTGGCTCGGTCCGGCCCCCGAGCGGCCTTTCAACCACGCCTATCTACCCTTTGTATGGCGCGGCTGGAGCGACTTCGGCTGCGGCGCTCTTGGTGACATGGGCTCCTACAGCTTCGACACAATTTTTCGCGTCCTGAAACTCGAAGCGCCTGCGAGCGTGGAAGCCAGTTCCACCGACCGCTACGACGAGACCTACCCCATGGCGTCGATTATTCGCTACGCGTTTCCGGCCCGCGGAGATATGCCGCCTGTAAAGTTCACCTGGTATGACGGCGGCCTGAAGCCGGCCCGACCGGACGAACTGGAAGAAAACCGTCCCTTCAAAAACGAGAAAGAACAAGAAGAAAATGAAGGCCTCCTCGTCATCGGCGACCGCGGCAAAATTCTCTGCACCTTCAACGGCGGCAATCCTGAACTCATTCCCCAAAGCAAAATGAACGCCTACAAACAGCCGCCGAAAACTCTGCCTCGCTCGCCCGGCAACGAACGCGAATGGCTCGACGCCTGCAAAGGCGGCAAAGTGAAGCCGGGCGGAAATTTCGAATTTGAGGGCATGGTTACCGAAACTTTGCTTCTGGGCAACGTCGCCGCTCGCCTGGGGCAAAAACTAACTTGGGATCACTCCACATTGAAACTGAACTCCGATGTCGCACAAAAATGGGTCAGCCCCGAGCGCCGAACCGGCTGGGACCTGTAATCAGCGCGCCGACCGCAGTCAGTACTCGGCGATCGAATCCAGCGGACTGCTTATCGTGAGAACTGAGAACCGAGAACCGAGAACCGAGAACTGAGAACTGAGAACTGAGAACTGAGAACTGAGAACCGAGAACTTGCACCCGAGGAGCCTTCCATGCCACCAATTTCAAGACGAGAGTTTCTCAAAACCACGGCGACGTGCGCCGCCACGGCCGGTTTTCTTTCCTCATCTGCCCTAAAGCTACGCGCCAGCCCGCTCGGCCTGCCCATCGGATGCCAGACTTGGCCGGTGCGGGACATGATCGCGAAGGATTTTCCCGCCACGGTCAAGCAGCTTGCTGCCGCCGGATTCCAGACGATCGAGCTGTGTTCGCCGATCGGCTATGCTGAATTTGGCTTTTCAGACCTCGCCAGATACAAGGGAAGCGAGCTCAAGACCATTCTGGCGGATGCAGGCGTCAGCTGTATCAGTTCTCATTTTGGCATCGAAGAGCTGCGGAAAAATCAGAAGGCTAGCATTGCTTGGGCCAAAGATGTCGGCCTCACGCAAATGCTGGTGCCCAGCCTCGGCGGGCCCAAAAACCCCACCATGGACGATGTAAAACGAGCCGCCGACGAATACAACAAAATGGCTGAGAACGCGGCCAAAGCCGGCATCCAGCAAGGCCTTCACAACGAAGATTTCGAACTCTCCCTGGTCGATGGCAAGCGCACCTATGATGTGCTGTTCGACTTGCTCGACCCCAAGCTGGTCAAGTTCCAGTTCCAGGTTTCCACCATCAGCCAGGGCTACGACGCCGCCGAATACTTCACCAAGTATCCCGGCCGCTTCATCTCCATGCACGTGCAAGGCTGGTCGGCGGCCACCAGGAAAATCATGCCGGTGGGACAAGGCACGCTCGACTGGAAGAAAATCTTCACCGCCGCAAAAACCGGCGGCATCAAGAATTATTTCGTCGAAATGAAACTAGAAATGATGAAAGCCAGCGTCCCCTATCTGAAAAATCTACAGGTCTGAACCGCAGCCCTGAGCCGCGCTGCGGCGAAAGAATGCAGGCCCACGGCGTAAGCCGTAGGTGACAAGGCTGGCATGAGCCAAGCCCCCGAAGGGGCGAAAGAAGCGCTAGGCTGGCCTAGCTTTGCAAATCACGCAGAGCTGGGGCAGCCAATTTGGCGATACCGTGCAGAGAAAGCAATCCTCGGCAAGTCCCCAATCCTCCCCAAGGGAACCCTCCACAGGCCTTGCCGTCTCAAAAGGGTGCACCTCGAGAACCCATTTTCGTTGTGTCTATTTCGCCACATTCAATTGTGATTTTAGGGCGCCAAATCTTTTATGCTAAACAGTTTACCGTCGGACCAATACTGTGCGAGATTAGCCACACTTTCCGCGCAAGGCACCCTTTTTCAAAACTGCAGATATGTTCCTGAAGGAACACTGTGGAAAACTCCCGCCAAATGCCTGCAAAGGATTGAGGACTAAGGACTAAGGCGTTCGGTGCATGCTGGAGGAGCTGGCAGATTTCAATCCCAGGCGGCCTAAGAGACGAGAAAACCGCGGATCGTCGCGCAGCGGGTCCGCCAGCGGTTCGCTGCCGAGGTATACCAGGTACTCGCAGCGCTCGTCATAAGCTTTGTCGAGCCAGTGGAACGCATCATCCTTACGATTGAGTCCGATATAGACCACCGCGAAGTAGACAGCGGGCACGTACTTCCTGGCCGACACCTCCTTCAGCTTGGCAAGAACCTGGTGGGCGTGAACCGGGTCGCCCGCGACGGCATACTCATGGCCCATGAGAGCGAGAATCGCAGGGTCCTCGGGGGCGAGCGACAGAATCTTCTGAAAAGCATCGCGCGCCTGCGGGTGCATTCCCATCTGCTCGTAGGCCCGGCCGATGTTTACCAACGCAATGGCGTAGCTGGGGTCGAGTTCAAGCGCCTGCTTATTCTGCCGGATGGTGACATCAAATCGCCGCGCGTGGTAATAAGCCTCACCCAAGGCCGAGTTCAGGAGCGGACTGATCGGATCCAACTCGACCGCTTTCTTTCTCTCCGCGATGGCCTCGTCCAGCTGGCCCATGGCGGTAAGGTAGTAGCCGTAAAACTGGTGGCCGGTGGCATAGCCGGGCCGCAGCTGCAGAGCTTTTTCGAATTCCTTCTTGGCTTCGGGAAAGTTCCATTCGTAAACCAGTTGGGAGTAGCCGAGCGGCACGTGCGCTTCGGCCAGCGAGCTGTCGAGCTCCAGGGCTTTGCGAGCGGCGGCCTCGGCTTTGGGGAATGCTTCTGAGGGCTTTAAAGTCGAGTAGGGCGCTGACCCCAGCAACTCGTAGCAGTCAGCCAGGCCAGCGTAGGGCGGCGCGTAGGTGGGGTCAATCTCAATGGAGCGTTTGAATAACGTGATCGCTTTGGCGAAGCCTTCTTCGGTGCGCTTGTTCCAGAAGTAGCGGCCTTCCAGGTAAGCGAGATAGGCCTCGCGATTCACCTGGCGGCTGAGGGGTTGAGCGTGGGGCAACTTGTTCAGTACTCCGCCGGCGATCGCGCCGGCGACTTCCGCCTGGATGCTCAGCACGTCCTGCAAGTCGCGCTCGTAGCTCCCGCCCCACACCTGTGTCTGGTCGCTGACCTGAATGAGTTGCGCGGTAATCGCCACCCGCTGGCCGGATTGGCGCACGCGGCCCTCGAGCACATAATTAGCGTGAACCTCTTTGGCGATGCGGGCGACTGGGCTCGAAGTGTAGGCCGGGCTCAGACGGATCACGCTCATTTCATCGGGATGAAGCTGCCCCAGGCGCGAGATCATCTCCTCGGTGAGTCCGTCGGCGATAAAGTCCTGCGCGGGATCGCCGCTCATGTTCTTAAACGGCCGGACCGCCAGAGTCACCCTGGGTTTTGGCGCGAGCCCAGGAGTTTGATGCCATACGCGCAGCGTCAAGGCCACGACTCCCGCAGCCACGATAAAAAGAAAAAGCAGCCCCGTGAGGCGGCGAATCGGGTCGGGCTGCGAGTCGGCAGCAACATGCTCGGCCGAAGGGTGCGCGGCCGAAGTGTGCCCGACCGAAGGATGTTCGGCGATCGGAATATCTTCGAGCTGGCCTTTTTCGGGCTGCGCTCTGGGCTGTCCTGGGGCTGGGACCAACACCGCAAGCTTCGAACCGGAGCTCGCATCCGACTTGTCTTCTTCGTCCTGCAGCGTGGTCTGGCTCTCCTGCCACCATGCATCCAGTTCTACCTTGTAGGCAAAGACCGTCCCCTGCTTGCCATGGGTGAGCCGGCGCACGGGTAAACCCGAACTCTTCTCCCAGCGCTGGACGGTGCGAACTTCTTTCTTGAGGTAGGCCGCAATCTCCTTCCAGGAGTCGAGGCGGTCGTTGCTCGGGCGGTCGTTGCTGGGGCGATCGTTGCTGGGTCGATGGTTGGCGGGAGGGTCTTGCGGCATCAGTCGTGGTTGCGTGCCTTCCCCACCCATTCGTCCCTTAGCCCCCAGGGGAATCCTGCTGCAGAAGTGGCCGCAAGGATACTCTGCTTATCCGCTGCAAGTCCACCGCAGATTCGGAGGGCGCGCCCACCGAAAACCCCGAGCTTTGCGGCCGGTCTCGCAGCGAGGTTACGGGCTTGTGGCAGCTTCTGAACTGTCACATTCGTGGAGGGACTGGTGCGACTTGGGCGATCCTAATCGGAGCCGCAGGCTCCTGGGAAGATCTAACCGATCGATTGGACTGGCCTTTGGGACGGGAAAGCCTGCAACCCGATGTTTTTGCAGGCGTGACGCGGGATGTCGCACATTGTCGCTTGCCACATCTGCCTGCCGGGCTGTAATCACTGGAAAGCGCTCAGTTCGGATGCTGATTCAGGATTATGATGTAGGGTCTCTGATTGAGCGACTCGAAGATGAAGCTATCTGACTTCACCGGCAGGCAGTGGCAAGTGCTGTTGATCATGATGCTGGTCAACTTTGTGAACTATGTTGACCGGCAGATCGTGTTCGCCCTGTTTCCCGAGATCCGCCACGATTTCGGCCTTAGTTTTGTGCAACTTGGTTATCTGGCGACGGCCTTCACCGTGGTGCTCTCGCTGGCCAGCTTTCCCCTGGGCATGGTGGCCGACCGGGTTTCTCGCCGAGCCGTGATCAGTGCGGGTGTGCTGTTCTGGAGCGGCGCAACATTCTTTAGCGGGCTGGCGGGTTCATTCCGCTCCTTGTTGATTGCCAGGGGGCTAGTGGGCGTTGGCGAGGCGGCTTACACTCCTGCGGGCGCTGCGGTAATCACCGCGTCTTTCCCGCGGGAAGTCCGAGCGCGGGTGCAAGGAGCGTTTGACATCGGCATGTTTATCGGCGGCGCCACGGGCATCGCGTTGGGTGGGATCATGGCGTCCGCATTTGGCTGGCGGTTCGCTTTTTTCCTGGTCGGGATCCCGGGAGTCATCCTTGGCCTTACTGCGCTGCGGCTGCCTAAGTCCGTGGCCGTGGTCGCGAAAGAGTCCATGCCAATCCGTGACCTGTTGCGGGTGCCGGCGTTTCTGGCGCTTCTGGTCAGTGGGTGGTTCTGCAGCTTCGCGGGCTACTCCTATGTCGCGTGGGGGCCAGAGCTGATCGAGGACTACAAAGGGTTCAGCGCCGCACAGGCCGGAATCGCCCTGGGCTTGGTGATCGTGTTGGGTGGCACGCTGGGTATTGCCACCGGCGCGTACTTGTCGGACTTTCTGGCGAAAGCGCGTACCTGGGGACGAGCGGTGGTGGTCCCAATCGGTTTTGTTCTAGCCGCGCCGGCAATTTATTTTGCGCTGCATGCGAACGGAAAACTTCGCTTCCTGATTTTGTTCGGGCTGGGTGCATTCTTCTTAAGCTGGTATCACGGCCCGCTGACGGCGACGATCCACGATCTGGTTCCGCCGCGCGGGCACGCGACGGCATTAGGGTTTTACTATCTATTCACGAATCTATTTTCTATGGCGATCGCGCCGGTGGTGATCGGGAGAGTCGCGGACCGCTACAACCTGATCACTGCGTTGCATGTGCCGATCTTCGCGCAACTGGCGGGGGCGGTGTTTTTCATACTTGTGATTCAGTGCATTCGGAAAGACGGGCTCCATCACCCCGCGCTGGCCCGCCACTGGGATGTGGGGGCACGTGACCTACCGAGTGACATGTTGGCAGAAGCTGTGGTTTTTGAAGAGACTTGAAGGACGGATGATGTACAATCGCGAACACACATTCCTGGGGAAATTTGAAGTGAGGAGAAAATTCAATGGCCCAATTGGCACAGTTGCCCATTATCGATCACTACACCGCCTACAAACCCCGGCCCTTCAATCGCGAGGAGCGTGAAACGACCACGATTCTCTACGGCGGCCTCACTTGGAAGCATGAGCGCATGATGCAGGGAGCGTTGCGCAACTTGAAGTATCAAGCCGAACCGCTGCCCAACATCGCGCGCGAAGACCTGGACGCGGGCAAGGAGTTGATCGATACGGGAGCCTGCTGCCCCACGATCTTCACGACCGGAAGCCTGGTCAACTTCCTGAAGAAAGAAGTGAAGGAACACGGCAAAGACGAGACCAACCGCAAGTTTGTCTACCTGACGGCGGGAGCCTGCGGGCCGTGCCGCTTCGGCCAATACCACGAATCCTATGCCATGGCGCTGGATGGTCTCGGGCTGCGCGACTTCCGGCTGTTCCTGCTGGCGCAGGACGAACTCGACCAGGGGCCGGGCAACGGCGGCGGTCTCGACATTAATATGCCGATGAGCCTGGGGATTATCTGGTCGATTCTCTGCGGCGACATGGTGACCGATCTCGAGTACTTGACGCGTCCTTATGAAATGAATCCGGGACAGACGGAACTGGTTTTGCGCGAATGCGTCGAGCAGATGTACGACGTGTTTCTGAACCGGCCGGATCGCGGGAAGAAATATGGGACCCTGGCCTGGCATTTGATGAGCAACTACTTCACCAAGGCGCTGCGCGGCGTCCGCAGGAAGTGGGACACGATAGAAGTGGACCGCCTGCGCGTGAAAGCGAAGGTGAAAATTACCGGCGAGTTCTGGCTGCAGACGCACGAAGGCGATGGCAACTACAACATCAAGCGCTGGCTGGAGTCGGAAGAGTCGGAAGTAATTCCGCCGCCGGTCGCGGTGTGGCTGCATTACCTGATGCACCCAACCATCCGCAAGCTGGAGCACCGGCACAGCACCAGCAAGCACCCGAAGGCCCAGGAGCTTTTGCTGCATGCCCTCGAGCGCATCTATCGCGGCACCTACAACCGTTTCCGCAAGGCGCTGGCGAATTTGCCGCACGAACTGCCGGATCAGAACGAGCTCAAGCGCTTGGCCGAACCTTTCTACCACTTCGAACTGCGGGGCGGGGAAGGGCACATGCTGATCGGCAAGGCGTTGTATTACTACCATCACAAGAAAGCCCACATGATTTGCGAGTTGTCACCATATTCGTGCATGCCGAACACCATGTCGATTGGCTCGATGGCGAATGTGATCGGGAAATATCCTGACCTGCTCTACGCTCCGATTGAAGTGAAAGGCGATGCGGAAGTGCACGCGCTTTCTCGCTGCCAGATGATTTTGACTGAGGCGAAAAAGCGGGCGCATGCCGAGTTCGAGGGCGTGATGGAAAAAACCGGACTGACCGAGAAGGCCATTCGCGCCTATGAGGACAAGCATCCGGAAGTGCGCAAGGCGACATACTTTGTGCCGCATCGCGCGTATGCCGGAAGCGCGGCTAATTATGTGGCGCATTTGGCGTATGACAAGGGGCTGGCGCGGGCTTAATAGTGGGTGCGGAATCGGCTCGATGTGCGGGCGCAACGGCATTCGACTCGCGGCACACATCGGGCCTTCGGCCCGACGGACAGCCGAGGGCGGCTGTCCCCACATCGGCAGAGACGCTACGAATGATGACGAGGTCCAACGATGGCAGGTGACGGTCTTATCCAGATTCAACCGATCGAGGCAGATCCTTCCCTGAACAAACCGGTGAGGGCTGCCAGTGCCGTTCCTGCGGGCAAGGCCAAAATTGTGGGCCTCGACGTGGGCAGCACGACCTGCAAGTACTCGATTGCCGCGCCGTCCGGGGAGCTGCTGGGTCAGGCTTACGAGCGCCACAACACCAAGCAGGCGGAGAAGGTTCTGGATTTCCTGACGCGGCTGGAGAAAGATCACGGCCTGACTCCCGAGGTGGACCGTGTTTTCTTTACCGGGTCGGGGGCGGGGCTGATCGCCCCGCTGGTCGGCGGGAAAGTGATTCAGGAAGTAGTGGCGGTTGCGGCGGCGGTGGAGAAAGTTCATCCCAACGTGCGCTTCGTCAGCGAAATTGGCGGCGAAGACATGAAGACGATTTTTTTCGCCGGCGACGGTCCCAGCAAAAGCAAGCAGGTGCTGATGCAGAGCGCGTGCTCCGGCGGCACCGGAACCTTTATTGAGAAAACTGCGCGAAAGCTGGAGATCCCGGTCGAGCAACTTTCGAAGATGGGCTACAGCGGTTACACGCTGCACAAGATCAGCAGCAAATGCGGCATCTTCGCGGAAGCGGACTCGAATACTCTGCTGAAGGCTGGGGTATCGGTGGAGGAGATTATTGCGTCTTTGTTCGAGGCGGTCGTCTATCAGAATCTGGCAACGCTCACGCGCGGCAACACGCCGCTGCCTGAGATTCTGCTGCTGGGCGGACCCAACCTTTTCTTCAAAGGATTGCAGGAAGCATGGCGCTATCATCTGGCGAAACTTTGGAAAGAGCGCAAGGTTGCGATTCCGGATGATCGCGATCCGGCGTCATTCATCAAAGTTCCTGACGATGCGCTCTACTATGCGGCGCAGGGCTGCATCGAAGTGGGCAAGAGTGATTCGCCGACGATTGGGACTTACCTTGGCACCGCGAAGCTGAAATGGTGGATTGATGAAGGACAGCACGAGGAGAAGAAAAAGCTGGGCAGCGCGGGATTGTGGAAAGATCCCGCGGAGCTGCAATCGTTTCGGGACCGTTATTCGAAGGCGGGCGGCAATGGGAATGGCGCCACTAAGACAGAAAAGAGCAACGGACACGGCAAGGGCAACGGGAAGGGACACGCGAACGGCGATGCAATTCGGCGGCGGCCGCGGGTACAACTTCCGATTTTTGGCAAGACCAGCAAACTGGGGCCGGTTGTGGTGGGCTGCGATTTCGGGTCGACGACGGCGAAAGCAGTATGCATGTCGCCGGACAAAGATCTGCTGTTTTCCTGCTACGCGCTGAGCCGGGGCAATCCCATCGACGACGCCAAGAGTCTATTCCGGCAGGTTCGCGAAGCGGTGGGCGACGGAGAGATTCTCGGCCTGGCCATCACCGGCTACGGCAAGGATTTGCTGAAGGATATTCTTGGCGCCGACTGCCCGGTGGTCGAGACCATCGCTCACGCCAGTGCCGGCCTGCACTACTTTCCGGATGCCGATTGCATCTGCGACGTGGGCGGGGTGGACGTGAAGATCATGCTGCTCAACAATGGAGCGGTTACGGATTTTCGCTTGAACTCACAGTGCTCGTCGGGGAACGGCGCGTTTCTTCAGGGAGTGGCGGAGCGCTTCAACATTCCTATGAGCGAAATGGCGGACGGGGCTTTTCGCGCCCAGTCCATGCCACAGCTTTCGATGGGATGCGGAGTTTTCCTGCAGAGCGATATCGTCAATCAACAGCGTAAAGGCTGGCAGGCGGAAGAAATTCTCGCCGGGCTGTGCGCGATTCTTCCGCTGAATGTGTGGATCTACGCTGGCGGGCTGAACAATCTGACGTCGGTGGGCAAGAAATATATCTTGCAGGGGGGAACGCACAAGAATCTTGCTGTGGTTAAGACGCAGGTGGATTTCATTTTGAAGAAGGTTCCGGATGCTGAGGTGGTGGTGCATCCGTATTCCGGCGAAGCCGGCGCGATTGGTGCGGCGCTCGTCGCTCTTGACTGGTGGGATGGCGGCGGCGAAAGCAAGTTCCGCGGCTTTGACGCGATCGAGCGGCTGACCTATAAAACGGCCACTTCCGTCGATACAGTCTGCCACTGGTGCCCCGTAACATGCCAGCGCAGCTTCATCGATGTGGAACTCGATGGCGGAAAAGGGCGGGAGTGGAGCAAGGTCCCCTTGGAAAAGGGCTGGGAGCGCGTGATCGTGAACAACTCCTGCCCTAAGGGATTGGTCGAAGATCTGAACGAGATGAAAGTGATCAAGATGGGGATGGAGAAGACCAAGAATGCGTTTCCCAACGTTGCCGATTTGGTCCGCAAAGAAGCGTTCCGTCGCGTCGGCGCCTGAGAATAAGATTAAAGACCGCTCGCAGGTGCGCGTCGGAATTCCGAAGGTGTTGAACATCTGGACGACTCACCAGTTCTGGGTGGGGTTCCTGAAATCCATCGGCATTGAGTCGGAGAACATTGTCTTCAGCTCTGATACATCTGAAGACCAGGGGCGGGAGTTCGGCAAGGGGCGGGGGACGGTAGATTGTTGTTATCCGGTGAAATGCATCAGCGGGCATTACGGCGAGTTAGTGTTTGGACAAAAGAAGAAGATCAACATTCTGCTGAGCCCGATGATTCACTCCCTACCCTCGGTTCTGCACGGCCACGTGGTTGACACGGTGACTTGCACGCGGGTGATGGCCGGACCGGAGAGCATCAAGTCGGGGTTCCTGAAAGAGCGCGACGTTTTCGGCGAGAACGGGATTACGTATGCTTCGCCGTTTGTGAGCCTCGGCGACCGGCATATGGTGACCGAGCAACTCCACCTTGGTCTGAAAGAGGTTTTCGATCTTGAGCCGGAAGAGACGGAGCGCGCGGTCAAGGCCGGGTTTACGGCTCTCGACAGCTTCACGGAAAAAGCCCGGCGGCAGAGCCGGGAGATTTTGACCTGGTGCATGCAGAATCAGAAGCCGTGCATTCTGGTGCTGGCGCGTCCGTATCACATGGATACGGGGATCGGCCATGAGATTGAAGGCGACCTGCAGGCGCACGGATATCCGATCTTATGGTTGCAATATCTTCCCGGCGACGAAGATCTGATGAACTGGTTATTCGAAGCCGATCTGCAGATGAAGCGGATCAAGAGCCCCTTCGATATTTCCGATGTGTGGACTTCCTCCTACAGCAGCAACACAAACGAGATCATGTGGGGGGCGAAGGTCGCGGCGCGCTGCCCGTGGATTACCTGCGTGGTCCGCCTCTCCAGTTACGAGTGCGGCATGGATCAGCCGACCTACACGCCTACGCAGAAAATTGTGGAAGCGACTGGAACTTTGTTTTTCAAGTTTGGCGATCTGGATTCGACCAAGCCAGCGGGCGGGATCAAGATTCGTGTGGAGACCATCGTCCACTACCTGGCCAAGTATTCGCAAAAGATCATGCAGCAAAAGTTGGAATGGCTGTCGCCGAACTGCCCGCTTGGGCCAGTTCCTCCTTTTGTGCACACGGAAGCGATTCAGGAAGAGTCAAAGGTTGCGGAGCCGCTTGCCTCGCAGGCTTCATGAACCCCGATTGAAGATGTGCAGGCACGAGGTCGGCTGAACCGATACTGCGCCCGTCCGACTCTCGATCTCAAAAAGTGGTTTGTGAAGAGATGGATTACTTCGCGGCCATCTCTTCACGCACTCAGAGCCTCAGAGCCAAAGATAATGCCATTCTTGCGCCTGGCCTTCAATGTCCGGACAGTCGCCTATTCTGGGAGTGCGGGACAGAATGATCACATTCCTCCCTGCGTAAAAACCAACGCTTCCCTCGAGTGGGCGAAATCGATCTCCTGCAGGCTGTTCGCGTTCTGTGCGGTATGGACCACGATGTCGTCCTGCACTACTCGGGTATCGTTGCTCTTCAGCTTCGCGGGCACAGTGGCCACAGTCTTTCCGTCCTGTAGAAACATCACCTGGACCGACGGGCCCGCTCCCTGCCACTCTACTTTGTAATCGCCAGCTTTGAGGTGTGTGATGCCCACGTGCACCGGATTAGGAATGGTTACCGAATGTTGGTCCTTGTCCCGCGCTAACGCGCACAGCGAGCACATCAAGGTAAAGGTTGAGAGAAGTGCCAGATAGCGGAGGCTTTTCATCAGATACTTCATATCAAATGTTCTCCTTTAAAAAGTATGCGAAGCAGAGACATTTGATTAGATGATTGCGCCGCCCCATGCGATGCCCGCGTGACACAGCGCAGAAACAGGATTCATGCGGGCGCAAGGCTCCGCGCAAAAGGGAGGGCAGTCGCAAGAGGTTCGCGACTCAAGAACTTTTCTCGACGATCTGTTGCAGGGCGGCACGGTAACCACGGCTGCAGGAAAGTTCTCTCCCGCTCTTGAGAACAACTACGTACTCCCCGCTGTTAACCGGGATCAGTTCTTTGATCTTGCGAACATTAACGATCGTAGAGCGATGGATGCGGACGAAGTGAGTCACGTCCAGGCGTTCGGAGATCCGGCTGATGGTCTCGCGAAAAAGATAGCTTTCCTTACCCACGTTCAAACGCACATAGTTGGCCGCAGCTTCGACCCACTCGATGCTGTCTAAGTCGAGGAATATGACGCGTCCATTGGCCTTGATGACGAGACGGCTATCCAATTCCGGCGCGGACGGCGGAACCGATCTGACTTGCGACAGCAGACTGAGAATGCGGTTCGTGATTTCGCGGTCGCGTTGTTTGCGTAATTCAGACCGAGCCCTCTCCACAGCTTGATGCAGGCGCTCCTGATCGAAAGGCTTCAACAGATAGTCAAGCGCATTGGCCTCAAATGCCCGAATCGCATACTGATCATAAGCCGAGGTAAAAATCACAACGGGAAGATCGTCTGGAGGAATTTCGCTCAACACCTGGAACCCATCCAGATCCGGCATCTGGATATCTAGCAGCAACATGTCGGGGCGGAAACTGCGGATCGCGGATACTGTTTGCCTGCCATCCTGGCACTCTGCGACCACTTTTACCAGCGGTTCTGACTCGAGCAGAAGCAGGAGTTTCTGGCGTGCCAGGCGCTCGTCGTCAGCAATCACAGTACGCACAATCGTGTCTAACGGTTGGTCCTGAGCCGACGCAACAACTGAATCTGGGATCATTGGTCACTCCCACTCGCTCAACTGTTCAATAGACGTGACAGGACGAAAATGGTTGTCAGTAGTTGTTGAAGAGAGAAGGCCGAAGACGAGTCGCTGGTCCCGCAGAGTCAACTTGCCGTCCCAGCCAAAACTTTTCTTGTCCCGGTGAGAGATGTCACAGTCCCTGCGTGACCGATATGAGAATTGGGAGGTGTGTAGAAAGTAGAAATGCTTTGCCGGGGCGATTATCTCGGCTCAACAGATGTGGACTTCCACGCGCGCAATCCCCTTCCATGGTCGATTTCGTCAGCCTCGCCATACATAACAAGACGCCTCAACATCATTTGTACGATCGCCATTGGGTATTTGTGGTGTGCCAAAAGCGCAGGACAGCGTTCCTGGATGCGCCCGTGAATTTGTTTTAAAGTTTGTGGCACAGAGGTTTCTAGCAACGAGTGACGGCACGCATCCGTGAGTCCGTGTTTGCGGCAGCGTTTGGCAGGCTCCGTCGTAAATGCGCTACGCGCCGATTCGCCGGCCACGCCCGCGCCGAACATTTCTGTCAGGCCCACGATCGTAGTCTTGATTAGTCCGATTCTCTGGGCGATCGCCGCACGTTCCATCCTGAGAACGCGCAGCTCCTGTTGAATCCGCCCCATCACCTGTTCAAGGTGGTCCGAGGCGACGCCCGAAGATGCATGGGTGAGCGCGCCTGCCTCGCGTGAAGAGCCCCTGAATAGTGTTTGCGTGCTCATTGGCAAACTTTTAAATGCAACAAACAAAATGAACGCCGAGCGGGAACAACTAATTGTTACCACGGCTTGGTCAGGGAGAAGCGATGGTGGGACGGACACCAGAGAAACTTCAACAAACAGTCTTTGCGCAGGGATAAAAAATGGGGTTCGACTCTGAAACAGCGGTTGGCCGCGCTCCATGATCTTCAAAGATTCGGAGAGTAGGAGGTCATTCAGCCAGGTTCAGATCGACGCCAGATGTACGTAGGTCGAAATCGCCCGGATACGTCCCCGATAAATCGTTGTTGGTCCCTGCAAGCTAACCAGGCTCATTGCCGACAGCGTCAAATGTATAAAGCGCGATGCGAGCTGGACGACAAAAATCGCTGACGATGACCGAAGGCGCGGTTTCCGAGACGCTGTTGCGCGTACACGCGAAAGCGCTGGCTCTGCTGAAGAGACGCCGCGAAATCAATCGGCGCATTCGGTGCCTGCACCATGTAGTTCAGGGATTGCAGGAGCTCGCAACCAACACTGCGGCAAATGCGGGCTGGGTCTCGACCGCCGCCGCTGAGCACAATGCGGGAATACCAAATGCAGTCGAACCCAGCGGAGAGCGAGAGTTCCACAACGGCACGCCGACGCGGGAACATAGCGCACGGCGATCGCGGTCCCAATTGCGGGGCCGGTTGAGCCATCAACTGGCCGGCTTGAGCCGCGCTTGCCGAATCGCACTGATGGAAGTTGGATCCGCTTCAACGGATGAGATTCTTTCGCGCATTGATCGCAGAGGATCTTTTACCTTTTCCGAGTCGGAGTGTCCACACATCCAGATCACGCGAAGCCTCGGCGTGATGTACGAGAGCGGCGAGATTCAGTGTTTTAGGAGTGGCCTGCAGGTTCTGTGGCAACGAATCTCTCCAGCCGATGAAGGAAACCTCGAACGCTAGGCTTGATTCTTAGCATCGCGCCATCCTTACCGACCGAGCTCCGTTTCGACCGCCTCGCAAGAAAGCCAACCCAAGCTTAATCACACTGAATATGGGAAGAGGGACTAACGGTCGATTTCGCGGGACTAACATCTGCTTTTTCGGGATAAAAAATAGGTTGTGCGGTGCTATCGATCTTGATTGCTCTCTGCTGCGAGTTAGGCCATCATGGAGCGAATGAATGACTTGACTACCGTGGATTGCCAGGTCGGTATGCCGACGTCGCAAACGAATTCTGCCAGGAAAATTACGTGAAGACCAACTGCGAAGCGTGCGGGCTCGCGCTGCCGGCTGAAAACACTGCATACGTGTGCTCGTACGAATGTACGTTCTGTCCCATCTGCACCTCGAACATGCACGGCATCTGTTTGCATTGCGGAGGCGAGTTGGTTCGCCGGCCGCGACGTAACGTGCTTCTTAAAGATTATGACACCGGAAACGGCAGCGCGCCCGGAACGGTGCGCGCATGGATTATCTGGGTCCTGAGCTTTGGAGTCTGGACGTTTGTTGATTTGGCGTACGCCATCACGGTCTATGAAATGTACCGCTCGACCGGCCAGTCGATGACATTCCTGAATGTTCTGGCAATGGTTTCGAGCCAGGTTCTCACTTACGTTCCGCTCACTCCGTTGGTCTTTGGCCTGGCGACTCGCTACCAGTTGCAGCGCAATAACTGGTTAAGAAATACATTGATCCTGGTGGCCGGCGGCGTGGCTTTTACGGTTGCGCAGGTCGTGCTGCGGGGCGCGACCCCATACGCCTATTGGGATCCTCGCCTACGGCACTGGGTTTCTGCAGTTTGGGACGCGCAAGCCCACGGATTCCGAATCGAATGGTTCATGTTCAATAAAATATTTCTGGGCAATGTAGTGGACGATATTGTCACTACCTACTTGCCGATTGTATTGATTGCGCACGTTGTGTCTTACTACCAGCGATTCCGGGAGCGCGAGTTGCGCACCTCGCAGCTGCAGGCACAGCTGGAGAAAGCGCGGCTGCAGTCGCTCAAGAGCCAGCTACAACCGCATTTTCTATTCAATACGTTGAACTCCATTTCCGCGCTGATGCTGACTGATGTTGAAGCAGCCGATCGAATGATTACCCGGCTGGGCGACTTGCTTCGGGTAAGCCTGGAAACCGCAGGCACGCAAATGACCTCCCTTAGCCGTGAACTGGAATTCGTAAGTTGCTACATCGAGATCGAGAAGGTGCGGTTCGAAGAAAGACTCAAGGTGACCATGGACGTGGCTCCAGAGACTCTCGATGCCAGTGTTCCTCACTTATTGTTGCAGCCTCTGGTGGATAATGCCATCAAACACGGAATTTCCCGATTGGCATCTGGGGGTGAGATTCGCATCTCCTCCACCCAGGACGACGCTGATCTCCACATTGAAGTGAGAGACAACGGGCCCGGATTTCGGGAGCCGCTCCACACCTCGTTAGGCGGTGTGGGCTTGAGAGTCACGCGGGAGCGCCTGGAGACGATTTACGGTCAGGACCAAAGCATAGAAGTGCTGGGCCTGCCTGAAGGTGGAGTGGCGGCCCGGGTATGTATCCCGCTTCGCAAGGCAGATGCCAGCAGCGAAGAGAGTGAACTTGCGCCCGTCAGTCGCTCCAACCCAGCAACTGCCGGTCAAAATCAAAACTGATGCGTCTTGGTCGGAGGCAGGCGAGGCCCATCAGGCCGTCCAGGTCATTTTCGATACTTTGCTGGCTGGTCACCACCGACGCTCGCTGCGGCCCTACTTCGAAGCCTCCAATTCTGGCCTGCGGCAGAACCACCGCCGCAAAGCCTATTTTGCCGGAAGCATTCTGACCGCTTCCGATGGCGCCCGTCCACTGATAATCCATGCCGCGGAGTCGGTTTTCAAATAACACGAGCTGTGGAGTTCCTGTATCCAGAAGCAGATGCAATTGCCGGCCGCCGCTCTTGAGATTCACCGTGATGAACTGCGGGCCGGCTGAAAAAGGCACGGTATGGTGCTCGACGGAAGCCCCGAAGATGATTCTTCGTTTTGCGTAATCGACGGTGAAGTTGGATCCACCGAGCACGTCGAGCCCGATGACGGCGTCGATGCGAATTCCTAAACCGTGGCTAATCGCTGAAAAATCCGCGACCATGACCGGCCAATTATGCCGCCGCATGGGACCAAACTGAAGATCGGGAAGCGTCACGCTTTGCGACGCAACACTCTTGTTGAACAGTGATAGGGCGCGCGAGGCGCCGTGCAGCCCCAGCCTTGCGGAAACGTTGCGGTCGATCATGCTCGGGTTCGATCCGGTATCGAGCAAAAGGTTCTGGTGCTCGAGGCTCCCAATCCGCCCGTCTATCACGATCAGGTATTCCTGGTAGGCCTTGAAAGGAATCTCGGCGGGTGGGCGCGAGCGGTTGGTTGCTCGCACGCTGATGTCACCGATGTCACCGCCGAAACCGACCTGGCACAAGCTGCAGATCACAGCCAATGTCAGCGTTAGCCGCTTGATATTGCGGTGACTCGAGGAGAACTCTGTTCGGCAACACGGTCGTGGTGCAGAAACAGGTACGGCACGCAGAGACTCACATCTCCCAATGTCGCACACGCCGATGCTGCATATTCGCCGCTCCATGCCCAACAGACTGATCGGCAGCAGTCCCCGCTTTCGAGGTTGGGATGTGTAGCTTACTACCGGGGACAGGGACCCCGAAAACATTGGAGTCCGCGGAGGTCCTCGAGGTTATGTGTGATGACGAGGTGCAGCAGCCGGACGGCGGGCAGTCCATTAAGTGGTTGGGCCTGAGCCTTCCCCACCCACCGTGGCTGATCCGCCTTTGCGTTCGGCCGCCCACAGCCACGCGCGTTGTCCCCGATCTCCGGGCAACACCGTCGCCTCTCCGTAGTCCACAAGCCGGCTTAGAATCGTGTTAATCGTAGCCATCGGATCTTTGTGACGAGCCAGCAAGGCGGGCGCGGTTCGTTGAATTTCACCGCAGATATCGCGCGCACTCATCGACCGCCTGGCTTCCATCAGAACTCTGCGGCATGCACGGGTTATTCCAGGCTGCCGAGAGCTGCTCTTGCGATCGATCAGGTCTGAGAGGGCATCATCCAGAATGCCATCGCCGAAAAGATTCGCCAATCCGACGATGGTTTGCTTCACGGTGCCAATGCGCTTGGTGACTTCCGCTCGCTCGTCGATTAATTGGCGAAGCTCATGCTCCGCCCGCTGTATTACATCTTGCACGTGGCGGTTTACGCCCGGCGCACCCACTCCTGTTTTCTCTGCCGATTGTCCATGATCCATCACAGCTTACATAGCACCGTTGTTATCCCGCGAGCGCGGCACGGGGATTGACACCGCTTCGAGCGGGACCAGCAACCACGCAAGCGCCACGAAGATCGGGTGAAGTTTCGGCGCAAGTCGTGATCATCAGAGCATCCGGCGACCTAAAAATAGGGCCAATCATTTCTGATTGGCCCCGGAAAAGAAAGCAGCAGATTTCGAATGGCCTGCCTAGTAAATCACTTTCAGCCCAAAGTAGACGCAACGGGCTCCCGCCGGGCAGGAGAGGTTCGCATCCGACTGCACCTTGGGATCGGCAAAGGCGGCGCCGGCACCCGGCACACCGGCATTTTCAATAAATGTTGAAATGCCGGGGATGGTGTTGCCGTAGTTGGGATGGTTGAACACGTTATTCGCGGTCATGTGCCACTGCACGGTCGCGCGCTCCCAAGCCTTGATGTTCTTGAACAGCGTGAAGTTACTATTGTTGGTCTGGTAGTCGCGAACGCTGTTGCGCCGCACGTTGCCAAAAGGGACACCGAAGATCGACTCAGCTTCGCCGCCATTGGCAATGAAGCGAACTTGGTCGTTGGTTACCGGGTTGATCATCCCATGGTTTATGCCATTAAGACTGACCAATTGGTTGGCAGGCAGAGTGCAGCCGGCCCCAAAGACACCACAGGCGTCTGCTGCATAAATGCCCACTTGGGTCGCCGGTGCACGCGTGCTGCCTACAAAGGGGCGTACTACATCTGGGACGGTGTTGTTGAAGGCCTGGTTGAAGGCCACGTCCTCGATTGGAGATGTGAACGCGTTGATTACGAACTGCTGAGGTGTATAGTTCTGGCCGGACTGGAGGATATAGGTTCCAGAAACCGCCCAGCCGCCGACGATGTGCCCGAGGAGGCCACGCTGCGACCGCATGAATGGAAGGTCCTCGACGAATGAGAGAGTCCAGGTTTGCGGGAAGTCGATTCCGGAGAGGCCATACTCCCCTCGCTTCACGTCGAGCGGGTTCTGGGCGTAAGTTTCGCTGTTGCCGCCAGCAAAGCTATTGAAGATTTCGCTGACATTGTCCATCGTCTTGCTCCAGGTGTAACTGGTTCTCAGGGTTAGCTGGTGGAAAATGTTGCTGGTGCGAAATTCCGCCTGCAATCCATCGTAGTTGGAGTAGCCGCTATTGCCCACCTCCAACTGGATCCCGGTATTGCAGTTTACGCGTCCCACCGCAGCTGGAACAACCGCGCTGGCCGCAGGGCAAGGCGTATCGCCCGCCGGAATATAACTCGGGAAGACGGACGCAAGACCTGCAATAAATGGATTGACGTTAATGCTTTGGAATAAGTTCTCACCGTGATTGCCCACGTACCGCACTTCCAGAGCCGCATCCTTGGTGACGTTGCGCTGGATGCCCAACGACCACTCATGGACCTTATCCGGACTGAGGTGTGGATCAATCGTGACTTCAGGAGAGTTCCGCGGATCCAGCTGGCCGAAAGGAAGCAAACTGCCATACGCTGCGCGAACTGCAGGTCCGAAGGGCGATCCAGGAACGCCAGGAAGCCCGGATCCGGTAAAAGTCTGCCCCAGCACCACGGGCGAGGTGGTCGCGTCGTTCAGGAAGATGTTGTAGAACGCGGGGTCGTAGGTGAGGCGATAACCGCCGCGAATGACCGTGTTACCGTTACGCGTGAATGGCGTATCGGGCGACCAGGCAAATCCAATGCTGGGACCAAACAAATCGTGAATCGCGGGAAGCGATGGGGACGTGGTTGCGGAAAGCGGCAGGGAATTGAGCCACACGGGGTTCGACCCTGTCTGCTGGGCCACCGTCTCCAGGTGGAATACGTTTGCCGGCTGCCCCAGGTAAGACCACGTTAGCCCAAGGTTTAACGTCAGATTGTGTTTGACCTTCCAGTCATCTCCGATATACAGGAACGTATCCCATTCCTTGAACGGATACTCTGGATTGCCTTCATCAAGAGTTGTCTGCGAAGGCGTGTTCGCCGCGTAGGAACCCCAATCGTTGAAAACATAGATGCCGTTATAGCCCGGAAGAAAAACATTGGGAGATCTCTGGTTGGTGATGTTGGCACCCCATTTCAACTGATGTTGCCCTTTGGTATAGCTGAAGTTGTCCTGTAATTGATAGGAGTTTACGACCCTGCCTTCTGGGAAACCAGCGCCTGGCCCAAAGCCCAGAAGGCTGGAACTGGTGAAACCAATGGAAGTCATCGTATTGGCAACGTTACTCATAAGCGGAACTGAGCCCACCGTGTTACCGCCGAACTGCACTGCGTTGCGCGAGTAACCAACGCGAAATTCGTTGAGCATTCTGTTGCTAAAGGTATGGGTCCAGTCGATCAAACCGGATTGACTGAGCGACGGAACGTCGACAGGGTATCCGGCTGCGTTGCTAGTAGCGCTCACGGCGATATTGAAGAAGTTTTCCTTCTGGTATAGGTAGCGGACATAGAAGGAGTCGGAATTGGTGGCATGCACGTCCAGTCGCGTGACAAAGTCGTAGATGTGAAAGCCGTTGGGAAGAAATCGTTGAATGCCCGCCAGTTCATATCCGCATGCCGGGACCCCGCCGTTACCGGGGTCGGTAGTATTGTTTACAGGCGCATTGTCGAAATACGCGATAGTTGGGGTGCCCGAAACCGTAGGCGACCCGCCCACGGCGTAGGGACCAAAATTGGAGAGCGCCGCGACGCTGGCGCTTCCAGGGAAGCAACTTGCCAGCTGTCCAATCCCGTTGGGAGTCGGCACCAGGGCCCCGGTAGGGAAGAAGGCGCCCGAAGAATCGATTTGATTGTCGAAGCCTCCGAAGATAAACACCCGGTTCTTCAGAAGCGGACCACCGATGCTTCCTCCCGTGAATTCCTGGTTGAAGCGCGGAGGCTTTGTGATTCCGTCGAAGTCTTTCTCGAAGTTAGTAAGGCTGGTAAACACCGAGTTGGTTTCATTTCCGAACACGGTTCCGTGCCAGCGATTGGTTCCGTTCTTAGTCACCTGGTTGATCACCGAGCCTGAGTTCCGGCCGTATTCGGGGCCGAAGTTGCTGGTGGTGGCCTGATACTCACTCACAAAGTCTATGTCGCTGAGGAACAGGGCAGGTCCGGCCACGGAATTGTCGTTGTTGTTCTGACCGTCAATCTGCTGGTCATTGTTTCGGCCGCGGATCCCATTTACCGTGAATCCGACGCCGTTGGTGTTAGAAAAATTGTTGTCCCGAGCAGCGGCTACGCCTGGCAAGGTCAAGGCCATGAAGTCTGCGCCTTGGTTCTCGCCAACTCCGGCAAAGGTTTGTAGCGACTCGCCTGTAATGGCGGTGCTGACTTGCGCCTGCGCCGCTTCCACCAGGGGCGCGGCTGAGGAAACTTCGACTGACTCGCTGGTTGTGCCAAGCTCCAGCTTCAGCGCTCCAAGGGTGCGTTCAATGTTCGCGTCCACTGCAATGCCGGACGACTTAAGGTTGCGGAAGCCAGCTTTGCCGATCTCCAGGTCATACTTGGCCACCGAAAGGAAGGTAAAGCGAAACGCACCGGTGGGGGAAGTGGTTGCCTGTTGCTTCGCACCGCTGCCTTCGTTGGTGAGCGTCACGGTGGCGTCGGCGATCACGGCCCCGGAAGGATCGACGACGGTGCCGCTGAGAGATCCAGTGGTTACTTGCGCTCCGGCTGCGGCCCCAATGATTAAAGTACCAAGAATCGTTAGCGCGACGAACCTGAACAGGGAACTGACTTGCATGTATTTCCTCCTGAAGCTGAACATCAACAAAGCGATTTGTTGCACGCAAAGCGGATCGATTGCTCGTACGAATTGGGCGCACGTTAACCGATCAGGCGCGTCGATTACGCACTTTCAAAAGAGACGAAGCAGGTCATCACCCAGTCAGCCCGGAGTGCGCACCGTCGGTACCACTGCACTCAATCTTGGGATGAGACTCACGAGGAGTTACATGAGGTGAGAAAATCGTCGAAGACTGGGAGACGTTAGTTGGATGGAGTCTGGGCGGCATCTATCCAAATTCGTAGATGCGAAGGCTCTGACTATGAGAATTGGAAACCAACAAGGAATTGCTGCACACGGACATCACTTGCCTTGTGAGAGCCGCGCTACACCGGAAGCATCTTTCGCCAACTTGCAAAAAAGCCGTGGCGCCACAGGCGCCACGGCGGGGGAATGCAATCAGGGCTTGCTAGAACCGGATGCTCAAGCCGAATTCAAACTGCCGCGGAGCGCCCAGAGCGTAGGTTCCAGATTGAAAGCTGGCACGGTACGGCAAAAGGTTGGCATTCGTCACGCCCCCCACTGAACTCGCCGCCAGCGGAGTCACCGCACAGTTTCCGGCCGCAACACAGCCTGGGTCCGAGGGACCAACAGTCCCGACTGCCGTGCCAGGTAAATTGCCGGGAAGGAACGAATTAGCGAAGTTGAAGAGGTTGAAAATACTGGCGCTGGGTTCTATGGTTACACGCTCGCCGATTTTAATCGGCCACGCTGCCTTCAGGTCCAGCGACTTCAGCCATGGGAAATTTACTGCCCCAGGCGGGACCAGGCCCAGAGCAGGCATCACCCAGCCCAAAGTAGTCATATCCGCCATCGACATAACTCCGCCGTTCACCACTGCTGCGCCCGCAGGAGTCAGCGTACCGGAGGATGTGTTGTTGTAGTGGCTGATCAAGTTTTGCAGGTTACCGATGTTCACTCCGCGCTCGAACGAACCATTGTTCGTGCCGGGGACGGGCAAGCCGGCTTCTCCAGAACCAATACCAGCCCCCAGCCAATCGGTGGCAAAAATCTCCCCACCACCCGTCAATTGGGGCAGCGCGAGGTTCTGTGCCAGCGGGCTATAGAAGTGCCCGATCAAGCTTAGCTTCGCGAAGAAGGGTAGATCGAAGGTTCCACCGAAGGAGAACTGATGGGTGCGATCCAAGGCGTTTGGTCCAGTGAACTGAGATGGGTTGTCATTGTTAATCGCCAGGTTCACGAAGTCGCCATCCTGAACCGGGCTGACGTAGCGGGAGAGGGAGTAAGAAGCCTGGAAGTTGACCGCCTTCACTCCGCGGAAGGGACTCTTCACCTGCTGAATCAATTTAACCTGCAGCCCGCTGTATACAGATCGGCCCACGGGCTGCAGCAAGTCGAGAGTGCCCAGCGCGCCATCGTTCACACCCGTAGCGCCATCTGTACCCGGAAACGCACAGAAGGGGCAAGGAGCGCCGCCGGTGACCGCGTTGTTGGAATCCAATCCGGCTCCGGAATAGGCCGCCTGGGCCCCTGCCAACCCGCCAGCGTTAGCCAGCATGCACCCCGCCTGATTTGGGCCAGAGGCGCAACCGTGAGAGGTCTGCGCCTTGTCGCGCGCTGCGATCGCGTTGGCAAGATTGAAGGAACGCGCCGCTCCGCTGTGATTCGCATCCACGGCAAGCAAGAAGTGTTCGCCGATGTTACGAATGTAGTCGGCGCTTAGCACGGTTCCCGGACGGAATTCGTGCTGGAAGCCCAGATTCAATTCCCACGAGCGCGGTGTGCGGTAATTCGGAGCGAACAGGTCAAACCCATTGATGTTGCCGGCGTTTAGCGATGTACCGACGAAATTGCCGTTCGGTTGCAGACCGACATTGGCCGCTGCGGCAGATTCGAAGGCGTGGCTAAGTGCCAAGATCTGGGGCGCGACAGTCGAGATTGTTCCGCCACAGAAATTGGGCGTGACCTGACTTGCGCTGGTTACAGTGGCCGCTCCGCCGGCGACCGAACTGCCGATGGCTCCGGGACTGCCCCCAGGCCAGTTAAATGGGCCGGCTCCGCCACCGGCGCAAACCAGCGGGGTGTAGGAGAAGATGCCTTTCGGAATTCTTGCCGGGCTATCGAAGAGCACGTTGTTCCAGATCGAGTTTTCAAAGAAGAGGCCGCCGCCGGCGCGAATTACAGTCTTGCCGTTGCCGGTGGCGTCCCAGGCAAAGCCAACTTGCGGACCGAAGTTGTCGTTGGGAGTGCGCACCCGGTTACCCAGTCCCGCGCCCCACGCGTTGAGAGCAGGCAGCGGACCAAGGTCACTATCCACTCGGCCGGTGTCACGCACGTAGTGCAAGCCTAAGGCGACCGTAAATCGCGGAACGACCTTCCACGCATCCCCAACATATGTCTCGAAGCGATTGTCGGGTCCCAGGCCGCCGCCCGGGAAGTTGAAGGAGGGTTTAGCGGTAGAGAAGCCAATGCCGTTGCCGAGGAAGACCCAGTCCGCAGGGTAGGAAGTTGGATCAGCCGAAGTCCCCGTAAAGGTCGTGCCCGCCTGTGGGAAGGTAAAGAAGGCTGCCAAGCCGCCACCCTGAAGATGATTGAACGTTGCGCCGTAGCGGAGAATGTGTCTACCGATGACTCTGCTGCCGTCGTACTTAAACTGGTGGTCGCTTTGAATTGTCTCCTGGGGTGCAAGCAGGTTCGGGCCTCCGCAATACGCACCGCCCTTGCTGATTACGCAACTCCCCGCGATCGGGGCGCCGATATTGATTCCTAATCCCGGGATGGGATTGTCAGGGCCGGCGGTGATGGTTGAGGTCCCGTCTCCGATTCCATTGCGAAACTTGAGATATTCGAAGCGGATGCTGTGGGAGTATGCGCCGGTATTGAAATCGAGGCCGGCCGCATGAGTCGCAGTATGGTCTGCGTTCTTAAATCCCTGCAGGGAACTGGCCGAACCATAGGGGCGAATATCGCTGTTTTGATCGAAATTGAAACGATAGAAAGCCCGCGTACTGCTCTTGATGTTCCAATCCACGCGCTCATCTGACATGAATTCGCGGTAAGGTTCCACCAATGTCGTGTTTACCGTGTCAAAAGGAGCGCTAAAAGGCTGGGCGGCGGTCAGATCTTGCTTGGTCCGTTCGCCGTCGAGGAACCAGAAGAGCTTATCTTTGATGATTGCGCCTCCCAGATTTCCACCAAACTGTTCCCTCTGGAACGGTGGAGCCGTGGGTCCGGGCAGCGCCGCGGCTAGCTGGTTTCCGCGGAAAAGCCCAAATGCCTCGCCATGCATTGTGTTGGCGCCGGATCGGGTAGTTACGTTTACCGCGCCAGAAGAAGTTAATTCAGTTGAGAGATCGAGTGAAGACTGGGACAGTTGGAATTCCTGGATGGAACTGGCTGGAATGTTCTGGGTCGTCGTTCCCACGGTCTCGTCACTAACGTCAACTCCGTCCACCTCAATCCTTGCGGTGCGACCGAAGCGGCCTTCGAACGAAATCGAGGAAAAGCCATTCTTGGTCGGGTCGAAAGTGCTGCCCTCCTGAATTTGAACGCCGGGCTCGAGTTGCGCAAGATCGAGAAAATTGCGCCCGTTGACGGGAAGATTCTCAATCTGAGTGAGAGTGATCGTGCCTTGCACTGTGGCTTGCTCGGTGTTGACGCCGATTGCGCTTCCTTGAACCTCAACGACTTGACTCTCTTGCCCCAGTACCATCTGGATGTTGCCAGTCGACGTGTTGCCGACCTGGACAGTCATCGGGGAAGTTACCGTTTTGAAGCCCTTGGCCTCAACACGCACCACATAGTCCCCCGGCTGAATTGGCCCAGTCGAGTAGCTTCCCGCGGAGGTAGTGGTGAGATGAATGACGGCTGCTGTCGCTTCGTTCGTGACCATCACCTTGGCGTTGGCGACCACCGCCCCACTTTGATCGGCCACGGTGCCTTGAATGCTGCCCGTCCCAGTCGTCGATTGCGCCCACCCGGAAGAAGACAGTGAGAGCACGAACCCGGAGACCACAAACAGTACCACGATGAATCTAGAGGTCAACTGCCATGCCTTGGCGATCTGTGAGGATGGTGTACAGGGGCTAATCATCGTCATCATCATCGTTTCTCCTTGTAGTGTCTCCGTCCTTCAACAAACGCAGCGATGTTCAGCTGTCGGAGCAGTCAAGGGGCAGGCGAGTGGCCAGGGTTGAAAAGAAGGATGCAGGCAGGGACGACCACACTTCCAAAGATTACGAATGATAGAAACGGAATAACCAATGCACACCAGGGAGCCGAATGCCAGACACGATGCGCGGGGACCTACCTATGATTGCTTGTATAAATCACGAGGGTCCCTTTGGGATTCGGTAGGTTGCAGGTCAGCATCCGAAAGTCAAAGTGCGGCAATCGCCTTCGCAATCAGCTGTGGGACACAGCAAGGGCTTACTCGAGTGCTCTCTGAATTTTCGCGAGCAAATGCTTTTATCTTCTATATAAGCTCTTTAACTAATATTTGGGAGCGCAACGGATTGGCGGCGTCAGTTCCGAGATGATCTCAACAAGACAGTGCGATGCCGATCTGTTTCGCGAACTCCGCGTCGTGGGCCGTGAGTAGAGATTCGTATTTTATGGGAGTCACAGGGATGGCGCATATGCGTCCGATCTCTGCTTCGATCTCCGCGTCCACCAGACGCAAAAGCGTATTGATTTGATCGGGACTAAACATCTTCAACTCGTCGAACCGTGATTGCGGCGCTTACTAATTCCCGCAGCGTCGCCGGTCCGGGATATACTCCTAACTCTGCCAGCAGCTTACGTTCCGCCGTAACGCCGCCGCAAGTAACCAAGGTCATAGCCAGGCCTTTTTGTTGAATATTGGTTGTCTTTCCTGGATCGATGGTTGCCTGATTTGGCTATCGACTCCAACGTCCAGCCAATGCCCGCACCGGTTGAGCGATCGACTGAAATCGCACAACTCGCACTGCGTCTTGACCCTTCATGGAAGCCAGCGGCATAAGTCCGCTCTCCATAATTCGCTCCGCGGTATGGATCGGCATCAGGGTCTCGGCGCATGGTCTCACATCGGAATCTCCGTCACGCTTGTAAACATGAACGGGCAGGCCGTCCAGTTCCGACCGCTGTCCAGCGCGCAAGTCCCATCCTGACTCGCTGAATGATTGGGCGAGCAGCAACGCGCACACAAACGCCGGATTGCCCCAAAGATAATCTTCGTGTTCAGGTTCTTTGGGCATTTCTTCGAAGACGAACGACTCGATCGGGTCGGTCTCCTTGCCGTAGGGAAGGCGGAGCAGGAAACGTGGAAGTGCCAGGCCCACAGCGTTGGCTTCGGGAAGACCGCGCAAGGCCGACCACGCTGAAGCATCTTCGCTGCCGGCCCGCAAAATCCAATCACTAGGATTGGGAGTGGTGGAAAAAGATTCGCAGCCTAAAAGAGATGACTCGGCCGATGCTAAAAATGGAGCCTCTGCTGCGTGGGCAATCTTCGCCAACCTGCCTAGCAATTCGGCATCGTCACGCGTCGCGCCGAAGGTGTAGTTCCCGACCACTACCGCCCATGGGTCCGCGCGGGAAGAACCCGCGGCGTCTCCCGCCAACATCCGATAAGACCACGTCGAGCGCAGATCGGGCGACGAATTCAAATGGTCCGCCAATTCATCTTTGGACAAATCGAGAAGATAGATCTTGAGCAGTTCATCTGTTTCGACTCGTCGCACCAGCAGGAAGACGGCTCTCCAGGCAGCTTCGAGCGTCTGAAATTCTGGAACATGCAACAGCGCCCGCATCTGATTGCCCAAAGCGCGATCAACCAGCGCGAGGATCTCGGCCTGCTGCGGGTCTGCACTTGCCACAAGATGGGGTTCCGTAACCTGGCGGACAAATTTCTGCAGATCGTCCTCGGCTGGAGCGCGCTTCTGGACGCGGGCCTCGGTCTGCTCGATCATGTCGTCGAGCAAATTGCCCAGAACCAACGGAGAAGCCGAAGTCGTTTCCTGCCTTGCTTGCCGCTGCTTATCGGTCCCCTGCCGCAAACCAAGTTCTTCCGCAGCCTCGCCGAACGTGTCAGGATCCTGGAGTCGCGCCCGCATCTCGCGAAGTTTGCGAAACATTTTGACGCGCTCGAACAAGCGGTCAGGATGAAAATCATCAAGCTCGGTGAACTGTAGCGTCACCTGATCTTCATTCCCCAAATCCAGCCGTAACTCCGGTTGCAATCCCGCCAGCACTTCGTCGAAATTGTCGCGATCCACCAGAATCGGTTTTGCGGCGGTAGACTGCTTTCCGCCGCGACGGCCGCTGAAATTACCCAGCAGCAAAACGTGGAACGGCGCATCTGGCTCAGGGCGTGCGTGCGAAGTCTCGCCGTCGACTGCAATATTGATTTCTCCAAAATTGAATGGTGGCATGCAGGTTTGTCCTCGAATATCCTTTTCGCTCGCTGGAATTGTAGTTAAGACGGCACCGCCTGTCCGACTTCATTGTTTCGAACCGCGGGCTTGGACGTGCCACCAGTCTGTTGCAGCAGCTTGGCCGCCAAGGCGGTCCAGCCGGTCTGGTGGCTCGCTCCCAGGCCCTGACCCGTGTCGCCGTGGAAATATTCGTAGAAGAGGATCAGTTCGCTCCAGTGGGGATCGCTGTCGAACTTGGGCATGCCGCGGTACACCGGACGACGGCCTTGTTCGTCGCGCAGAAAAATTCCGGTGAGGCGCCGCGAGATTTCCGCCGCAACTTCAGAAAGGGTGTGCATATTGCCGGAGCGGGAGGGGAACTCTACCTTGAGATCGTCGCCAAAATAATGATGAAACTTCTGCAGAGACTCGATCAGCAGATAGTTCATCGGGAACCACACCGGCCCGCGCCAATTCGAATTGCCACCAAACAGTCCGGTGGTGGATTCGCCGGGTTCATAGTCCACACGGTGCTCTTTGCCGTCAAAGGTGATGACGAAAGGATGATCGCGATGAAAGCGCGAAAGCGCGCGAATGCCGTGAGGCGACAGAAATTCCTGTTCGTCCAGCATGATTTGCAGAATTCGCTGGAGCTGATCAGCATCGACGATGGAGAGCAGCCTTCGTTCCTGCATTCCGCAGGTCCGCATGGACGCAACGTTCGCGGTAAGGTCTGGCCGGTTGTCGATGAACCACTCCATACGCCTCTTGAAACCGGGAAGGCGCTGCATCAATCCGGGCTCGAGGGTTTCGACGGCGAATAAAGGAATCAGCCCCACCATGGAACGAACCTTGACCGGAAAATGGCCGCCATCGGGAAACTTCAACACGTCGTAGAAGAATCCATCCTTTCCATCCCACAGTCCCATCTCATCATGGCCGCGATGATTCATGGCGTAGGCAATGTAGATGAAGTGCTCCCAGAATTTGCTGGCCACATCTTCGTAAGCGGGGTCCTGCGTGGCCAGCTCCATTGCGATCGCCAGCAGGTTTAGCGTATACATCGCCATCCAGCTGGTTCCGTCAGATTGTTCGATGTGCCCGCCGGTTGGGAGCGGATCGCTGCGGTTGAACACTCCGATGTTATCGAGGCCGAGAAACCCGCCCTGAAAAATGTTCATACCATCGGCGTCTTTGCGGTTTACCCACCAGGTGAAATTCAACAGCAGTTTGTGGAACACGCGCACAAGAAACGCGCGGTCCCCGTGGCCATGACGTTTCTTGTCGATCTTGTAGACGCGCCACGCCGCCCAGGCGTGCACCGGCGGATTTACGTCTCCCAGGGCCCATTCGTAGGCCGGGAACTGGCCGTTGGGATGCATATACCATTCGCGGAGCATGAGCACCAACTGCTCCTTGGCGAAGTCAGGATCGACCAGCGCCAGCGAAACGCAATGGAACGCCAAATCCCACGCCGCATACCAGGGATATTCCCATTTGTCCGGCATGGAGATTACGTCGGCGTTATAGAGGTGCGGCCAATCATGGTTGCGTCCGTTGGTCCGTTCTGCTGGAGGAGGCGGGCTGCCCGGATCGCCGTCCAGCCATTCTCTGACCACGTAGTGATAGAACTGTTTCGACCACAACAACCCGCCGAAGCCCTGGCGCATCACGTTCTTCGCGTCAGGAGATAGAGAAGGAGGAATAATCGTGTCGTAGAATTCGTCCGCCTCGTGTTGGCGCGTGGCAACGCAAGCATCAAAGTTATGGAAGGCTGCAGCCGGCGCGACTTCGAGATTCGTGAGTCGCAGACGTACGCTGACAGTTTCTCCTGCCCCGAGTTCCAGTGCGTAATGGGCTGACGCCTTCGTGCCTGCAGGCTCGGCCGAGACTGATTGTTTATTCCCGTTGACGATGTAGTCGTTAATTCCATCCTTCTTACACAATCCGCTCTCTGGCGCGCGGAAGAGCCGATGGCGGTTGGTTTCGTTTTCAGTGAATAAGACTTCCGGTGAACCCTCGCAGTGCAGCCAATGCATCGCGCAAGCAGAGTGGTCTATTTCGATCGCGCCGGCCGCGCGCCCCAGACTGGGACGCGGGTCGCTGCCGCCCCACGACCATCGATTACGGAACCAAACCGTTGGCAGCAGCCGGAGGCGTGCCGTGTCCGCGCCGCGGTTCGTGGCCGTGATCTTAATAAGGATGTCTTCGATATCCGCCTTTGCGTACTCGACAAACACATCGAAATACCGGTTTTCATCGAAGATGCCTGTGTCCAGCAATTCGTATTCGGGATCGCTCTTGCTGCGGCGTCGATTTTCCTTCACCAGTTGCGCGTAGGGGAACGCAGCCTGCGGATACTTGTACAGATACTTCATATAGGAATGTGTCGGCGTGTTGTCGAGATAGAAATAACATTCCTTCACATCTTCGCCGTGATTTCCCTCTTTGCCAGTCAGGCCGAAAAGGCGTTCTTTGAGAATGGGATCGTGCTCGTTCCACAACGCCAGTGCAAAGCAGATCAACTGGCGGCGATCGCTGATTCCGGCGAGTCCGTCTTCATTCCAGCGGTAAGCTCGCGACCGCGCGTGATCGTGCGGAAAGTATTCCCAGGCATTACCGTCGGCACTGTAGTCTTCGCGCACTGTGCCCCAACCCCGTTCACTCAGATAAGGGCCCCAGCGCTTCCAGTGCCGTTTTCGGTCGCGGGCTTCGGAGAGCCGGATCTCCTCGTTCGTCATAGTGTGCGTTTATGGGGGTATTAGAGCTTGTTCAGTCCGTCCAGCGCCGCAACCTTATACGCTTCGGCCAGGGTCGGGTAGTTGAAAACCGTATCGCGGAAATATTCCAGCGTGCCGCCCATGGTAAGCACGGCCTGACCGATGTGCACAATTTCGGCGGCTCGATCGCCAATCACATGCACTCCCAGGAGCTTAAGACTCTCGGGGTCGAACAGAAGTTTCAACAAACCTTGTTCATCCCCGAGCATCTGGCCTTTGGCTAACTCGGCATAGCGAGCCAGGCCAACTTCATAGGGGACTTTGTCCTTGGTGAGTTGTTCTTCTGTATAACCAACCATCGAAATTTCAGGAATCGTATAGATGCCGTAGGGGATGAGATTAGGAATCATCTTTCCGGGTTTGCCAAACATGTGGCAACTGGCTAGGCGGCCTTGCTCCATGGATGTGCTGGCCAGGGCCGGGAAGCCGATGACATCTCCGGCAGCGTAAATGTGGTCCACGGAGGTTTGAAAATGTTCGTTGACGATCAGTTTGCCACGGCCATCGGTCTTTAATCCGGCTGCTTCGATGTTCACTTGATCGCTGTTGGCCTGCCGACCGACTGCATAGAGAAGTCCTTGTCCATGGACGTTCTTACCGCTTTCCAATCGGGCAAATACGCGGTCTCGCTCGGCATCGTAACCTACCGAAACGACTTTTTCCCCCAGGCGGAAAACGGTACCGAGCTGGCGCAATTGAAAGCCCAGGCTTTCCACAATTTCCCGATCGACAAAGTCGAGCAGGACCGGCCGCTGATCGAGGAGCGTAACTTTCACTCCCAAAGCGGCGAACATCGAAGCGAATTCGAGGCCGATAATGCCCGCCCCGACCACGACAAGATCTCGCGGAACTTCATCGAGGCAATGGACCTCGTCGGAATCGAAGATACGCCTGCCGTCGATGGGGATGTCAGCACTGTGCGCGGGGCGCGTTCCACACGCAACCATGATGTAATGGCCCCGCAGAAGCTGCGAGCCCTCCTCCGTCTTGACCTCGAGGGTGTGGGGATCCATGAAGCGGGCGTCGCCCTCGATCGTGGTGACCTGGTTGCGGCGCAGCTGAGCTTTGATGACTTCAATCTCGCGCGCCATCACGGCCTGCGCCCGAAAAACCAGATCGGACATGGCGATGCGATCTTTCAATACGTAACCGCGGCCGTAGAAGGTGCGCTGTCGAAATCCGCTCAAGTAGAGGACGGCTTCGCGCAAGGTCTTGCTGGGGATAGTCCCAGTGTGGACGCAGACCCCGCCAATGGTTCTCTTCCGGTCAATGATGGCGACTTTCTTGCGCAGTTTGGCAGCGCAGATCGCGCTCTTCTGCCCTGCAGGGCCGCTGCCAATGACGACCAGGTCGTATTCGTTGGCGTCCATGAAGCCGGATTTCCTTGTTGGACTTGAAGCCCAACGATTGTACGTGAATTGTGGGTTGGACGATGCCTATGTGGGAGTCTTTCAGTGGGAATTCAGCCCGGTTTGGGACCAGACCGTCTGCGCTTCCAATCTGGCACGAACAGTTGTCGACGCCCACAAATGGCGCGGGCCGCCAACGTAGCGCAGTATGAAATGTCAATGCATGCGGTCCCCGGCTACGGCACTTCTACCGTAAACTCTCCCGGTGTTTCGAACGTGATCTGGCCGCCCCAGGTGCACAACAGCTTCGAGGTGTCGTCAAGCGTCGGCTGGTTGCCCAACATCACCGTTGGGGCGCCCGGAACCCATGGCGCCGGCGTAGCCGGAATGCAGGGCATCGGAGTGAGAACGCCCAACGCAGCCGTAGTGGCAGCTGCCACGGTTGGATTCGATGGGGAGCTGCACATGCCGAAAGGCATAATGTTCACCATCGGAATGTGATCCATGATGTTGGCGTCCGGAACCTCGTTGGTCTGGACCATGTTCGTCGGAAGAACCACGAGCGAACTGGGCGCTGCCCCAAAAGTGCACATCATGTTGGCGCCCATGCAAACCTGCATCGCCATCTGAACACCTCCAAAGGTCGTGGCTGGCCTTTCTGATTACGACTTCTTAAAGTTAGCGCCAGTGTCGGCTTTATCGGGATCGGTCGGAGCTGTCGGTTTCGTTGGGCTGCCACCACTGCCCGCCGAGCCGCCGCTATTAATCAACACCATGGCTCCTTTGATCGCCAACTGCGCGGGGCCAATATCAATGAAGCTTCCTCCGACCACCAATGAAATCTCCGTGTCGGCCTCAAGGATAATTTTTTGGGCCTTGAGATGGATGCTTGGCCCGCCGTTTATTTCGATCCCGTTGCCAACGTCCAGCGAGTACGCGCCAGCCACCCTTTCATTTTGATCATTGGTGATTTGCAGCGACATGCTGCCCTCAATCTTTTCCATGTGATCGCCCTTAACGTGGCCGTGCTTGTTTCCCTGCACTAACTCTTTCTGGTCGGTGGTCACGACAAGGTTACGATTGGCGCCGATGAATTCGCGCGCGTCGTTGATGACTTGCACGTCCATGTCTTTCTTGGCGTTGAGGAATAACTGCTCGCTGCCGGCTTTATCCTCGAAACGAATTTCATT
Organism: Candidatus Sulfotelmatobacter sp.; assembly: GCA_036522075.1. Lineage (GTDB taxonomy): Bacteria > Acidobacteriota > Terriglobia > Terriglobales > Acidobacteriaceae > Sulfotelmatobacter. The sequence goes on from DATDGM010000129.1 coordinate 72,189, forward strand.
CGGATTGCTGCCGCCGCCCTTCGAACTGTTGCCCCTGAATGTACTCACGGTCTGGTGATCGGGAAGTGTGTAAGGCACAACTTGCTGCGCGTTATAGACGCGTCCAATAATCAGAGGATGGTCCGGGTTGCCCTCTTCAAAGCTGACCATCACTTCCTGGCCAATCCGAGGAATCCACATCGCTCCCCAACCGTTGCCCGCCCAAGGCTGACAAACTCGCACCCAGCAGGAACTCTTCTCGTCGTTGGCTCCTACGCGGTCCCAATAGAACTGCACTCTCACGCGGCCGTATTTGTCGACCCAGATCTCCTCTCCCGACTTGCCGACCACGAGTGCGCTCTGAGGGCCCTGAACGAACGGCCGGGGAGTAACCCGTGGCGGGCGAAATGTAATGGGTTTATCGTCAAGGGACGCGGGAATACACGTGAAGTGGTTGTTGTAGGTCGAGCTTCCCGCATCACTGCCATAGCCTCCCGCGTTCGCCATATGCGTGACCTCAGTCAGCACATAGCTGCCGTTCGCCGCGGCGCGGGGATGGTCTTTGAGTTCGAATTTGTAGCCCGAGTTGAATCCCCGGCAAGAACCGGAACCGCTGGCCACGAAGTGAGTCGCCTCAGTTTCCTCCATGCGAATTTTTGTAAGAGTTTTACCGACGCCGCTTTCGAGGTACTCGCCGGGATAGTCGTAAACGTCCCATTTTTTGTTGTCTCCTACCGTGAACACCGTTGTTTCGGACTGTTTAAGATTCGTGCTGGGGGTTGTGAAGTTGTAATCGGTCAAAGAGTGCTTGCCGGAGTGGGCCTGCTGCTCACTTTGCCAGGCGGAGATAACTTTCTCATCATCCTTGCCACCGACGTAGTAGGACATTGCTCCGGCTGTGGGCACATCCGGATGCGCGCTGGCGGAATCGGCAAGAATGAGTTTATGCGAATGCTCGGTGTGCTCGAAGAAATAGAAGATGCCGTATTTTTCCATCAGGCGCGACACGAAGTTGAAATCGGTCTCGCGATACTGCACGCAATACTCTTCCGTAGGGAAGGATCCGACCGTTTGGATCTTGAAGTCTGTAAGCCCGCGCCTCTGAAAAACATCCTGGATGATGTCCTTGACGGTCATGTTCTGAAAAATCCGGCAGTCGGCGTAGCGGGTGAGGAACCAGAGATAGGGAACGACTTCCATCTGATACTGCATGAACGAATCGTCCGCCCCGCCCTCCGCAAAGCGGCTCACATAACCATTGAAGTAACGCTTTTCGTCGTCGGAAACGTTAACCCGAATGGTGACGCTCTTTCCGATGATGGACGGAAACGAGATGGTGTCCCGGGATTTCTCCGAAAGCAGGTCCAGGCGAAAGCTGAACAGGCGCGAAATGCCCTCTACTCCTGAAAAACTCCTCAGGAGCAGGTCGTCATCGCCGACTCCGTCAACGCTGACGCCGATCGATTTGTTGGCCTGAGTGTGGTCTGGCATCTTCTCTTACTACGCTGGGCTGCCGAAGGCGCGCCTCCGAAGCCGCAAGCCGTCCTCCGAAAGCGCTTGGCCTTAGTTGTAGGTAAACACTCCGTCCGCTCCAATCCCCATGTGGATTGCTCCCAGCTTCTCCCCTGCCGCCATCCGGCCCAGAATCAGGCGCGAAATGTCTGGCAGCATGGTGTTGGTCAGAATGTTGTCGACGTTGCGTGCGCCGCTCTCCACTTCGGTGCAGCGTCGCGCCACTGCGTCGATTAGCGCATCCTCATAAGTCAAACTGATTTTGTGATTCTCCTGGATGCGCCGCTGAATCTTGCCCAGCTTGAGCACAATAATCTTCTTCAGCGCCTCGTCGCGCACAGGATAGTAGGGCACGATCACCATGCGTCCCAGAAATGCCGGCTTGAAGATCTTGTTCATCTCCGGCTTGAGCGCGGTGACCAGCGCTTGCGGACTGGGCGCTGTTTCTGGATCAGCGCACAACTTCATCATCTGGTCGGTGCACGCGTTCGTGGTCAGAATGATGATGTTGTTCTTGAAGTCGATCTGGCGGCCTTCGCCGTCTTCCATCACTCCTTTGTCGAAGACCTGGTAAAACAATTCGAGGACGTCGGGATGGGCCTTCTCCACTTCGTCCAACAACACGGCCGAGTAGGGACGCCGCCGCACCGCCTCAGTCAGCACTCCGCCCTCACCGTAGCCCACGTATCCCGGGGGCGAACCTTTCAAGGTGGATACGGTGTGCGATTCCTGAAATTCGGACATATTAATGGTGACCAGGTTGTGCTCGCCGCCGTAGAGCAGATCCGAAATCGCGAGTGCGGTTTCGGTTTTGCCGACGCCGCTCGGCCCCACCAGCATAAAGACGCCGACCGGCTTGTTGGGATCGTCCAGGCTGGCGCGCGAAGTCTCGATGCGCTGACTGATCACTTCCAGAGCATAAGGCTGTCCGATGACGCGATTGCCCAGCAGTTTTTGCAGAGACAAGATCGTCGTGATCTCGTCCTTCATCATCTTACCGACCGGAATTCCGGTCCAGCCGGAAATTACTTCTCCAACAATGTGCGAGTCCACGCATACTCGAATCAGGCCAGCCTCACCTTGAAGCGCAGAAAGTTGCCCTTCGAGTTCAGCGAGCTGAGTGCGCAGTTCCGTCGCCGTCGGCTCGACTTGAACACCAGCGATACCCGCAGTTGCCACGGCAGCAGGCGCCGTAGCCTCGCCCCCCGCGGCGGGCGCGCCGGGAGGCTGGTCTGCTACGGCTGCCGCGCCATTGCCGCCTGCAGGCGATTCACCTTCTAACTTAGAGCGGATGTCGCGAATCCTTGTGACAAGGTTACGCTCTTTGTCCCAGCGCTCGCGCATGGCGGTAAGCCGCGACTGCCCATCGCTTCTCTGCTTTTCAATCTGCTCTAGCCGTTCGCTGTGGTCGGCTCCGACCGCAACTTCGCGCTGCAGAACGCGATCCTGCACTTCGAGGTCATCCAACAGGCGGACGCAATCCTCGATCGCGGCAGGGGTTGCATTTTGCCCGAGCGAAAGCCGCGCGCAGGCTGTATCGAGCACGCTGACTGCCTTGTCAGGAAGTTGCCGCCCCGCCAGGTAACGATTGGACAGGCGCACGCCGGCCGCCACAGCTTCGTCGAGAATGCGCACCTTGTGGTGCTTCTCGAGCGACGCGACGATTCCGCGCATCATGACCATGCACTGCGCCTCGGAAGGCTCCTCCACTTTTACAACCTGGAAGCGCCGGGCCAGGGCGGGATCCTTCTCGAAATATTTCTTATATTCCGACCATGTGGTGGCCGCGATCGTGCGCAGCTCGCCGCGGGCGAGCGCAGGCTTCAGCAGGTTGGCCGCATCGTTCTGCCCGGCCTGGCCCCCCGCTCCGATCATGGTGTGAGCTTCGTCGATAAAAAGAATGATGGGGATCGGCGAGGCTTTCACCTCCTGAATCAATCCCTTCAGCCGATTTTCAAACTCGCCCTTCACTCCGGCGCCGGCCTGCAGCAACGCCAGGTCCAGAGTGCGAACCATTACATTCCGCAAGGGCGGCGGAACATCGCCCTGCGCCACGCGCAGCGCGAAACCTTCCACCACGGCGGTTTTTCCCACGCCCGCTTCACCCGTAAGGATGGGATTATTCTGCCGGCGGCGAGTCAAAATGTCGATGATCTGGCGGATCTCGAAGTCTCTGCCGAGCACCGGATCTATCTTGCCCATGCGCGCGTTCTCGGTGAGGTTGACAGTGTATTGATCGAGGTTCGGCGTCTTGCCGCCCGCAACCTTTTGGCCCGGCTCCGCACCGGTAGCTTGTTCCGTAGACGCCGCCAACGCTTCCTCATTCGAGGTCGCGACAATCGCCAGAAAATCCTTTCGCAGGGCATCGGGCTCAATCTTCTGCAACTCGCGGCTGGTTTCGCGCACCAGGCGGCGAAGCTCGTCATCCGAGACCAGGGCAAGCACCGTAAAGCCAGTGCGAATCTGGCCCGCGCTGAAGTCGATGGAACCAATCGTCCACGCCGTGACCAGCAT
>DATDGM010000130.1:0-45083 GCA_036522075.1 Candidatus Sulfotelmatobacter sp.
GCCACCGACGAGTCTCGAGCGAAGCGCTGGCCCGCGGCTTCCAGCATGGAGGGCGAGAAGTCGATGGCCAGGGCTGCGGGCTGCGGGCGATCGCGCCGGGCAAGATGCTCCTTCAGCAGCGCGAGCAGGCGTCCGTCGCCGGTGCCGAGGTCAAGGATGCGGAGCGGGGTTTGTCGATCGAAGTCCGTTCCATCGAAATCCAGAGGAATGAATTCGAGCAGGGCTGCCTCGCCTTCGGTGCGGTGCGAGATGGAATCGGCACGTTCGAGGTAATCGCGGGCGTGGTCGGGAGAGGACCAGAGATTGATGGGCTTAGTGGTCATGGGGAAAGTTTAAGAGAACGTATAAACTCAATCGTAATGAATAAAGCTAAAGGGCGGCGCGCGGGGATTCTGTGGCTGGTTTTTGCGGTTGGGTTGCTGGTGACCGGGGCGCTCGCTGTCGCTGCCACTGCCGAGGTCTGGGATCAAGAGCTCGCGGGCGAGGCGCCCGCAGCCACACGAGGTCAGGCGGATCCGGCCCAAGATCAGAGTCAAAAACCAGATCAAAATCAAAACACCGCGCCAGTGCCGCCGAAGGAAGAAACCAAGATTACGCCGCGGCAGGCGGAGGAACTTTTTCATTCGGTCGACGAGATTCTGGCTTTTGACAGTAAGGAGACCGGACTGCCGGTGAAAAAGGAAGTGAAGCGCAAGCTGACCAGCCGGGAAGAAGTGGTCTCCTATCTCACCAAGAACAAGGACGATAAAGATACGCAGCGGCTGCGGCGGTCGGAGCTGGTGCTGAAAAAGTTTGGGCTGCTGCCGCGCGACTTTGATCTGGAAAAGTTGCTGGTCGATTTGCTGCGCGAGCAAGTGGCGGGTTATTACGATCCGAAGACGAAGACGGTACACCTGTTGGATTGGGTTCCGGTGGAGGAGCAGGAGCCGGTCATGGCGCACGAGTTGACGCATGCGCTGCAGGATCAGTCGGTGAATCTGAACAGGTGGATGGATAAAGGCGAAAAAGATCTGGCGGAGTCGCGCCGGAATCCGACGTCCGCCGATATTGAAAACGACGAAGTCGATAACGCGCGCCAGGCTGTGGTGGAAGGGCAGGCCGAGGCGGTGATGCTGGAATACGCGCTGGCTCCGGTGGGGCGTTCGATTGTGGATTCTCCCGATCTGGTGGACGAGATGGAATCAACCATGACCAATGGCACGTCCGATTCCAGCGTGTTCCGCGACGCGCCGATTTTTCTGAAGGAATCGCTGACGTTTCCTTACCGCTATGGCTTGGAATTCGAAATCAAGTTGCTGCGGAAGGGCGGCAAGGAGAAGGCGTTTGCCGGGGTGCTGGCGAATCCGCCGCATACCACGCGGCAGATCATGCAGCCGGAGACGTATCTTTCGGGAGAACAAATTGAGCCCATGCCGGTGCCAAATTTCAAGCAGGACTTCAGGAATTATAAGAAGTTCGATATCGGGGCGATGGGCGAATTCGACGTGGCGGTGCTGATCGAGCAGTATGCGAACCAGAAAGTGGCCAAGCAGCTCTATCCAGCGTGGCGCGGCGGGTATTACTACGCGGCGCGAGCGAAGGAGGATGCGGCTGCGCCGCTGGGACTGCTCTACGTTTCGCGGTGGTCGAGCGCGGAGAAGGCTTCCGAGTTTGGGGAAATTTATGCGCAGTCGCTCGCGAAGCGGTACCAGCACGTGGTCGTAAGGAAAGATCCCGATGTGCCGAAGAGCGCGGGCAACCAGATCAGAGAGCGCGAGGAATCTGGGCTGCATGGGAAACATATTTTTCAGACCGAGGAAGGGACGATCGTGATCGAGGAGCAGGGCGACACCGTGCTGGTGAGCGAGAGCCTGGATGCGGATACGACGGAGATGCTGGAAAGGGAAGTGTTCGGGAAGTGACCCTTACCGAGCCGGGCTTCGCCCGGCTGGACAGCCGAGGGCGGCTGTCCCCACATGTTCTATACCTCCCCCACATGTTCTATGCCTCCCCCACATGTTCTATACCGCACTACTTTCTCTTTCCTTTCTTGTCTGTCTGCTCTGGAGATTCTCCCAAGAAATGCTGGACGTGGGCGACCACGTCGAACTTTTTGCCGTCGCGCTCTACCACGAGTTTGCGTTCCTGGCCGGGAGTGCCTTCGAGCGCCGACCAGACTTGCCCCATGGTGGAGTCGGGAGCGGGGACGCCATCGACGGAGACGAGATGATCGCCAGGTTCAACGCCGGGGACCGATGATCTGCCTTCGAAATCGGCGACACCGGCCACGGTGAAGCGGCCGTCATCTTCGGGGCGAAGAGTGACTCCAACAACATCGAAATCGGGCGCGCGGAAGGTGCTGCCGATATCGAAGTAAACCGTGGAGTGGGCGTAGTCGAGGCCGACGCGGTAGTTGAGCAGGGCACTCGATCCCAGGATGCCCACCATGGGAGTGCCCGCGCGTTTTTCAAAAAAGTCCATCGTATCTTTCGGAAGTTCGACGATCGCGACTCCGGTGAGAAAGAGCGGGCCAAATTGTAGGCGGTCCAGGCGGAGAAGTTTCCACTTGGGCTCGTCGTCCGATCCCCACATGTTGGCTTGTCCGATGGCGCCGGTCATGTGCGGCAAGTCAGGGTGCGCGGCCAGGAGTTTGTCGGAGAGTTCCTGCGAGAGGAAGCTGATTGAAGAGCCCACGTCGAGGGCGAGATTGTATTTTTTGTTCTCGATCTGGCTCGGAACTTGGATCAGTCCATTTTCGGCGTTGATGAGCACTTTGCTGCTGATGCCTTTGAACTTGAGGGTGCCGGGTTGGGCGATGGTGAACTCGCGGTCGGGGAAATCGACGAGCACATCGTAGTGGCGCAGCACGGAGGCAGGCAGGTTGATCTCGGCGGACATGCCGGGGAACACCACCGTGGCGGCGCTGACGGGCTTGAGCGGGATTTTCGCTTCCTTGATATTTTCGAGCGAAATCTTCATGCCGGCGCGGTCGGCCGCGCCCAGTATGATTCCCGCGGGTGGGGGTGCGGAGCAGGCTTTGTCATCGCAGGTGACGTTGAGTCCCAGCAGCGTGGCGGCGCGGCGCGACATTTCGAGATCAGGATTGCCGTTGTCGACCCATCCGCGAATGCGTTTGGTGGTGCCGTCCGGGAGCGGGAGATAAACGTCGATGACCACGCGGTTGTGGTCGAGCGTGATGGGGGTGGTGATGGACTTGGGCTCAGGCTGGGCGAAAGCGGCGACCGCAAGGGTCAGAGCGAGGAGGGCAATGGGGAATCGCATTTTCAGATTGTAATTGGTTCGCGGCTGGCTACGAATCTGCGGATCGACGAGAAAACCTTTTACGACGGAGGGCACTGAGGGACACGGAGGGAAAATTCTTCTCCTGTATAATCACGGGTTTGACTTTGATCCTTTCTTAAATCTTTCGGGGGGGCGGTGGCACAGGCGGAAATTGGAATCATTGGTGGCAGCGGGCTGTATTCGATGCCGGGGCTTAGCCGGGTAAAGGAAGTGCGGCTAAGGACGCCGTTTGGCGCGCCTTCTGACGCCTATGTGTGCGGCATGCTCGAAGGACGCAAGGTGGTGTTTCTGGCGCGGCATGGGCGCGGGCATCGCATTCTGCCGAGCGAATTAAATTTTCGCGCCAATATTCACGGGTTCAAACAACTTGGGGTGGAGCGGATCGTTTCGATTTCCGCGGTGGGCTCGCTGAAGGAAGAGCACAAGCCGCTGGAGTTTGTGATTCCTGATCAGTTCTTCGATCGCACCCGCCATCGCGTGGATACTTTTTTCGGCGGCGGAGTGGTGGCGCACATTGCGTTTGCCGACCCGGTATGTGGGGAGTTGGCTGGAGTGGTCGAAGCGGCTTGCAAGCGGGCTGGAGTGGTGGGGAAGCGCGGCGGAACTTATTTGTGCATGGAAGGTCCGCAGTTTTCTACTCGGGCGGAGTCGAACGTGTATCGCGGGCTGGGCATGGACGTGATTGGCATGACCAACCTGCAGGAGGCGAAGCTGGCGCGCGAGGCCGAGCTGTGCTACGTGACGGTGGCGATGGTCACGGATTATGACTGCTGGCATCCGCGCCATGACTCGGTGACGGTGGATCAAATTGTGGCCGTGTTGCTGAAGAATGCCGAGAACGCGACGAAAGTGGTGCGCGAGACGGTGGCGGCGATGCCGCGTCAGCGCGCATGCCAGTGCGGGTCGGCGCTGGCCCATGCGATTCTGACGGATCCAAGAAAGATTCCGGCGGCAACGAAGAAGAAGCTGAGGTTGATTTTGAAGAACAGTGGCCTGTGAGCACTGAGCAGTGATCCGTGGCCAGTGGCTGGTGACCGGCGACAAGCAGCCCAATATCTCGGAAACCAGGATGGCCCTTGTGCATTTGTTCTGACCACTGACCACCGATCACTGACCACTGGCCACTGGCCTCTGGCCTCTGGCTCCTAATTTCAAGAGAGGATTCCGGCATTCATAATGAGCATTCTTGTCGTAGGTTCGGTTGCGTATGACACGGTGACGTCGCCTTCGGGCAGCGTGAAAAATATTTTAGGCGGGGCAGCAACCTATTTTGCACTGGCTGCGAGTTATTTTACGCAAGTGCGCATGGTGGCGGTGGTGGGTGAGGATTTCGGGGGACCACAGGAGCAGGTTTTCAAGAAGCGGGGAATCGATATGCGGGGCATTGAGCGCGCCGCGGGCAAAACCTTTCGCTGGGGCGGGACCTACAGCGAAAACTTGAACGAGGCGAAGACTGACTTCACGGACCTGAATGTTTTCGAAAGCTTCCAGCCGCGCATTCCCAAAGAGTACGAAGACACCCAGTTTCTTTTTCTGGCCAATATCCAACCGACATTGCAGGCCGAGGTTCGGCGCAAGATGCAAGCGGTGCGGCTGACCGGCTGCGACACCATGAATTACTGGATTCAGCGCACTCCCCAGGAACTCGCGGAGACTTTGAAACTGGTGGACGTGCTGCTGATCAACGACACGGAGACAAAGATGCTGGCGCACGAAACCAACTTGCCGCGGGCGGCGCACAAGGTGCTGGCCATGGGGCCGCAGGCGCTGGTGATCAAGCATGGGGAATACGGCGCGACCATTTTTTTTCATGACGGCGCATTTGGGATTGGGAAACATCCGTTTCGAGCCCCGACTCTGCCCATCGAAGAAGTAAAGGATCCGACGGGCGCGGGCGATTCGTTTGCCGGGGGATTCATGGGCTACATCGCTTCGCAGGAAGAGTTGAACCGCGAGGTGCTGAAGCGCGCTCTGTTTTATGGCGGAGTGATGGGGTCGTTTGCCGTGGAGCGGTTCGGCACGGAGCGGTTGCAGTCGCTGACCCGCGAAGAAATTGATGAGCGGTTTGAGGTGTTCCGCGAATTGACGCATCTGGCGTGATGCATTTCGATTCATGCATCTGGAATAATGCGTGAGCAGAGGCCCCTCGAATCCGTGAAGTCCTCGCGCTTCAAGCTATCGCGGAACTCCCCAAACCGGTCAGGGGCTGGAGCTCGGCTTGTGGCAGCCGGAAGCGGCACGGCGGGAGGCCGCTCCCTTCCCCGAGTGCCAGACGCGAGCGGGCATTGGGACGCTGAAGTCCGTGTGCTCGCGTGGCTCGCGGTTTGGGTTTCCGTTTTTTCCTTTCTGTTTTATTTCCGCCGCGGCGAAGTGCTGCTTTACGGCGACGCCGTGGCCCATATCAACATTGCTCGGCGCGTCTTCGATTCCAGAACTCCGGGACTGTTGCAGCTGGGAACGGTCTGGCTGCCGCTGCCGCATTTGCTGATGATTCCGTTTCTGATCTCGCACGAAATGTGGCAGCGAGGCGTAGGAGGGTCGATCCCTTCCATGGTGGGGTATGTGCTCGGCGTGCTTGGGATTTTCCGTCTGGTGCGGGGAGTTTTTTCGCGTGAAGGTGAACCCGGCGGGGCGGCGAGAGTTGCGGGGTGGACGGCGGCCGCGGTCTATGGCGCGAATCCGAATCTGATTTACATGCAGAGCACTGCCATGGGAGAGGCGCTTTATCTGGCGCTTTTCGTGTGGGCGGTTGCTTACTTCAGCGAGTTTGTGCGAGGGGATGTGCGCGCGTTGACGAAGTGCGGGTTGTGCCTGGCGGCGGCTTGTTTTACGCGGTATGACGGATGGTTTTTGGCGGTGGCACTGCTGGTCGGCGCTGGGTTCGAGATCTGGGCGCAACGACGTGGGCAGAGTCGTGGTGGGAGCGGATCTGCCGCTCCGCTGGACAGCCGGGGGCGGCTGTCCCCACATAACCTTCATGTTTCGCTGGCGAAATTTCTCCTGATCGCGGCATCCGCGCCGGTGCTCTGGCTGGCTTACAACGGCATCGTATATCGGAATCCGCTGGAGTTTGAGAACGGGCCGTATTCGGCGAAGGCGATTGAGAAGCGTACGCAGAGCGCGGGATCGGTGGGTCATCCGGGTACGGGAAACCTTTATGTGGCTGGTTTGTACTTTGTGAAAGCCGCCGAGGCGAACCTGGCGGAGAACCAGTGGTTACAAAGAGTATGGATTTTGCTTGCGATTGCCGCCGCGGTGATCCTGGTGAAATACGGAACGCCCCTGGCCATGTCGCGATCGCGATGGACGCTGGTTTTTCTGGTGATTCCCGTGCCGTTCTATGCCCTCTCGATTGCTTATGGAGGCGTGCCGATTTTCATTCCGGCGTGGTGGCCCTTCACCCATTACAACGCGCGCTACGGATTGCAACTGCTGCCGGCCTTTGCGGTGGCCGTCGCGATTGTGGCGCTCGCGGTGGTGCGATTGAAACAATGGCCAAAAGTCTGGCGGCGTACCATGCTTTTTGGATTGCTCGCGATGGTGGCTGCCAGTTACGGATTCGTCTGGAACTCCGGACCCGTTTGCTACAACGAGGCGACCATCAATATGCGCGGCCGAGTCGCGCTCGAGAACCAACTCGCGGGCTGGCTGCACGCGCTGCCTCCGAATGCAACCCTGTTGATGGATTTGGGCGGGCATCCGGGAGCGGTAGAGAAGGCGGGAATTCCGCTGCGGCGCACCATCAACGAAGGCAATCATCGCGTCTGGATGCGGCCGGATGATCCTGACGGGTTGTGGGAGCGCACGTTGGCCAATCCCGCGGAGCTTGCCGACTACGCGCTGGCTTTTGACGAAGACGCGGTGCAGCGGGCGGTGCAGGGCCGCCACTTCAAAGAGCTGGTTGTGATCAGAGTCACCGGCCAGCCGCAGGCCGTGCTCTACCGCCTGCGGTAATCATCAGCGTTAACTGTGCCCGGGCGGCAGCCGCGAGCTGCGGTGATAAAATCCAGCCACGCGTGGGCTGGTTGGCCCTCCGCCTCGGGCAATGAGCTGGCAGAATATCATCGCTTTGCTGCACCAGGAGATGGCGAGCGGCATGGTCGCCAATTCCATGGCCCGGCTGGCGGTGGCGGCGATTCTCGGCGGCTTAATCGGCTTGGAGCGCGAATTGCGGCATCGTCCGGCCGGGCTGCGCACGAACCTGTTCATCTGCTTTGGCGCAGCGATGTTCACCATTCTGTCGGATGCGCTGGCGGTAGAACACCTGGGCGATCACACGCGCATTGCGGCGCAGATTATTCCGGGAATCGGGTTTATCGGCGCAGGATCGATTCTCCACACCCGCGGGCTTACCACCGGGCTTACCACGGCGGCCACATTGTTCGTGGTAGCAGGAGTGGGCATGGCAGCCGGTGGCGGCTTCTACCTGACCGCAGTTTTTGGCACGGGCGCAGTCCTGATTGCACTGTTTGCGCTCGGCCACCTCGAGCTGACTTTTAGTTTGAAAACGCTGCTGATAGGCTACGAAGTCACAGGCGCAAGCGTGGAAGAGATTAGCCAGGAGGTCAACCGCATCCTGGAGCGGGAACATCGCATGATGCAGAACGTGATAAGCGGAAGCACTGGGCAGTACGTCCGGATGCAATTCGACGTGAGCGGATGCCGCCGGGAGCAGGACGATCTGCTCCATCGCCTGAAAACGTCTGCGGTTTTGCGGGGTGTGACTTCGTTGGGCCCGGTGGAGTTGGAGTGAGCATGGGGCCCGCGGTGATTCCGTTCGTAAAGGCCAGCGCCTGCGGCAATGACTTTCTTTTGATCGATTATTCGTCGATCGATCAATTGCTGACTCCCGCAGACATTAGCGCGTTTACCCGCCGTATCTGCGACCGGCACGAGGGCGTGGGAGCGGACGGCGTGGAGTGGATGCTGCCGCATACCATCGCGGATGTGGAGATCCGGCTGATCAATGCCGGTGGCTCTGCAGCAGAGATATCCGGCAACGGGACACGCTGCGTGGCGGCTTATTTGTGCGCGGAGCGGGGCAAAAGAACGCTCAATATTCAAACCGGGGCGGGATTGAAAATTTGCACCCTTACCGCTCGCAGCGAGGCGGTATACGAGTTCGACACGGCCATGGGCGAAGCCGAGGTCGGAAAAGAATTGGAGATCGCGATCGGCTCCGGCAAGGATAAAGTTCGGGGCGTTCCAGTCTCGATGGGGAATCCGCATTACGTTGTGTTGGTTGCGGCCTTCGATGAGAACTGGCGTGAACAAGGCGCGGAGATTCAGCGCGATGCCCAGTTCAAGCAGGGTGTAAACGTTGAGTTCGTGATCGTTGAAAGCCAGCATGACGTGCAGGTTCGCTTCTTTGAGCGTGGAGTTGGGGAGACGCAGTCGTCTGGAACGGGCTCCTGTGCCTGTGCGGTCGCGGCGATCGCCACGGGCAAGGCTCAGTCCCCGGTGAAGATCCACACGCCAGGAGGGACGCAGACTGTGCGCTGGGAAAATGATCAGGTGTTTCTCCGGGGTCCGGCGCTGTTGGTTTGCCGGGGAGAATATTTGCTGGGTCTCAAGGCCTGATTCCCAGCTGCAGGGTTGGGCTGCTGAGGTCGCCGAGGATTTATCTTGTACTGATCGGATTCGTCAACCGTAGAACGGTTTTCTGCCTTCATGCCTCCGTCAAACGCTTCGCGCGTCAAGCCGCCAGCTCTCCGGCCCGATGACACGGTCGGCATCGTGGCGCCCGCCAGCAATATCAAGCGCAGCGAACTTGAAGCCGGTTGCGACGCACTGCGGCGTGCAGGATACAATCCGTTTTATCTCGATTCCATTTTCGAGCAGGATATTTACTTCGCTGGATCGGTGGAGCGACGCACCCGCGAGTTGGAGGAAATGTTTACCCGGAAAGAAGTGCGGGCGGTTCTCTGCGCGCGCGGCGGCTATGGCGCGAATTATCTGTTGCCGGCCCTCGATCTGAATCTGGTTAAGGCGAATCCGAAGATTTTCATTGGTTACAGCGACATCACCACTCTGCTCACTTACTTTGCGGATGCTGCGAACCTGATAACTTTCCATGGGCCGATGTCCGCGAAGGATTGGGCGCGCGCTGGCGGTGTCGAGGTGGCGTCGTGGCAATCGGCGCTGACAGGCGCGACTGCCTGGGAACTGAATCTGGACGCGGATTCTGGCGTGAGTGGTCTGGTTCAGGGTCTGTCTGAGGGAATTCTTTACGGCGGCTGTCTCTCGATTCTGGTAGCGTCTTTGGGCACGCCTTACGAGATCAAGACCGACGGCACGATTTTATTTTTAGAGGATTTCGCGGCCAAGCCTTATCAGATTGACCGCATGCTCATGCAGTTGAAGCTCGCGGGCAAACTCGACGGAGTACGTGGAATCATTTTCGGCGAGATGCTGGACTGCGTGCAGAACTCGAACCAGGGGTACACACTGCAGGAGGTTGTTCTGCGAACGGTCGGCGAGATGGGAGTTCCGGTAGCTTATGGTCTGCGGTCGGGGCATGTGACGGGCGCGAACATTACGCTGCCATTCGGAGTGCGCGCGGAATTAACAGTGCGCGGCGGACACGTGAGTCTGGAAATCCTGGAAGCCGCGACGCTGCCGTAGGAGCTTGACCGCGGATTTTCACGGTAATGAACGAGAAGAAACACATTCATTTGATCGGCATCTGCGGGACTGCTATGGCCGCGCTCGCGGGAATGCTGAAGCAGCGCGGCTTTCGCGTGACCGGATCGGACGCGGCGGCGTATCCACCGATGTCGGATTTCTTGCGCGAGTTGGAGATCCCTGTGGCGCAGCCGTTTGCCGCACAGAATCTGCAGCCGCCGCCTGATCTGGTGGTGGTGGGGAATGCGATTTCCCGCGGCAACGCGGAACTCGAACACGTGCTGGACGAGCGCATTCCATTTTGCTCACTACCACAGCTTTTGCATGACGAGTTTCTGCGGGGCAAGGAAGTGCTGGTCGTCGCAGGGACTCACGGCAAGACCACAACGACTTCGATGCTGGCTTGGATTTTTCATAGCGCGGGCCTGCAGCCATCATTTCTGATCGGCGGCATAGCCGAGAATTTCGGGTCGAGTTTTCATCTGGGGGAGGGAAAATATTTCATCCTGGAGGGCGACGAGTACGACACGGCGTTCTTCGACAAGGGGCCGAAATTTCTGCACTATTTTCCCGACTCGGTGATTCTGACTTCGGTGGAATTCGACCACGCCGATATCTACAAAGATCTCGAAGCTGTGGAGACCGCGTTCAAGCGCCTGGTGAATTTGATTCCGCGCCGCGGACGCATCGTGGCGTTTGACGGCGTCGCAGGCGAGGCGACTGAAAGTGCCAGTCTGGAGCGCTGTTTGCGCAAGGCGTTCTGCCCCGTCGAACGGTACGGTGCAGGCAGAAACTCGGGATGGAGAGTCGCCAATCTTCGTCTGGAGCCGCAGCGAACTGTATGGTCGGTGCTGCATGAAGGCAGTCATTGGGCGGATTTGGAGTTCGCGCTGGCCGGCGAATACAACGTGTGGAACGCCACCGCTAGTGCCGCGCTGGCAGCGTCGTGCGGCATATCGAAAGAAGACATTGCGGCCGCGCTGAAAACTTTCAAGAGCGTGAAACGGCGGTTGGAGGTGAAGGCACAGGTCAACGGGATTACCGTGATCGACGATTTCGCCCATCATCCCACTGCGATTGCCGGGACGCTGAAGGCGTTGCGCGCGCGTTATCCCGGAGCGCGGCTGTGGGCGATTCTCGAGCCTCGCTCGAACACTTTGCGGCGCCGCGTGTTGCAGAGTGATTTGGCGCGCAGCTTGGCGCTGGCTGATGAAGTGATTGTGGCGGGAGTCTTCCGCTCCGAGGCGGTGCCGGAAAACGAGCGCCTGGAGTTGCCGGCGCTCGCGGCCGAGATCAAGATCACTGGCCGCCGTGCGCGCCTTGTCGAAGATGCCGATGCGATTGTCGAGACCATCGCCCCGGAGATGCGTGGCGGAGACGTAGTCGCGATTCTCTCCAACGGTGGGTTCGGCGGAATCTATGAAAAGCTGCCGGCAAAATTACGGACGCTGGCGGGAGAGAACAGTTCGACGAATCGAGTGGGGAAGAGATGAAGATTCTTTGGAGTCTGCATAAAATGCGGCTTGTCATTCCGCGCCGAGCGAGGAATCTGGGTCTGCGCCGGCGCCGGCAGAAACCCGTATCCGATGCTCCACTTCGGATCACAGTTCCTCGATCCCTATCGCTGTGCCTCATCGCGATCTGGTTGACGGTTTGCGTGTTCTCAGGAACATCTGCCGCGCAGGCACCATCCCCCATCGCGAACGCTGCCACAAACTACGTCATCTCCCTCGCTGCACCCGACCAACATCTGGTCGAAGTGGAAGTTCTACTTGCCGCGGGTCCCGCGCATCGCGAACTGCAGCTTCCTGTGTGGAATGCCCTCTACCAGGTGCGCGATTTTGTCCAGTACGTGAATTGGGTGCGCGCCAAGGACCGTGCCGGCCGCCCGCTGCCCGTGCGCGAGTTGCACAAGAGTCTTTGGGAAATCACCGGGGCCCAAGGCGGAGCGATCGTGGAATACCAGATCTTCGTCGATTCGTTCGGTCCGTTCGGCGCGCAGGTCAATACGCACCACGCGTTTCTGAATCTTGCGCAGGTTCTGATGTATCCTCTGGACGCCCGCAACCAAAGCATGGCCGTCCGTTTCAACCACGTGCCCGAAGCGTGGCACATCGCGACGCCGCTCGCGTCCCTGCCCGACGGGCGATTCGGCGCCGAAAATTATGACCGGCTGGTGGATTCTCCGGTGGAGATGGGAAATTTTCAGGAATCGGATTTCGACGAGGGCGGCGGCCACTACCGCGTGGTCGTCGACGCCGAACCAGCCGACTATGACATGGCGCAAATCGCCGGCGACTTGCACAAGATCGTCGTCGCGGCTACCAGTTGGATGAACGACCGCCCCTTCGACTCCTATATGTTTCTTTTCCATTTTCCGCGCGGCCCCGGCGGCGGAGGCATGGAGCACGCCTACTCGACAGCGATCGATTTGAACGCCGACACGCTGGCCCGCCGCGCCGACGCTTTGCCCGGCCTCACCGCGCACGAATTTTTTCATCTCTGGAACGTGAAACGTATTCGCCCCAGCACGCTCGAGCCGGTGGACTACACCAAGGAAACTTACACGCGCGCGCTCTGGTTCAGCGAAGGCGTGACCAGCACCGCCGAGGGCGTCATCCAGCTGCGCGCCGGTTTGCTCGATGAGAAGCGCTATCTCGAACGTTTGGGCGACGAAATCACTGAACTCGAGCAGCGACCTGCGCATCTCACGCAGTCGGCGGAAGACTCCAGCCTGGATGCATGGCTCGAGGGCGACCCTTATTACCGCCGTCCCGAGCGCAGCATTTCTTATTACAACAAAGGCGAATTGCTCGGGGTTATGCTCGATCTCGCCATCCGCGATGCCAGCCACGACCGGGCATCCCTGCGCGAGTTGTTGCAGTGGATGAACCAGAACTATGCCAGGAAAGGCCGCTTCTTTCCGGATTCCGACGGTGTGCGCGAGGCGGCCGAAGCCGTAAGCCACACGAACCTGTCGTCATTCTTTATCAGGTATGTGGCTGGAACCGAAGAGATTCCCTGGGACGATTTTTTCCGCAGCGTCGGGCTCAAAGTGATGCAGCAGTCAAACACCGTGCCCGACGCGGGTTTTATCGCGTCACGGAATTTCGACGGGCCCATGTCCGTGGGCGCAGTCACCCCAGCTAGTGACGCCGAACGCGCCGGCCTGCAGGTGGGAGACATCATCCTCGAAATCCAGGGCAGAACGGCGGCGCAAGATTCGCGCCAGGAGTTGGCGCGCCTCGCGCCCGGCGACGCCCTCACCATAAAAGTTCGCGGACGCCATGGCCCTGAGCGCGAGCTGAAATGGAAAGTGGGCAGCCGCCAGGAGATGTCGTACCAGGTGAAGGACCTGGAAAACGTGACTGCCGAACAGCGAGCCCGCCGCGCCGTTTGGCTGAAAGGTGAATCGGAAGCGGACGCCACAACGACTCGTTAACCGCATTTCGGAACGCGGAGTATCATAACTCGGAATCCAACGAACCGGAGTCTTGCTGACCGGTGCTTCACGAAACCGGAGTCTGACAAGAGGTCTGAGCAAGTATGATCCGCACTATCGTCATGCTGACGTTCTGGGGCCTGGCCGCAATCGTAGCGGCGCTCGTCGGTTTTCCCTGGACGTTCATCACCGGCGACATTCGCCTGCTCTACCGCATGTTCATGTGGGGGTGCTGGTGGGGCGTGTGGCTGACCGGAGTGCGCGTGCAGACCGTGGGACTCGACCAACTCGACAAATCGCGCACTTACATTTTCATGACCAACCACGTTTCGAATCTGGACCCGCCCATCCAGACTCCGCTGATTCCGCGCCGCACCTCGGTCCTGGTGAAGAAGGAACTGTTCAACTTCCCGATTCTCGGCAAGGCCATGCGCATGGGCTCCATGCTGCCGGTGGACCGCGGCAATCGCGATGCGGGCATCGAGGCCGTGAGAGCGGCGAAGGCGGTGTTGCAGCAGGAGCGCCTCAACATGATCATTTACGTCGAGGGTAAGCGCTCCTTCGATGGCAAGCTGCTGCCTTTCAAGAAGGGCCCGTTTTATCTGGCGATGGAGTGCGGAGTGCCCGTGGTTCCCATGTCGATTGTCGGCACGTTCTACTGCATGCCCAAGGCCCGCTTCGCCATTAAGCCTGGGTTGGTGCAGGTGATTTTTCATCCGCCGATTGAACCCAAAGATTTCGGCAGCCGCGACAATTTGATGGAAAGAGTACGGGCGGTAATCGATAGCGGGCTGCCAAAGGAATTCCAGGCAAAGGCCGAGGCGGCGGAGAATGACTCGGCAACCTCACAGAGCATGAGTGAAATTGGATGAGCTCGGCGTGGCTCCAGTTTGCACCTGGGGCGGTTCACTGCCACGAGCTCATCTTGAGCCAATTTTCTTCCGCAGTGCCCGCGCCATTTCCGGCAGCTTGGGCAGAATCGCGGAATACTTCAACCATAATTTGTGATCCACGGCGGGAGCGCCGCTTACCAGCGCGCCGGCTGCAATATCGTTCGCCACTCCGCTTTGCGGAGTGACAATCGCGTCGTCGCCGACTTTGCAGTGTCCGACCACACCGACTTGTCCGGTAAGAATGGCGCGCGCGCCAATTTCGGTTGAGCCGGCCAGCCCCACCTGCGAGCACAGTAAAGCATCATCTCCAACGGTTGAGCCGTGGCCCACCTGAACCAGATTGTCGATCTTCACGCCGCGGCCGATGCGAGTTTCGCCCACGCTGGCGCGGTCGATGCAGGAATTCGCCTGCACCTCAACATGGTCTGCGATCACCACCGGAGCCGGCTGCGGAATCTTGTGCCAGCGGCCTTCGGCGGTCTTGGCGAAACCAAAACCGTCGGAGCCGACCACCACTCCGTTCTGCAATAGCACATGGTTGCCTACTCGGCAGTTCTCCCGCACCACGGCGTGGGCGTGGGCGAAGAAGTGCGCGCCAATTTTCACTCCGCGATAAATCACCACGTGCGCCAGCAACACCGCGTGCTCGCCGATCTCGACGTTTTCGCCGATCACCACATAAGGGCCGATGTGCGCGTGCGGTCCGATCTTGGCCGTGGGATGCACCACCGCAGTTGAGTGCACGTCCGGCGCATACTGCAGCGGCTTATGGAAGAGTTCCAAGGCATAGGCAAAACTAAGATAAGGATCTTTCGCGCGCAGCATGGCAGTGGAGATGGCCGGGAAGTCCTCGGCGACGATCACCGCGGAAGCCTTAGTAGATCGCGCCGCGGCCCCGTACTTGGGATTCGAAACAAAACTGAGCTCTCCCGGCCCGGCCTGCTCGATCCCGTTGAGGCCGGTGATTTCGGTGTCCGGGGAGCCGTTTTCAAGGCGCGCGTGCAGTGCGGCAGCAATGGCAGAAAGTTTCATGGGGGTGATTTAGGGAAACGCCTAAATCGTACACCACGCAGCTTTGAGGAAAGGCTGCGTCACTTTGACGGGAAGGATTCCTTAAGGGGAAACGTCACTCCTCAAACATCGGCACTTGACGCTGATCGTCGGCGTCGCGGCGACGGCGGCGGGATGCGCCGATTACGGCCAGCACCGTCAGCGACTCTAGCGCGGTCCGGGGGACGAAGATGCGCTGCGTGTTCGAGCGCAGGTCGGGAGGGTTGACGAGATATCCCTCCGCCAAGTTTTGTGTGAGGTCGGCGGGCATGAGACCCTCGAGGATTTCGTTGTCCTTAAAGCGCAGGCGGACCCAAAGGCCTTCGGAGCGCGGGCGGGAAGTAAACGTCTTGCGTGTCAGCGATTCGGAATCTCCGAACTCGCGCACGAAATACACGCCTTTAATTTCCCGCAGGTCGATGCTGATTACCGTGCCCGAGGTGTTAAGCAGTTCTAGCTTGCCGTCCTGTACAAATTGCGCAGCCACATAGCCGGAGACGGAGTCCCGGTCCATCTTGCGGACGACGACTTTTTTGTGCGTGGAAGGCATGGATCGGCATTCGGCTATCGGGCTCCGGGCTTCGGCGAAGCGCAGTCCCTCCCGGCTTCCTCGAAGGTGGAGGTATTGGGAAAAATCCCCATGTCTCCCAAAAGCAGCGAGACATGGGGCACCCGCGTTTCAAATCAGAATCGCTTACAGTTTTGAGCCGAAGCCCGACGGCTGAAGCCCGAAGCCCGGTTCATCGAAACCCGCTGTTGGATTGTCGCACCTTTCACGAAAAAACTCCCGGCATACACCTTGGCAGTAGCCAAATCGTTAACGTTGTGTTATTTTCTGTAGTTCATCGCGGGTCAACATGGTTGTCTAAGTACTTTGAATTAAGCCACTTGCACGCATCCTTGGAAGTCAAGGCAGTGCCTGGGGTTTAAGCCTGTGGAAATCTTGTGGAAATGGCATTTGGGACACGTTGTCCGGGGCCCTCGCATCGCGGCAGCATCGGCAGTTGGAAAGCGCTCTAAAGCGAATGGCTGATTACATTTACACCATGGAAATCCGGCTGACACCGGATCAACTCAGAGGGGTCAGCCTGATTCAGGACGTGGCCCGCGCCGCGGGCATGAATCTGTACCTGACCGGCGGCGCCATTCGCGACATTATCAGCGGTTTCACCATCCGCGACCTTGACTTCACCGTCCAGGGCAATCCTCTCAAGCTACAGAAAGAATTCGAGAAAGCGGGCGCCCACGTCGCGGCCCTCGAAGAAGATTCGCGCACGCTCTTTCTCTCTCTGCCTGGCAACGCGCGTGCCGAAATCAGCATGGCGCGCACCGAACGCTATGAGAAGACGGGAAAACCGCCAATCGTAACCCCCGCCACCATCCACGAAGACCTGCGCCGCCGCGACTTTACCGTGAATGCCATGGCGCTGTCGCTGAATGAAGGCTCTCGTGGGCTGCTGCTCGATCCTTTTAACGGCGTAGCCGATATTGAAGCCAAGCTGATCCGCATCCTGCACAACTATTCGTTTCTGGAAGACCCTTCACGGCTCATCCGCGCTACACGCTTTGCTACGCGGTTTCATTGGCAGATCGAAGAGCGCACGCAGGCCCGCTACGATGCCGCCAAGGAGGGTAAGTATATTGAGCACATCCTCCGCAGTTCGATCGGGCATGAGATTGCCGCACTGGCCCACGAAGACGACCCGCTGCAGGTGGTGAAGAACCTCGAAAAAGAGGGCTGGCTGGAGATTCTGCATTCCCACTGGAACACGTCGAAAGTCGATAGCAACGGCCTTAGCCAGCTCATGAAGACGCGGCAGCACATGGTTGATCTGGGCTATTCGCCGGATGCCGGCCCCGCGGTAATGTACTTTCTGACGGCGCGCCTTTCTGAGAAAGACATTGCGGATTTGTGGAAGCTGATTCCGCGCAAGGACTTGGTCGAGGCCTGGCGCGACATTGAAACCCACGCTAAAGAACTGGCCAAGCGCCTCACCGGCAAGGAAGCCGCCACGCCTTCCCGCACCTGGCAACTGCTTTCCTCGGCGCGGCCGGAGATGATTCTGTTCCTCGCCGTCACGGCAAAGCAGCAGGCGGTGGAACAGAAGATCAAAAACTTCCTGACCAAGTGGCGCCAGGTGCAGCAACGCATTCCTCTGCCGGAAATGACCGAACTGCTGATCACGCCGCAGCTACCGGAGTATCCCAAGATTGCGCGTGACGTTTTCATGCTCCTGCTCGATGGCAAACTGCGCTCGCGCACCGAGACGTTGAAGTTTCTGAAGCCGTTCGCGCCGCCTCCGCCACCACCGCCGCCTCCGCCCCGACGTGGACGCGCCGCGAAAGTGGCGGCTGGCGCTCCAGCGCTGGCACAACCGGCGAAAAAGGGGGAGGCCGGCACCAAACCAGCTGGCAAAGGGAAGGGCAAAGCCGCGGCAGCGGCCGCACCCCAGACGCCGCCGCCCGCGCCTGCCAAGCTGGATGCCAAGACCAAATCAAAGCCTGAAGGAAAGGCCGAGGCCCATCCTAAGCCGGTTACTCAGAAAAAGGCAGAGCCGTCGAAACCCGCTCCGAAGCCCCCCGCCAAGCCCGCGGCTAAGAAAGCCAAGGGCAAGAAGCGCTAATAAACCATTGCCGCGCTTACAGTTCCGGACTTTACGAAATTCTACGCACACCCCGCGAAAACAGGCTTATAATGCACCCATGCGTCGCCTTTGTGCCCTCGCGACGTTCGTCCTTCTGGTCTTCTTCGTCCAGATTTCGTCCCAGCCTGTTTTGGCGCAGCATGGCGGCGGACACGCCTCGTCCGGCGGTCACGGCAGCGGATTCAGCGGTGGCCATGGCGGCGGTTTCGCTGGCCACAGCAGTTTCAGCGGGCACAGCGGCGTCAGTGGGCACAGCTCCTCTGGCCCCTCCGGAGTTCATTCCTACAGCGGCCCACTTTCCAGGCCTCTTTATGCGCCTCGGGCCGTTGCGCCGATGCGTTCTTATGCCCATGCCCCGGCGTTCCATCCGCCGCAAGTTTCCTCGGCGAATCGCTTCGGCTCGCACGAGCCCCTGGGTTCATGGAACCGTTTCCGCGGGAATCGCTCGCGTGGCGTTGGAATCCGAATCCGTACGCGCGGCTTCCATGGGCCTTGGCGCTTCGGCTATCCGGGATGGTACGGATATTACGATCCGTACTGGTACGACCCTTACTGGTGGTGGGATTCCTCGTCTGACGATGACCAAAACGGGCAGTACGCGGATGGCCAGTACCAAGATGGCCAGTATCAGGATTACGCTCAGGCCAGCGACTACGCGAACGAGCAGAGCCTGGAACAGCAGAGCGACGGCGAAAACCAACAGCAGGATATGTACGCGCGCTCGCAGCCGAACGAACCGCTGCACTCGGAGCTGACCGCTCCCTCGCCGCCCACCACGCTGGTCTTCCGCGATCAGCACAAGCAGGAGATCCAGAACTACGCCATCATCGGTCACACGCTATGGAATTTCGCGGACCAGCGCACCCAGAAAATTCCGCTCTCCGATCTCGACCTTCCCGCCACGCAGAAGGTCAACGAAGACCGAGGCGTAAACTTCCGCCTGCCCGGGGCCGGCGAAGGCCAGTAGGAAGTTGTTCTTCCGCAGAATCGGCCTTTGGGGATATGAGCTCGTGAGTTTCCCGAGTTACTCATCAACTGACTGAGATTGCTGCCTTCCTTTCGCGGCCCCGGCTATTATCCTGAATGTGATTTCAAGTCCAGACATACACGCAGAGATACCCCCAGACATCTCGCGTCGAGGCTTCCTCCCAATCCTCCGGATTTTTGTTCGATGGCTTGTCATCGGTGTGGCGCTCCTTTGGTCGCTTGCCGCGCTCACCCTTCTCGCCGCACGCTGGATCGACCCGCCGACAACTGCAGTGCACATTGAGCGCCGCATGCAGGCGTGGATTCGCCACACGCCGTATCGTGAACACTACCGATTCATTCCGCTCAACCAAATCTCGCCCGACCTTCAGCACGCCGTGATCGCCGCGGAGGACGCGCGCTTCTACCAGCACCATGGGTTCGATTGGCACCAGATCCAACTCGCGGCCGAAGACGATGTTGAGGGCGGCCGTTTTCGCGGAGCCTCCACCATTACGCAGCAACTCATAAAAAACCTGTTCTTTGGAACAGGCCGGTCTTTTCTGCGCAAGGGCGTGGAGTTCACGCTGGTGCCGGTGGCGGAATTCGTCCTCGGCAAGCGGCGCATTCTGGAGATCTACCTCAACGTGATCGAATGGGGCCCTGGTATTTACGGTGCTGAGTCGGCGTCCCGTTACTACTACGGAACTGCGGCTCGGAATACCGGCCGGGAACAGGCGGCGCGGCTGGCTGCGATTCTGCCTGCTCCACTGAGGCGACGGCCCGAGCGCATGAATAACTACAGCACTCTCATCCTTGAGCGGATGGGCCAGATGGGTTGGTGATCGTGGGCAACATTTCGCGCGGGCTTCTGTTGTCCTCTCGCGCTGAGGTCTGGCCGATTGGGCGGCAACGCGACTCGACGCCGACGCCTGAGTTTTCCTCGTGCTGTGGATAAGTCCCTGCCTGTTCGGTTCGCGTTTCCCATTAGAATGGCGCACAACGTAAAATCAAACTGAGCCCATGTCTCAATTCGTTCACCTGCACCTGCACACCGATTACTCCCTGCTGGATGGCGCCTGCGATGTCGAAAAACTTTGCCAGCGCGTGAAGGAACTGGGAATGCCCGCGGTCGCCATGACGGACCACGGCAACATTTTTGGCGCGGTGCACTTCGTCAATGCCGCCCACAAATTCGACGTGAAGCCGATCGTAGGATGCGAGCTGTATGTCTGCAAGAAAGACGATCACCGCGCCGCGCCCGAGGGCGATACCTATAACCATCTGCTGGTGCTGGCGGAAAACGACGAAGGCTACCGCAACCTGGTGAAGATCACGTCGGAAGCGTCGCTGCACGGCTTTTATTACAAGCCGCGGGTGAGCAAGAAGTTTCTGGCGGAGCATTCCCGCGGGCTCATCGGACTTTCCGGATGCCTGAAGGGCGAAGTCGCCGAGCGCCTGATGGAAGGGAACTACGAAGCCGCGCGCGTGGCCGCAGGAACCCTCGCCGATATTTTCGGCAAAGACAATTTCTATCTCGAAATTCAGGATCAGGGACTCGCGATGGAGCACCGCATCCATCCCGGCCTGTTTCAGCTCGAAAAAGATCTCGGCCTGCCGCTGGTGGCGACCAACGACAGCCATTACCTCTGTGAAGAAGACGCGCACGCGCAGGACGTGATGGTTTGCATCCAAACCGGCAAGTCGATCCACGATACCGCCCGCATGAAGTTTGACGGTAACCAATTCTTCGTGAAGAGCCACGACGAAATGTTGCGCGTTTTCAAAGACTCGCCGCAGGTGGTCGCGCGGACGCTCGATATCGCCGCGCGCTGCAACCTGCGTATGGAAAAAGTGGCTACGCCGTTTCCCGACTTTGAAGTCCCTGCGGGCTACACGCTGGACAGTTATTTTGTCCATGTCACCCGGGAAGGCTACGCCCGGCGCATGGAAGCGCTGCGGCCAGCGCGCGATCAGGCCAGGCTGAAGCATTCGCAAGCCGATTACGATCAGCGGCTGGAGCGCGAACTCTCCATCATTCAGCAGATGAACTTTCCCGGCTACTTCATGATCGTCTGGGATTTCATCCGCTACGCCAAAGAGCGCGACATTCCGGTGGGGCCGGGCCGTGGATCGGCCGCCGGGTCCCTGGTTTCCTACGCTCTTGGCATCACCGATCTCGATCCTCTGCAGCATGAGTTGCTGTTTGAGCGCTTCCTGAATCCTGAGCGCGTGTCAATGCCGGATATCGATATCGATTTCTGCATGAACCGGCGCGGCGAAGTCATCGACTACGTCACGCAAAAATACGGGCGCGAAAATGTGGCCCAGATCATCACCTTCGGCACTATGGCGGCCCGGGCCGCGATTAAAGACGTTGGCAGGGCAATGGATGTCCCCTACGCCGATGTCGATCGCATCGCGAAGATGGTGCCGACGCAGTTGAACATCACCCTGGAAGAGGCGATTGAAGACTCGCCGCAGCTGCGCGAGGCCATGGAGAAAGACAGCCAGATTCGCGAGCTAATCCAGACCGCGCGCAAACTGGAAGGCCTGGTGCGCAACTCCGGTGTTCACGCTGCCGGAGTGGTGATCTCGCCGAAGCCGCTGACTGAGCTCGTCCCGCTGCACAAGACCAAGAACGACGAAATCGTTACTGCCTTTGACATGGTGGCCATCGAAAAGATGGGCCTGTTGAAGATGGATTTTCTTGGGCTGACCACTCTCACGATTCTTACCGACACGCTCAAGCTGATCCTGCAGACTCGCGGCACTCCGATTACGCTGGAACAGATTCCGCTCGAAGATGCCGAAACCTATCAGAAAGTTTTCTACAAAGGGCTGACATCGGGAGTCTTCCAGTTTGAATCGCATGGCATGCGCGACGTGCTGCGCAAGTATCAGCCGAACTCGATCGAAGATCTCACCGCGCTCAACGCGCTCTACCGGCCCGGCCCAATTCAGGGTGGAATGATTGAGGACTTCATCGATCGCAAGCACGGGCGAACAAAAGTGGAGTACGAGTTGCCTGAGCTGCAGGAAATTCTGCAGGAAACCCTGGGCGTGATCGTGTATCAGGAACAGGTGATGCAGATTGCGAATCGCCTGGCCGGATACTCACTGGGTGAAGCCGATTTGCTGCGTCGCGCCATGGGAAAGAAAAAACCGGAGGAGATGGCGCAGCAGCGCGAGCGCTTTGTGGAAGGCGCAGCCCAGCGCAAATTTCCCGCAAAGAAGATCGAAAAGATTTTCGATCTCATGGCGCAGTTCGCCGGTTACGGATTCAATAAATCGCATTCGGCCGCGTATGCGCTGCTGGCCTATCACACCGCCTATCTGAAAACGCATTATCCCGTCGAGTTCATGGCTGCGCTGCTGACCTCAGTAACGGGTTCGACCGACGATGTAGTGAAGTACATCAACGAGTGCCGCGAAATTGGCATTGCGGTGGAGCCGCCCGACATCAACGTTTCCGACGCCAACTTCACTCCGCACGGGGAGGCGATTCGCTTCGGCCTGGCCGCAGTAAAGAATGTCGGCGGCAACGCCATCGAGTCAATCGTGGCGGCGCGAAAGAAACTCGGCCGTTTCAAATCAATTTACGAGTTCTGCGAAAACGTCGACCTGCGGCTGCTCAACAAGCGCGTGCTGGAATCGCTGATCAAGAGCGGCGCCATGGATTCTCTCGGCCGCCGCGCGCAGTTGATGGAAGTGCTCGACAAAGCCATGGACCGGGCCCAGAAAGCGCAGCGCGACGCGGAATCGGGCCAGCACGGCTTGTTTGGCGTGTTTCAAGACGAAACAGAAGCCAGCAACGATAAACTCCCCAACGTTCCCGACTGGGACGAACACACCCGCCTGGCCGCCGAAAAAGAGATTCTCGGCTTTTTCATCACCGGGCACCCGCTGGAGAAATATAAAGATAAATTGGCTGATCTGCAGGCGCTCAGCATCATTGAAATCGCCGCGATGACCAAGTCGACTAGTAAAGACGAAACCATCGCCACTGCCGGAATTATCGGCAACGTGCGCGTGCTCAAGTCCAAGCGCGGCGATTTCTATGCCCAGGCCGCGCTCGAAGATATGTCGGGCTCGATCGACATGATCGTTTTTCCCGAAGCTTACAAACGCATCGGCGACAAAGTGAAGCTGGAAGTTCCAGTGCTGGTGCGGGCTGGCGTGAGAATTGAAGAGGGCGCGAACCCTAAGATCACCGCCTCTGAGATCATGCCGCTCGACGAGGCCAAAGTTCCACTGCCCCGCGCCATCCGTATCCGCATTCCGCTGGAGACCGCGGGCGCGGCCGCAGTCGACGATCTGCACGCCTTATTTCTCGAACGCAAGGGCGAAGCCAAGGTGTTGTTTGACGTGGAACGCCAGGGAGATTTCATGGTGGTGATGGAGGCGGAAGGCTATAATGTGCTGCCGGACCGCAATTTCATTGCCCGCGTCGAACAATTGTGCGGGCGAGGCAGCGTCCGCGTCATCACTTAAAGACGTAATCATCAAAAATCAGTGGGAGCCACAGAAAAAGCGCAGCAGGAACTGGAGCAGATCGAGCGCCAGGTGGCGGAGATGGAATCCGCCATGCAGGACGACGCCACACGCCGCGAACTCATCCAACTCCAGGAACGCATCGACACTCTTCGGCGGGAGATCAACGTGGTTCCAACAGCCTGGCAAAAGACGGAACTGGCGCGGCATCCGCAGCGTCCGCAGACGCTCGACTATATTGAACGTCTTTTTACCGACTGGAGCGAGATTCACGGCGACCGCGGATTCGGCGACGACCCGGCCATCGTCTGCGGCATGGCCCGGTTCCATGGCGAGGAAATCTTAGTCGTGGGAACGCAGAAGGGCCGCGACATGAAACAGCGCGTGCATCGCAACTTTGGCACGCCCCATCCCGAAGGTTACCGCAAGGCATTGCGCATCATGCAGGTCGCGGAAAAGTTTCGCCGGCCTATATTTACCCTCATCGATACGGACGGCGCTTATCCCGGCATCCACGCCGAGGAACGCGGCCAGGCCGAAGCCATCGCCAAAAACCTGCGCGAGATGGCCCGCCTCGAAGTTCCCATCATCGCTACTGTGATCGGCGTCGGCGGCAGCGGAGGCGCGCTGGCCATTGCCGTGGCCGACCGCGTCCTGATGATGGAGAACGCCATTTACTCCGTGATCTCCCCCGAGGGTTGTGCCGCCATCATGTGGCGCGACGCCACCAAGAAAGAACTTGCCGCTGAAGCCATGCGCATCACCGCCAACGATCTCAGTGAACTCGGCGTGATCGATGACATTGTGACCGAGCCCGAAGGCGGAGCGCATCGCGACTACGAGGCCGCCGCGAATCTGCTCGATAGCAGCCTGCGGAAACACCTGGCCGAAGTCAAGAAAGTTCCCGCCCGCGAATTGATCGTGTCACGATATAATAAGTTCCGCAACATGGCCCAGTTTTTCACGACGGAGTCCTGATTCCGGAATGCAAGTTCCTTCCCGTTTCAAGACTGGTTCCTCCCGCCCCAGGCGGGCAATTCGCCGCGACACGATGCTGCCGCCGCCGTATAATCGAATGTTCCTCTTCTCCAACTCCAAAGGCCGGACACCCTTGGAAGTACGTGGGGAAAGTTCTGGAAAAGGAATTCGCAAATCAGGGCGGATGCGATCCGACCCATAAGTGAAAAGGAAGGTGTTGGGATGGCCACTACCGATATTGTGCCCCAGGAATCCACCGGAGGGTTGGGGCGCAAGCGCATCGTCAACGACATGACCATTCAGGTCGGGACGGTGAACGGCTCCGGATCGCAAAGCTCGAACATGGTTTTGTTGCGCGCTATTTTCCAAATGGGCGTGCCGGTTTCGGGCAAGAATATGTTTCCCTCGAATATCGCCGGGCTGCCGACCTGGTTCACGATCCGCGCCAACAAGAACGGCTACATCGGGCGCAAGAAAGAAATTGATTTTCTGGTGGCCATGAATCCCGAGACCGCGCAGGAAGACACCATGAACCTGGCGCCCGGCGCTTCCGTGCTTTACGACGAGCCCTTGGCCCTGCACAAGCTGCGCGACGATCTGCTCTTCTACTCCGTTCCTTATGACAAGTTGGTGGCCGCAGTGTGCCCGGAAGCCAAGCTGCGCAAGCTGGTCAAAAACATGGTGTACGTGGGCGTGGTGGCGCAACTGCTCACCATCGACATGGCTGAGGTTGAGAAGGCCATCCGCAAACAGTTCGCCACCAAAGTGAAAGCCGCGAATCTGAACCTGGCGGCGGCACAGGCGGGTTTTGACTACGCCAAGGCCAATCTGCACAAACTCGGTGTTTTCTATATCGAGCGCATGAACAAAACCGCCGGCAAAATTATCATTGACGGCAACTCGGCGGCCGCGCTCGGCTGCATGTTCGCTGGATGCACGGTCGTCACCTGGTATCCCATCACGCCATCGTCGTCGCTGGTGGAGACGATGATTGAGTATATGAAGGAATACCGCATCGGCCCCGATGGCAAAGCCACGTTCGCCATCGTGCAGGCCGAAGACGAACTCGCCGCCATCGGCATGGTCATCGGCGCCGGATGGGCTGGCGCCCGCAGCATGACGGCGACCGCCGGGCCCGGCATTTCGTTGATGTCCGAGTTCGCGGGCCTCGCCTACTACGTGGAAGTTCCGGGAGTCATCTGGGACATCCAGCGCGTCGGTCCGTCCACCGGCCTGCCCACGCGCACCTCGCAAGGCGATATTCTCTCCACCGCGTTTCTCTCGCACGGCGACACTAAGCACATTATGCTGATTCCGGCTTCCGTCACCGAGTGTTTCACCATGGCCGGTGAAGCCTTCAACCTGGCGGAGCAATTCCAGACACTGGTTTTCGTTATGTCGGATCTGGATTTAGGAATGAATAACTGGATGGCGGATCCCTTCGAATATCCCACCACGCCGATCAATCGTGGCAAGGTGCTCAGCAAGGAAGATCTCGATCGCCTCGGCGGTTTTGCCCGCTACAAAGATATCGACGGCGATGGCGTCGGCTACCGAACCCTCCCAGGAACGCGGCATCCCGCTGCGGCCTACTTCGCGCGCGGCAGCGGACACAACGAGAAATCGCAATATAGCGAACGTGCCGACGATTTCGAGAACAACCTGGAGCGCTTGAATCGCAAGTTCGAGACCGCTCGCTCATTTGTTCCTCGGCCGGAAATTACGAAGGGCAAGGGTGCGGTGAAGATCGGCATTATCGGCTACGGTACTTCTCATTGGGGGATCACAGAAAGCCGCGATCAGCTGCGCGACGAGTATCACCTCGAAACCGATTACCTCCGGCTGCGGGCGTATCCCTTCACCCGCGAGGTGCACGAGTTTATCGAACAGCACGAACGCGTTTACGTCGTCGAACAGAATCGCGACGCTCAAATGCTCAGCCTGCTCAAGCTTGACCTGAAGCCGGAACTGATCACGCGCCTGCGCAGCATGGCTCACATTACCGGATTGCCGCTCGACGCGCGGTCCATTACCGACGAGCTAACCACCATGGAGGGCAAGTAGATGTCCACCACTCCCGCGCAGCCTAAAACCAATCGCATCGGCCTCACCGTTATCGAGTACAAGGGCGGCAAGACCACGCTGTGCGCCGGCTGCGGTCACAACGCCATTTCGGAACGCATCATCGAAGCCATGTATGAGATGGGCGTCGAACCTGAATTCGTCATCAAGCCCAGCGGCATTGGTTGTTCCTCGAAGAGCCCCGCCTATTTCCTGAACCGTTCCCACAGCTTCAATGCCGTGCACGGGCGCATGCCATCGGTCGCTACCGGAGCCATGCTCGCCAATCGACGCCTCCTCTGCATTGGCGTGAGTGGCGACGGCGACACCGCGTCCATCGGCGTCGGGCAGTTTGTGCACCTCATGCGGCGCAATCTGCCGATCATCTACATCATTGAAGATAATGGCGTCTACGGTCTCACCAAGGGCCAATTTTCGGCTACGGCCGATGTGGGATCGAAGACGAAATCCGGCGTGCTCAACGATCTTCCCCCGATCGATACTTGTGCCCTGGCGGTTCAACTCGGGGCCACATTCGTAGGACGCTCTTTCTCCGGCGACAAGCGCCAGCTCGGTGCCATGCTGAAAGCTGCCATCGCCCACAAGGGCACCGCCATGCTCGACGTGGTTTCACCCTGCGTCACCTTCAACGATCACGAGGGCTCGACCAAGTCCTACAAATACGTGAAGGATCACGAGGAAGTCCTGCAGGAAGTAAGCTTCGTGCCCGCCTTCGAGGAAATTAACGTGGAATACGATCCTGGGTCCACCTTGGAGGTGACCATGCACGACGGATCGCACTTGCGCCTGCGCAAACTTGAGGAAGATTACGATCCCACCGATAAAATTCGCGCCATCAGCCGTCTCACCGAAGCGCATGACAAAGGAGAAGTCCTGACTGGCGTGTTTTACGTGAACACGGCGGCTCCGAATTTTCTGGCCATGCTCAACGTCACCGACCTGCCGCTGGCCACGTTGCCTGAGCACATGGTTCGCCCCGGCCCGGAGGCGCTGCAGGCTGCGATGGAAGAATTACGCTAGCGAATCATCACGCCGCCGGCTTGGCGGTGGCCGAGACCCCCAGCTTGCGCAGTCGCTCTCGAGCCTGCAGCGCTTCCGGAGAATGCGGATAGCGCTGCAGCAAATGCCGCAGTTCCGTCACCCCATCATCCTTCTTTCCGAGTTCGATCAGCGCAAAGCCTTTTTTCAGCTGAGATGATGCGGCTTTATTGCCGCTGGGAAAGTTCTGCAGCACTTGATCGTAGCTCTGCACTGCCTGCTGGTAATTTCCTTGCCGGTATTGAATTTCCGCCAAATAGAAATAGGCGTTCCCGGCGAGATCGGTGTTGGGATAAAACTTGATGTAGTCGGAAAATTCCTGGGTTGCCAGGTCGTTGTTATTGGCGTTGTAGTCGCGCAAGCCGTTGTTATACAGCACGTCGGGGGGAGGCGCCGCGGCCTGGGCCTGTTGCTGCGCCTGCAACTGTGTCTGGGTTGCGGCGGCGTTCTGCTGCGCCGATTGCATGTCTTCCAGTTGCTTGCTCACTTTCGCCAGGCGCACCTTCAGTTCGTCCATTGTGTCGTTCAGCGACTGAATTTGGCCGGAGAGTTGGTCCAGCTTGGCCGATGAATCGCCCTGCTGCTTCTGTAGATTCGTCTGCAGCGTGCCCTGCAGCGCATTGATGGCAGCGGCGGCCTTGTTAATGGCGTCCGTATCCTGCTCCACCAGGTTTTTCATTACGCCCATGCGTTCGTCAAAGCTGCGCTGCATGGCAGTCATCTGCTGTTGCAGTTGCTCAACCTGGGTTTGCAGTTGCACCATTTCCTTGTTCACGCCCCAGGCCGGCGCGGCCGCCAGCCAAAGCACTGCCACCCACGCGAGCACGCTTAAAATTCGGTTTCGTTTCATAAGGGATTCCCTGAATTCTGAAATATAGACTTAGCCCGCACGCAACTTGAACGCACAGTTAGATGCGTTGAGTATCCCATAGGCGGCGAGGATTCGGAACGGAAACAAACGGAAAGGAAACTGAAAAGTTCACAGCCAGCGGGCACAAAGCTCCCGCCCTCCGCACACTACGCTCTCCACCGTCAGCGCCGGGAACCCTCAATCCGAACCGGAGAACGGCTTTACACCGTTCTCCGATGAGCGCTACACGATCCTCTCCAACGCTGATCAGCTCCAGCCTGCCCTGCGGCCTGCCTACCGCTGGTAGACGAAGTGTCCGCGGCGGTTCTGCTGCCAGCACGCTTCGTTGCTCTCGGTGCAGAACGGCTTCTCTTTTCCGTAGCTGATCGTCTTGACCCGGCTGGCGCCGATTCCAGCCGCCACCAATGCGTTCTTCACCGCGGTGGCTCGTTTGTCGCCCAAGGCCAGGTTGTATTCGGTGGATCCGCGCTCGTCGCAGTGCCCTTCCACCGTGAAATTGATGGCAGCGTGCTGGTTCAGAAACTGCACATCGCCCATCACCGAGGCTTCTTGATCGCTGCGAACGTCGGCCTTGTCATAGTCGAAGTAGACATCCTTCACGTTCTGGCTGAACAGGTCCTCATCTGTGGGGTTCGCAGTCGCTACCGGCGGCGGCGGTGGTGCCTGTGTCACTGTGACTCGCGCCGTGGCTTCCTGGTTTCCCCCCGTGCCTTTCGCGGTCAGGTGATACGTGGTGGAATCCGTCGGACTCACGGATTGCGATCCGCTCGGCTGGACCGCGCCAATGCCGTCGATCGACACATCGGTGGCGTTGGTGGTTTGCCACGACAGCGTGGAAGACTGTCCCGGCTGAATGCTGCTTGGATTCGCGGACAGCGAAGCCGTAGGAGCAGGCGGCGGTGGCGGTGGCGGCGGTGGCGGCGTCTCTTTTTTCTTGCCGCAGGCGCTTAGCGCCAGGGCAGCGCCCAATGTAACAACCAGTGCGAACCACTTCTTGCTTGCGTGCTTCACTTTAGTTCCTCCCTAGCGATCGCGGATTTATCGGTCATGTTCCCGCGGTCAAACGAAGTGCGTTTATTTCCAACTCCAGTTGGGCTGCGTGTTGCGGCCGGTAAACGTCAATTGCTGCAGTTTAGTCCCGTCCGCCAGCATCATCCAGATCTCTTCCTTGCCTGAACGGCTCGACTGAAACACAATATGCCGTCCGTCCGGCGACCAGCACGGCGAATCGTTGCGCCCGCCGTCATGCGTGAGCTGCACCCACTGCTTGCTGGCGATATCCATCAGATAGATATCCAGCGCTCCCGGATCTCCCGGCCCATATTTCCTCTGCCACGCCAGCGTCAGAAATTGCCCATTCGGCGCCCACGAGGGCGATACCGCGTAGCCCTGGTCCGTCATCCTCTGCTGGTTCGTTCCGTCGGTTTCCATGGTGTAGACCTGCGGCAGGCCGGTGGTTCCGCTCACATACGCAATCTGCGCGCCCGTCTTGCGGTTCCAGATCGGCGACACATCGGGTCCTTTATTCGCCGTCATGCTGCGCAGGTTCGCCCCGTTCGCATCCGAGATGTAAATCTCCGGGCTTCCCCCGCGCGAGGAAGAAAACGCCAGCTTCAATCCATCCGGCGACCACGAGGGCGAAAGATTCGTGCCCCCAAAATGCGGGAAGCCGACCAGTCGGTTCAGATCCACCGAATACATCATCAGTTCCCAACCGCTCTTGGTCAGGGAGCTGAAGGCCAACCGGCTCCCGTCGGGCGAAATCC
Source organism: Candidatus Sulfotelmatobacter sp. (assembly GCA_036522075.1). GTDB lineage: Bacteria > Acidobacteriota > Terriglobia > Terriglobales > Acidobacteriaceae > Sulfotelmatobacter. The sequence goes on from DATDGM010000130.1 coordinate 30,132, forward strand.
GCGGCGAAAGCGAAATGGAGCCCAGCCGCGTCAGTTGCCGCTGGTTCGACCCGTCATAGTCCATCATCCAGATTTCTTTGTGCCCGGAGCGGTCGCTCACAAAATAAATCTTGCTTTCGGCGATGCCCGGAATCCCGCCCCCAAGCCGGAAAATGATTTCGTCGGCAAATTTATGCGCGATCAGCCGGGCTGCCTCGTCGCTCGGGGTATCCGTATACTGCTTGCCCAGCACCTGCGGCGACGCCGTGTTCTTGACGTCATAAAGCCAGCCCTGCACCGTGAGCTTTCCGCCCGCCACGCCAAAGCTGCCGAAGGCCAGCATCGCCGCGTTCGGCGGCGGAGCGCTCCAGGCGAGAAAGTTCACATCCACCGGCTGCCCCGGCACCTGGAGCGGGTAGAAACTTTTTGAAACCAGTTCCACCACACCCGATACATCCAGATCGTTCCACAGCGTGGTATCGAAGGTCTTGAGCAGGGCGTCGCTCTGCGGGTCGGTGCTGGACGGCTTGAAATCGGGAACGGCCAGCCGGACTTTGTCTACGCCCAGGCTGGTTCCCGTTTTTACCCAGTCCTGCGCCTGCAATGCCGGAGCCACGAAACTTAAAGCCGCGAGACAGGAAAAAAGCGCCACAACCAGAGCCCACAAGCCGGGCGCTTCCGGCCGTCCAGAGGGCCGTTTTTTTCGCAGATTCGCCGGTCGCGTGCCCTGGCTCATTCGCGCGTCGGAGAAAAAACCACAGAAAGGGTCTCCATACGACAATATCGTAACCCGATATGTATTGCTTGGCAAGAATTCGTTCCCGTATCCGCGGGCCATGTACTGTTTGGGATGCATCGTGCTCCTTTTGGGTGCACAGAATCTGAGGATTCCTGAAAACGACTCTGAAACGAAGTTAGAAAACTACGCCTGGCCGCGCCTGAAAGCCGGGCGGCGGCCTTGCTCTTATTTCTTGCTGTAATCGAACCAGAACTCCACGGAAATCTTGTTGCCGGAATAATCCTGCGGCAGAGGTCCGAAAGTGTCGATCCGCTGTAGCGCCCGTGTCGCCGAAATATCCAGCGCCGGAACCCCGCTCGACTGTTCCACCCGCACGTTCAGCGGATGCCCGTCCCGAGCGACGTCAAACGTGATGTAGACCCGCTGCGCCGTCGTGATCCTCGGGTCGACTTCGTATCTCAGCCAGTTGTCCGAAACCTTCTGCTGAATCACTCGCACATACCACGCATATCTCGTGCCGAAATCTCCGCCCCCGCCCGTGACCCCGAATCCTCCTTTCGCTCCTGCGGCGTTGAACGTGCCATAGGGTCCGCTGACCGGTCCGCCTTCGCCAAACGCAACCTGGTTGGTTTCTTCCGGAGGTTCGGGCTGTGGTTTCTCTTTCGTCACGGTCGGCGTGGGAGTTTTCTTCGGCTTGATCTTTGTCTTGCCTGAAATCTCGATCGCGTCCGGTTCCTTTTCCTCCACCGGCTTGGGCTGTGATTGTGTGAGTCCCTTCGATTCGTTGGCCAGCACATTCTGGGTCGGCGCGGGTCTGGCGGGCAAGGGAACCGTGCTCACCAGCGTAGCTCCCATAGCTTCTCCACCGCCGCCACCCCCCCAGCCCACGCCGGGGCTGCTGGAAACGAACGTTGCGTAGAGCACAATGATCAGCGTGACCGCCCCATGAAACCCGGCCGACCACGCCAGCGCCCGTCCCCAGCGTTCATGTTCAAAAAAAATCTCAGCGTTTGCTTCCATTTTGATCCAAAGGCTGGGTCACAATGCTTACGTTCGTGATTCCCGATTGCTTCACCGCGTCCATCACGGTAGCGAACGCGCCAAAAGGCACGTTCTCGTCGGCGCGCACAAAAATCGACTGGTGCCGCGGATCGCGAATCTGCTGTTTTATTTTCTGCGCGATCTCGTTGATGTTGACCGCGTCGTTCCCCATAAACACCCGCTGATCTTTGTTGATGGTGATCACCAATCGCTCCTCGGTGATCTCCTTGACGGTCCGCGTGTGGGGCACGCTCACGTCAATTCCCGACTGCAGCACCGGTGCCGTCACCATAAAAATAATCAGCAGCACCAGCACCACATCCACCAGCGGCGTGATGTTGATATCGGCCAGCGCCGTCCGCGTGCGTCCATTGGAGGTAGTGAAAGCCATCAGCGCCTCACTTCAGCCACGGGTTGCACTTGCAGGTTTTCGACCGCGTTCAGTACTTCCAGCGCGAAATCGTCGCTGCGAGTAGCAAATTCGCGAATCGATCCACCTATTAGATTGTAGGCGATCACCGCCGGAATCGCCGCCGCCAGTCCCGCGGCCGTGGTGATCAGCGCCTCCGAGATTCCTGGCGCCACCGCGCGCAACGTGGCCGCGCCGGCTGTGCCCAATCCGTGAAATGCGTCAATGATGCCCCACACCGTTCCGAACAGCCCCACGAACGGCGTCACCGCGGCCGTGATGGCCAGCCACGTCACGTTCCGCTCCAGCCGCGTGATCTCTTCGGACGCGCCAATCTGCATCCCGCGCTGAATTCCCGTAACGCTGCGCAGCATGCCCCCTGTCACTGCCACCTGCCGCTTGTATTCGTCGAACCCACCCTCGAATACGCCCACCAGCGGGCTGGGACGGAACTGGTCGGCCACCGCCGCCACATCCTGCAGCCGTTGCGCCTTGCGAAACGCTCGCACGAAGCGCCCGCTCTGCACCCGCGCCCGCCGCAGCAAGCCCCACTTGGTCAGAATGATGGCCCATGAAATCAAGCTAAAGGCCAGCAGTATCAGCAGCACAACCTTCGCGACCGGACCGCTATCCGAGATCATGTCGACGATTTCGCCGCCGACGAAAGCTGCCAGCAAAGGGAAGAATGACATGGTTTTGTAGGGAACTCCGTCCCGCTATAGTGACCGCAATTATAGATGACCGCAACCCGCCTATCTTGCACACGTATACCATTCGTAAACTACCGAGGCGCTCGTCTCGAAGCGCGAAGGCCCGCCGTGAGACGCATGTTTCCGAAAACTGGCCACTGACCACTGGCCACTGGCCACTGGCTACTGCTTTTCATGCTATGCTGCGCTCACTAAATCCCCCGAAGTCGTTAGCATTCCAGGACCTCGCTGTGCTAATCGAACTGCGCCTCGAAAACTACGCCGTCATCGACAACGTCGCGGTCGCCTTCGCTCCCGGCCTCAACCTGCTGACCGGCGAAACCGGCGCCGGAAAATCGATTCTCATCGACGCCCTGGCTCTTCTTCTCGGCGAAAAAGCTTCTACCGAGGTCATCCGTGCCGGCGCCGAGCGCGCCGTGATTTCCGCCGTCTTTGACTCCGAGCCTTCGTCCGAAGCCGCCTTGACCCGCATTCTCAAAACCAACGGCCTCGACGAATCCGACGACGCCTCGCTCATCCTCCGCCGCGAAATCGCCGGCGGCGGCAAAGGACGCGTCTTCGTCAACAACCAGCCCGCTACGGTCGCCGTGCTGCGCCAATTCGCTCCGAATCTCGCCATCATCCACGCCCAGAATGAATCCATGCTTTCCTTCGATGGCCCGGCGCGCCTCGCGCTGCTCGATACTTTTGCCGGCAACCAACTCGAGCCCGTCGGCGCGGCGTTCTCCGCGTGGAAACAGATTCGAGTTCGCATCGAAGACCTGGAACGCGGCGAGCAGGACCGCCTCCGTCTGGTTGATCTGTGGACATTCCAGAAGCGCGAGATCGAGGCAGCCAAGCTCCAGCCCGGAGAAGACGATCAACTCGAAACTCAGAAACGCGTCTTGGCCAACGCGGAAAAAATCTACAACGCGGCCATGAACGCCTTCGATCTTCTCTATGAAGGCAATGCTTCTACTTCATCGTCTCTGCGCGCCGCCCAGAAGCAGGTCGAAGAGCTCTCCCGCTTCGAGCCCAAATTTCAGGAAGCCCTTTCTGCCATCGAGGCCGCGCGCATCAGCGTGGAAGACGTCGGCGCAACCCTGCGAGATTATGCCGGCGGCATTCAGGCCTCGCCCGAACACCTCGCCGAAGTGGAGGACCGCCTCGCCTTGCTTGATCGCCTGAAACGAAAATACGGGCCCACGCTGCCAGATGTAATCCAGTTCGGCGCTGAAGCCGCGCGGCAACTGGAGGAAGTCGAAAACAAAGACGAAACTCTCCGCCGACTCCGCGCCGAACTGGCCCAGGCCGCCACCGAATATCTGCGCGCCGCGCGCGTCCTGGCCAAGAGGCGCGCCGAATCCGCCCGCAAGCTGGAGAAGCTGGTGGAGTCCGAGATCAACGATCTCGCCATGAAATCGACCTTCGGCATTCAAATCACCAGCTCGGAAGAAGAAGGGAATTGGACCGCCTCAGGCATCGACCAGGTCGTCTACATGATTTCCACCAACCCAGGTGAACCATTGCGCCAGCTGGAACACATCGCCTCTGGCGGCGAACTGTCGCGAGTAATGCTAGCCCTGAAAGCCAGCGTAGAATCCGGTGCCGCAGGGGAGCAACGTGGAAGAGCGGCCCTTCAGGGCCGCGGAAGCGCCACAAAGCCACGAGGGGCTTTAGTCCCCGCCTCCCAGCGCACCCTGGTCTTCGACGAAATCGATACCGGCATCGGAGGCCGCGCCGCCGAATCCGTGGGGAAAAAACTCAAAGCCCTCGCCCGCTCGAATCAAGTGTTGTGTGTCACTCACCTCCCGCAAATCGCAACCTTCGCCGACCACCACTACGTCATCGAGAAAAAGGAATCCGCCGGCCGTACCCACACCACCATCCGCGCCGTCACCGGTGACCAACGCACCGAAGAAGTCGCCCGCATGCTCAGCGGCGCCAAGCTCACCGAAACCTCCCGCAGGCACGCCGAGCAAATGATTAAATCCAACGCGTAGGAAGCCAATCCACGGCGTCTGGGGCGATGCGGCCGAGGCTAACCCCTCAAGCACACGAGGGCGCCAGAATCAATTCGTCGACCCAGCCAACGATGAAATTCTTCAGTGCATTGCTGCTCTCCGCAACCCCCATAGCTCGTGCGCAGATGAAGGCCGCCCCTTGAGTCCATTTTATTCATACACCCTGTATGGACAATTCTCGAGGGCTTTGTCCAATTGGCAATTTCAATGCAGCACGCAGTGACGCCGCGGGCTGTGGTGTGCTGTGCTGCCAGTTGAGTGAGCCTAACTCTTGAAATGAGGTGGGCCCCATTCGGCTCCTATTCCTCTCCGCCCGCTGCTAATTCCCGCCCTTTCTGTGTCTTACATTGACCACCACGGCACTTTCCGATAGTTTGTGAGTACCGCCACAAATGGGGATCGTGTACCCTAGAGATAGCTCTTTCTGGCTGGATTTTTGCATCGAAACGGATAGATCTGATCTCTGATAAGTAGCAGAGGGGGAAAGCGTTTATCGTGTCGAAAGTACTCAACCATAGCGATGAGAAAGTAGTGTTCCTGCTGAAGCCGCGCGGTTTCTGCGCGGGCGTGGTCCGCGCCATTGACGTAGTGCGTATCGCCCTCGAGGCTTTCGGACCACCCATCTATGTGCGCAAAGAGATAGTCCACAACCGCTTTGTTGTCGAGGAGTTACAGGGCAAAGGCGCCATCTTCGTTGACAGCGAAGAACAAGTCCCCAATGGCGAGCGCGTCATTTACAGCGCCCACGGCGTTTCGCCCGAAGTGCGCGAGAACAGCGTCAAGCGCGGCCTCCGCATAATTGACGCCACCTGCCCCCTGGTCACCAAGGTTCACGTGGAAGCCGTGAAATTTGCCAAGGAGGGCTATTCGCTCATCCTCATCGGCCACAAGGATCATGATGAAGTCATCGGCACGCTCGGCGAAGCGCCACTCGTCACGCAGGTTGTTGGCTCGCCGCAGCAGGTTAAGAACTTGACCGTGCCGGATCCTGATCGCGTGGCGTTTCTGACCCAGACCACGCTGAGTCTCGATGAGACCAAGGACATCATTGCCGCGTTGCGCGCGAAGTTCCCAAACATCAAAGGCCCAGCCGCGCAGGATATTTGTTACGCCACCGAAAACCGCCAGGTGGCCGTGAAACAAGTCGCGTCTGAGTCGGATTTGCTGCTGGTGGTCGGCTCGGAAAACAGTTCCAACTCAAACCGTCTGGTGGAAGTCGCCCGCAACCTCGGCACGCAGGCACATCTCATCGATAGTTATAACGATATTGAGCCCCAGTGGCTGCAGGGTGTGAAAACCATTGCGTTGACCGCCGGTGCCTCGGCCCCGGAGTGCCTGGTGGAAGAAGTCGTGAAATTTCTTGCCGGCAAAGGTTTCGCCAACGTGCAGGAACTTGAAGTGATGCCGGAGAACGTGCGCTTCGGCCTGCCGCCGGAGATTGTCGAGGCCATCGCCGCCGCTCCGGCGAGTTCGAGCGCGGATTAACGCATTTACGGAGCCGCAAACAGCATGGATAGAAACTCCCCCGACTCCCACTTAAGTGCTGAACCACAGCTTCGCTTCGGCAAGATCGAGGGTTTTGCCAGCCGCGTAGCGTCAGCCCTGGATGCCGCCAGAAAAAATCTCTTCTCCCAGCAGCACGAAGACGGTTACTGGTGCGGCGAGCTCGAAGCCGATACCACTCTCGAATCCGATTACATCCTGTTGCACACTCTGCTCGGCACGGGCCATCCCGAGCGCTTTCAAAAAGCCGCCAACTGGATTCTTCGCCACCAGAACGAAGACGGCGGCTGGAGCATCTACGCGGCAGGCCCTTCCAACATCAGCGCCTCGGTGAAAGCCTATTTCGGCCTGAAGCTGGCTGGCTACACCGCCGATCATCCCGCCCTCGCGCGCGCCCGCAAAAAGATTCTGGAAATGGGCGGCGTCACCGAAGTCAATACATTTACCAAGATCTATCTATGTTTCTTCGGCCAGTACGATTACGACGCGGTGCCCGCGATTCCGCCGGAAATCGTGCTCTTCCCCAACTGGTTCTGGTTCAACATCTACGAGATTTCTTCGTGGTCGCGCGCCATTCTGGTGCCGCTTTCCATTTGCTACGCGAAAAAGCCGTTCAAAAAAATTCCCCGCGCATTGGGCGTGGAAGAACTCTTCGTCGGTGGCATGCAGAAATCGCGCATGCACCTGCACTGGTCGAAAAAACCGGTTTCCTGGCGCAATTTTTTCCTGGTTCTTGACCGCATGACGCACTGGTTCGAACGCGTCCACGTTCGCCCGCTGCGCTCGATGGCCCTGAAGAAAGCCGAGAAGTGGATGCTCGAGCGCTTCGAAATGAGCGACAGCCTGGGCGCGATCTACCCCTCGATGATGAACGCCATCATCGCGCTGCGCTGCCAGGGATACTCTCTTGACGATCCCCAGGTGATTCGCGCGCTCGACGAATTCGAGAAGCTGGGCATCGAGGAAGGCGACACCTTCCGCATGCAGCCATGCATGTCTCCGGTGTGGGATACGGCTTACGCCGTGTTCGCTCTCGGAGAAGCGGGCGTGCCCGCGAACGATCCGCGCATGGTGAAATGCGCTGACTGGATTCTCCAGAAACAAGTCCGCAACGTGGGCGACTGGAAGGTGAAAAACCCCGAGGGCCAGCCCGGCGGCTGGTATTTCGAATTCAACAACGAGTTTTATCCCGACGTTGACGACAGCGCCATGGTCTGCCTCGGCCTCAGCCGAGTGGAGCATCCCAACGGACGCTACCAGCGCGAATCGGTGCAGCGCGCCATCGACTGGATTTTCTCAATGCAATGCAAAAACGGCGGCTGGGCTTCCTTCGACAAAGATAACGACAAAATGGTGTTCGAGCACATTCCGTTCGCCGATCACAATGCCATGCTCGATCCGGCCACGGTCGACATTACCGGACGCATTCTAGAAATGCTCGCCACCTACGGCTACGATAAGAATCATCCTGCGGTGAAGCGCGCGATTCAATTTGTCCGCGACCAGCAGGAGCCGGACGGCAGCTGGTTCGGCCGCTGGGGCGTGAATTACATCTACGGCACAGCCCTCGTGCTGCGCGGCCTCGAAGCCATGGGCATCGACAATCACGAGCCCTGCATTCAGCAGGGCGCGGAGTGGCTGCGCATGGTGCAGAATTCTGACGGCGGCTGGGGCGAAACGGTGGGATCCTATGACGATCCCACCCAGCGCGGCCAGGGCGAAAGCACGCCCTCTCAAACCGCTTGGGCAATCCTGGGATTGCTTGCGGCTGGCGATACGCGCAGCGATTCTGTAGCACGCGGCATCGCCTACCTGCTGCGCACGCAAAAGAAAGACGGCTCCTGGGACGAGCCGCTGTTCACCGGCACCGGCTTCCCGCGCGTGTTCTATCTGAAGTATCACCTCTACCGGCAATATTTCCCCCTGCTGGCGTTTACGACCTATGCCAAGGTGATGGAGAAGAGCAGCCATTAGCAATTAGCCTTGGGGTTCGAGATGTTCATGTGGGGACAGCCGCCCTCGGCTGTCCGGCCGGGCAAGGCCCGGCTGGGTTTTGGTTGGCGACTAAATGCCATTTGCTAATTGCTAACCGCTAAATGCTAGCCTTCGTCACTGGCGCCACCGGATTCCTCGGCTCCCACGTCGCCCGCGTATTAGCCGCGCAAGGTGCGGACTTACGCCTGCTCATCCGCGCAACCAGTAACCTGAAAAATCTGGAAGGCATCAAGGCTGAAACTGCTACCGGCGACCTGCGCGATCCCGCCTCGCTCGAAAAAGCCATGTCCGGCTGCGACACCGTTTTTCACGTCGCTGCCGACTACCGTCTGTGGGTGCGCGATCCGCAGGAAATGTACCGCTCTAACGTGGAGGGAACTCGCGCCGTTATTGAAGCCGCCCGCAAAACCGGGGTCCGTCGCATCGTGTACACCTCGAGCGTGGCGACTATGGGATTTACTTCTAACGGCCATCCCGCCGACGAAGATTCGCCGGTCGCGCTCGCCGAAATGATTGGCCATTACAAGCGCTCAAAGTTCATGGCCGAGCAAGTGGCACTCGAAGCCGGGCGCAGCGGTATGCACGTCGTCACGGTGAATCCGACTACCCCGGTGGGCGAGCAGGACATCAAGCCGACTCCCACCGGAAGAATCATTCTCGATTTCTTGAAGGGAAAGTTTCCTGCCTACGTCGAGACTGGACTCAACCTGGTCGATGTTACCGAATGCGCCCGCGGCCACATCACCGCGCTGGAGAAAGGCAAGCCTGGCGAGCGCTACATTCTGGGCGGCGAGAACCTCACCCTCAAACAGATTCTCGACAAGCTCGCCGCCATCAGCGGACTCCCATCACCCAGCGTGAAACTGCCCTACTTTTTCGCCTTCGCAGCCGCCGCGGTCGATGAAACCATCACCGGTCGTATGCTAGACCGCGAGCCGCGCGCTACCATCGACACGGTCCGCATGGGCCGCAAGAAAATGTTTGCTAGCAGCTCCAAAGCAGAGCGTGAACTGGGCTGGAAGCTGGTGCCGGCGGAAAATGCCCTGCGTCGCGCCGTAGAATGGTTCCGCGGCAACGGCTACGTGTAGAAGATGAAGGTATGTAGAAACGTTAAGAGCCAAAGAACCAGCCCGAGCTTTGCTCGACAGGACGGGCGAGGGCGCCCGTTCCCACACAATCACTCTTGCCATCATCCATCAAACTCGCCATCGTCGCTGCGCTGGAGCGCGAAATCCAACCCTTGATCAGCGGCTGGCCTGCAACAACGAAGCGGTCCTCGGACCGCACTTTTCGCTTCTTCGAAAATTCTGACACCGTCGTGGTCTGCGGAGGTATCGGTGCCGAGCCCGCGCGCCGCGCCGCCGAAGCTGTCATCGCCCTCTACGCGCCCGAGATCGTCTACTCCGCCGGTTTCGCTGGTGCTCTGGACCCCGCGTTGAAAGTTGCCGACATCCTCGTCCCCGCCCGTGTGATCGATGCCGGCGACTCCAGCAGCGTCGAGACCGATGTGAGCCGGGCAATCTCCTGCCAAGGCGCCAGCCGCGGCGTGCTGGTTACTTTCGGTGCTGTCGCCACGCCCGGGCAGAAGGTTAAACTAGCTAAGTCGTTCAACGCCCAGGCGGTCGATATGGAAGCAGCCGCGGTCGCCCGGGCGGCAGCGGCGCGGGGAGTGCGTTTCGCCGCGGTAAAAGTAATCTCAGACGAAGTCGGTTTCCAGCTTCCAGGCATGGATCGAGAGAAGCTGGTCACCGAGTCCGGCGAATTCCGCACCGCCAGGTTCGCGTGCTCGATCTTGATCCGGCCGTGGACGTGGCCCGCCGCCCTGCGCCTGGCGCGCAACAGCCATCGTGCCGCGCTCGCGCTCTGTGCCTGGCTCGACGAGAATCGAGAGAGGCTGCGGCACCCAAAAGAAGGCAAATCGCCGGAGAGCGATTCGCCCAAGATTTCTGCTCAACTATGAAACCAATTTTCATCGCGGCCGTTCTCTCGCTCTCTGCCGCAGTCGCTCCGCTCGACGCCCAAAAAGCGCCGCCAATCGTCTACGCTGAGAGCTTCCGCCACGGCCCCACGCACATTACCGACGCCAGTTTCGAGGTCAAGGTCAGTCCCCAGAACTCCGTTTTCTTCGACCGCATCAAAGACACCTACGGCAATGACCGCTATCTTCTGACCATTGTTCCGGAAATTCCGGAAGGCGAAGACCATGTCATTTCCTGGACGGTGCGGTTGACGGACTTGCATCACCTGATCTATAACAACGTGCTGCTGGAGTCGCAGGACCCTTCGTCCGATCCCAGAAATAATCTTTCCTGGCTCAATCCCGGCAGGTTCGGCCGCGTCCCGGCCCTGGCCCAGCGCATCATGAAAGTGGATGGCTTTTACGTCTCGCTGCAGATCACTCAATACCACTTCACTCCGCTGGAATCGCCTTATCTCGATTCCATGACCGTGCAGGTGAAGTTCACCAACGCCGATCCCCGTGCCGCCGAGTCTCCCATCGCGGGTCCTTAGAATTGACCGTGCTCTGAAGCGAATAGGCTCCGGGCGTCATCAAAAAGATTTCATGGCCATCGCCGGACAATACGCCGTGCAGGATCATTTAGAGACGATCCCTGTCACCATGCAGGCGGCTGTCTATCGTGGCGTGAACGATGTCCGCATCGAGACTGTCCCGGTGCCCCAGATCGGACCTGGCGAACTCTTGTTGCGGGTGCATACCTGCGGCGTCTGCGGCACCGACCTCAAAAAAATCGCCACGGGCTCGCATTCCGCTCCCCGCATCTTCGGGCACGAAACTTCTGGCGTAGTTGCAGCCCTAGGCGCGGGAGTGCACCAATTTCAGCCCGGTGATCGAGTCGTGGTTTTTCATCACATCCCGTGCCGGGAGTGCTACTACTGCCGCCACAAAACGTTCGCGCAATGTTCTACTTACAAAAAAGTCGGCTGCACTGCCGGGTTCGAACCCTCCGGCGGCGGTTTCGCCGAATATGTCCGGGTCATGGGTTGGATCGTCGAAAAGGGAACCGTCCGCATTCCGGATCCTGTCTCGTTCGAGCAAGCTTGCTTTGTGGAGCCTGTCAACACGTGCATGAAGGGAATCGAGGCTCTGCGCCTCTCTCTGGGCGAAACGGTCCTGACCATCGGCCAGGGTCCTATTGGCATTATTTTGAGCGTCCTGGCCCGCCGGGCTGGGGCCAGTGTAATTACTTCCGATTTGTATCCCGAGAGGCTTAGAATAGGGGTAAGCCTCGGACTCGAATCGATAATTGACGCTGCACAGGCCAATGTGGTCGATCGCGTTCGCGAGTTGACCGAAGGGCGGGGTGCCGACGCGGTGATTCTTGCCGTTGGCGGGAACAGTTTGATTCGGACCGCTATGGATGCGGCCCGTCCCGGTGGGCGAGTTTTGTTGTTCGCCCAGACGCAGCATGGAGAAGCCGTGGTCGATCCCTCTGCCATCTGCGTGGAGGAGAAGGCTTTAGTGGGTTCCTACAGCGCGTCGGTTGAGCTGCAGGAAGAATCGGTTCGGTTTGTGATGGGCCGCGAAATGGATCTGGAACGGCTGGTCAGCCACCGTTTTCCGTTGGCTGAGAGCGCCCAGGCCCTGGATTTGGCAGCTCATCCGCAGCCTTCGTCGCTGAAAGTTTTGATTCAGCCTGGTTGTGCCTGGGAACGTTAGCAACTGGGAAGGAACGTCGCAGTGAATGGAAAAATGACCGCTGCCGTCCTGTACGGCAAAGAAGATCTCAAGATTGAAAAAGTACCGATTCCCCGGGTGGGAGACGGTGAAATTCTCGTCAAAGTGCAGGTGGCGCTAACCTGCGGTACCGATCTCAAGGTCTACCAGCGCGGTTACCATGCCCGCATGATTGTTCCTCCCGCCCTCTTCGGCCACGAACTGGCCGGTGTGATCGAGGAAGTCGGCGCCGGCGTCAACGGCTTCAAGACCGGCATGCGCGTGGTCGCGCTGAACTCCGCGCCGTGCCAGATGTGCTTCTACTGCTCCAAGCACCAGGAAAATCTCTGCGAAGATTTGCTCTTCAATAATGGCGCCTACGCTGAATACATTCGCGTTCCCAAGCGCATCGTCGAAGCCAACATGCTGGTGATTCCCGCCAACGTCAGCTTCGAAGACGCTGCCATGACCGAGCCCCTGGCCTGCGTCCTGCGCGGGCTGCACGAAACCGGAGTCGAAATCGGCGACACCGTCGCCATCATCGGCGGCGGCCCTATCGGTCTGATGTTCGTTCAGGTCGCCCGTGCCATTGGCTGTAACGTGATTGCAGTGGTCAAGCGCGACGAGCAGGTCGAAGCCGCCAAGCATATGGGAGCCCATGAAATCGTGCAGATCACCAAGGTTCCGAACGTAGTGGATGCGGTGCGCGCGCTCTCGCCGCAGAAACGCGGTTGCGACGTAGTCATCGAGGCGGTGGGCCGTCAGGAAGCCTGGGAGTGGTCGGTCGATATGGTTCGTAAAGGCGGCACCGTCAATTTCTTCGGCGGCTGCGCCGGCGGAACGAAAGTGCAGCTCGACACCAACCGCCTGCACTATTCCGAGATCACGCTCAAAGCCACGTTCCACCACACGCCGGAAACCGTGCGTCGCGCCTTCGGCCTGATTGCGGCCAAGAAAATTCGTCCGACCGACTACATCACCGGGGAGGCTCCGCTCTCGCGCTTGCAGCAAGTCCTGCGCCACATGCTCAACCGCGGCGGCGACATCAAGACCGCCATCATCCCCGGCCACTGAGCTGGTTTGTCATCCTGAGCGTAGGAACTGGTTCGCGAAGTGAATCAGTTCTGCCGCCGAAGGATCCCTATACCGCCGGTGGTATCGCTAGGCCACGAGGAAACTTCTTGAGACTCGCCGCACAGGGCTGGATGAATTTAGGAATCATTTGCGCGTGGCAAACCTGATTGTCAATGACTCAAGTCGCGATCCAAAACTCGTCCTCATCCTCCGCAACCCTTGGCTGGAGTCGTCTCCCCGCCGCGTACGCCATCCCCGCCACTCCGCCCACGCTCGCCGAAGCGCAGCAATATTGCGCCCGCCTGACCCGCACTCACTACGAGAATTTTTCCGTCGCTACGTGGTTTCTCCCGCGCCGCCTGCGCCAGCACTTCTTCAACGTCTACGCCTACTGCCGCATCTCGGATGATCTCGGCGATGAAGTTGGCGACCCTTCCGCTTCGCTCGCGCTGCTCGACCAATGGCAAGCCGAACTTGACGCCTGCTACGCGGGAAGCCCGCATCATCCCGTCTTCGTAGCCCTGGCCGAAACGGTCCGCGAATTCGAAATCCCGCAACACGAGTTCTCCGATCTCCTCATCGCCTTCCGCCAGGACCAGACCATCACCCGCTTCGAAACTTTCCATGACGTGCTTGCCTATTGCCGCTATTCGGCGAATCCGGTCGGCCATCTCGTGCTCTATTTGTGCGGTTACCGCGACGCGGCACGCCAACAACTTTCCGACTTCACCTGTACCGCGCTGCAACTGGCCAACTTCTGGCAAGACGTCAGCGTCGACTATGCCAAAGACCGCATCTACCTCCCGCTCGAAGACCTGCGCCACTTTGGCGTCAACGAAGCCGACATCGCCGCAAAGCGCAATACGCCGGCTTTCTGCTCCATGATGAAATTTGAAGTCGAACGCGCCCGCGACTGGTTCGAGCTCGGCCTTCCCCTGATCACGCAGGTGGATCGCGAGCTGGCTGTCGATCTCAAACTTTTTTCCCGCGGCGGCCGGCAAATCCTGCATGCGATTGAGAAGCAAGATTTCGCCGTTCTCGGCAATCGTCCCGCTATTTCCAAGCCGCGCAAACTGGCTCTGGTCGCAGGCGCCGCTCTGGGAAGATTGTTCGCCGCACGGTCCGGCCAGAAGAACAATAACGGGGGACACTTTAAGTGAGCGCCAGCGTCCAGCCCGCCCCCGTCCCCTGGACCCCAGCTCCCGCCCAGCTGGTCATGGCGTATTCCGTTTGCCGTGGCATTACCCGCACCGCCGCCAAGAATTTTTACTACGCTTTCCTCGTTCTGCCGCGCCGCAAGCGGCAAGCGCTGTGCGCCGTCTACTCGTTCATGCGCCGCTGCGATGACCTCGCCGACGATCCTTCTCTAAGTATTCCCGAGCGCCGGCAAAAGCTCGAAGCCTGGCTCGACGCTCTGCACTGCGCCCAGCAGGGCCAGCCCACCGACGATCCCATTCTCCTCGCTCTGACCGACGCGCAGCGCCGCCACCGCATCCCCGCTGGCCTGCTCGATGAGCTTGCCCACGGCACCGCCATGGATGTTGTCGATGCTCCCGCAACTCACGACGGCGAGGCCGCGCCCGCTCTCGCCATCCAGTACCAAACTTTCGAAGATCTTCGCGCCTACTGCTACCGCGTCGCGTCCGTCGTCGGCCTGGTCTGCATTCACGTCTTCGGCTACAAGAATCCCGAAGCCGAACCCTTGGCCGAAACCTGCGGCCTGGCCTTCCAGCTCACCAACATCATTCGCGACGTCAAAGAAGACGCCGCACTCGGCCGCGTCTACCTCCCCGAAGAAGACTTGTCGAAGTTCGGCCTCACCG
>DATDGM010000131.1:0-10282 GCA_036522075.1 Candidatus Sulfotelmatobacter sp.
ACCCGCGCTGTTCGATCAGATCCATGGCGCGCTCAATCGGGATGCGCACCGTAACGTGACTGTCGTCGACATAGCCGTAGCTGTTGAGTTTCTCCTCTTCCGCGATGCGGTCTGCGTTCAGTTCGGTGCGCTCGTCGATCTCAAGCCGGGGAGCGGGGAAGTTGTGCTTTAAGTAGTCGGTGTAGCCCACCGGCAGTTTGCGCGTATCTTTGGGCACATTGGTTGCCAGCGGACTGACTGCGGGCTGCTCTTTATTGATTCGCTCGTCGAGAACTTTGTAGAACCCGGTCAACAAAAATTGGGCGACCAGGCCCAGCACGATGATCGCGCCCAGAAAATAGAGCACTCCCGCCACGCTGAGGTCTTCGCGCTCATAACCGCCGTTTCCGTGCGGGTTTTTATTCGGTTTAGCGCCAGTGCTCATTATCGTTGCTCATGATTCTAATCAGCTGCGCACTCATCCTCGATGCGCCGGCTCCAGTACTTCTGCGGCCGAAGGATCGTAGGCCGGAAGCAGGGGCAGCGAGCCCAGGTTGCGAAAGAAAAAAGCCAGCCAGAAACCGCCGATAGCGACGGGCACGACGATATCCGCCAAGGTCACATGCAAACTCTTGGAGAAGTTAGGCTCGATAATCCAGAACAAATCGAGAAAGCGCATCAACATCAGCCACACCGCCACCCACACCAGCCTGCGAATGTCGCGTTTAAAAGGCCGCGACAGAAGAAGCGCAAAGGGGACGACGAAATGGAACAGGGCCAGGATCAGACCGATATATCCCCAACCGTAGCTCAGGCGGGTGACGTAGAACGTGATCTCCGTGGGCAAGTTACCAGCCCAGATGATGAGCCACTGGGAAAACGAAAAGTAGGCCCAGACCATGATAAAGGTCATCATCCACTTGCCGTGGTCGTGGACGAAGTCGGGCCGCAGCATCTCTGACATAGGCTTGTAGTTGAAAAGAATGCGCTCGACGACCACGGCGAAGCACATGGCCGCGAGCACTTCGCCGATCAGAATGATCAGGCCGAATATGGTCGAAATCCAGCTCGGATCGAGCGACATGACCCAGTCGATGGCGGCGAAGGAAATGGTGAATCCGTAAAGAATGAGGCCCGGTCCGGCGACAGCCTTGAAGCGCCCGGTGTTGTCGGGAGCACCGGCGCGGTCGGTTTGCTTCGACCAGTGAGACAACAGGAACGAGAGCAGATTCCAGATTGCGAAATAAAGAATGGCGCGGTAGACGAAGCCGCTCGTGGTCAGATAAGTCTTGGTGATGTCCTGGAGATGCTCCCGCAGGTGCTTGTTGCTGACTTCACTCAGCGGGCGCGCCCAGATGTAGAGATGGTGCATCCCGACAATCACCGGGATGAACAGGAGTGCGAGCAGCGGCAGGGTGCGCATGGCCGCGCCCAGGATGCGGCGAATCACCACGCCCCATCCGCCACCGGTGAGGTGGCGAATCATGAGAATCGCCATCGACCCCAGGGACACTCCTAACCAGCACATGAAGCCGAGCAGGTACGCGCGATAGAACTGCTGCGGCTGGTTGAAGGCCATGACGACGGCGAGGACTCCAAAGACGAGGCCGACAATCAGCGACCGCTGGGCAATTTTCTTTACGATCGGCGGAGCCGTCAGGTCGAGTTTGATGGCGGTGGCGGCGCTCATTTGGCTTCTTCCTTCTCACCGCCGGATTTGGTTTCGGGAGCGAGCACCGGCAAAGTGGCGCCCGATCCTGGCTCGGTAAACTTCGGCGGTTCTGACGGAACCTTCTGCCCGGCGGGAACGTCGGCCATGGTCGCGTTCTGGCTCAATTGCAGGGCGCGGATGTAGGCCACGATGTTCCAGCGGTCGCGCGGCGGAATCTGCGAGGAATAGTCGGGCATGATGCCGAAGCCCTCGGTAATCACCCCGAAGAAATATCCCACGGGCGCTTTCTGCAGCCGGGGGATGTGATAGGACGGCGGGTTGCGGGGGAATCCGCGCGAGGGCACGAATCCGTTGCCGTCTCCCACCCGCGAATGGCAGGGCGCGCAGAAAATGTCGAACCGTTCGCGGCCTCGCTCCAGAACTTCTTTGGTCACAGGAAAGGGCATGGAATCGCCAGGAGTGTTGCCGATTTTCCCGGTGTAGAAGTACGTGTCGTCGTGCAACTCTCCGCGTGCCACGGTGCCTTCGACCGGCGGGCGTTCCGAGCGCTGGTCGGGAAAGAAGTCGCTGCGGGATAGAGGATTTTCCTTCGGTTGCACATGCATGTCGAGCCGGCAGCCGGAGAGCATGCCGGAGAGTATCGCGGCCGCCGTCAGCATCATTGCTACAGTTAAGCAGTCGAGCCTCGCTCGACCGGACAGCCGGGGGCGGCTGTCCCCACATGAGCACTCTAGTTTGCCGAGGCGCCGCATGTTAGCTGGGCACCTCCGACACCGAACGTGGTGCAAGACCTTCCAAAAACTGGCGCGTGCCGGCCGCCTCATATTTCTTGTCGGAGGAGAACACGATCAAGAAAAAGCGATCTTTCGAGGCTGACGAGAAGCGCGGCACGTTGAACACCGGGTGATAGGGCATGGGCAATCCATTCAGCGCCAGCATGCCGAACAAGGCGGAGATGCCGCCGAAAAGAATCGTCATTTCAAAAGTGATGACGATGAAAGCCGGCCAGGAATGATAGGGCCTGCCCCCGATGTTGAGCGGGTAGTCGACCGCATCGCACCACCATTGCATGAGGTAGCCGGAGGCGCCGCCGATGATGGCGCCAATCAGGACCACGAGAGGAACTTCATCGTGATGGAAGCCGATTTCCTCGGCCAACCCCTCGACGGGAAACGGGCTGTAGGCGTCGATCTTTTTATAGCCGGCCTGATAGGTGCGGCGCGCTGCGTCCAGCAGAGCCGTGGGCGTATCGAATTCCGCCATCATGCCGTAGATTGGATCGCGCTTCATTTACTCGGCTGCCTCCGATGCTTTTCCTTCCGCCTGCGGCAGAAGCGTCCGTATTTCGAAGATGGAAATCATGGGAAGCAAGCGGCAGAACAGGAACATGCACGCCAGGAAAAATCCCAGGGTACCGATGAAGGTCATGAAGTCCCAGCGCGTGGGGTAGTACATGCCCCAGGAGGAATTCAGGAAGTCGCGCGAGAGACTGACCACGACGATGATGAAGCGTTCCAGCCACATGCCCGTCAGGATCACGGACGAAATGAGGAACAGGCCCAGCGGACTCTTGCGCAGCTTGCGGATCCACAGAAGCTGCGGGATAAAGATATTGCAGGAAAGCAGCGCCAAATACCAGGGAGCATAAGGGCCGTGCACGCGGTTCCATAGCGTGAACGCGTCATAGCGGTCGCCGCTGTACCAGCCCATGAAGGCCTCGATGCCGTAACCGTAAGCCACGATCAATCCGGTCGCGAGCATGACCTTGGCCGAGTTCTGCAGGTGGCGCTCGGTGATGAAGCCTTCCAGCCCGTAGATTTTCCGGATGGGAATGGCCAGCATGAGCACCATGGCGAAACCTGAATAAATGGCCCCGGCAACGAAGTAGGGCGGGAAGATTGTAGTGTGCCAGCCGGGGACGATGCCGATGGCGAAATCAAAGCTCACGACGGTGTGGACCGAGAGAACCAGCGGCGTGGCCAGTCCGGCGAGCAGAAGATAGGCCGTTTCGTAGCGGTGCCAGTGGCGAGCCGATCCGCGCCAGCCCATCGCCAGCGTGCCGTAGATCATGCGAATCCAGCGGTTGTCGGAGCGGTCACGCAGCGTGCCGAAATCCGGAATCAGCCCCATAAACCAGAACAATGCCGATATCGTGGCGTAGGTGGAGACTGCAAACACGTCCCACATCAGGGGACTGCGGAACTGCGGCCACACGCCCATGGTGCTGGGATAAGGGAATAGCCAGTAGGCCAGCCAGGGGCGGCCCACGTGCAGCAGCGGGAAAAGCCCGGCGCAGGCCACGGCGAAAAGCGTCATGGCTTCGGCAAAGCGGTTGATGGAGTTGCGCCAGGATTGCCGCAGCAAAAGCAGGATGGCGGAGATCAGAGTGCCGGCGTGGCCGATTCCGATCCACCACACGAAATTGACGATGGCGAAACCCCAGCCAATCGGGATAGTCACGCCCCAGATTCCGATGCCTTTCAGGAACAGGTAGCCGATGGCGAACAGCATCATCATGGTGATGAGGAAAGCGATGCCAAAGCCAATAAACCATCCATTCGAGGCCGGCCGGGTGAGGACGATGGAGCTGATCTTGTCCGTCACCGTGGCGAACGTGTGCCCCGGCTCGATCACCGGAGCGGTTCGCGCTTCCACCGTCATTCTGGATTGTTCGTCCATGCTATCGCTAAGCTTTCCTCAGGCTAAAGCCCCCGCTCACGTGCCTCTTAACACCCGGCTGAAGCCGCGCTCCTCCACGTCACCGCCTGCGTCAATGCCGCTCATCTGCCGCTTCCACAACCGTGGAAGAGCGGCGCTTCAGCGCCGCGGCAGAGTCGCCCACCCATCCGGGCCTTAGCCCCCGTGGTCACTCTGCTCTGCTTCCAACTCCGGATTCGGGTTGCGAACTTCCGCCAGGTACGTGGTGCGCGGGCGCGTGCCGAGTTCTCCCAGCAAGCTGTAATTGCGCGACTGCGCCTTCAACTTCGAAACCTTGCTCTCCGGATCGTTGATGTTGCCGAAGATGATGGCGCCCGCGGGACAGGACTGCTGACATGCGGTCTGCAGCTCGCCATCCTTGATTTTGATTTCGTTGCCTTCGCGCACCGAGGCGGTTTCGGCGTCGATGCGGTGCTCGGTGATGCGCTGTATGCAGTAGGTGCACTTTTCCATCACGCCACGGCTGCGCACGCTGACATCGGGATTGCGCATCATCTTGTACTGCGGCGTGTCCCAATCCTGGAATAACAGGAAGTTGAAACGGCGCACTTTATATGGACAATTGTTCGAGCAGTAGCGCGTACCCACGCAGCGGTTATAGACCATGTCGTTCAGGCCCTCGCTGGAGTGGTTGGTGGCGCCCACGGGGCAAACCAGTTCACAGGGCGCATCTTCGCATTGCATGCAGGGCACGGGCTGGAAGAATGCCCTGGGATTGTCGCGGTCGCCCTGGTAGTAGGCATCGATGCGGATCCAGTGCATGTGGCGGCCGAGCGTGGTCTGCTCTTTGCCGACGACGGCGATATTGTTTTCTGACTGGCAGGCGATCATGCAGTTGTTGCAGCCCACGCAGGAGTTCAGGTCGATGGCCATGCCCCAGGCGTAATCTTCACTCTTGTAATCGTACGGCTTGTAGAGCGTGAGGCCGGGTGGCGCATCTTCCCCCTGCTCTGCGGCGAAGTTGGGATCTTTTCGATATTCCTCGAGCGTGGTCTCGCGGACCAGCGGGCGATGGTCGCCGTCGGGCGTGTCCATCGACTGCATGCCCTGCGTGGAAGCAAGCTTATAGGTTTCGCCGGTCTTACTTATTTTGACCCCGGAAGCAATCCACGGCGCGGCGCTGGTGCGGAGATCGTAAGCGTTGAAGCCTTGCGCGGTGCCGACGCGGCCGGCGCGGGTGCGTCCGTAGCCGAGGAAGATGGTGACGGATTTGTCGGGATGTCCGGCTTGAATCCAGACCGAGCCTTTGACTTTCTTGCCGTTGAGCTCAAGCTCGACCACGTCTTCCGTCTTGATGCCCTGATCCTGCGCCATCTTGGGACCGATCAGGATGGCGTTGTCCCAGGTGAGCTTGGTCATCGGCTTGGGAAGTTCCTGCAGCCAGCCGTTGTTGGAGAATTGTCCGTCGTAGATGGTGGGGTCGCGGCGGATGTTGAGCTCGATGGCGTTGGGATCGGCTTTCGCGTCCGCGGTAGTTCCCGCAACAGCTCTCTCGCTGAGAGGTTTGGCCGCGAACGTTGTGCCTTCGATCCAGCCATCGTGCAGCGACTTGCGCCAGAACCGCTCGAAGTCTGTGCCAGTGTGCTGCTTCTGCCAGTAGGCGCGAGTTAAGTTATACCCGGTCGCGTCGGCCTGACCAGACAGCAACGCGACGAATTCCAGCGCGCTCTTGCCGTTGTATAGGGGAGCGATGAGGGGCTGAATGATGCTCGCCGTGCCGTCGTAGGCGCGGGCGTCGCCCCAGGCTTCAAGTTCGTGCGTGGCGTTGACGTGCCAGTGGCAGAGTTCGGCGGTTTCGTCGTCGTAGAGACCGAAATGCACCCGCAGAGGAACCTTGCTGCTCTTCAGCGCATCGGCGAAGTTGAGATCGGCAGGAGCATCGTAGGCTGGATTGCCACCGAGAATGATCAGCAGGTCAACTTTGCCGGCCTGCATGTCGGCGGCAAGTTCTTTGATTGACTCGTTTTGATTGACTGGGTTCGCGTCGACAGGGTCGGTGTAGAAGACGGTCTTGCCGACGTTGTCTCGATTCAGCCAGTGCGCAAAAGCATGAACCGCCGCTGGCTGGTGATCGCCCACGATCACCAGACTCGATCCGCGATGACCGGAAAAGTCATCGCGGGCGGCCCGGGCAAAGCCCTGTTCGCTCTGGGGCGCCTTGGTCACGGGCAACGATTGAGCGATTGCCCCAATCTCGCTTGCCTTCACCGACAACCGGTGATCCGCCTTCGCCCCCGTCGTGGTCGGGGTGCTCTCGATCACATACAGGCGGTTCATGTTGCCGTCCGGATTGCGGCGGCTGGCGAAGTCGCGGATATATTTCGTGTTACCGGGGAATCCTGCGGAGAGGAAGTCGGCGTCGAGCGAGACGATGACGTCGGCCTTCGAGAAATCGTAACGCGTCTCGACCGGCTGGCCGAAGGCGAGCTTCGCACCTTCAAGGACGTTGTCGCGATTGACCGGCTCGTAGACATGCCACTTGGCCTGCGGATAGAGCTTCAAAAATCCGCGCAGCTGATCGGCCAGCGTGGGCGAAGAAATGGTCGGTGTGAGAATGCGGATGCCTGCGCCCTGCAAGGCTTTCTGCGCGCCGAGCGGTCCGCGAATGGCGTTCATGAACGCCGGCCACGAGCGCTGATCGCCCATGGAGACCACTGTCTGCGAACGGTCGGGATCGTACATCGTAAGCAGCGAAGCCTGCGTGAAAATATCGGTGCCGCCCTGCGACTCCGGATGCAGGTTGTTGCCTTCAATCTTCGTGGGACGCCCGAGATGGCTTTCGACCAGCACGGGGCTGGCGTATCCGCCGAGCGTGACCGCCGTGGCGTAATACATGGGCCGGCCCGGAATCACGTTCTCCGGCTGCCGCACATAAGGGACGATCGGCTCGAACGGAAGACGCACGCAGCCCGTCATGCCGGCCAGCCCGAGGGACGCGCCCATCACCTTGAGGAAGCCGCGGCGCGAAACGGAATCGAGCCATTCGGACGCGCCCTTCGGGAATTCGCGGTGCAGGGCTTGCTGGAAATCGTCGCTGCCAGCGAGTTCTTCCAGGCTGCGCCAGTATTCGGGACCGGTCTTTTGGGCGGCGTCGTGCGCCGTGGCTTGCTCGATGCGCGCGCGGACGGCGGCCAGGTTTAGTTTGTCCTTTGAACCCGGACAAACATCTTCGCGCTTACCCGGCCGATTTTCATTGTCGCTCGTCATTGTCTTCCGCCCCTTCGGGGGCTTGTTTTCCAACCTTGCTTACCACCCACGGCTTGCGCCGTGCGCTGCATTCTTTCACCGCTTCGCGGCTGCCTTCACCTCACCACTGGCTTCAATCTCAAACCGGTTGCCCCATTTTTCGCGTCTTTTGCGAGAAGTGGGGATCGCCGCATGGCATCACCGGTGACATGTGCTGCAACTCGTAATGTCTTTCACACTGCGCACGTTGTACTTCTTCACCAGCGCCGTACCCAACTCGCCCTGATCCGCATAACTCTGGCCATCAACCACCACAGGATGCGCACTCGTCGGCTGCTGGTAGCGCATATTAAAAACCTGGTCCCGCGGGCGCAGATTCTTTTCCGGGGCGCGGTGGCAGCCCAGGCACCACTCCATCTGCAACGATTCCTGCTGGTACATCAGCGGCATTCTATCGACCGGGCCATGGCAGGTGTTGCAGCCCACGCCCTTGGTGACGTGAATGCTGTGATTGAAAAAAACGAAATCGGGAAGCTGGTTGACCCGCGTCCACTGGAGCGAGGCGCCGCTTTTGTAGCTGGCGCGCACCGGCTCCAGCAACGCGGCGTTGGTCCAGATTTGCGAGTGGCAGTTCATGCAGGTCTTGGTCGGAGGAATGCCCGCGAAGCTGGAAGTCTCGACTGACGTGTGGCAGTAACGGCAATCGATGCCCAGTCCGCTGACGTGGTGCTGGTGGCTGAAAGGCACAGGCTGCGGCTTGCGCACGCCGGCGTAAGTGACATAAGGCGAACGCTGAATCTCCATCGCCATCCAGGACAACGCCGCCACCACGAATACCGCGCCGAAAATGGTGGCTCGGGACATCGTGTTCGTGCTGCGATGAAAAATCTGCGGCATGTTCTATGAAAAACCGACGCGACCCGACGACTTGGCCCGGTTGTTTGGCCCGTAAGGTGAAGCTTATTGCGTGAAGCTGGTTAGTCGGTGATACCCGGAACCCAATAGAGTCCTGGCGACAAGTATGGGAATACGGCATTATAAATACTTTCGCAGAAGTTTGTCGCGCGCTTTTAAATTTTTTCGTGTCGACGACCACGGATTGGCCTTACAGGAAATACCCGATGGAAAAAACGAATTAGCTTTAACGCGAATCGGCGGAGCGAATCCGAGATCGGCATTGCCTTAGTGAAGGTTCATCACCAAAAGTTTGGGCTCAGTCATTTCTGCAATGGCGTAACGCAAACCTTCGCGGCCCTGGCCGGAATCTTTTACGCCGCCGTAGGGCATGTGGTCGATGCGGAACGAAGGAACATCTCCCGCGATCAGGCCTCCGACTTCGAGTTCTTCGTAGGCCTGGAACAGCAGTTTGGCGTCGCGCGTGAACAGGCCGGCTTGCAGGCCAAAAGAAGAATGATTCACCTGACGTAGCGCGCCGTCGAATGTGTTGTAGGGCTCGAGGGTGACGACCGGACCGAAAACTTCCTGGCAATTTACTTTCATATCAGGCCTGGTGCCGGTAAGGATCGTGGGTTCGACGACCCCCCCTTTGCGGCCGCCGCCGCACAACAGGCGGGCGCCAGAGCGGACCGCTTCGTCGATCCAGGCGGTCGTGCGAACCGCATCGGACTCGCGAATCACGGGGCCAACGTCAGTCGCCTCGTCGAGGGGATCACCGGCCTTGAGTTTCTTCGCGCCTTCGACCAGCAAGTCGGTGAACTTGCCATAGACGGAGTGTTCCACCAGAATGCGCTGCACCGAAATGCAGGTCTGGCCGGCATACCCAAATCCGCCGGCGACGCAACGATCGGCGGCGTAGGCGAGATCAGCGTCGCTGTGCACAATGACCGCGGCATTGCCGCCTAACTCCAGCACAACTTTTTTCTTGCCGGCGCGGCGTTTGATGTCCCAGCCCACAGGCACGCTGCCGGTGAAGCTGATGAGCTTGATGCGGTCGTCGGTGACCAGCAATCCTGCGTCGTCATTCGAAAGCGGCAGGACATTGAAACCGCCGTCGGGCCAGCCCGCCTGCTGCACACACTCAGCCAGAAGCAGCGAGCAGAGCGGAGTTTGCGGCGCCGGTTTCAGCACCATGGAACAGCCGGCCGCGATCGCGGGCGCAACTTTGTGCGCCACCAGATTAAGCGGAAAATTGAACGGCGTGATTCCCGCCACCGGGCCCAGCGGGAAGCGGCGCACGATGCCCCAGCGTCCGGCAGTGAATTCCTGCCAGTCGAGCGGCAGGAATTCTCCATAGATGCGCGTGCTTTCTTCAGCGCCCACGTTGAAAGTAAAGATGGCGCGCTCCACCTCGTGGCGTGCGGCTTTGATGGGCTTGCCGGCTTCCTGGGCAAGGGTGCGGGCGAACTCTTCTTTGCGCTCGGCAATTCCGAAGGAAATCTGCCGCAGAACGCGCTGACGCTCAAAAGCCGGTAGACGGCGCGTAGTGCCGAAAGCTTTCACGGCGGCTGCGATAGCGGCTTCTGCGTGCTCGCGTCGGCCTTGAACTACGCGGGCGATCACACTGCCGTCATAGGGGGCGCGCACTTCGGCGACCTCGCCGTCTTCCACCCACTTGCCATCGAGATAAAAACCGTGCGTTGCCACGGGCGCGATCGTCAGTTCCGGCATTTTCGGACTCCTGTGAAGCCTGCCTGCTGATTATAGGACTGTTGAGGGCGCCGCTGGGGTGCCGCAGGGTTTGGAAAAAAATTCGCCACGGAGGGCTTC
>DATDGM010000132.1:0-5314 GCA_036522075.1 Candidatus Sulfotelmatobacter sp.
ACTCCTTCCATCCATGCAAAAGATTCGCCGATGCATTGCCGAACTCCCGCTCCGAAAGGAAAGTAAGTGAACTTAACACGCTTCGATTTTGCTTCCGGCGTGAAGCGTTCGGGATCGAAGCGCAAAGGATCGGGAAAATACCGAGGATCGCGATGCATCACAAACTGGCTGATCAACAGAGTAGTACGCGCGGGCAGCCGGAACTCTCCCAGCTGAAAATCGTCGCGGGCAGAGCGGCCCATCGCCCACGCTGGGGGGTAAAGCCGCATCGATTCCGCCATCACCATTTCCAGGTAACGCAAGCGCGGAACGTCTTCGGCGTTCGGCAGACGGCCCTGCAGCACGGAATCGACTTCTTCATGACAGCGGCGCTCACAGTCTGGATTTTGCGATAGCAAATACCACGTCCAGATCAGAACGTTGGCGACAGTTTCGTAGCCAGCCAGAAAAATTGTAATCACCTGGTCGCGCAGCGACTGCTGAGCCTCCGGGCTGTCATCGGGAGAAGCGGCCAGCATCATATCAAGCAGGCTGCCGCCGTTGCCGCCGCGCCTACGATGCGCATCGATCATACGATAGACCACGGCGTCGATACGCTTGCGCGCCCTCACAAACGCGGCCAGTCCCGGCGGCCGCACGTGCACCAGATACTCCGCCGCCGGCAGCATCACCAGAAAATTGTAGAGCCCCATAATGCGATTGATGGCGTCGGCCAGTTCTTGCACATCGTCCTGAAGATCGGAGGCAAACAGCGTGCGCGCCACGGTTTTGAGCGTGAGGTGCATCATGTCGGTCGCGATATTCCGTTGCTCGCCATCCCTCCACCCATCGCTTGCCCACGCCGCCTCATCGACGATAGCGGCGGCGTACTCCTGGATCCGTTGGCGATGAAACGCCGGCTGCGCCACTTGCCGCTGCGCCCGGTGCTGTGCATCTTCGCTCGTGATCATGCCCTCGCCCAGCAGCATCTTGCTCCGCCGGACCGTGCGTTCCTTGATGAAGTTATCGTTCTGCACCACCAGCACTTCGCGAATGTAGTCCGGATGATTCAGGAACACGATGTGGTTCCAGCCGATCTTGTAGTGCGCGATGTCGCCGTAGGTATCGGCCAGATGCTGAAATAGAACGATGGGATTTGCCGGACGCAGCCGGCGAAAAGCCAGCCACAGAAGATTCCGCTGAAACCCAGGCGGGAAGCGGTAGCCGGCAGAGTCGCGAACCTCGGAAGGGCTGGCTGCTGTCGCCATCATTTGAGTTTAACTTGGAAGAGTACATCGCGTCAGAATGTGACGCGACAGAATTGAACGCGGAGCCCCAGGTCCTATTTCTGCAGTTGATCCAGCTCAGCCAGGACCTCGCCGCTATGGCGCGACGGGTCCACGCTGCTGTAAACGCTCGCGATCTTTCCTTCCGGGTTGATGAGGAAAGTGTGCCGCGCCGCCATCTGCGCCAAGCCGAGATTCACGAGCGAACCGTAAACCCTGGTCACGCGGTGGCCGGTATCGGCCAGCAGCTTGAAGTTCAGCCCTTCCTTGGCGCAGAACTTCTTATGCGAATCCACGCTGTCTAAGCTCACACCCAGTACTACCGCATTGCGCTGCAAATATTTTGCCTGGTCCACTTGAAAATTGTGAGCCTCGCGCGTGCAGCCTGCGGTCTGATCCTTGGGATAGAAATACAGCACCACCCACTTCCCGCGATAATCTTTCAGGCTCACTGTCGAGCCCTCCTGCGAAGGCAGGGTGAAATCGGGGGCGTCGCTGCCCACCGCCGGCAGCGTGCCGTGCGAGAGCAGGCGGGGAACCAGAATGACCATCCCAATCACCACCAGCAGCAGCAATACGATCTTCATCATGAAAACCATCCCCGTGCGGACGACCGGAAGGATTCTAACCCAGACCGGGCGTCCAGATACCTTCGTCCCAGCAAAAATCCGCGCGATTGAATATGATTGAGTGTTGCGCCTTACACAATGGAGAAACCAGACGTGGCTCAGACTGATACCGATGGCTTGGAAGTATTAGAAACGCGAGAGTGGGTCGACTCCCTCGATTATGTTTTGGCCCAAGGAGGCCCCAACCGCGCCGGCAGGTTGCTGCAGCAGTTGGCTTTGCACGTCCGGCAGGAAGCTGGCATCAACCTTCCATTCTCGGCGACCACGCCGTACCAGAACACGATTGCGTCCAGTCAGCAACCCCCTTTTCCCGGCAGCCAGGAGATGGAACGCCGGATCAAGAGCCTGGTTCGCTGGAATGCCTTGGCCATGGTAGTGCGGGCGAACAAGATACAAGAAGGCATCGGCGGGCACATTTCCACCTTCGCCTCGGCGGCAACCCTGTATGAAGTAGCATTCAACCATTTCTTCCGGGCGCAGACGGAAAGCGGCGACCGTGACGTGGTGTATTTCCAGGGCCACGCCTCTCCTGGAATCTATTCCCGCGCCTATCTCGAAGGCCGTATCTCGAAGGAGAAGCTGCAGAATTTTCGCCGCGAGCTGAAACCTGGCGGTGGGCTGAGCTCTTATCCGCATCCCTGGCTCATGCCCGAATTCTGGGAGTTTCCGACCGTTTCCATGGGGCTGGGACCCATTCAGTCCATTTACCACGCACGCTTCATCAAGTACCTGGAAAACCGTGGCCTGAAGCAGTCGACCGGCGGGAAGGTCTGGGCGTTCCTCGGCGATGGCGAAATGGACGAACCCGAATCGCTCGGCTCCATCACGCTGGCCTCGCGCGAGCGGCTCGACAATCTGATTTTCGTGGTGAACTGCAACCTGCAGCGGCTCGATGGCCCGGTGCGCGGCAACGGCAAAATCATTCAGGAGTTGGAAGCGATTTTTCGCGGCGCCGGATGGAACGTGATCAAAGTGATCTGGGGCACAGACTGGGACAGCCTGATTCAGAATGACCGCGACGGCCTGCTGGTGAAGCGCCTGGGCGAAGTCAGCGATGGCCAGTATCAGAAATATTTTGTCGAGAGCGGAGAATATTTCCGGCAGAATTTATTTGGCTCCGACCCTCGCTTGCTCAAGATGGTCGAGCACTTGTCCGACGATCAGCTGGCGAGAATGCGGCTAGGCGGGCACGACCCCATTAAGGTGCACGCGGCCTACAAAGCCGCCGTGGAGCATACCGGCGCTCCGACCATCATACTGGCCAAAACCATCAAGGGCTACGGACTCGGCGAGGCGGGCGAAGGCAAGAACATCACCCACCAGCAGAAGAAGCTGAACGAAGACGAGTTGCAGATGTTCCGCTCGCGTTTCGGAATACCGATCCCGGATGACGAACTGCACGAAGCGCCCTTCTACCGCCCGCATGACGACAGCCCCGAAATCAAATACATGCAGGCCCGGCGCCAGCAGCTGGGCGGCTACATGCCGACGCGCAAAGTGCGCGCCACGCCGCTGAAGCCGTTTGCCGATTCCTATTTCGAAGAATTCGACAAGGGCACCGATGGCCGCGAAGTTTCTACCACCATGGTTTTCGTGCGCTTGTTGGCCAAGCTGCTGCGCGATCCGGAGCTGGGCAAGTTCATCGTGCCCATCGTTCCTGATGAGGCGCGCACCTTCGGCATGGAGGCTCTCTTCCGCCAGGTGGGAATTTATTCGAGCGTGGGCCAGAATTACGAACCGGTCGACATGGATACGCTGCTCTACTACAAAGAAGCCAGGAACGGCCAGATTCTCGAAGAAGGCATCACCGAATCGGGATCCATGTGCTCGTTTATTGCCGCGGGTACCGCGTACGCAAATCACGGCATCAACACCATTCCGTTTTTCATTTACTACTCCATGTTCGGCTTCCAGCGGATCGGCGACCTGATCTGGGCCGCGGCGGACATGCGTTGCCGCGGATTTCTGGTCGGAGGCACTGCAGGCCGCACCACGCTGGCGGGCGAGGGCCTGCAGCATCAAGATGGGCACAGTCACGTGCTCGCCCTGCCCGTACCGAACTTGATGGCCTACGATCCGGCATTTGCCTACGAAATCGCGATCATCATTCAAGATGGTATTAAGAGGATGTACGTGGACCAGGAGTCGATCTTCTATTACCTCACGGTCACGAATGAGCCCCTGCCCATGCCGCCGATGCCCGAGGGTGCGAACATTCGCGAGGGCATCTTGAAGGGCCTATATCGCTTTAAGACGTCGACCAAGACGGACGCCCGAGCGCGCGTGCAGCTTTTCGGCAGTGGCACCATCATGTATGAAGTATTGAAGGCGCAGCAGATTCTGGAAGAAAAATATAGCGTCGCCGCCGACGTGTGGAGCGTCACCAGCTACAAGGAACTTTATCGAGATGCCAACCGATGCGAGCGCTGGAACATGCTGCATCCCGGGGAGGCGCCGAAGGTTCCCTATGTAACCCAGATGCTCAAAGATGCTCCAGGCCCGTTCGTCGCGGCATCCGATTACATGAAAGTGCTGCCAGAAAGCCTGGCTAAGTGGGTTCCCGGACAGTTGGTTTCGCTGGGGACGGATGGCTTTGGCCGCAGCGAGAATCGCGTGGCGCTGCGTGACTTTTTCGAAGTAGATGCGAAGCATATCGTGCTGGCTACTTTGGGAGAGCTGCTGCGGGAGAAGAAAATTAGTACTGACGTGGTTCAGCAAGCCATTAAAGATCTGGGTATCAATCCTGAAAAGGCGAATCCCGCGAACACGTAAGCGAGTTACCGGCGCCGCGATTCGGGCCACTGGGCAGTGAGAATGGCAAGCAACGTATCCTAAGGAAAAGGAACAGAAGAAGTGATCGAATTTAAACTTCCGGAGTTGGGTGAAAACATCGAGCAAGGTGACCTGGTACGCCTGATGATCAAACCCGGAGCCCCCATCAAAGAGGGCGAGTCGGTGATGGAACTGGAGACCGACAAAGCGGTTTTGGAAGTCCCTTCGTCGGTGAGTGGCATCGTTCACGAGATCCGCGTAAGAGAAGGCGACAAGATTAAGGTGGGCCAGGTCGTTTTCACCGTCGACAATGGAACGGCGGCCAAGCCTGCTGCTGCTGTCTCGGCTCAGGCCAAGCCTGCTGCGCCCGCTTCTTCGAGCTCAGCTTCCGCGGCGGCCACGCGCGCCGCGCAACCGGAGCCAGCGCCGAGCGCCGCGGCTCCATCGCGCGCGCCTGTTGCACCCGGCGCTCCATCCTTCGGCAATCCGCCAGCAAGCGACCGTCGCGCGCCAGCTCCCAAGCCCGGCGCCAGCGAATTTATCTTGCCCGAGCTCGGCGAAAATATATCGCAAGGCGATCTGGTTCGACTGATGATCGCGCCGGGAACGAAAGTTTCCGATGGCCAGCCAGTGATGGAATTGGAGACC
>DATDGM010000133.1:0-3614 GCA_036522075.1 Candidatus Sulfotelmatobacter sp.
GTTTCGCCGTCCCAGCGAGTGCCGACGTAGCTTCCTCCCGCTGCCGGCATCAGTTGCAGGCGCCCGTCAACCAGACCCCACGAACCGTACGTCGCCGTGTGTTCGGGAAGCGCGAAACGGTCAAGCTGTCCGGAAGCGGCAAGATGGTAGGCGACTACGTCTGGCTTGGAGAAGTCCGCGTATCGAACGCCCACCAGGATTCCAAGAAAACCATACCGGCCGCGGGCCAACATATCCTGCAAGGTGTTGCGGGAGCGGCCGATCGTGGTTCCGTCCAAAAAGAGGAAGGCGTCCTGGTCGTTCCAGAAAACCACAGTCTGAGACACGCTTTGGCCAACGCTGTAATGCTTGGGCAAGAATACGAATGCCGCGGCCACTGCGGCGACTAGCGCAAAGAGGATGAGGATAGTGACTGCTTTTTGACGGCTCAATTTCGTACTCCCTTGCGGGACGTTACCATGCGCAGGAGAGGCGAAGCAGAGTACTTTGGTAAGACGAAGGAGAGACTGGCGCTGCGAGGAGAGGCTAATGCCGCAGCAGTAAATCGCCGGCCAGGAATAGGAAGAACACCACCGCAATCACTCCATTCATGGTAAAGAATGCGGCGTTCAGCTTGCGCAGATCTCCAGGAGAGACCAGCGAATGTTCGTAGCCGAGCAGCACCGCCACTACGGCGGTTCCCACAAGCGCCAGCTTGCCTAAACCGAAAGCCACCAGCAAAGCCATCAGCAAAAGCAGCATGATGATGTGGAACGCTCGCGCGATCCACAGCGCGCGCGGAATGCCGAGATAGCGCGGAATCGAGTGCAGGCCGCTGGCCCGGTCGAAATCGAAGTCCTGGCAGGCATAGAGAACATCGAAACCACCCACCCAGAACGTGACCGCGGCGGTCAGCAGCAGGATGCGCGGGTCGAGCGAACCGCATACGGCAATCCAGGCAGCAGCAGGAGCAATGCCCAGGCCGAATCCCAGCACCAGATGCGACCAGCGGGTAAAGCGCTTGGTGTAGGAGTAGAGCAACAACACGGCCAGCGCGACAGGAGAAAGCCAAAGCGCCAGGCGATTCAGTTCAGCCGCCGCGGTGATGAAGACCACGCTCGAAATCACAATAAAGCCTGCAACGAAGCCCGGCGTTAGGTGTCCGGCAGGCAGCGCGCGCGAACTGGTGCGCGGGTTGGCGGCGTCAATGGATGCGTCGGCCAGGCGGTTGAAGGCCATCGCCGCCGAACGGGCGGCGACCATGGCTACTATGATCCACGCCAGTTGATGGCCGGTGGGCCATCCTCCGGCGGCGAGCATCGCCCCACATAGCGCGAAGGGCATCGCGAACACAGAGTGCTCCCACTTGATCATTTCCAGCGTCAACCGGAGATTGTGCAAAACGGGCACGATAAGATTCTAGCAGCCGCGGGCAGATGCACCGCGGAATCCAGACCGTGCACAAACAGCTTGGAGCTGCTCTTCCACTTCGTTTTCTTTACTTTCTTACTCCAACTGGCTCACTTCTAGACCAAAGGCACAAACCGGCATGCGCCGCATGGCGTCACCACAGCGCGTCCGGCGTGCATTCGGATCAACTCCAACTGCTGGGACTCGGCGGGACCGACTGGAATGACCATGCGTCCGCCCTCCTCGCGGAGTTGCGTGAGCAGAGCCTGCGGCACCGAGGACGTTGCTGCCGACACGAGAATTGCATCGTAGGGCGCACTGGCGGCAAAACCTTCCCTGCCATCCCCCACCTCCAGGTTCACATTCGCGTAACCGAGCCGGGAAAGGATTTGCCGCGCTCCCTCGGTCAACACCGGAGATATCTCCACCGAGACCACGCTTGCCACAAGCTCAGCCAGCAAGGCGGTCGCATAGCCTGACCCTGCGCCCAGTTCCAAAACGCTGTCTTTCGGCTGAAGCGCCAAGGCCTGCAGCATGATGGCCACCATGTAGGGTTGCGAAATCGTCTGGCCCTCACCAATCGGCAGGGGATGGTCCTCATACGCATGGGTGCGGTAGGCTTCGGGAACGAATTCCTCGCGAGGGACGCGCAGCATGGTCTGCAGCACTCGCTCGTCCGCAATGCCGCGGCCCCGCAGATCGTGATCGACCATCTGCTGGCGCAACGCTCCGAATAATTCAGCATTGGCGGAGGCAGTCATGCGAAGCAGGATGCCGGTTCAGGGATGCAAGGCAGTCATGCTAACAGTTTCTTCAGGCGGTGGGTCAGCCTAATCGCGGGACGGGATATTTCTATCCTATTTTCTTCGGCGGACGCGAACATCAAAGCTGACCACGCCGTTTTGATCCCGCGTGCCGACCGCGGAGACATTCCGGGTGAAGTAATACTCGCCCTGAATAATCTGCTGGTTGCTCTGCGATACGTTGGTGCTGTAGGTGAGAGAAAGATTGTTGGCGAACTGCTGCTCAATGGTGACTTGCGGCCCGCGCGCGGTGGGGTTGGTCTCCGTGGTCAGTCCCTGGGGGTCGATCTTGATGCGGCTTACACCGAACAGTTTCTGGATGCGGCTGCTGACCGTGGAGTTGATGGCCTGGTTGATGATCAAGGCCGATGCTTCGTCGTTGAACACGCTCTGGCCGGATTGCTGTTGTAATTGCTCCGATTCCTGGCTGGTGCGGCCGAGCGCCAGCAGCGCGATGATGTCCGACTTGGGCAGCGGAGGCTCGGAGCGATAGTTCACGGCCAGCCGGTCAGGGGTTCCAGTCACGGTTATATCGAGGTCGTAGTTGCGCACATGCGTGGAGGCCTCAAGGTTGACCTGGGGCTCAATGGCAACCGGGTTGGCAAAGGTGATGTCGCCGCGCTCCAGGCGGAATTTTGTGCCGTTGAAAGTGGCGTCGCCTTCCAGAATATCGGCGCGCCCCAACACCGCCGGGCGGGCGACAGACCCCCGCAGGCGCAAGTCGGCATCGCCGGAGAGGCGCGCCACCGCGGTCTTCATCTGCAGTTCTGGAGCGGTCTGTACACGGACATCGAGCTTGACCCCGTAGAGCCGAGAATTGGCGGGAGCCAGTGCCGCATTGCGCCGGCTGCTTTCCAGGTATGAGCTGAAATCGAAATTCGGCGTTACCGCCAGCTTCGTTACCATGATTTGGCCGGTCACGGTAGAGGCTGCCGGGGTGCCCGCCCAGCGTAATTCGGCATTCGCCGTCGAGCTCACTCCTGGCGGATAGCGCAGACGGACTTCCTTGCCGGTGGCGGTAACGTCGAAGCTGAGCTGGCCATGGTAGTGGGTAGCGTCCCCTTTGAAGTCGATGGAACCTCCGCCGGTGCGCGCCGTCATTTTTTCGATGTGCAGCGTGTCACGCGTGAAGATCAGCGATCCGTTCATCTCGCTCACGCCGCTGGGCAGGCCTGCGTAGACCACAGAGCCGTTGCTCGATTGCAGATGCCCCTGCGGCAACGGGTCCGAAAGCGTGCCTCCCACGTTCATGTTCATCGAGAGCAGGCCGGAGCCGGTGAAATCCGCATCCACGCTGTTCAACAGCTTGAGGTCCACCTTGCCATCTAAAGCAAGGTCCAGGGTGCGTGGGTTGGCAAACTGCACATAGCCCCGCCCCACCAAATCAGTTCCCTCGCCAATCATGTGCAGCTGTTCGATATG
>DATDGM010000134.1:0-11611 GCA_036522075.1 Candidatus Sulfotelmatobacter sp.
AGATAGCGTGTGGTGGCTTCCTGCACCGCAGACGCTACGGTCGAAAGATTGGCTGCCACGTGATGCTCGAAGCCCCGCTCACAGATGAAATGCAGCAACTTTTGCAATTGCGGAATTTCGACCACGCCCGCGCCGCCAAACGTGTTCAGGGCATCGTCAGTGAATCGGCCTTCACCCACGTAACCGCGCATCTTGCCGGAAATGTCGTCAGTGGAGAAGCGGGCAAAGCTCATCTTTTCCGGCTTGATCAGCCCCACGCACGTGCCAAAAGTATTTTCTTTGCCCACGGTGCCGGCGATGATCTCCTGGAAGTCCATTTTCACCGAGCGAAAGAAATGTTTGGGCAAGTTCGAGCAGTGGAAGCAGACCGCCTTATTCGGGTCCGAGCCGTAGTTGTTGTTCCAATCGAGCAGGGCCGAAGGCGTTCCCGAAGCCAGTTGCAGGGCGTGCATGCCGAGCACTCCGCAAATATCCACTTCGCAAGCGCTGGAAAGCAGTTCGTTGCTCATCATGCTCATCACGGTGCAGGGAACTACGCCCAGGTTCTCTTCAATCGAAGTCCAGCACTGCACCGCGCTGATGGTGACTTCGGTGGCGGCCATCCACTGGTCGACAACGGCTCCCAGCTTCGCCATCTTCAATAACGCCGGTGCCGGCACGCTGCTCGCGTCCACGTATTTCTTAATCGCGGCCAGTTTCGCCTGCGCGTCGTCGTCGTTATCTTTCATGCGCTCGATGCGACCGAGCACCTCGGAAAGGTCCAGCGTCTCGATCGAAATCCCCTGCGCTTCCAGAATCTTTTCGCTGTAACGCACCGTGTTGAAGGCCGCAGGTCGCGCCCCGATCGCTCCCACTCGCAAGTTGCGAAATCCCTTCACCACGCGGCACACCCCGGCAAACCACTCTAGGTCTGTGGCAAACTCCGTTGAGTCGAGGCTCTCCGTATGCAGGGTCGTGATCGAGTAGGGTATGCCGTACTGCCGCAGATTGTTGCAAGCGGACATCTTGCCGCAGAAGCTGTCGCGGCGGGATGCGATTGTCATTTTTTTCGGTTCGTCGGGCGTGGCTTGAACCAGCACCGGCACACGGAGGTCGGCCAACCGCAGGGCATCGGCGATGGCGCGCTCTTCGCCAAAGTTCGGCAACGTGACGATCACTCCGTCAATCTTCTCGCGATGTCGCTTGAACAGATCCGCACAGCGCCGCGACTCTTCCCGCGTCTCCACCGCCCCGTACTTGCTCTCTTTCGGATCGAGCGCCACTGCGTCCATCCCGGCACCGTCCAGCGCCCGCAGGATTTCTTCCCGTCCGCTCTTGGCCAGATGATCGGGAAAAAATCCCCGATTGCCCACGATCACGCCCATCGTCATTGTTTTCGGATTCGCCGACATATCACTCCCTGCTGGTCCCCCGTTACGTTAATGTCTCCCACTTCTTGCCCGTACTCCTCACTTGCTCTTAGGCTGTCCGTAATAAGCATCCTTGCCGTGTTTTCGCAGGTGATGTTTAGCGTGCAATTTCCTCCCCATCGGTTGGGCGGCAGCGTTGATGCCCAGTGTGAAGCTGGCCATCCGCGCCAGGGCTTCCAGGATCACCGCGTGGTGAGCCGCTGCACCGGGGTCATTTCCCCACGCGAAAGGACCGTGATTGGCGACCAGCACGCCGGGCGTTGCCAGCGGATCGGTTTCGCGCAGGCTGCGAACAATGGCGTGTCCGGTATTTTTCTCGTATTCTCCGGCAATTTCCGCGTCGCTCAATTCCGAGGTCAGCGGCACCGGGCCATCAAAATAGTCCGCGTGAGTTGTGCCGAAACATGGAATCGGCTTGCGTGCCTGCGCCCACGCCGTAGCGTATTCAGAATGGGTATGAGCGATGCCGCCAATTTCATGGAATTCGTTATACAGCACAAGATGAGTGGGTAAGTCTGATGATGGCCTCAAGTTTCCGTCCACCATGTTGCCCGCGAGATCGGTTATCACTAAATGCTCCGCTTTCAGCTGCTCGTAAGGCACGCCGCTGGGCTTGATCACCACCAGGCCCTTGTCCCGCGAGATCCCACTGGCATTGCCGAACGTGTAAAGGACCAGATTTCGCCGTACCAGCTCCAGATTCGCTTCCAGCACTTCTTCCCGCAAACGCTGCAATAACATAGATTGTTCTATTATCCACCGGACGACCGTGCGGAAGCCAGTAATCGTTTACTCAGAATGAGTGAAATCTAGACTATTTTGGAGTGCTTGTCAACCGCAACTTTCTCATTACAAAATCGTTAGCCCTTGCGAGCTCCGCAGAATTTGGATCGCTAGCGGAGGCACTTCCTAACGTCGGGGCACGGACGAAGCCTTGCGGGCTGGGGTGCCGCGATTCGCCTTAGGGGACGGCATCGGAAACCTTCCCGTCTGGGCCAGCGCAGTGGAGCTTCTGAGCACCAAGTTCGTGTTCAGTTCGTATTCGTGGCGTTCATGAGAAGGCCGTTCGCCCTCAACCTCGTTCAGCAGTGCTTGAAACGCAATCCTAGCCAATTCCTCCTGCGACATTTGAACTGTGGTTAAAGGCGGAGTCGTAAACTCGGCCAACCGAATGTCATCAAATCCGACAACTGAAAGCTGTTCTGGAATCTTAATCTTGTGGTCGTAGGCTTCCCGTATGACTCCGATGGCCGTCATGTCATTGGAGCAGAGCACCGCCGTTGGCCGGTTGCTGGTACTCATGAGTTCAACGAGTGCGTGCATCCCGCCCTCCAGACGGTGATCACCCACCACGATCAAGTCCGGAGAAAGCCCGATTTCTGTCATCGAAGCCTTGAACGCCTCTCGCCTTGCCAGGGCGGACTTCAAATGCAATGGACCGGCAACAAATGCGATGCGCCTGTGTCGCAGAGCGGCAAGATGTTGCACCGCCTGCCGAATTCCGTTCTGATAGTTGATGCGGATGTTGGCGATACCCCGGACATCGGGACCTACATCGACGAATACGAGCGGAACTTTGCGGTAACGGAGGTGTTCGAGGAGGGTTTCTTCCATGCCAAACGTCAAGATCGCCACCCCGTCCACCCGGCGCTCAATCATGCGCCGCACCGACGATTCCATCCGCTTCGGGTCATGCACCGTCGAGGTAAGCAAGATCTCGTAATTGTTCTCAACTGCCAGATTCTCGAAGGTTTGTACGATTTCTGGAAAAAATGGATTGGTGAACTCGGAGACGATCAGGCCAAAGATTCGGCTTCGCCCCAGAACCAGTGCACGAGCCTGGGTGTTCGGGTAGTAGCCCAACTCGTCGACTACCTTCCACACCCGCTTGGCAAGCTGGGGATCGACCGTGGGTACACGGTTGATGGCTCTGGATACTGTGGCGGTGGAAACTTTCGCTCGGCGAGCGATTTCGCGGATGTCCATGGGCTAAGTTGGGCTAAAAGAACAATATAACGGCGGCCATCTTACCATAGCCCGCGCCACCGGAGTCCTGCTGGGGCAAATGAGAAAACGTTTGCCCGGCACGCTGCGACCCACGAACTCAGCGGCTCGAATTGAGTTCTACCCAAGTGATTTCTTTATGCAGCGGAACCACGTATCCGCCGCGCTCAGAACCCAAGGGGGATGAGGGGCGATACGCGCCCACACCGCGAATCTCCGCAGGCTGTTCCACACGGAGCAGGGCTTTCGGAGTCGATGCCGTGGCTGCGCCGAACTCGAGGCGAACCACGCCCGTGTTGGAATTCACTTCAATCCTTTCAAATGTACCCGCATCGAGGGTTAGCCAAAGCCCAAGAGAAGCGATGTAGACTCGGGTTCGAAACGAATCCAGCGGGGTAACCTCGGCCACGCCGCCTCTCATTTTAATGTTCCCCCCGAATACCACCCAGCCGAACTCCGGGTGGTCCACGATGTAGGTAGCGGTGTTCCACGCGTGTCCGAAGAAGTTGGGGCCGTAGTCGCCGCTGAAGGGGTCGGGTTTAAGCATGTCGGGGAATCCGTGAAACGCGGCCGAGGCAAACCCTTCCTGATCGATATCCGTGAGCGCACCCATAGTTCCGCCGTAGCCCACTCGCAATAAATAGAAATCGTCAGGATGATCACGATATTCGGCCAGCAGCGGGATGGCGTTCAGTGCCGAGCCGTAGTGATGCAGTTGTCGCTCCAGCCTGCGGTCTTTCGCGGCAAAAATGAAATCCCAGTAACGACGCGCGCTGCCGTTATAGCCCCAGTGGGGAATGGCCGGATCGTATCCGAGAATGGCATTGAGCGTGACTTCGGCTTTGTCGTGAAAACCAAAATACTTTGTCCAGGCGTAGACCTCTTCTTGTCCGGTAGAATCCCACGGCATTTCACTGCCGAATGGGTAGGCTTGCTTGGACCAATGGTCGGCCCGTTCCCGCATCTTGGCCTCCAGAGAAGATGCTTGCGTGCTCATGCCCTCGTGCTTCAGATCAGCCAGGATTTGGACAAAGATGGAGCCCTCCATCTGGCCGAACACTGCCAGGTCTTTGGCATAGTTGGTCATGGCCATTGCGGTTTCGTAGGCGTGGTTCAAATACCAGCCCCAGGGGTGGTTGGTAACCAGGCCTTGCTGATCGCGGGCCAAACGATAGAGCACCCAGTACGCCGCAGCAACGTGGGGATAATCGTAAGAACGATCCACTGCTTCTGAGGCTTGCTTGTTCCAGCTAGTCCAGGACTTCCAATCGAAGCTGCGGTTGTAGTAATTCGACGGCATCTGGTCGGGCTGATAGTAGAAAAGGCTCTTGCGCACGCCGTAGGCATGCGCGCCGTCGTTCGATTGGAGCTTGCCCCATAACACCTGGTCGACAAACTGCTGCAACTTTTCGAGTTCTTCGTTGTTGGGCTGCACCAGCTGCTTCATGATGGCGGCGAGCCATGCGCCGGCGCCGCCCTCGTCGCTTAGTCCCGCGATCCAGACCCGGCTGTCCTGCAGAACCTGCTGGTTCGCTTCGCGATCATAGCTGATCACGGAGGGAGCGCGTTTGAACGGGTCGCTCGAATCGGCGTACCACTGGCGCGTTGTAAGAAAGTGCCCCATATCGGCTACGGCCTGTGCTTCTGGTTTGATCACAAAATACTGCATGGTTTGCACCATTCCATCGCTGTAAGTGACCGTCAGGCGCGAGCGCCCCCACGTTTTCCCATGCAGGGTGTAAGCGTGCCAGGACCCGCTTGGGGAAGAATC
Source organism: Candidatus Sulfotelmatobacter sp. (assembly GCA_036522075.1). Lineage (GTDB taxonomy): Bacteria > Acidobacteriota > Terriglobia > Terriglobales > Acidobacteriaceae > Sulfotelmatobacter. The sequence goes on from DATDGM010000134.1 coordinate 5,185, forward strand.
TTCATGGATCTCGATGGCAGTTGCAGGCTCAACTTTGAGTGAAGTGACCGGCTTGGCGTATTTAATAAATAGACGAGCCTCTATGTCCTGAGGCAGTATGTAACCCGGCACACCGACCGCGACCGGACGCCGGTTGGCGGCAAGAGTCTGCTCGATATTCCGAATCGAATCGGAGAGCAGAAACTTAAGTCCATACGTCTTCGACTCCCCGGGCCGAAGAGTGAGGCTGGTCGGAGTATTCCAAGGCTGCGCGTTCTTCCACTCATTTTCGGCGTACGCCTGGCTGTGAACCATCCATTCGTAAAAGCCCTCAAACGTGATCCCTCGCGGCGTTGGATCGGTAAATACCGGGGCTGCACCCCAACGCCCCTTGTGATCCAGGATGGGGTTGTAAGCCTCAAAGGGCGTTCTGCCATCGGGGACGACCAATAATGCCGGCCCATGGCCGCTGAGTCGGGTCACCTGCAGATAGCCGGCGTCTTCACCGATGTACGGATCGTAAAACGAACAGATCGCGTGCGCCTGGTCGAGCGAACGATCGGTGAGAACGTTGTTGAAGATCATCGGAAAACCCAGCGCGCCGATCTGCACGGTCTTTGTCGAAGTATTGGCTAAAGCGAAGCGGAGGACGAGCTTGCCATCTTCTACAGACCACGTCCGCGTGATCCGCAGCGGGATATCCGGGGGCAATGTTGGCGCGAGGTCGGCAGCGGCCAGCACATTTGCCGCCGCGGGCAACACGCGCACCGGCGTGCGCACGGCGGCTGTGGAATAGTTTGCCCAGGTCGCCGAATCCACGGCGCGCAAGCGAAGAGTAATGTCACCCAGATGAAAATATCCGTTTTGTGAACGTTCCGTAAGCAGATCACCAGGTGTGAAGTCGAAACCGTCAGCTCCCTTGGGTTTGAGGGCAGCCACAGTCTGGGAAGAAACCACCAGGCTGAGCGTGAAGTCGGGAGTGTCGTAGTTGGCGATTCCCGGGCCGAGCATCGGTCCGGGGGTTGGAGCCGGCTTGTCGCCGGTGCGCTGTGCAGCGGCAGCGGTCGACATGGCGCATGCGATCGACACCACGAAAAGAAAGATGGCCCCGCGCGCAATTCGAGTCAGCTTCACGATCTTGTTCCTCGTTTCATCGCACACTATGACTTCCCCCGCCCTGGCGGCAATTGGGAAACGGCTGAGAAGTCTTCATCGCCATGTCCTGCCGTGATGGCAAGCTCGAACAGGGATAGAGCGGAGGCCGCTGTCTGCAAGGAAATTCCCTTGGCGGAGGCATCCTGCAGAGCGTATGCCAGATCCTTTGCCATCCAACGCAGGGCAAAGTTTGGCGTGAAGTCGTTGGCAGCTGTTCGATCCGCCACTCGTTTCACGATCCCGCTCCCAGGGGCACCGTTCGTGAGAATGGACATCCCTTTGGATCTGTCAAGGCCGCAGGCGTCAATCATGCACAAGGCTTCAGAAAACGACGCGGCCTGCACTCCGCATACGAAGTTGTTGATGAGCTTCATCGAGGCGCCGGAGCCAACTGGGCCGAGGTGAACCACATCGCGGCCGAGCACAGAGAGTACAGGCCGCGCGGCGTCGAGCGCCTTCGCCGAGCCTCCGACGAGAAAAACCAGCTCGCCGCAAGCGGCGTGAGGCTTGGTGCCAGTGACCGGTGCATCCAGAAATTGGCAACCCCGCTCGCCTGCTTTGGCACCAAGCTCATGAATCCAGCCACCACTTAGCGTGCTGGATTCGATGAGGACTGAACCTGGGGACGCGCCGGCCAATGCGCCGTTTTCGCCGAGCCAAATCTCCCGTGACGCGCCGTCATCCGCCACCATGCTGAGAATGATCTCGGATCGCGCCGCTGCCTCGCGCGGCGAAGCCGCTGCGAACGCTCCGCCTTTGGCGAAGGGCGCGCACTTCTCGCGGTTCCGGTTGTAGATTGCCAATGGAAAGTTCGCGGACAGCAGGCGATTGGCCATGCCTGTGCCCATGATGCCGAGTCCTAGAATTGCTACCTTCGGTTTTGCCATTTTTCACACCCAAGTTTCACTTATCCCAGCGGAATCACCTTAACCAGAGCGGGTTTCGACGTGGCCCACCGCACGGGGTTCCGCAACGGGCGCCCATGTTCCCCGACTGCAACCTGCATCACATCTCCATCCTGCAGACGAATGTGGTCGCTGAAACTGAGGCAGTCCGTTCCAAAAAAGTGAACGTGGACGTCTCCCGGCCGGCGATGAGCTTCGAACTTGAAATGATGATGCTCAATATTTTGCAGGCTGTGACACATTTCGGATTCCCCGGTGCGGAATGTCTTTGACCAGCAGACGTTACCATCTCTCTCAATCGCAGCCGTAACCGGCACGGACGTAAATTCAGCATCAACGGCAAGCTCTGGTCCGATCGCACAGGTTCGTAGCTTCGAGCTCGCGAGGTTGAGATAGTTCTTCTTTTCGAACTGATGGTCTGAAAACTCATTGCCCGTTGCCATGCCGATTCGATAGGGCTGGCCATTCTGAGCCACAAGGTAAATGCCCGCGATCTCAGCCTCCTCGCCGCCATCCTCTGCGTAATCCGGAACATCGAGGGACTCTCCGTGCGCGCGCAAAGCGCCGCCCGTGCCTTTGTGAAACCATTCTGGCGGGATTCCGATATCTCCTTCGGCGGGGCGTCCGCCCTCAACTCCCTGGCGGAACATCTTCATGCTGTCGGTCAGGTCCTCGATGGCTGCAGCATGCATCGATTGGCGCCCTCGCGCACTACCGAGGTGGGTTAATCCGGTGCCGGAAATCAGGCAGCGCGCGGGCTCGTCAGGATGGTCGATGGCCGGAAGCAGCCGCCATTCCGAGCGGCCGTTGTAAATCGCATCATAGTCAAGTGCATCCAGCCTAGCCCGTTGCCGCGCTACTTCGCTCAGCTTCGTGCGGGTAGTGATAGCGATGTGCGCCAGTTCATAGATCGAAAAACAATTGTCTAACAAGCGGACGTTCGGTTCTTCGACCAGCGCCACTCGGCGGAGGTTTCCTTTCTTGATTTGAATGAGTCTTGTCATCGGATCATTTTCGTTCTTGAAGAATTATTCGATTACCTCGAACCGCTCGAGCCCGGACTCATTGATCGTTAGTCCGAGGCCGGGCGTATTTTCGTCGAGATCGATAAAGCCATCCTTCGCTTTGGGCTCGCCCTGGAAGATATACCAGAACAACTCGTTGCCCACTTCCACATCGACGACGGGAAAATACTCTGCCATCGGCGAGTTCAAACTCGCCATCACGACGTGGTAGTTGTGCATCTGGCCGGCATGAGGAATCACTGGGACAGAATGGGCTTCCGCAAGGGCAGCGATCTTGCGGGCCTGCGTAATGCCGCCCACGCGATTGGTATCGAATTGTATGTAGTCGAGCGCGTGGGCCGCCAGCAGATCACGAAATCCGTAAAGCGTGAATTCATGTTCGCCGCCCGCAATCGGAATTCGTCCGCAGGACTTCAGCTCGGAATAACCGTGAATGTCATCGGGGATTACAGGTTCCTCCAGCCATCTGAGCCGAAAGGGCTCGAGCAACGAGAGCATTCGCTTGGCGTAGTCGAGCGTCCACCCCATATAGGCATCTGCCATCACGTCGATGCCATCGCCGACCGCCTCCCGCACGGTTCGGACCAACCCAAGATTCCTCTGCATACCGCTGGCGCCATCGGCGGGGCCCCATCCAAAGCGAAGCTTCATGGCCTGGTAACCTTCGTCTTTGGAACGCTTGGCTTCCGCGGCAAGGTCGCTGAGTTCAGCGCTGTATAGCCGGGAGGCATACACTGGAATCCGCGTTTTCGTTCTGCCGCCGAGCAGACGATAGACCGGCTGCCCGGCGGATTTTCCAAGGATGTCCCACAGCGCGATATCCACGGCGCTGATCGCGATCATGCCGATTCCCTTGCGACCGAAAGCCATCGTCTTGCGATACATGTGTTGCCATAAACGCTCGATGTCCCACGGATCCTGGCCGAGCAAAAGAGGTTTCAGATAGAGGTCGATTACTTGTTTCGACACCCGCGGAGCGAGTGCCGCATTTCCCAGGCCCACATGCCCGTCGTCGGTGAAAATTTCGACTACCAGCCATCCATGAAACGTAAAGGTCTGCATGGAGGCTTCAGGCAGTTCCAGCAGATCCATTGGATTGGAGCAGAAGTGGGGAGGCAGCGGAACGGTCCTGCCGCGCCAGCGTACGACCCGCGTACGAATCCCAGTGATCTTCATGAAACTCCCTGGTAATTCATTTCCTGGCCCAGTTTCAAGGGCAGAAGAACGGGAATAGCAATAAGAATAATAAGAAACGCGGCGATGTGCAGTGTGCCGGCAATGCGAAAAACCGTACTGTAGCCGCGGCCGTGGTCCAACAGGTAGCCGACCACCTCTCCGAAAGCGATTCCGCCCATGGCTCCGCCAAAGCCCACCAGGCCGGCAACCGAGCCGACTACTTCTTGGGGGAACAGATCCGTGGGCAAAACCATGACCAGAGTGGACCACGACTGCTGGCCGAAATACGCCAGGCAAAACAGGCCAATTGCCCAGGAAACTGGAACGTGCGGGACAAGAATGACAAAAGGCATGACGGCAGCGCTGAGTCCGAGCGCCAGCTTGCGCGCCACACCCAGGGAGAACTGGCGACGCACCAGGTAACTGGAGAAGCCGCCGCCGAGCAAACATCCCACACCGGCCGCCGCGCTGGGCATCCAGGCGAATGTTCCGACGGCTTTGATATCGAACCCACGGGCGTCATAAAGATATTTAGGGAGCCAGAAGAGGTAGAAAAACCACGCCGCATCGCTGAGAAACTTGGCGGCGACTAGACCCCAGGTCTCGCGAATGCGAACCAAAAGGCTCCAAGGCAAAACTGCCGCGGAGCTTGGAGTGCGAGCCTGATTTGGATCAAGGGCTGCTTGGCAGGCTGCACTTGGAGGAGAGTATGAAAACCTCCACCATCCGGCCCACAGCAGGCCCATCCCACCCGTAAGAACGAAGATCCAGCGCCAGTTCGCATAGCCAAGAACGGCGGCGATAAGAGGCGGAGCCGCGACAGCTCCCACTGCCGTACCGGCGTTGATAATTCCCATCGCGGTGGCGCGTTCTTTTGTGGGGAACCATTCCGCGACCGCACGAGTAGCGGCAGGAAAACCACCGCCTTCACCCAAACCGAGCAGGAAGCGGCTGGCAACGAGCATTGCGAAACCGGTGGCCACCGCGTGACTGGCACAAGCGAGTGACCAGACCACCATAATCGCGGTAAAACCACGATGGGTTCCCAGAATGTCGACCAATTTTCCGCCGCCCGCGTACATTAAGGCGTAGGCAAACAGGAACGCGGATTGAAGAGCGGAGAACTGCCCGTTCGTCAGCGGAATGTCCCGGCTGATGGCTTGGACGGCGACCGGCAGCGTCTGGCGATCGAGATAGCTGATTGCGATCGCCGCGCTGACCAGGATGGCGATTCGCCACCGCAATATGTTTTTCCTCCCGCAGCCGCGTGATTCCAGCAACGATGCGTGAGCATTATACACGGTAAACGTTTACTCTATTTATCCGTTTCATTACAATGTTCCGGTCCCCGAACTTTTGCGCCGGGGAAATATTCGATCGGGAAATTGCATCCAGGGACCGGCAGATTGGAGCGTGAATCACCAATGAGTCCGCAATGGAGTCGTCGCGAGGTGCTGAAGGGATTACTGGCGGCGTCGACCGGAATGATTGTGACTTCGAGGCAGGGAACTGCCCAGGGTGAAGCGCATGCGCCTGAGCAACAGATCGAGATTCAAGTGACTCCGATCAGCGCCCACACGTTTCGCCTGAGCATTCTGCCCGTGATCAATGATTCCGTTGTCGCGATACCGCTCGACGGATCGCTAGTGCAGGAGTCCTGGGGCGCACCGGTGGTCACGCTGCGCGCGGAACCTAAGGACACGATCGTACTGGGAAACCTCAGGCTCAGAATTTCTTTCCGCCCGATTCGTATCACGCTGGCAACCGAGCATGACGAAATCATCCAGCAGTTCGCGTGGGACCAGACTGCTCGGGTGCTCTCGTTTCGGATTGGAAACTCTCCGATATTCGGGTTGGGAGAGGGGGGGCCACAATTTGACCGCCGTGGCTCAACCGACCCAATGCGGAGCGGACAAGGCGGCTACCAACTCGCCACCCACGGCGGACGAGTTCCTCTGCCTTGGATTGTCGGGACATCGGGATGGGGAATATTTTTTCACCAGCCCCACGGCATGTTCGACTTCACAGGACTGCAAGGCAAGTTCCAACCGGCTGATGCGGGCTCGGCCTTACCTCTCGATCTGTTTGTTGTGGCTTCAGCCGACCCAGCCACGATTATGACGGAATATGCCCGCATCACCGGCTATGCCGAAATGCCTCCGCTATGGAGTTTCGGGTATCAACAGT
>DATDGM010000135.1:0-10267 GCA_036522075.1 Candidatus Sulfotelmatobacter sp.
TTTGTGCCGCTTTCGGCATTTCGCGGGCAGGAGTGCCCGCGCCACACAATCAAAACAACCAGAACCCGGCTTTTTCCATGTGACGGAAGCCGTCGGTCGCTATCGCGAACAGAATCATTTCCGTGGCGTTGTAGCCCACGTGGACCAGGAAACTGGAAGCCACCGAACCCGTCACGGCGCGTACCCCGGTGCACACCACTCCCATTAAGAAGATCAGAAGAACGACGCCCCAGGCGTAGCCGTACTGAAACATGTGGAGCAGGCCGAACGGCAACGCGGTGAAAAAAATTCCCCAGGCCACGCCCAGACGGCGTTCCAGCACGGGATAGAGGAAGCCGCGAAAGAAAAGCTCCTCCATGAGCGGGCCGAAGGTGATGGCGAATACGGCCATCAGATAGGCATCGGTGGGGCGCTTGAAAAAGTCCTCGAAGGGCGTGCTCTTGGGCATGGGCAAAAGGTTGCCGAGGAGGGTCAACCCGAGCAGCACCAAGCCGCCGAGGATGGGCATTCCATAAAGCATGGCCTGAGACCGCGGCCAGTTCCAGCGGATGGCCGTCCAAAACCTGGCGCGATACTTTCCCTCGACCAAAGCGACCATGTAAAGAGCGACCAGAATGTAAGCCACAAACTGGGCCAGAATGGCGAGCACCGCCTTTTGCGCAAGCTTGGGCAGGGCTTGCTTCCAAGCCAAATGCGGATAAACGAGAAACTTCGCGCCCACGAGGAAGAGCAGTTGCAGCACGACGATGCTGAGCAGTGCCAGCGCGGCGATCACCAGCACGTCCCAGCCGTTCCAGGCGGGATTCTCAGCGGAGGGATGAAGCGGAGGCCCAGGCGAAAGAATCGCCCCGGGAAGTGAGATCGATTCAGGCGGCGAGGTCGCCCCGGGATCGCCGAGAGTCGGCGCCTGTGGTTCGAGTTGCGGGTTATCGGAGGATGACAGGGGTCGCGTCCTTACTTGAAAACGATATGGCTGATCTCAGCGGAGAATATTGATTCTGGGCAATTCCCATGTGTTGCACCCGGAGCTTGCGGTGCGAGTTGAACCCAGCCCACCGGCATCGACGTGCCTCTCTGCATTTTCTCAAACAACTGAGCAAAAAAATTGGTGAAGGCAGCGTCCTTGCGTTTGAGCGTCATGACGAGATTTGCCTGGCCGTAGCCGGTTCTCCTGCTGGCAGCAATATAGTTCTTGGCCTCATTTTCCGAAGCAACCACCACGATCACGGCGTTCGCTTTTCGGATTATGTCGCGCAACCCGTCGGCGGATCCGGCAATACTGCCATCCGTCTGTACGTGCGCGTAAATCATCAGTACGTCGCACTTTGGAGCCACGTCGTTACTTTCTTCCAACGAAGCGAATAAGGCCCGAAACCCTTGCTTATCTGCATCGACGATTGCCTGTGCCGTCGCACCAAGAAGGTTGAAGAAACCGATTTTCGGAGAGCTGACGACGAGAGGTTCATCGACCGTCACCCGCCGAACTGATGGCCGCCTCGACTCGGGCCGCAGCGAACTGAAACTACGTTTTAACCAATCCATCGCGATTCACTCATACAGCAAAAGGTCTAAGCCGTGCCGGGTCTGCACTATCCAGCCGCTTTCTTCCCGTTGGCAAAATACCCTGCCAGCGCTTGCCCCGTGTACGACTTCTTCACCCGCGCGACTTGCTCGGGTGTGCCCTGGGCTACGAGGCGGCCGCCTTCTTCGCCGCCCTCAGGGCCGAGGTCGATGATCCAGTCGGCGTTGCGGATCACATCGAGATTGTGTTCGATGATGATAATCGAGTTCCCCAGATCGGTTAGACGATGAAGCACATCGAGAAGTTTCTTCACATCGTCGAAGTGAAGCCCGGTGGTGGGCTCGTCGAGCAGGTAGAGCGTTTTGCCGGTTTGGCGTTTGCTCAATTCGCGGGCCAGCTTGATGCGCTGCGCTTCGCCGCCGGAAAGCGTAACGGCTGATTGTCCGAGGTGAATATAGCCGAGGCCCACATCGACTAGGGTTTGCAGCTTCTGTTTTACCTGCGGAATATTTTCGAGAATGGGCAGCGCGTCAGCCACCGGCATTTCCAGCAAGTCGGCGATCGAGTATCCGTTGTATTTGACCGCCAAAGTTTCCGAGTTGTATCGGCGGCCGCCGCAGACTTCGCAGAGCACGTAAACGTCCGGCAGGAAATTCATTTCGATGCGGCGCTGACCCTCGCCCTGGCAGGCTTCGCAGCGTCCGCCGGAAACGTTGAAGGAAAAGCGTCCGGCTTTATAGCCGCGCTCGCGCGATTCCGGCAGCATGGCGTAGAGATCGCGAATCTGGGTAAAGACTCCGGTATAAGTCGCGGGATTCGAGCGCGGGGTGCGGCCGATGGGCGACTGGTCGATGCGGATGACTTTGTCGATATGTTCCGCGCCCGAAATGGCTTTGTGCTCGCCGGCTTTTTCGCGCGAGCGGTAAAGCTGACGAGCCAGGGCGCGATAGAGAATGTCATTCACCAACGTGGATTTTCCCGAGCCGGAAACTCCCGTCACCACCGTCATCACGCCCAAAGGAAAAGTTACATCGAGATGCTTGAGATTGTTTTCGTTGGCGCCGAGAATGGTGAGCGCAGCGCCGTTGGCGTGGCGTCGCTCGGCGCGCATCGCGATCAGGGCCTTGCCGGAGATATAGGCACCGGTCAACGAGTCAGGCGCGCGCATAATTTCGGCGGGTGTGCCATGGGCCACCAAAGTGCCGCCATGGCGGCCGGCGCCGGGACCGAGGTCGATTACATAGTCGGCGCGGCGGATGGTTTCTTCATCGTGCTCCACCACCAGCACGGTGTTCCCCAGATCGCGGAGATTCTCGAGAGCGTTGAGCAAGCGTCCGTTATCGCGGTGATGCAGGCCGATGGAAGGCTCATCCAGCACATACAGGACGCCGCGGAGTTTCGACCCAATCTGCGTGGCCAGGCGAATGCGCTGGCCTTCGCCGCCAGATAATGTTGCCGCCGAACGATCGAGCGAGATGTATCCCAACCCAACCGCATGCAGGAATTGCAGGCGTTCGACAATCTCGTGCATGACGCGCCCGGCGATTTTCTCCTCTCGGCCAGCCAGCTTGATGCCGCGCGCCACTTCAAGAGACCGTGCCACCGGCATGGCCGTGAAATCGGCAATGGACAGGCTTTTGACTTTTACCGCGAGGCTCTCCGGACGCAGGCGCTTGCCCTGGCATGCCGGGCACTCCGTAGCCGACATGTGGTCCATGAGCCAATCGCGATAGCCTTCCGAAGTCGATTCCTCGAGATTCTGTTTCAGATAGCCGAAGATGCCGTGGAACCCGGTCTTGCCTCCGCGGCCGGGTTCGCCGTGCAGCAGGAAATCCTGCGTCTTTTCGGGAAGCTTCTCGAACGGCGAGTTCAGATCAATGCCATAAGCCGCGCCCACAATCTGCAGCTGATGAATCAGGTTTTGCGAGGCCGATCCCGGGCCGAGTCCGCCATCGAGCAGCGGCTTCGACCAGTCATTGATCACTTTCGCGGGATCGAAATCATACTTGCTGCCCAGGCCGTGGCACTCGGGGCAGGCTCCGTACATGCTGTTGAACGAGAACGAGCGCGGCTCCAGCTGCGGCACGTTGATGCCGCAATCGGGACAGGCCAGCTTCTCGGAATAAAGAGTTTCCTCGCCGCCAACCACCGCGACCTGCACCAGTCCGCCCGCCAGCTTCATGGCCAGGCCGACCGACATTTCGAGGCGATGCTCGATCCCCGGCTTCACCAGGAGGCGGTCGATCACCACCTCGATGGTGTGATTCTTACGCTTGTCGAGGTTGAGGTCTTCGTCCATGTTGACCAGTTCGCCGTCGATGCGGGCACGGTTGTAGCCGTGCTTGAGCAGCGTCTCCATCTCTTTCTTGAACTCGCCCTTGCGGCCGCGCACGATGGGTGCGAGCACCATGACGCGGTCTTCGGGGGTCAGCGCCATCACCCGCTGCACGATCTGGTCGGCAGACTGGCGGCTGATGGCGCGTCCGCATTTGGGACAGTGCGGCACGCCGATGGAGGCGAATAGCAGGCGAAGATAGTCGTAGATTTCTGTAATTGTCCCGACGGTGGAACGCGGGCTGCGGCTGGTGGTTTTCTGCTCGATCGAGATCGACGGGCTCAGGCCATCGATGGCGTCGACATCGGGCCGCTCCATCTGGTCGAGAAACTGCCGGGCATAGGCCGAAAGCGTCTCCACGTAGCGGCGCTGGCCTTCGGCGTAAATCGTGTCGAATGCTAGAGATGACTTGCCTGACCCGCTCAGCCCGGTGACCACCGTGAGGCTGTTGCGGGGAATCTCAACGTTGATGTTCTTGAGATTGTGCTGCCGGGCTCCGCGGACGGAAATCTTGGTAATAGCCATTTAGTGCCGGTCCGAATATCTCTTGTCCCAAAAACCGGGCCTGATTTCCCTTCCGTAATGTCGACAGGTAACCAGAGTTGTCCGAGAGTGGGAGTACACAGTTCTACTCCGTATCTTAGTTGTCACTGGGGCTGGGCGTCAAAGCGGTGAGAAGCTAACAAATTCCCGCCCGAGCTGTTAGGCCGGAATTCAGTGCGCGAAGAATCAGCTGTGGAAACTGGGCCTGGCGGGTGGACGAAACACGCGTTGACCTAAGGCTCGATGAAATAAGGGTTTACGAAAGATGATCTCGCTCTTCATGCCTCTCGTTCTGTTTGCCACCGTAATCGCATCGGTCGGTCTGGGCATTCTCGCCGCTTACGCGGCCTTCATGGGCATTCTGCACGCCATCGCTCGCAAGTCGCAGCCGGAACCGGTTCGGCCGAGGCTAGTGCTCGTGCCTACGCAGAACCACGCCAGCGGCGACTAAGGCCTCTCGCCAAACTCAGTATCCCATCGGCTTGAGTCAATCACTTTAGCGGGACCAGAATCCGAAGTCGTCCCCTTTTCGGATTCGGCAAACTATATCTTACTGCCGAATCCGCACGGACCTCCTCCAGGTGGCGATGTATGCACTTCGGGCAACTGGGATTAAATTTCGTATGCCGATGGAGGTCGACTTCGCCGGGAAACGGCTTAATAAATCAGCTTCAGGGAGAACTGAATCTGTCGCGAGTTCCCTGCGGTCTTGCTGATCACGCCGAAACCGCTGCCGCGGACGATGTTTGACGGCAGGCCGAAATTCACGATGTTGAACACGTTGAAGAATTCGGCGCGGAATTCGATGTTGCCAAATTCCGCCCTGCCGCGATGTCCGAAGGGGGTGTCTTTGACTATCGCGACGTCGAAATCATGAAAGCTCGGCCCGCGAAATGTGTCGCGACCGAGCGTGCCGAAGCGTCCCTGGTTGGGCCCGGTGCCGCCGGGGACGTTGACCGGAATGTTGAAGAACGAAGGGTTATTCGCACCCAGCCCGAAGTAGTCTTCGCGCACGGCGCGTCCGGTGGATAAGTGCGGCATGGTCACCAGATCGGGACGGTCGCCGCCGCCCAATCCCGCCCCAGTCTGTTGTTCTCCCGAAAAAACTGTGAACGGCGATCCCGTGTTCAGAGTGGTGATGTTCAGAACCTGCCATCCCCGGGTAAACGCCTGCCCCAGTGGACGCAGGAAGCCTACCCGGTCAAGCGGCAGCAATTGAATCACGCTCACGGTAAATACATGGGTCACGTCGAATGTCGACGCTGCTTTTTCCGCCGACGGGTCCCACGGATTCTGCGCCACAGTTTGCAGAACGGTGCCCGCGGTGCCGAATAACCCCCCCAGCACGGCGCTGGTATCGTCAATCGATTTCGAATAGGTGTAGCTGGCCTGCAGGCCCAAGCCCGTGCGGGCGGAATTTTTTGTAAGGCTGGTCTGGAGCGCGTGATAGGTGGAGTGCGAACCGCTCGTGATCAGCGACTCGGGCCCGAACCCGCCGATGGCCTGGTTGCCGGAGAATTGCGTGAACGGCGCAAACCCCGGGCTGGCGCCGCCATAACCATTGGGCCAATAGACGCGAGCCAGGTGGATTCCAGCGGTGGCCACGTAGGAGGCGTTGAACTTGAAATCGCCGAAATCGTGGTCAACGCCCGCTGTCCAACTCCCGACATATCCATTCCCGAAATTCTTGGCGATGCCCACGATCGTGAGCAACTGCACCTGGTGACCGGGCGTGAGCGCGGCCAGATCGCTCTGAAAACGCGGCAAGTCAATCACGGTGTTGGCGGGCACGTCCTGGGTACGGCCGGTCGCAAAAATCGGCTGGCCCTGAATGTTATAAGCCGTCGGCAGATTCACCGGTACGAATGTGTTCTGAAAAGGAACGGGAACACCCGGCTGAGCACTCAAATAGGGAGCAAAGATATAGGGAATCGCTGCCGTCAGAAAATTATCCTGCCACAGGTTCGGCAGATTCGTGGCGATCGCCCCGCCGGCGTGAAATACGGTGTGCTTCCCCGGCGCGTAATCCGCGGCCAGCCGCGGGCCCCAGCCATTCCAGTCCTGGTCATAGGGCGGCTGGGGGTTGATCAATACCTGCTGCGTCGCAGTGCGATCCCAGTAGGGCGCGGGCTTGCCCTCCGGACCAAAAAAGAATGGTCCGGAGGTCCGCTTCGTAGCTTCATGAATGCGGCTGTTCACTTCGTAGCGCAATCCGTAGTTCAAGGTGAGTTGGGGAGTCGCCTTCCACGCATCCTGAAAATAAAAGTTGTAGGCCTCGCGCCGGACTCCAGCCTCGTCGAACTTGTCGCCGGCCGGTGTAACGCTGGCGGGGGCCGCGATGGTGTAGGAATAGGGCGTCGCAGTCAGCAGACCGGTCAGCGAGTCAGGCAGAAGAGCACCGGGTTGGATGTTGTGGGTCCCACTCGCAGAGGTGATCAATTCCGGCGAGTACGCCGGACCGGCCCCGAAATCATAGGCTCCATTTGGATTCGTTCCAAAAATCGTGGAGTCACGATTGGCGCGAATCTCCACCCCCCACTTGAACGCGTGCGAGCCGCGCGTGAGGGCCATGTCCTGTTTGAATTGGAACAGGTTTCCGTAAGAACCGAAAATCGATCCGCCCGGCTGGTTGTAGTCCTCCAACAGCCCATCGGCAAACCCAATCGCCGGCTGCGTGTGATTCGTGGTGGGGAAAAACGGCGTGCTGCGAATGTAACCGAACGAAGTGTCTGACGTGAGGTGCGGGGAGATTGTCCGCGTGTAATGCACACCGGCGTTGCGCTGGTGATCGAAGAACTGCACGCCGAAGCTGGGATTGATCGCGGTCTGGTCGGGATTGGTGAGCGGCCCGGTCACCTGATTGAGGCTGAAGCGGGTGATGAACGAGGCCTTGCTCGAAATCCGGTGATCGACCCGCACCGAGAACTGATCGGTGCGGGTGTCAACCTTCGAAGACGTGGCATAGGTGCGATCCCCGAAGGGTCCGGCTGGCTCGTTCGGGAGCGGATAGCCGTTGAGAATTTCTGCCACACCCGGGTTCAGCGGAAGGGGAACGGTGAGCGTGTCACCGGGATACGTGGTTGTATCGATGCCGTTGCGCTCGTCTGCCGTGGGCACGGGCATGACCTGGGTTGTTCCCAGCACCTGGCGAAATCCCTGATACTCGCCAAAATAATACGTTCGGTCGTGGCCGTCATAAACGTGCGGCAGCACGACTGGCCCGCCATTGGCAAAGCCGAATTCATTGCGCGCAAACGGAGGGATGCGCCGGAAATTATCGGCCAGGCTGGCGTGATCGAAATAGTTGCGGGCGTCGAACGCGGCGTTGCGAACAAATTCAAAAACACTGCCGTGGACCTGATTTGTGCCCGACTTGGAGATCACGTTGGTGTAGCTGGCTGCGCCATGGCCAATCTCGGCCGGCATCACTCCGGAATTGGATTGCACTTCCTGAATCCCTTCTACATTAAAGTTCGAAAACGTGGCCCCGCCCATCTCGGGGTCGGTAGTGTCGAATCCGTCAACCGCGAATACCGTAGCCGTGCCCCGTTGCCCGTTCACCGCAAACTGTTGCGTAAAGTTAGCCGCGCCGTTGGCGTCAGTCATGGTGCCGGCGGCCAGCAGAAGGAGTTTGCTGAAGTCCCGCTCGTTGAGCGGAAGGCTGGAAACCTCAGCGCTAGAAAGATGCTCGCCGCCGCTGGCTTTCGCAGACGCGGCGGCCGCCACCACGTGGAGCTCCTGCCCTTGTGCAGGAAGCTGCAGCGCCGTGGCTAGAGTAGCGGCGCTTTCGATAACCAGGGGAGCCGGCGCCTTCCACGTCTTCTCGGCCGCGTGCACCGAAACCCGGTAGCTGCCAGCGGCTAGCTCAGCGAACGCGAACTTTCCGTCGGAAGCAGTCGTTGCCGTGTAATCGTGGGTGCTGAAGATGGGGTGTAGCAGGACCGTGGCTCCGACCACAGGGTTACCGGCCGCGTCCGTTAAGAAACCACTCCAGGACGCGCCCACAAAAGCGTAGGCGATCGAAGATACGATGAAGATTGCGGCCAGGCACAGACCACGAGCACGGATTCTGAGGCAGCCGAGCATTGTCCAGAAATTATAGCGGTGCGGGCGCGATTATCGTCGATCGCAGGGATTTTCGCCGCCAACAAAGCTTTCCCCAGCAGGAGCGGAGCACTTCGAGAGATAATATTCGGTAATGCCCCCACGCCGCACTTCCGCAGGATTCTTGCTGGCGGCTTGCGGGGTCTTTTTTGCGTGTTTCCCGGCCCACGCTGCCGACCAGCCGAAATGGCTTGAGATCCATTCCACGCACTTTACTGTGGTCACCGACGCGGGCGACAAAAAAGGCCGCGAAGTAGCTCTCCGTTTCGAGCAGATGCGGGCGGTGTTCGCCACACTGCTGGGCAAGGACAAGCTTTACCAGCCTCTGCCCGTGACCATCCTGGCTTTCAGAAACGATAAAGCCTATTACCAGCTTGCCCCCTTAAAAAATGGGCAGCCCATCGATGTGCCGGGATTTTTCCTGCCCGGCGAAGACCAGAACTTTTTCGTGCTGAATGTTTTTGAGGAAGAATCCTGGCGAGCGGTGGCCCACGATCTGGCTCACATGCTGCTGAACGCAAACTATCCCCCGGCGCAGGGATGGTTCGACGAGGGCTTGGCCGAATATTTCAGTTCCATCCGCGTCGATAACAAGCAGGTAGAAATCGGCGCCGATCCCGAACTGCACGCCTCCGTTACCCAGAATGCTCTTCTCCAGACGCAGCAGGAGACGCACCCGCCCCAGTCGCTCACTGAACTGCTGGGGGCGCAGGTATGGCTCTCCATGGCCGACCTGTTCACCATGAAGCACGACACGGCGAGTTACAACGAAGGCACGCACCACACGCTTTTCTATGCGCAGTCGTGGATCGTGATGCACTACTTGTTGCATGAGAAGAAGCTGCCCGAGACTGGTGCGTACTTCAACCTGATGTTGAACCAGCACATCCCGGTGGAAGAGGCGATTCAGCAGGCGTATGGCATGACACCGGCCCAACTGGGACAGGCGGTGAAAGATTATTTCCACGCGCAGAATGGCCTGTTCACCGCGCTCGATGCGGCGCGGCAACAAAATCCCAACCCCGGGCTGGCGGCGAACCCGAGGCAGGTTTCGGACTTCCCGGTTCCGGTAGGCGCGGAGGATGCGGCGATCATTGCCAAACCCATGCCCGATGCCGACGCCCGCGCCCTGTATGCGGAATTGGAAATCCGTATTCCGGAACGACGGGCCTATGGGATGAAGGAATTGCAGGCGCTGGCAACGCAGCCGTCCGCGACAACTACCGCTCCGGTAAAAACTTCCGACGACGATGAGAAGAAAATCCCAGTTGTCGCGGTGGGCAACGAGATCGCACATCGCGCCCTCGTCTGGGACCACATTGAACGCGGCGAGTTTGAGGAAGCTGGGGCGGAACTGAGCCAGGCGGCGGCGATCAATCCGCGCGACATGTGGTTGCGGTATTACGTTTCGGTGCTGAAATATCGCATGGCCGAGACCCGGCGTACAGAAATTCAGAGCCTGGCGAATATGATGCAGGATCTCCGCGGTGTGCTCGAATGGTATCCGGAATTCGCCGATGCTTACGACATGATGGCGGTGGCTCGCATGGAAGGCGGAGGCTCGACTGCCGCTCTGCAGGCCGAGCGCTCGGCCATGCAGCTGAACCCGCGCGAGCCGCGCTACCTCTACCACATGGCACAGATCAACATCGCCAACAAACAGTGGGAAGCGGCACAAACTCTGCTGGAGCGGCTGGAGACGGGTAGCAATCCACAGATCGCAGCCCAGGCCCGGGAAAAATCCGATCAGATTGCCACGGAAC
>DATDGM010000136.1:0-15082 GCA_036522075.1 Candidatus Sulfotelmatobacter sp.
CGCCGCCATCATCCGCGCCTCCAACTTCTTCCTCCCATGCCACGCACATGTCGAAGCAAACGCGCGTGGAAATCATCCGCGACTTCGAAACTCAGCTCTTCTACGCGCGCACCGCATTTCCCATGGGGACCAAGGGACTCAGGCTGAAAGACGGCATCATTTCGCCCAACGGCGACATGATGCGGCAAGAGTTGGCCTTGTACGGGCCGGCGGTGAAGCCCGGCGATCCGGCGCACATCTCGTTTGTGCAGATCAAGCAAGACCACATACATTTTGAAATTAACGGCGGCCCCATCCGGCGCAAGAAGTGGTATCAGCGCGTGGAAGTTTCTGGTGGCGGCGGCGTGCCCGTGAACACGGGTGGGAATGAGGAAATCGAAAATCCCCACGGATCCTTCGTGGACTTGTGTTTCGACCGCTATGTTCCCGAACTCACGGCGCAGCAAGTGCGGGACTTGCTCGTTCCCGTGCTCGACTTCAAGGCGCAAAACAAGGAGCAGGCCTATCTCGACACCATGCCGCCCAAGGTGAAAGCCGCGATTATGGCGCACCATGTGCTGGTCGGCATGAACTCGGAAATGGTGCTGCATGCCAAGGGCAAGCCTCCGAAAAAAGTGCGCGAGAAAGACGGCGAAACCGATTACGAAGAGTGGATCTATGGCGAGCCGCCCCAGGATGTGGATTTTGTCCGCTTCGTGGGCGATGAAGTGGTGCGCCTGGAAACCATGCGGGTGGGGGGCGAGAAGATCGTCCGCACCGAAAGGGAAGTGACCGTCGAGAAGGCGGACAAAGAGGCCAAGCAGGGACTGGCCGAGCCCAAGCCGGATGCTCCCAGCCTGCGCCGTCCCGGGGAAGATTCGGAAGACGTCCCTAAGCCCGCCAACGGCGGCAATCCCATACCGCCCGTCGCGCCGCCGGATGTGCCGCAGCCGCCGGGGCCCGGCGACCTGGTGGCCGCAGAACGCTAATCCGAGGAAGGTGCTTCCGCACTCAATTTCTCCGCTGGTCGCTCACTTTTTTCGCTTGTCACCCGAGCGAGGGCGAGGGACCTCATGCACGCCGCCATCAGCCGCCTAAAAAGGCGTTTCCGTGACTACGTTGGTTGTTTGGGCTCCAGCCTGGTGTGAGTCCGACACTATGTCCAGCGGAACCACCTCAGCGCCAGCATAAAAGAAATCCCGCCCCACAGGACCATCACCAACAACCGCGGCCACTGATGCAACAGGGGTGTCCCTTCCAGTATGCTGGCGCGGAGCGCATCATTCAGAGCCGTAAGCGGCAGGGCTTTGATCAGCGGCTGGATGACGGCCGGAAATCGCTCATACGAAAAGAACACTCCGGAAAAGATCCACATCGGCATCATCACTAAATTGATAAGGCCGCTGACGGATTCGATCTTTTGCGCGCGGCTGGCGGTGAGCAGGCCCACGCCTCCAAAGGTAAGCGACCCAATGGCCGCGATGAGCGCAATCGCGAACAACGACCCCAGCACGCGCATGTGGAAGAACAGAACGCCGAAAGCCAGCAGCAATCCCACTTCGATAATCATCAGGATGAGGCGGCTCGACGCCAGAGCCATCAAGAAATCTCCGCGCCGCATCGGCGTTCCCACGAAGCGCTTCAGCAGTTTGCGCTGCCGCATATCCACCAGCGCGAACCCAATGCCCCACATGCCGGAGTTCATCAGGTTCATGCCCAGCAGTCCGGGAATCAGAAAATCGATATACCGCGAACCCGGCTCGGACGAAGTTACGACTGTCGTCGCGATTGCATCTTTGCGTCCGGCGGCGGCTTGCAAAGCGTCATTGACCTGGGTTCGCGCCAGCACACATTCTGGCCGCGCCGGATCGTAGAGATATTGGAATCCTCCTTTGCCGTCCGGTTCGATCACAAGATCGTACTTGCCAAGGCGCAGGCCCTTGCGCGCAGCGTCGAGGCTTTCCACTTTAATCTTGAAGGGTGAAGAAGCGTGCTGCGGCGAACTGGAGAGCAGAGCGACTGCTTCGTCGGAACCTGGGCCTTGTACGATCGCGACAGGCACAGCCTCTGCCGGTTTGTTGCGGAACGCAATACCCAGCCCCAGCGCCAGCAGCAACGGAAAGACGAACACCCAGAACACGACTTCAGGTTCGCGTTTCAGCTCCAGCATGCGTGCCCCGAGCAGATGCGCATAGCCCGACCAGCGTCCGTTCGTGTGCGGCGGAGCCGGCGGGGATGGTCGGGTTGTCGAAGGTACTTCCTGTGCCACGCTCATAAAATTTCCCCGATAGTTCGTGTGGGGACAGCCGCCCCCGGCTGTCCGGTCGAGCCAAGCTCGACGGGGATCGCTGCCGACTCAGTCACAGAGTCGGCCCTCTGGCCGGGACAGGCGGGACGCTGCCCCGCAGCTTCACTTCGGCCCCGGTTTCCATCTATTCAGAAACTCGAGCAGCGCCTCGGGCGTGAGCGATCGCGCGTCTTCGAACTCGCCGTTTTTCTGGCTGATCACGACTCTGCCGTCGCTCTCAGCGACCGCCAGCACCGGAACACCTTTATCCAGAGTTACGTCGAATTGCTTTAGCACGTCGGCATTCTTCTTCCCGTCCGGTCCCAGGTCGACGTGCACCAGTTCATACCCGGCCGCCAGCACGGGCGCGAGATCCGGCCGCTGAAAAGCCAGATCCAGCACGTGGCAGTCGAAGCACCAATTTGCCCCAAAAACCAGCAACACGCGCTTGTGCTGAGCCGCGGCTCTCGCCTCGGCAGCCATTACATCGGCGTGCGCGTCCGCGTCGTCAGGATAAATATTCTTCTTCATGTCCGAAGGCTGCTTCAGGTGCGGCGCGTCCGTTCTTTCCGCGCCCATCAATCGCCACTGTCCGCCTTGCTTTTGCCAGCCCTGAGCATCCGTCACGATGACCTTATGCCCGTTCGGCAAGCCGGTTTGCACTTCGGCCGTGAAAATCACGCCCGCCGCCTCCGGCCGCTGGGTGAGACGAACGATCTCCAACTTCATGCCGCGCGCTTTCAGCGCCAGCCAGAAATTCACATCGGCGTCGGCTCCCGTCACGATTCCGTTCGCCCGCACTTGCACGGCTGGATCCGCGCTGTAGAGCGCCTTCAGAGCGACCGCGTCTCCGGCAATCACTGCGTTCTTCCACTGCTCGAGCGGAGCAAAACCGGTTGCCGAATCAGGAACCGAAGCCTGCCCGATCACGTGAGTTCCACAGAGCAAGAGAATCCCCGCGGCCAAAACCATTCTGCACCGTAAAGGTTTCACCGCCGCAGCCTCAGTGTTTCCGTTGTTCACGTTTCACCTCGTCACTGGCTCCGAGCCAAGAGTCGAAAGCCGAATCACTCTTCCCGCAGATGCCGTCCCGTTAGTCTTACGAACACGTCTTCCAGACTGGCCTGCCGCGTGGTCAGATGCTGCAGCTCAAGTCCCTGCATTTCGATTGCATCCAACAGCGCGGGAATCGTCAGGTGTGGCTGCTTTACATTCAACGCCACCATGCCGTCATCAGCGCGGACAGATTCCACGCTGGGCAATTCGCGCCAGGCCTCATTTGCAGACTCTTGCGCGTCTGACCTCCCACTCCCGTTTCCACCCACCGCAAACTCCACCACATGATGTCCGCCCAGGCGATCAATCAAATCTGCCGGTGACCCTTCGGCGATGATCTGCCCATGGTCCACGATGGCCAGCCGGTCGCACAGGCGCTCGGCCTCGTCCATATAGTGAGTGGTCAAGAGCACGGTGCCGCCGCCACGCTGAAATCCACGAATAATGTCCCACAATTGCCGCCGGCTTTGCGGGTCGAGCCCGGTGGTGGGCTCGTCCAAGAACAGAATCTTCGGGTTGCATACCAGCGCCGTGGCCACCGCCAGGCGTTGTTTCTGGCCCCCGGAAAGTTTGCCCACCCAGGAATCCGCTTTTTCGGAGAGCTGCAATTGTTCGAGCACTTCGCCGGACGGGCGCGGCTCGCGATAAAAACTGGCAAACAGTTCAATGGTTTCGCGCACCGTGAGCTTTTCCGAAAGCCGCGTTTCCTGCAGCGAAATTCCCAGCCACTCGCGCATTTCGCGTTCGTTCTCGGTCCAGGTGTGGCCGAGAATGGAAACTTGGCCCGAAGTCGGCGCGAGCAGGCCTTCGAGAATCTCGATAGTCGTGGTCTTGCCGGCGCCGTTGGGTCCAAGCAGGCCGAAACATTCTCCCGCCTGAATCTCAAGATTCAGTCCGCGCACGGCCTCGACTTTACCATCGTAAGTCTTGCGCAAGTCGCGGCATTGGATGGCTGCGGGCATTGGCTGATTTTACCGGATGGAGATCGGATGCGTCTCGCGTGGGGCCAGCGGCGGATCATGAGGGGCCGGCCGCGAATCATGTGGGGACAGCCGCCCTCGGCTGTCCGTCGAGCGAAGCTCGACCCTTTGCTGCTAGAATTCGGCGCATCCAAGGACCGAACTCCGGCATCTTCTTCCCATGAGTACGATTTCCATCCTCTGCCCTAGGCGCGGCTTCACTTGACGGCGTTCCCTCTAAAAACGCCCGTGTGTCGTTTCCAGAATCTGTTGCCCGTGGCCAGTGGTCCGTGGCCAATTCCGAGAGGGATCCGCGTATGCTGCGCAAGTTTTGTGTACTACTGCCTCTACTCACCTTGAGCATGTCTTCCGTTGCTCAGGATTCTCGCCACTTCAGTTTTCACTACGCCTTCACGGTGAAAAACTTGTCTCCGGGCAAGAGGATTCGTGTTTGGATTCCCGCCGCGCAGCCGGACGCTTTTCAGGATGTAAGAATCGTGACGGCCAAAGGCGACCTGCCCCTGAAAAAAACACAGGACCCCAAGTACGGCAACGAAATCTACTACGCGGAGTCAGCCAGCGCGGCGCAGGCCGAGCTGCATTTCGAGGTCGAGTACGACGTGGTGCGTCGCGAGCGCGTGGCTCTGGGTGCGACTCACCAGCCTATCGCCGCGTCGCTGTCGTCCAAAGAAAAAGAGGAAGACTTGCAAGCCGACGCGCTGGTGCCCATCACCGGCCTTCCCGCCGACCTGGCGGCGAAAGTGACGCAAGGCAAAACCCAGCCCCTCGATAAAGCCCGCGCTATTTACGACTACGTCTTCACCACCATGCGCTACGACAAAACCGGCGAGGGATGGGGACGCGGTGACGTGCTCTATGCCTGTGACGCCAAGAAAGGCAACTGCACCGACTTCCATTCTCTGTTCATCGCCATGGCGCGCTCGCAGGGCATTCCGGCGCGTTTCGAGATCGGCTTCCCTTTGCCGCCCGACAAACATTCGGGTGAGATCGCTGGTTACCACTGCTGGGCCGATTTTTATATCGACGGCAAGGGATGGATTCCCGTGGACATTTCCGAAGCCTGGAAACATCCGGAGAAGCGCGATTATTTCTTCGGCTCGCACGATGCCAACCGCGTGCAGTTCAGCATGGGACGCGATTTGCAACTGAATCCGTCGCAGCAGGGCAAGCCGCGGAATTATTTTGTCTACCCGTATGTGGAAGTGGACGGGCAGGAATATCCGAACGTGTCGCTGGCTTTTTCTTTCGCTGATGCGGGAGCGACCGCGGCCGCACGATAGCTGATCGGCCGCCGTCGATTTATTGCGGTGCCACCGATTATTGCGGCGCCACCGACAACCTGAGCAGCCCCTGCACCTTGCTGAGATCGTCGGTCTCGCGATTGAACACCGTTTCCCGCCGCTGGTCAGAGTACCGCGGATCAAGCAACAGAAGTTTGGCGATGGAATAGTGCCGCGCCCCACTGACGCAGCGCTCTTCGCCAAAGATCGCCCCGTAAAGCACGTAAACATGCGATCTCCACTCGAACAGCATAGCCCGTTGTTCCTGAAGAATGCTGATCAAGCCCGCGCTAATCGCGGTTTGCGGATCATACTCCGCATTCACCTGGATCGGCCGGCCATCGCTCAAAAGATGCCGTCCCTGCAACTTGGCGGCAAGCTCCTTTAGCGATCTGGGCTCGGATAGCACGAAGTCTCCCAGCGCAGAGTCTTTTCCGCAACACAAAGCGGAGTCGTGGAGAATGGCTTCGATCTCGGTCGCGATCACGGCAGTTGTGTCCTTCGGCGGGGCCGTGGGCAACGCCAGATTCGTGACGCGGACTTCCTGATTGGGAAAAAACACACAGCGATTGGCTTGTTGGTCCTGCGCCCGGGAAAAAACGGCGACGCAAGCGACGGACAAGAGAACGGAAAGAACCCGGAGCTTCGCCACCGTACACCTCCAGCCCCAATTCGCTCTATTCTAGCCTTCGTTCACGCTGGGAAGAAACCGTGGAGCCTGCCGCGCCTTAGTCGCCTGCTCAAAGCCATAAGCCAACCGGATCAGCGTGGGCTCGCTCCAGGCGCGCCCGAAAAAAGAAATGCCGACAGGCAATCCAGAAAGATATCCGGCCGTCACATTAATGTTCGGATAACCCGCAACCGCAGCCGGGCCGGAACAGCCTCCCGAAAAAGCATCTCCATTGATGAAGTCGGTCAGCCATGCCGGTCCGCCGGTAGGCCCGACGATAGCATCGAGTTTGTGTTTATCCATGAGCGCGTCAATACCTTCCACCCGCGCCAGTTGATGATTCTTCGCTACTGCGTCCAGATATTCCTTCTCAGTAAGCGGACCTTTAGCCTCCGACTTGATGAAAGTGTCTTGGCCGAAGTAGGGCATCTCTTTCGGCCGGTTGCGTTCGTTGAAATCGATAATCTCTTTCAGCGTTTTCACCGGCGCGCTTGGACCAAGCCGCGCCAGATAGGCGTTGAGGTCCGCCTTGAGCTCATAGAGAAGCACCAGAAACTCGCTATCGCCAAACTTGCCCTGAGTTTCGATGTCCGCCGGGTCCACCAGAATCGCTCCTTCCTTCTTCATGGCATCGAGCGACTGCTGCATCAGCGCGTCCACCGCTTCGTTGAAACCAAAGTATTTTCTGGCCACGCCGATGCGCGCGCCTTTCAGTCCGGCTGGATCGCAGAATTGGGTGTAGTCGGCATACGATTTTCCCTGGCTGGCAGCAGTGGCCGAGTCTTCAGCGTCTACGCCGGTCAATGCGCCCAGCAGAGTCGCGGCGTCGCGCAGCGTGCGGCACATGGGGCCGGCGCCATCCTGCGAATGAGAAATCGGAATTATTCCGCTGCGGCTCACCAACCCAACCGTAGGCTTGATCCCGGCCAATCCGTTCGCCGAGGAAGGGCAAACAATCGAGCCGTCGGTTTCCGTGCCAATGCCAACCGCGCCCAGATTGGCCGAAATCCCGGCACCGGTTCCCGAACTCGATCCGCAGGGATTGCGGTCGAGCGCGTACGGATTGTGCGTGAGCCCGCCGCGCCCGCTCCATCCGCTGGTGGAATGGCTGGAGCGGATATTGGCCCATTCGCTGAGATTCGTCTTGCCGAGAATGACCGCGCCCGCGGCGCGCAGTTTCTGCGCCACAAAAGAATCCTTCGGCGGCTTCGATCCGAGCAACGCCAGCGATCCCGCCGTGGTCATCATCCTGTCGGCGGTGGCAATGTTGTCTTTGATCAACACTGGAACGCCATGCAGCGGCCCGCGCGGGCCCTTGGCCTTGCGCTCCTGATCGAGCGCATCGGCAATGGCCAGAGCATCCGGGTTCATTTCAATAATGCTGTTTATCGCCGGTCCGCTCTTATCAATCTCTCCCATGCGCGCCGTATATTTCTCCACCAGCGAGCGGGCGGTGAACTTTCCTGACTTCATTCCGTCCTGCAGATCGGCAACCGTGACCTCGTCGAGCTCAAACGCCGCAACCTCCGCACCGCGGCGTGCAGCTCCGCCCTGGGCAGTTGATCCGGGGGAAGCCGCGCCCGAAGCGCCGGCACGCCCTGCACCCAGCGCGGAATAGATCGGAGTCAATGCGGCCACTGTCCCTCCGGCGAAAGCAGTCTGAAGAAACGAACGTCGGTTAGCGGCAAGGTTCGGCAAAAACGGTTTCTTAGGCATGAGTTCGGATCGTCCTTGAGCGCATCGCAGGGGTGATGGTAATCGCCGGCCAATATACTAACCCAGTCCCATATTAAGGGCCTCAACACGGAGGCGTTCAGCTAACCTGGGAGCTAACCCACAATCCAGCTC
This sequence comes from Candidatus Sulfotelmatobacter sp., assembly GCA_036522075.1. GTDB lineage: Bacteria > Acidobacteriota > Terriglobia > Terriglobales > Acidobacteriaceae > Sulfotelmatobacter. Next base: position 8,101 of record DATDGM010000136.1, read on the forward strand.
GACTAGCGGCAAGAGACAACCTCACTCCCATTCAAGTTCTGACGACAGAGAAGCCACTCCGCGAGTCTCGAGCGCGGACTAGGAATATCATTTCTCTGTCAATGAGCGTAATGGGGATGTTTCACCAACCATCTGATGTAAACTCCGCTTGTGAAGGACTTCGGTTTTGTCTTTTTTGCAGGTGCAGCATTTGCTTTGCTGTTCGTCTTCTACCTCGTTGAGAGGCAGCGCACAGCAGCGATCCGGGCGTTGGCAACTCGCTTAGGCTTTCACTTCCTTGGCAATGCTCTACCACGATCCCTCACGCTTTCAGGAACGCCATTTGGCAGCTACTCTAAAGTCTGGAACGTCATTGACGGTGAGCCGCATGGGGTCAGAATCATAGCGTGCGACTGCCGAATCGGAGTTGGCAAACATAGCTGGAGGCGCACGGTGATTGCGGTAGGGGCGAGCTATCGTTCGTCAGCCTTGCCATTCAATCCTGAAATGACGATTGATACTGTGGGGGATTGGACGATTATCTATCGACCGAAAGCATTAATAAACGTCAGCATCTCTGGACTCATGCCTCTGGAAGAGTTGGAGTCTTATCTAAACTCTTTCACCCCGAATACAACGGCAAAAGCTCAATGAGCGTAATGGGATATTACGTCAATCACGCGTGTGAGGTGACGGTTCCAGACCCAACCGGAAACGGCGAGAGGGCCTATTTTTCGACATCAAGTTGGAGAAAAACTGTGGAAGTAGCGTCGTCGAACTTCATGCTCGGTACGACGAAAACGTCCTGTCCTTTCTGGTGAAATAGCGTTCTGAGATTCTGTAAACAGGAGCCGATCTCTTCGCCGTCGGCAATCTCACCACTGTGAACAGTACATGCTTGTTTTAGGTCGCGTTCCGCCAGTTGGTTCGAGAGCCCAACAAAAGTGAGGGCTTTAACGCGGTACTGCTTTCCAGCCTTGATAGTCAGTTCCAGCGCAACCTCCGCATCCTTTGATCCCCGCGAAGGTTTGAGCCGCTGAAGCTGTGGTGTCACCTGCGCTTTCAAATAGCCGCGATGGCGGAGAGCGTTGCCAACGGCATCCGATGCATCCTCTGCAAGCTTTTTTCGCTCCAACCGGTGGCCAGTGAGGAACTCTGTGTATTGACGCAATTTGTCAGCAGATACGCCTAAGTCCCCGCTGAAATGGACTTCTTTGAGCAACACTGTCTGATTGCGTTCGGCGTTTTGAGATAAAGAGAAGGCCGCTGAAAGAATGACAATTGGGACGGCAACTATGAATCGCGGCGAATGCATAGCAGGCCAATCTTACAGCAGCGAATGACTGCTGTTAACAGGCGATTACACTCAAAACCCCGTTCGGCTTATTTCGACCGCTTGTTAATTTCTTCCAGCGTTCGCGTGAGTGCCTTCAGCCGCTCCATGTCCTCAGGCTTGAGTAGCCCTTCTGTTGAATCCACTGTCGCTGAAATGTAGTCGGACTCGGTGATAATGTGGCGCAGTTGCTCCGCAGGAAGATTTTCGAGCTGGGACTTGTTTCTCTTCCAAAAGAACAAGCGCTTCTTCAGCCCCGCAAGCACGCTGGCACTCCTTCGCTTCCCGATTCTAGACGATGGTTGACGAAATCAGGCGATTGCGCTCATTGACCACGTCCGGCGATTTGATTCCAGATCCAAGCACTCAGCCTTTTGGGACCAACGTGGACACCATCTATGGGCCTTGGAACTTGCGGGGCACCGACGCCCTGCCTCGACGTGCGTTGTCGCCCTACCATGCTCCCATCTACCTATGCGGTGATTCGGTCCGACCGATGACAAAGGCTGGTTGCAGGCGTATGATCTGGCCTGTGGCAGGATCGGTGAAGCGCCCATTAAAGTGGCAAAGCCAAGAGCCACTCTTTTCGGTGAGCCATCCTCGCTGGTATCTGGACATGAAAGCTAACCTACGGCTAGCCACGAAAACGGTCAAGTCTACTAAAGCCTTTGTTTTGTTAGTTTAGCGGGAGTAGTTCAGCGGTAGAACGCCAGCTTCCCAAGCTGGATGTCGCCGGTTCGATCCCGGTCTCCCGCTCCATAATTGCAATCCACTTGCGGGAATCTCTTAGCCTGAGACCCTGACGGGTCGCATGAGGGCGTCCAGGGCTATGGATTCGCTCCCGCCGGTTGCACACCCATCGGCTTGCTGTGCTTCTTGGCCATCTTGCGATGAACATCTGGCCAGAATTCCTTGATCGCCAGGGTAATCGTGTCTAACGACACCTGCGTTGCCCATACGCCACCCGCGTTGTCCAAGGTTCGATCAGATCCAACAAACAGGTGCGGGTTTCTCGGCGTGCTCAGGTACGTACTCCGCGGATGGTAGCTGTAGGTTGAGATTGCAGCGGAAAGAGCGCTGCCCACAATTTCAGAATAATTGAACTGAGAGTGACCGGAATCGGTGCGGGTCACAAAAATTCGGCTGATCGCATAACCCGTACGGTGTCCAAATCCGCCAGGTGCCGACTGGTAGAAACGGGGATCCTGATGAAGAATGGATGGAAAAACGGCGCCCACCATGAAATTTTCTATGGTGCTGTCGGCGGCCGTGGTCCCGTAGCGCTTCCCGTAGCTGGCCCAGCCCTGCCCATAAGCCGACTCGCTGTTGTCCGACTGACTGATCGCGGAAAGTAACCCCCACCAGGGATATTGGATGGGATCGAAAGTGCCCAGCGCCACAACCTTGAACTTTTGTCCCGTCGTGAGCGGCGGGAGCTTCTTGGAGTTTTCCAGGGTCAGGAAGTTGGGCAGCGTGTAGAAAAGCCGGTCATTCGAGGTGCCGGCGACTTTTCCCCCGGTGCTCGTGCTTTGGCTGGGTTTGCCCTTGTCTTTGTCTTTGACACCCTTGTCCTGATCCGCGTTTTTTCCCGCAGATGACTGAGGAGTAGAAGATTGCTGCGCCGATGCACTCGCTGTGGGTGTGCTCGGAGCCGGCGCATTCTGCGCCGGCTGATTCGATCCGGGCGGATTCGCCGGCGGTGACGTCTGCCGAGCCAGTGCAGGGAAAGAAGCACAAGTAATGCTCGCCAGCAACAGAACAATACGGGTGGGAAAGGTCATCAGTTAGGAATTTCTCCGGTGTCCAGCCTTGATCGGGATTACAAACGCTCTACGAGTGACGCAATCTGCTCTCTCGAGGCCATCCACCGCTGCCAGATACGAATATGATCGAGTCCGGCGAAGCAAGGCCCGGCATAGTCGAACAGATGATTGCCCTAAGCAAAAGGTTTCTTATTGTGTCCATTCCGATTGTAACAACCCTGAAACGGCTGACTTGATGTGGTGTTGCAGTTTGCAAACTGTCCCCCAGCAGGCCCGACGTTTACGTTACTTTACGAAAGTCACTCCATCGTTCACGTAGACCATCTGCACGCATCTGCACGCATCGCCGGCAGCAGGCCACGGGCTTTGGCCGGAAACCCTCCAGTTCGAGGACCGGGGACAAGGACCAGCTCGAGGACCGGGACAAGGACCGGGACGGTTTTCACCGTCCCGCCCCTTTCATGCAATTTCCCATTAGAAGTGGAACGCAAGTTCCGCGGTGATGGCCCGCGGCGTTACATAGTGTGTGCCGCTGAACGTGGAAAGAAAGTTGTAGAGCGCGTACTTGTTGGTCAAGTTGATGAGCGTCACCTGACCACTCACCTTGTATCGATCGCCGTGGAAATGCAACAGGTTGTCATGCCCCAGGGCGAGATCGAAAAGGCTCCGCGGCGCAATGCGCTGTGGATTGTGGTCGTCATTCTCGGCATTGGGCGCGGGCACTCGGATCAGAGTGGATCCGAACTGCGATGCCAGGCACGGGCTAGGCAGCAGTTGCGAGGGGGTAGCGCGCATTCCGTTGCAGGTGAACCCGGCCTGGAACTCCTGATCGGCCGTCATCGGCGCGCCCGAAATCGTATTGATCAAGCTGATCGCAGGTTCGCCGCCCAGCGTGGTCGATGCCCCTGCGCAAGTCGCGGTCAGCGGGTTATAGCAGGGCGTTGCGCCGGCCACCAGCCCGCTGTCATACCTCCAGTTGAACCCGAGCCAGGGCCCGGTTTTCCACGGCTGATATTGCAGGTGCGCGGTCTGGTTGTATTTTTCGTCGTGATCAATGCGGAACACGCCGGTCGCGGCAGGAACAATCGGCAGCCCGGCAACCTGCGGCAGGAAGAAGCGCGCGGCCACACTCGACATTACCATCTGCGCCGAGAAGCCGCGATAATTCGGCACACTCACGCGCAGCGCAAATCCCGGAATCTTGGCGTTGTGCCATTCGATGGGGAACGTAATGGGCGTGCTGCCCACCGTCCCGAAATCGTACCCGTTGTGCGTATATTTCCAGATGTAATCGCCGCTCACCACCAGGTAACGCCCAAACGCCTGCTGCAGCCCGGCATGGAATTCGTTGCGATAGCCGGGCGAGAGCGGCCCCGCCACACACGAGACTCCCGGCGGCGGCACCAGCGTGGCCAGAAAGGGCAGGCTGCATCCCTCGCTGGCAATCACCAGGTTCTCGTTGAACGGACTTTCCAGAGTTCGCGCATAGGAAACGCGCAGCACCGTGCTGGTCCGCTTGATGTTATACGCTGCGCCCAGCCGCGGCTCGGCCTGCCGGTCGCGCGTGAGCCCGTTGTAGAAATCGCCGCGCACGCCTACGCTGAACGACCAGTTTCCTATACTGATCGCATCCTGCGCGTAGAGCGCCAGTTCTTTCACATCGGCGTGGCCGTTGAAAGAGAAGAGTCCCCCGGGTGCATACTTCGTGCCTCCGCCCGTTGTCGACGCGCCGCCCCCCGTCAAGTCGTAAGGTGCCAGGGTTGCGCAAGGTGTGAGTGGTATCGGCTGCCCTGTTGCCGTCAGGCAGCCAAATCCCGCGACTAATCCCGGGTCCACGATCCCGATTCCATCCGCTTCATCGAGGAAGGTGTGTTCGTAACTGGCGCCCACCTTCACATTGTGCATGCCCTTCACATAGGCCACGTTGGAACGGAGGCCCGCGTTCAGGAGTTTCCGGTTCTGCGCAACCGTCTCCCCCTGCAAGTCAGGAGAGAAATCATTAAACGGGTTCGCGCTCGGATAGTAATTGTACTGATCCTGGCGCACGAAGCCGCCCAGAGTAAAGACTGCGTTTGATGTGGGCAGGCGCGTCCAGGTCGGCGCCAGGTTGAAGGTTTTGATCTGCGAAACTTCGTCGGTCGCTCCCAACGGGCTGCCCGTAACCGGGTCCACGACTTGCATGCTATTCACGTCGTGAAATTGCTGGTCGAACGAATTCGGATTCTGAAACCATGAGCGCGTATAACCGAAATTCAAGTGAATCGAATCCGCGGCTGAGATCTGATAGTCCACCCGGTCGAACAGGTTCTCTTCGTTTCCTTTGCTATGCATCACCGCGAACTCCGGCGGATCAAGAAACCTCCCGGTATCCAGCCCGTCCACTGCGATAAAGTTTCCCCACTTCGGGCCTCCGTAACCCAGGTTGAATCCTTCCGTGGAGCTGCCAAAGGTTCCATAAGAAGCCGTGACCACTCCGTGAGGCGTGGTCATGCCCTGGCCGGACCGCGTCGTGACGTTTACGATCAGGCTCGTCTTGCCTCCGTATTCCGCCGGCGGCGCTCCCGCGATCACTTCCATCGACTGGATGGAATCGAGGGGAATCTGGTTGGAAAAGACCTTGCTGTGCTGATCCGAATCGGCCTGGCCATCGACCACCGTGGAATTCTCCGCATGGTCGCCCAACCCGTGCATCTGGCCGTCCGAATCGCTGGCCACGCCCGGCGTGCTCTGCCCCACCGCCGAACTCAGCGAAGAAGACGCGCTGCCCAACGGCATTTTCTCGAGCAACTGTCGGTCTACATCGGTGTGAGCCGTCGAATCCGTCTCAATCAGGTCGCCGCCTTCGGCTTCAACGTTGACCGTGGTCGTATTGCCCGTAACCTGCAGAGTAATGGCGGCCATAACTGGAACAGAGGAGCGCGGCTCCACGTCCTGGGCGTAAGGCGCGAACCCTTCCGCAGTCACCGTCAGGTGATAGTTATTAAAGGGGATGTTGGTGAAGGCGAACTTACCCGCATCATCGGTGGTTGTGGAGCGGTCAAAACCGCTCACTGGGTTGCGAATCTCGACCCTCGCAGCGGCCACGACTGCGCCCGTAGGATCCACTACGCTGCCGTTGATCGAACCGGAGTTTCCCAATGACTGCGCCCCGAACGCATGGGTTAAGAAAGTGACGGCAAAAATGGCAGTGGCCGCGAAGGTCCACTTATAAGAAGTAGGCATTACGTTCCTCCCGAACTATGAAAGATAAAGAGAATAGGGACCGGCCGGCGACGCTGCGCCGGAGTTTCGATCAGTGGAATCCCTAAGCGTTCGGAGGGCCGCGGCTGCCAAGCTCAAAAACCTCAAGCCGGGCTTTCGCGATGACGGCGTCTTCTTGCAGCATGCCGACCGTGGCAAAAACCGGCCGGACGTGAGTGGAACTTACGGTGGGGCTGGAGTTGTGCGCCGCTAGGCAAATCGAGCAGGAAGCCGCTTCGGTCTGGCTGGGATGATGATGGGTAGTCTCCACTCCCGCCGTCCACAGCATCAGGGACAGGCAGAGCCACGCCGACCAGCGAATTACCGAAGGCATGCTTTTCCGCATCAAAATGAAGAAAAATCGACCTTTGTGAGGTTACATCGCTTGTCCAGCGCAACGCAATGCCCGAACAAGTTACTATAGGGACGCATTACTATAGGGACGTGCGGGCATCAGCAACGTTAACCCCTCAGCGGTGGGAACGGATTTTCGTGAGAGAAACCGCGGTTGGTTGTCATCCCGAGCAGGCGTTCTTTGCGCAGCGAAGGGATCTGGGCGAGCCGCGCATTGCAGCCTGCCCTGAGCCGAGCGGGCGAGCCGAAGGGTCGCGCTTCTTGCGACCCAATAATCGCGCGTTTGGCTCGCATCCTTACCGCACTTTAAAGC
>DATDGM010000137.1:0-1568 GCA_036522075.1 Candidatus Sulfotelmatobacter sp.
GCTATCGGTGCCCGAGAACGCGCGGCTTAACGGAGTAGGCGGCCGCGTATCCGCCGTGTGCATGGACTTGCTCTCAGGACTGGCGGCGATTCCGTCATTCGATATAATCGTTGCCAATCTGCCCAAACACACGCAGGTCCCGCGCGATGTCGCGGATCGCGGCTGGACCGGGGGGCCGGATCATCGTTAGCAGCGCACGCCGGGACCTGTGCGGGGGGCGGTCAGCAACGGCCGACCATCCACCAATTATTGGGTTGCAACGGAGAAGCGCCGCGACCCTGTTACACGCTTCCGCCTTTGTGGCTCCGAAGAGCTGTCTGAAGGTGCTCTATCAAATGCTCGGCGTCGAATGGCTTGCTCAAGAAACCTATCGCGCCCGCCTCAAGGACTCGCCTGCGGACCTTTTCTTCGGGAAAGGCTGTGATGAAGATCATTGGCGTGCAGTTGCCCCGCGCGATCAACAGGCTCTGCAACTCGACCCCGTTCAGACCGGGCATTTGCACATCGGTAATGACACAGGTCGTGTCGTTTATGCGGTCGGATTGCAGGTAGTCGTCCGCCGAGGCAAATGTCGCGGCGCGATAACCAAGCGACCTGACGAGCCCGTCGGTTGCAGCCCGAACGCTGGGATCATCGTCGATAATTGAGATCAGCGGAGCCTTCATCAAATCAGCCCCTCTTTCGAGCAAGGTTAATGTAATGTAGCGATCACAGCATTGATCTTAATCAAACGGCTCTACACGAGGCGTTCGGCGGTCTTTGACTTGGCCCAAGCCGCAGTGCGTCAGTTCCAGCCAGACGTCAACCTAGCCGGGGGGCGACCACGCCGGCGGCCGGCGCGTTGTCTAATGAATTCTGTAAACCGGGCCAAGTTCGCACTCAATTCCAGCCGCGCGAAAACGCTCGATGAGGTCGCGGGCTATCCGAAGTTTTTCTTCGTAGCTCAACCGCGGCCGCCGCTCCTGCGAAAAGCTTCCACGCGGCGTCTTCAGCACCGATGGCGCCGATACCGGCAATTCCGGCCATCTGAAGGCCAAGTGCGCTGGAATCCGCGCGGGGGTGCTCCCCTAGACCTCGTGCCGGCCAAGAAATGAGCTTGGCCGCGTTATCGGCGTCGCGAACATAAACATGAACGCGGCACGAATCTGTACCAAGATACCAGAAACGGCGTGCGCAGCCGGAACACCACAAACATGACCGACGCGAGGCCGCCGTTACGCTGAACGAAGCCGCCCGTGCAGCCGCAGGGCGCGGGTAATGCCACGGCTTCCGCGGTGTTGAGCAGGATGACCTTCACGCCGCGCCGCAGCACGATGTTCAGGTGTCGACATCGGGCGTTCCCTTCCCCAGCGAATCAACGCCGATCAGGGAATCACAACCGATTCATCCGACTCAACAAGTTCTTGGATCGGCTCTCACTTAATACAGCTAAACTAACATAAAAGCGAGAAACTAACCTTTGGGTCATAAACCAACATATTAGTCATTTGCGCATCCGAAACATTGTGATCAGCATTCGCATTAACGAGCGGAAACGTCATAGGCGCCCTTGCAAATGTGAGTAGGTC
>DATDGM010000138.1:0-2120 GCA_036522075.1 Candidatus Sulfotelmatobacter sp.
TTAACGCTAGGTGCGCACCGCTTGGCTGCCTGAGCGTGCCGACACCTAAGCAATCGTTGGAGCCCCGGCCGCCGCGCCGGAGCCTGCCAAGTGCGAGCTACGCGGCACTAAAGGCTCGTACCCGGCTGGCTCAGACTATCCCCCACATTAGGACCGGCAACGCGGCGTATCGCCCTAGGCGATCCCCCTGATCACGCCGGATGGCCGACGTGATCGCTTTCACGCCGCGAGCGCGGCGGGTTCCTTGTAACGCTCGCCCCTGATCCGGCATCGTTCGGGCGGCTCGGCGCGCGCATCCCGAAGGGTATTCTGCTGGTCGGCCCTCCGGGCACCGGCAACCGCGATTGCAATGTGAGAGGTTGGGAATGTTTGGGAAGGTCTTGCTCTGCAGCGTTCATGAGGGTTGAGTGCTGTCAGCAGGCGCTCGGACATGGCAAGCCAACTGAAAATGGACAGCGCGGCATCAGCGCAGATTAGGGCAGCAAAGATTGCGGCGCAAAGCGTCGTCGAAGCCCACCCCGAACTGTACCACTACACGGGCACAGCCGGGCTAAAGGGGATCATCGAGAGCAATTCTTTTCGGGCCACCTATTTTGCCGACATGAACGACGCGCAGGAAATTTACGCTCTGCGTGTCCACCTGGTGGATGAGCTGAAAAAACGGCTGGAGACAGCCGTCAAGCAGGCACGCCTTCAGAACCTGCCGAAGGATAGCGTTGTGTGGAGGCCGGATGCGCCGCAGCGTCTCGCACGCGTTTGGGGAAACGCGCTTTATCGCGCTGTCTTTGCGGAGGACGCCGCCGAGCAGACCGCTTTCTGCTGCGTGGCGTCCCTCTGCTCGCATGCGGGCGATAAGCCTTATGAGCGGGAGCACGGGCTTCTCAGCCAATGGCGTGGATACGGCAAGGGCGGCGGATTCTGCCTCGTCTTTGATACCGCCGCGCTATGGAGATTGTTCCAACGGGAACGGGCCACGTTCTTTTATGCTTACAATGATTTACGCGAAGCCTTCTATCCGCGAGAGTCTTCAAGAACCATTCAATGCTTCACGGAGCTTCTCAACACCTCGGAAACCGTGATCAAGACCGCTCTTCTCGGAAACCGCGATTTCTCAGTCGATGAAACCTTATTGCCGTTCGTCTCCGCGGCCACAGCGTTCAAACACCAGGGATTCTATGAAGAGCGGGAGGTACGGCTGGTCGCCATGGCGGGCACAGAGCTTGCGGCTGAGATGGAGAGAAAGGCGGGACGCACGCCACCACCTTTGAAAGAGGTATGCAAGACATCCCGCGGCGGGCGCGTGCGCCAGCATATCAACCTTTTCGGCAAGGACTTCGCGCCGCTGCCGCTCCAGCGGGTCATCGTTGGCCCTTCGCGGTCGCAAGACGTGAACGCCGCCTTTGCGCGGAAGATCGTTGGCCGGAACGTCCCGGTTTCGACGTCGGCAACGCCCTACATTGGCTGACGGCCAGCATAGATTTCGGTGGCCCGCAGCGCCTGCCATGTTGCATTCATGTTGCACGGAGTCGCCGACAACAAATGGCGAGCCTTGAAAACACATGTAAATCTTTGCAACACGATGCAACACGAAATCGCCTCGGTTTCGGCGACTATCGGCACCGATCGCTCGATTTTAGACATCCGCGCGAGCGCACCACCTTTGGCTTAGAGATCGTAAAAACGCCGTTCAGGACTAGGCCCCCGCGAGCTGGACTGGTTTTGAGATGTGTTGGTGCGCCACCTTCCACGACCCGGACGCCTTGCGCAGGCAGAATGTGGCGCGGACCAGGTCTTCGAATGTCTTGCCGTTTGGGAGAGTGCCGCCGCACTTGATGAAGCAGTGGGCGAATGCAACGTTCGCGCCGGCGGTCACAGACAGATCTTGAAGGTCGAATTGGCCTTCGCCTTGCGTGTCCGGTTGCCATTCATCCCAGCTCCGACGGTAGGCTTCTGTGCCTTCGTACTTCATCGGCGTGAGTACGTCGTAGATCAGCACATCCGGGAGATGATTGGCGAGGACCTCGTTCTGCCGCCCTTTCCGGGTCGCGTTGGCCCATTGCTGCAAGATCAGGCGAACCTGGGCTTCATCCGTGGCTGTCATCGATTGGGTCATCGGCGAA
>DATDGM010000139.1:0-2729 GCA_036522075.1 Candidatus Sulfotelmatobacter sp.
GCAGCACCGCCGCCGATGGCGGTGGCAAGCAACTCGCCGATGGCCGCGTGCTGCCCAGGCTCTACATTCCGGAAGAGGGCACGTCGCTGGAAGAGGTGGAACGTGCCATGGTGGAACTGGCCATGCGCCAGGCCAACGGCAACCAGACACACGCCGCCCGCCTGCTCGACATCAGCCGTGACGCTCTCCGCTACAAGCTGAAGAAATTCGAACTCGTCCCGGCCGGAGAAGACGAGGCCACAGATTCGGTTCCCTCCGAAAACTCAGCCGGATAACGGGGACGATGCCCCATAGGCGCTTCTATGAGAAGGTCATAAAAAGTCAAGGCCGACGTGGCGGCCCTCTTAATTTGTTTTCCGACGTCAGCCATAGACGTCCGATGGTAACTTGTGGGGCTGTCAAGGGCGCCGCTGAAGGGCGGCGTTCATCTTGACCCTTGACGGCCCCGCAAGTTACTTCACAATCGAGCTCGGAACGAAGCGAAACGCAGTTCAGTTGAGCTGCGTTCCGTAGTGGAGTGGTTTTCGCTCTTTCTCGAGCTTGCTGGTTGGCATCCGCACTCCGCCTCACCGTTCTGGCATTCTCCATCATCATCAGTTCGTTTCGGTCACAGAACATTCTGGATTCGCTTCGAACCAAGTCCTCCTGGAAAACTCTGGCCGACGCCACCCACCGTTGCCATGCTTCTATCCGCACTCTAATGGGCCGCTTCGTGGGCCCGGTGCATGTTGGGGTTCGATCCTAAGCCCAGGTCCATCACGGTCGTGACGAACCTGGAATTGTTGGGTGCTGCTATCTAACTAGCGGTCTTTTGGACCAAGCGCTTATGCGCAGTCACCCGAACAAGGCGGTGGATGTCGTTGTCTGCCGAACTTTCTAGATCGCTCTTGGTTCTTGCGCCATCAACGCATGTCTGCTCCTGGGTACCGCCTTCTGCAAAAATCACTCCTCTCGGATTACGTTGCGTGGTTCTGCTCGCCTTGGCCGTCAGGCAGCCACCGCTGGTGTCATCGTCGCGGACATTCCCTGGCGCAGCGGCTCATATACTTCTCCACTCACCCAGAGACAGTGCAATAAGACGGCCAGCTTCCGGGCCACCGCTACCGCCGCTCGCTTCTTCGCATTCTTCCCGCCGCGCTCGCAGAGCCGCAGCCCATACCGTCGTAAGTCCGTGTCCGGTCCGAATGGCCCCAAGATATAGTGCGCGCTCCCCACCAGCAGCTTGCGCACCATCGTGTCTCCGGTTTTGCTGATTCCTAATTGCGGCTGGCTCTCCCCGGAATCTTCCTGCTTCGGCACTAGTCCCAGATACGGCCCCACATCCCGACTCTTCACGAATCGTTGCGGATTCTCCAAGGTCAACACGTAGGCCAGCGCCGTGATCGGTCCTACCCCCTTCACCTGCCGCAATAACGCCGTATGCCCATACTTCTCGCGGCCCAGCTTTTCAATCTTCTCGTCATATCTTTGAATGCAATCACTCAGTGCCGCCGCCATACGCACCAGCGGCAACAGGGCTTCGCGGATCTCGCCGGGAACTGCCTCCTCTACCTTTTGCGCAAAACTCTCGCTCGAACACTTGGGGAGCCGCGTGCCCATGCTCTTTACCAGTCCTCGCGTGGCGTTGATCAGCTCGGTTCGCGCCGCCACCAACGCATCGCGGGCTCGTAACACCACCAGGTCCTGCCGTACTTCCTTACTCCGGTGCCGCATCGGGTGCAACGATTGCGGATCTACGCGTCCCAATCGCGCCAACTTGTTGGCATCGATCCGATCATTCTTGCGCTTGCGACGCTTCGATCCTTCCATTAACCGCGGGTTGGCCACCAGCACCTCGTGTCCGCAACCGCAGATGACTTCCTGCACCCATGCCGAGTGTGTCCCCACCTCGAAAACCACTCGCGCCGCATTCAATGCCTGGAAGAATTCGGCAATGTGCTGCTGCGTCGTACGCAACTGTCCCTCTGCCAACGTTTCCCCCTCCAAACCCAGAATGCAGTAATGGCTCCATTGGTCCCCCAGATCCACTCCCACCGTCAGACGGTCGAGATTGGGGCGAAGCTCACCGCTCTGATGCTTTTCTCCGGCGCTCGTTGCTGCCACCTTTTTCGGATCCAGCTTTTCCTTCAGCTTTCCCACCAGTTCCGCCAGCACTTCTTTCGTATCCCGCTGCACCGGGCCCCGCGACTTGGCCGGCTTCGATGTCGGTTCACTCTTTTTTCCAGAATTGTTATGCTTCTGCAAGGTCGATCTCCTTAGCCGTTTTGATTGCACCTTAGAGTGCTCTGATCATCGGTAGCTTAACGCCATCCGTGCTCGGGGATCGACCTTCTCATCCCATCTAACCTGAAGAAGGGCGAGAATTCGACCTTGCGGTTGGTTTCTGGGCGGTAACGTCCGGCTAGCGACAGCTCGGGCATGAATCGCCGCAAGGGCGTTTACAGGTCCTGAGCTGAACCGGCGCGCAAGGCGACTGTGCCTCCTCGATGTTGAAATGATGGTTGACTTGCTCAGGTGTTAGGTGCTAAATTTTTGGCAGTTATGGCTAAAAACTTAGCACATGCGGATTTGAGCCGGAGAGAACGACAGGTGCTGGACGCCCTCTACCGGGCTGGACGGGCGACGTGTGCCGAGGTGCAGAGGGCCATCACAGACCCGCCCAGCTATTCGGCAGTCCGGACCTTTTTGCGCATCCTGGAAGACAAAAAGATCGTTCGTCACGAACAAGA
>DATDGM010000140.1:0-92531 GCA_036522075.1 Candidatus Sulfotelmatobacter sp.
GGAGATTGGTTCGCGGGTGGCTGGGGATGGGCTGTTGCGGCTGGATGGGGAGTTTGCTTTGGCTACGGATGGGTTGATGGGGCAGGGGGAACGGTTTGAGGCGGCGATGCGATTGGCGGTGGAGGAGTTGGAGAAGAAGCATGCGTTTGAGAGAGGGTGAGTTCCGGAACGGGGCGTATCGAGACCCTGGGCTTGTGGCGCGGAGTTTGGGGCGTGCTGCAGACCTTCACGGCCGAGGCGGCCGTGGCCACAGGGGCGGTGCTCACTTCGGGCTGTGCCGCAGGAATTGTTCTGCGGGCGATTTCTTGGGGAGGATTCTTGCCATGATGAACACGCGTAAATATGCGATGACGGCACTGGTGGCGGCGATGGCTTGCGTGGCGGCTGCGGCGCAGGCGAACGGTCAGGCCGCGAATGATTCGAGCTATGCGCCTTCGGCGGAGAATCTGCGGGCCCGGGCGGAATTTCAGGATGCGAAGTTTGGGATGTTTATTCACTGGGGGGTTTACAGCGTTTTGGGCGACGGGGAGTGGGTGTTTCATGAGCGGCATTTGACGGTGCATGAGTATGAGCGGCTGCCGAAGTTTTTCGATCCGGAGAAATTTGACGCGAAGGCGTGGGTTGGGCTGGCGAAGGCGGCGGGGATGAAGTACATCACGATTACGTCGCGGCATCATGATGGGTTTGCCATGTTCGATTCGAAAGTGTCGGACTGGAATATTGTGGCGCGAACGCCTTGGGGGAAGGATCCGTTGAAGATGCTGGCGGAGGAATGCCATCGGCAGGGGATCAAGTTGTTTTTTTATTATTCGCAGCTGGATTGGCATAATCCGGATTATTTCCCGCGCGGGCAGACCAGCTGGAACAACGGGCGGCCGGATCATGGGGACTGGAACGCTTATCTCGATACATATATGGATGGGCAGTTGCGCGAGCTGCTTACGAATTATGGGGAGATTGGCGGGATCTGGTTTGATGGCATGTGGGACAAGCCGGATGCGGACTGGCACCTGGCGAAGACTTATGCGCTGATCCATTCGCTGCAGCCAAAGGCGCTGATTATTCCGAATCATCATCAGACGCCGCGGCCGGGCGAGGATGTGCAGACGTTTGAGCGCGACCTGCCGGGGCAGAACTCGGCGGGATTCAATACGAAGTATGTGAGCGCGCAGCTGCCGCTTGAAAGTTCGAACACTTTGAACGGGGCTTGGGGATTCAATATTGGGGATGGGAATTATAAGAGTCCGGAAGAGCTGGAAGAGATGCTGGTGCGGGCGGCGGGGAATAATTCAAATCTGCTGCTGAATATTGGTCCCATGCCGAATGGGGAGATTCAGGAAGAATTTGTGACGCGGCTGCATGCGGTGGGGGAGTGGGTGGCGAAGTATGGGGAGGCGATTTATGGGACGCGGGGAGGGCCGGTGGCTCCGGGGGATTGGGGAGTGACGACGCAGAAGGGGGATAAGGTTTTTGTGCATGTGTTGCATTGGAACGCGCCGCTTTTGGCGCTGCCGCCTTTGGAGAAGAAGATTGCTGCGGCGGAGATGTTGGGGGGCGGGGCGGTGGAGTTCACGCAGAAAGTGGATGGGGTGGTGTTGAAGGTTCCGGCGGCGGCGAAGGGGGAAGTGGATCGGGTGGTGGTGTTGAGTTTGGGGAAGTGAACTTTTTTTGGGGCGGTGCGGGGTTGGGGGAAATCCCCACTCTTCGGCACCGCTCAGAACAAGCCACGCGGCGGAGCGCACGCTTTGCAAAACACACAAAGCTGGGGCAGCCCTATACGTGGTGACACCCAAAGCTGGAGCGCGCCCGATCTAGAAAGGGTGAATCGCGGTGATGCCTTGAGCGAACGTTTCTCTCCACTCGAAACGAAGCCTGTATAATGCGCCGATGCAAGGAACACCCTGGAGCACAATTGCGCTCGGCTCGCTGTTGCTCATCTCGGCCGGCTCAAGAGGAGGACAGCAAGTGCAAACTCCGCAACCTGAAAAGTCGAAGGCACCGGTCAAAGTGGAGCAGCGCGGGCGCATCCTTGGAATCGGCGGTGTCTTCTTCAAATCCGCGAATCGTGATCAGATGCGGGAATGGTATGCGAAGCATCTTGGACTCGCCGACCAAGGCGAAGGGGTGATGCTTCCGTGGCGCGAACACGACGACCCGCAAAAGGAGCACGTTACAGTTTGGACTATTTTCCCAGCATCCACCAAGTATCTTGATCCCAGCCCCGCGCCGTTCATGATCAACTACATTGTGGACGATATGGATGCTTTGCTCGACCGCTTAAAACAAGAGGGAGTCAAGATTGACGCCAAGCGAATGGATGAATCCTACGGTCGCTTTGCCTGGATCTATGACTCGGACGGGAACAAGATTGAGCTCTGGCAGCCGCTGCCGGCAAAGCCCTAAGGGCCTGTAACAGAACTTTCTGCCCGTCGACGAGTTCCTGCGTCGCTTTCTGGTTCACCATTGGCCCGCCATTCGTCCGTATGCCCGACCCCAATCGCGAAAAAAATCGGCAATTATGCCTTTGATAAACCCGTCTCACTTTGTTTCCAAGCCCGCCTTGATTGGCGGGCTTTGGTTTTTTGGTGAGACGCAAAAACGTGTCAAGAAATTCTTCTGAACATTTCCCATATAGGACGCACGAACAGACGGCGAAACCATATCGATAGTTTCTAATCTTCGTGCTGAAGTGCAGTGACGAAAATGGCCGAAGGCCCTCAGGTTAGAAATAGAGCTTTAGCCCCAACTGCAATTCGCGCGGACTGTTGATGGTAACCCCAGAGCCACCTGGAACGATCTGACCGTACGTGCCGCTCGAAGCGTTGGTGTTCGGAGCTTTGAACTGGGGATGATTCAGCGCATTGGTGGCCTCGGCGCGAAACTCCAGACGCATCCCTTCATGAATCAGTCCCAGTTGGAACTCCTTGAAGAGGGCTAGTTCCGCATTCCGGGTTCCAGGGGAGAGGACGCTGGCAGTTGTCCGGGGCGCATTACCAAACGTGAAGTCGGGCGCCACCGACAAAGCGTTGGGATTGGAAAAGTAGCTGGCTGTGGGTGCCGTATTTTGCAGGCCATTCACCAGGTGCTGATAGGAAGTTGACGAGCGCAGGAGGGGTTCCGTCCAATTGGGCCTCTGGCCATACGTTGGGATAGAAGCATGTGATCCCGTTGGAGTAAGCGGTCTGCCGTCGCCTATGGTCCAAATGCCGCTGGTCTGCCAGCCCCCCACAATGGCGTTCAGGACCGGATTCATAGTGCCCCCGAACGCTTTGTCACGACCTATGGGGAATTCGTACTGGTAACTGATCAGAAAAATTTGTGGGAGATCGAACACAGATACAGACCGGTCGCCCTGCGGGTTGTAGGGGTCCTGACGCGAGGCCGCACCCCCTCCATTACCCAGAAACTGGTTGCTGAAGTCCTGGAAAGAGGAGTTGTCAATGGATTTCGACCATGTGTACGTCGCCAGGAACTCCAGGCCATTGGCAAACGACCGTTCGGCGCGAACCTGCAAAGCGTGGTAGATGGAACCAGCCGTCGGGAAGGCGTCACCCCCAAAGCCGGCAAACTGTGGGAATGGTGATAGAAGTTGGGTCGCACTGATCTGCGGGACCAGCGAGCCCTCGCCACTGTTTGGGTCGCAAATGTAATTGGGATCCGTGGGGCTGGTGCATGTGGCAGGAGTAGGCGAGGCAAACGGATTTGCCACCGTTAGCCCGTTGATTGTCTGAATATCCGACGGCGACAACGTTCCAGACACGGCCGCCTTCTCGAATGGGCGACCGAGGAGTTGCAAGGTATTAAAGCCGCCCTCATACAGGTGGACTCCTTTCTTGCCGACATAGTTCATATCCAGGAGGATCTTCGCCGGCAATGCTTTTTGAATCCCGATGCTCCAGCTTTGTTCGTAGGGAATTTTTGAGTTGATAATGGGGATGGGCCCGTTCGCAGAATAGCCCACGTTGTTAAAGGCGCCCAGGGAGCTTCCCGGTGGCGTGGGGAACACGACACTGGTGACATTGCATCCAGTGCCAGGGTTAGCGTTGGGATTGCTCATCCGGCCACAGGGTACCTGGTTCGCAACATTGGCGGCGCTCTGATTTACCGTGATCCACGGAGGCTGTATGTCGAAGCCATCAAACCCAACCGGACCAGTTCCCGAGACGGCGCTTCTCGGCGCATCGTAAAAAATGCCATAGCCACCCCTGAAGACCATGTTATGCGGCAATTGCCAGGCCAGCCCGAAGCGCGGTTGAATGCCTTTGTAGGAGGGATTGTAAGTGTACCGACTGGCTCCATTTACGCCGGCAAAGACTTCGGCCCCATGCAAAACGGTTGGGCTGGGGATCCCCAATGCATTTGGCGACTTTGGTCCCCCAAGCACGCCGGTCACCAGATCGGTGTTATTGAAAGTGTTGATCATGGCCAGCTGCGCCGGGTTGTATTGAATTGCAGCGAGCTTGTTGGGGTCCAGCGATTCCATGCGATTGTAGCGCTCGGTCCGCGGCAGCGACAATTCATACCTCAGGCCTAGATTCAGCGTCAGCTTCGGAGTGGCATGGAAGCTATCGTTGACAAACCCGGCATAGCGCCAATTTTGCGTGGACACGAAATTGTTGAACCCACGGAAACACCCGCCCGTGCCGTTGAAGCAGCCGGAGGGAGGCGGCGTGCCGTTGGTCGGATCGCCCACTCCAGCCAGCATGCTCGCCAAGTCGTCCCCTCCGTCAGCGGGAGCGCCGTTATTGTTGGTGCCGTCGATGTTCCCTGCGTCAGAGAACTCGGCTGTGCCGTTATAGCTGAAGTTAAATTGCCCGGCGGGCGCGCCGGGCTGAACGTAGTTGTCGCGGGCTACGCGCGTCTCGCCGCCGAACTTGAACTCGTGCTTGCCGTGCAGCCAACTGACGGTGTCGGCCACGCTTTCTGTGTCTTGCCCTTGCCTTATAACGAAAAACGTTCCTGAAAGACCCATGGAGCTGTAGGTGCCGGCCAGAACGATGTTGGGGACAGCGTTAAACAAGGTTCCGGGCTCTTCCAGACCCGCGGCGCCAAAGCACGCAGTAGCGGAGGGAGTAGCGATGCTGCAGCTCTGCCCCGGGAGGCTAAACAGATTATTCAGATCTGTTTGGAATTTACTGAAACCAATGTTCGCGCCAATACCCTGGCCGCCATAAGCGAAATTGCGGCTGCCGCCGTAGGTGAGGTTCATCAGAAGGTTGGAAGTGAAGGTTTTCGTATAGTTCACAGCGAGCAAGTGCGTATGCGAGAGCGTAGGGCCAGAGACCGAACAAGGATCGGCAAAATTGCCGTAGCAGTTAGGGCTGTTTCCGCTACTGTAGTCCTGGCTATATTTAACGCTCACCAGGTTGCGGTCGTTGAAGTGGTGATCAACTTTAATGTCAAAAGTGTTGTCGGAACCAGGATTTACCCCCGCAAAAGAGAAATTTACTCCTCCCTCGTTCGTAGGCGTCGAGGTAGCCAGGTTGGGCTTAGCAAACAATAAGAAGAGCTTCGCCGACAGTGGATCAATCAGATTGCCCGCCCCGCCCGTCAAGCCTGCAGTTGTATAGGTGGACAAGTTGTTGAAGGGGATGGGCGTTTGGCGCGTCGAGAAGCGGCCCGTTGTATTCGCCGTCGAAAGCCCGGAATAAGGATCCCAGAGCTGACCAGACGACAACAAGACGCCGCCAGACTGGCACACGTTTGCAAAGGTGTTTCCGGTCGCAGGGTCCGTGCCAGTGCCGAATGTTCCCCCTTGCTGAGTGCAGGTTTCTTCAAAGTCGCCCAAGGCATTTCCGCCATGAGCAGCCGCAAAGGGACAGTTGCCCGAAGAATCGCCCCTCTCACACAGTGTAGGGACCGCACCGCTGGAGGAAGTAAATGATCTTATTCTGGTGGCGTCGTAATCAAAGAAGAAAAACGTCTTGTTCTTTATGATGGGCCCGCCAACCGTGCCTCCGAATTGATTTCTGCGCAACGGTACGATGGGTGACCCGGTTGCGTTCGAAAACCAGTCGTTCGCGTCCAGGATCTGATTGCGCCAGAATTCGTGCAGGCTGCCGTGAAATGCGTTCGAGCCGGACCGGGTGACGGCATTGATCACGGTGCCGCCGGCAAAGCCGAATTCCGCGCTGAAGTTGGTTTGCTGCACCTTGAATTCCTCGATGGAATCCACCGGGGGGTTGCGGAGCACGTTATTTGTGCCGCCATTCTGCTCAATATTGGTGATGCTGGTGCCGTCCATCACGACATCCGCCGTACCATTGCGCCCGCCGTTGCCGTTGAAGTTGACCCCCGTAAACCCTTCATCGTTATGCGCGGCCTCGGCCACGGGGACGATGCCGGGAGCCAGAAAAGTTAGTTGCAGTACATCCCGGCCGACGAGCGGCAAGTTGTTGATGGCCCTCCGGTCAATCAGTTGGCCGGTCACGGCGTCCTGGGTTTGCAATTCAACGCCGCTGGCCTTCACCTCGACGGTCTGGGACGCTGCACCCACGCTCAACCGGAAATTCACCGTCGCATTCAGATTGACGGTGATGATCAAGCCATCTTTGCGCTCATTCTCGAACCCTGCCGCCTCGGCCGATACGCTATAGGTGGCCGGCGGGATGCTGCGCAGAAGATAGTGACCCGCACCGTCCGTGGTCCCCGGGAAAGCGAATCCTTTGTCCACGTCGGTCGCGACGATATGCGCTCCCGGTAACACTGCGCCCGAGGGGTCAGTCACGGTGCCCGCAATAGAGCCGGTGTAGAGTTGCGCGTTGGCAGAGACCGCGAAACCCATAAGCGACGCGCAAATCACGACCCAGGGGTACACCGACAATGCGGAACATTTGCGCATGACGACCTCCCTAATCACGTCGTTCGGGCCCTCAGGCCGAAGCAGCAAACAGCCGCAACGGCCCGAAAGGCCAATATTAAAACGGTTCATTATGCTCTTTGAGCAGGCCCTATCGTCAAGTACGTTTTTTGTAATATTCTGGCCCGCGAACCCCTCGACAACGAGCTTCAGGGAAAGTTGAACCTGACGGGGTTCGTAGGCGGCGTTGTGGGAAGTTGCAAAGGGGGCTCCGCCGGATAGCTCAGTTGGTAGCCGAATCGAGTGCTCAGGTCACTCCGGTTTGATCATGGCCCGCATCAACTGATTCTGGGCAAGCCTTTTGTCCCGATGTCTGGAATTGTACTGCTGCCAGCTTGTCCAACCACCAGCTGTGTGATCTTGGCGAGAGTTGTGGGGTCGGCACCGTAAAACGTCCGCGACTGCTAAGATTGTTCGCTGTCCGATAAAGACATCCTATGGCTAGTTCGCGTCGTACTTTTTTGGAGATGACCGTCGGCGCGGCCGCGTTGACGGTGGTTCGTCCTCTGGCGCACGCAATCGCGCTGACTGGTCAAAATGCAACTTCGCCTGCAGCGGATGCGGCGGTAGCCTGGGTACGCGCAGCGCCCGCCCAGGTCGTCAACTCTTTCGATCCCGATCAGGCCCTCGCGACATCGATGGACATTCAGTCACGCGCCTCGATCAATAAGATATACACCCCCGAAAATGTAAAGGTTTGCTTGTCTGCAGGCTGGGGACCGATCAGCTATCGGCTGCATACTCCGGAGACCATCGATTATTGGCACTGGAATCCCAACGGCCGTTGGACCGACGAAACTAACCAGCGCGGATATTTCGTGGGCAGCTCGGAATTGGGCGAACCCATTCGCGATTCATTCGGCTACAGTCTCCCCCACCGCGGCTGCACGCACAATGGCGGCACCGACAGCGGCTATTCTCGCCTCACGGATGGTGATGCCAAGACTTTCTGGAAGAGCAACCCTTACTTGACGAAAGGGTTCACCCACGAAGACGACGCTTTGCATCCGCAGTGGATCATCGTTGACCTGGGGGAATACTACGACGTGAACGCGGTCCGTATCGACTGGTGCGAACCCAGCGCCACGGAGTACGAAATACAGTATTGGGTCGGCGCCGATCCCATGAACTGGGAAGAGCCGGCCATGGACTCCACGGGTCAGGGTGGCGAGTACCTTCCTGTCGCCGATCAGGCCATGGGCAACTGGCTTCGTTTCCCCAGCGGTGCTGTTCACGCGGGCAAAGGTGGAAGGGTAACGCTAAAACTTGCGGACAAGCTGATTTCAGCGCGTTGGGTTCGCATCGTGATGACGCAATCGTCGAATCAGCCAGGGCCGCACGGCAACGATGACGTGCGGCACCGAGTGGGATATGCAATCTATGAAGTTGGCTTGGGCAGAGTAGAGACCGATGGCAAGTTTGCCGACTTCGTGAAACACGCGCCGGACGGCCGTAAACAGACCGCGACGTATTGCTCTTCGACAGACCCATGGCACACAGCCGAAACCCTGAGTCCGCGCGGAGACCAGACCGGCTGGGACATCTTCTTTACCAGCGGCATTACCAACGATCTACCTGCGCTCATAACGGTCCCGCTGATTTACAGCGTTCCCGAAGATGCCGCGGCTATGGTGGAGTATCTGAAAAAACGAGGCTATGCCATCAGCTGGGTCGAAATGGACGAAGAAGCCGATGGGCAGTACTACATGCCGGAGGACTATGCGGCCCTCTATATTCAATTTGCGGACGCCATTCACAGGGTCGATCCCGCCCTCAAGTTAGGCGGGCCCGTGTTCCAGGGCATTAATCAGGATGTTTCGGTCTGGCCCGATGGGCGCGGGAACAAATCCTGGTTCGGCCGCTTTTACGATTATCTGAAATCGCACAACCGCCACGGGGACCTCACGTTCGCTTCTTTTGAAATTTATCCTTACGACGCCTGCACCATGAAATGGGAGGATTTGTACCGTTGCCGCGAGCTGACGCGCAAGACTCTGCAGGCCTTTCGCGATGACGGATTGCCGGCTGCAATTCCGCTCATGAACACCGAAAGCAATCTCAGCGGTTCGCTTTCCGTCTACATGTCAGATATTTTTTCGGCCCTATGGCTGGCCGACAATGTGGGCAGCTTCTTCGCCGAGGGTGGCGCGCTTTACATTCATTCGCCCATCGAGCCTAGCCTCATCGAGCATGGCTGCCAGGGTTGGGCAATCTGGGGCAACGCCCTTTGGGACCACGACGCAAAGATCATTGGCTATACCGCTTTCTACCACGCCAGCCGCCTAATCAATGATGAGTGGGTGACGCATCGCAGCGGTACTCATCATCTTCATTCTGTCGATGTGGGACTCGAGGATGCCGCCGGGAATGCTCTGGTCACAAGCTATGCGGTTCGGCGCCCAGACGGTCAGTGGGCCCTGCTGCTCATCAACAAAGATAGAGATAATGCGCATCCCATTCGAGTTGCCTTTGAAAGCAGCGGCGCGACCGGACATTTTTCCGGCGCAATTCGCATGGTCACATTTGGCAGCGAACAGTACGTTTGGCACGGGTCGGATGCGACCGCTCACGCCGATCCAAATCTGCCGCCTGTGGTATCGTCCATCGACGTCTCTGCACAAACTGTGTTCACGCTCCCCAAAGCTTCCGTCACGGTTTTGCGCGGCGCAATCGCAGGCCTCACGGCCTAGAAGGAATTCATCGAGATGAAGAGTTCCAAGCATCCTGATAATCAGTCTTCTTACTCTCGTCGCTGGTTTCTTCGTGCTTCACAGGCCGCGGTTGCCGCCCTGAGCGCTGTGCCCATGCTGGGTAGCGCGACGAACGTCCTCGCGGCTGCCGGCTCGCGTGGTTCGGCGAACAAGCCTCCGGACTACTACGACAGGCTCGGCGTGACGAAGCTGATCAACGCTGCCGGCACCTACACGGAACTCACATCGGCGGTGATGCCTTCTCCCGTGCGTGCGGCGGTCGCGCAGGCTGCGTTGCATCCCGTGCATCTTGATGAGTTGCAGCAGAAAGCAGGAGCTTATATCGCGGAAAAGCTAAAGGCCGAAGGCTGTTGCATCAGTTGCGGCGCGTCTTCAGCGATTACGCTCGCCACCGCAGCTTCGGTTATGGCCGCGAACAATTGCCATCCATTGGACATTCCAAGCCTGATCGGCACTCCACAGTTTCCGAAGAACGAGGTCGTCGTCCAGAAAATTCATCGCTATGAGTACGACGTGGCCATGCAGATTTGCGGCATCAAGATCGTAGACGTGGTCACATTGGACGACTACAAGCAGGCGCTCGGCCCGAACACCGTGATGACCAACTATTTCAATGCGGCGGAGGACGTGGGCATCAGCCGCGAGGATTGGATCGCCGTTGCCCACAGCAAGGGCGTCCCATGTCACCTGGATGCCGCTGCCGATATGCCCCCGATCTCAAATCTCTGGAAGTACACAGGAATGGGATTCGACGTGGTGTCGTTCTCAGGTGGGAAGGACATCCGCGGACCGCAGAACGCCGGTCTGTTGCTGGGCAAGAAAAAATACACCGATCTCGCTCAGCGCAATCTCTGCCCGGCAGACTCAGTCGGCCGCGGTATGAAAGTAGCCAAAGAGCAGCTTGTCGGGATGGTGGCCGCTGTGGATTGGCTGCTCACGCAAACGGATGAAGGAATGGAGAAGGAATCGCGGGAACGCATGGCAGTGATCATCGCCGCGCTAAAAGACATTCCAAACGTAAAGACCAGCATCATGGTGCCGGAGTTGGCCAACCATGTCCCTCACCTGATGATCAATTTCGATCCGGACATCATCGGGGCTTCGGCGCGCGAGCTCAAGGTTCGCCTGCGCACGGCAACCCCTTGCATCGAAATAAATCCTCATACCGGAAGCCAGAACCCCTCCCAGGGCGTTCCGGCGCAACCCAACGCTCTCGTGGTCACCACGTTCCTTCTGAATCCGGGAGAAGAATTCATCGTCGGCCGACAGATTCGCAAAGTGCTGAAAAATCCCAAATCCGTAGGCACGTACCCGCCGGCGCCTTCCTCGACCGCTGCCTGATTCGATCCGGTATAGACCGCGCACAGGGCAAAAGCTGAAGCAGATCGAGAAGCTCTCCAAACGGCTGCAGAGTCAAATCAACCAGTAATTGTCTGGAACGCCTCGGGCTGCTCAGGGCCACCGAAAACAAAAGAGCCACCAGCCGGGGCCGGTGGCTCGAAAGACGATCACAGCAGCGTCTAGAAGGTGAAACGCAGACCCCACTCAATAGCGCGAGGGGAACCGAGACCAAACACGCCAGTCCCGTTGCCCACGCGGAATACGTCGCTCTCCGGGCCGGTTTCCCCAACCTGAGTTTGCGTGTGGATGTGGTTAATCGAACTGCCAGCGTCCAGCCAGCCGTTCATTGCGCCGGGCGGCAGATTGAAGTTGGCGAAGTTAAAGAGGTTGAAGATGCCTACGCTCGGCTCGATCTTGTAACGCTCCTTGAAAGTGTGACTCCAGCTAAATTTGAAATCGAAGGCCCTGACCCACGGGAAAGTTAACTGGTCAGACGGAGCCGTAGGGAGCGTTGGAGCGACCGCGCCGATCTGCGCTAGTTGTCCCGCTGTGAACAAGCCGTTGCTCACTAGCGCTTGTCCTGCGGGCGTGGGCTGACCCGCCACGCTTGCGTTGTACCGGCCAATGGCGGCATTCAGCCCGCCCAGGCCGAAGTCACGCATGTACGAGCCGTTCTTGGTCCCCGGCATTGGCTGGCTATCAAAACCGCTGCCGCTGAAATCAGTTTGGAAGATTTGCCCACCGCTGCCGTTGCTGCCCACAATCGTGGGACTGGAGAGCGGGCTGTAAAAGTGACCGATCAGGCCAATGCGGAACTCGTACGGAATCTGGAAGCTTCCCCCAAACGAGATCTGGTTGGTGCGGTCCAACAGCGAGGGTCCCATGAATTTCAGCGGATTGTCGTTGTCCGCTGCCTGCAACACGAAATCCTGGTCGTTGGCTGACACCGGATTTGAAGGAGGGGTATTCCCTGCAAATGCTAAAGGATTCACAAAGCGAGACAGAGAGTACGAGACTTGAAAGTTCGCTGTCTTCACTCCGCGCGTGAGATTCGTAACATTCTCCACCAGTTTCATCTGCAGCCCGTTGTACACCGAGCGGCTGATTGGCTCGAGGAAGAGCATTTGGCCAAAGGCGGGGTTGATGCCGCCGAAGGCACAACCGGGAGGGGGACAGGCCGAGCCGAAGTCGTTCGGGGTGCCTAGACCGTTATTTGTAAAGTTAGAGATGGTGGCTCCGGCTCCGGCGCCGTTCAACGCGGAGCAATCGTTGATGGTAGCCTGCAAGTTCCCCGAATGGCCGCAAGCGGCTTCGGTGGCTGCGATGGCCGCCGTCGCGCCGGCCGCATTAAAATGCCGCGCGGAACCGGCTTGGTTGACATCAATACCCAGCAGGGCGTGGGTCTCGATATTCCGCAGGAAGTCCACGCTTAGAACCATGCCGTGGCGGATTTCATGCTGAATTCCAACGTTCATCTGGAGTGCGCGCGGAGACCGGTAGTTGGGGGCAAACAGGCCGATGGCAGGATTAAGCCCAGAAGCCAACTGCGAACCAATGAACGCTGGATTCTTGGCGGTCAAACTGAACGGATTGTCGGCCTGATAGGTATTCTGGAACGCAGCGAGAGCCGCAGCCGAATTGGCAATGGTGTCATTACAATAGCTTCCGGTAGGGCTAGTGGGGTCGATCCCCTCGATCCCATCCACCGTGATGTTCCCGGCAGTGAGCGTTGGAGTTGGTAGCTTCCCCTTAGTCCCGAAGCAGACAGTAGGCGTTTGCAGGAATGCTCCGGTCCGCAACCGCAGCGGCCGATCGAAGAGAACGTTGTTGTAAATAACGTTCTCATAGTACAGGCCCGCGCCGGCTCGGATCACGGTCTTGCCATTGCTCTTCGGGTCCCATGCAATTCCTAATTGGGGCGCGAAGTTTTTATTTGGTTGCTGCACTTGATTCCCAAAGCCCGGAAAAGCTGCGTTCAGCTCTGGAATCGCGGGCAGGTCGCTGTCGGTACGGCCTGTGTCGCGTTCCCAGCGCAAGCCCGGGGAAATCGTGAGGTTGGGAAAAAGTTTCCAAGTATCGCCAATGTAGAAGGCGGTGCGGTTGTCAGGTCCCAGGCCGCCGGCAGGATAGCCGAGGGCTGGTGAGGTCGTGGAGAAGCCTTGCCCATTGCCAACGATCACTTCTCCGTTGCCCACAGACGCGCTAGTCGGGTCGCTATTAGGGCCGGGGCCGAATTCGAAGACCTGGGGCGCGATCTTGAAGAAACTGGCAAAACCTCCACCTTGGATGTGGTTCCATCCAAAACCGAAGCGCAGGATGTGTTTGCCGATAACTTTGCTGCCGTCATACTTGAACTGGTGATCGCTCTGCGGAGTGGCTTGAGGAGCCAGTAAGTTGGGACCAACGGTGAAGGTTCCGATGTTGATGGCGACAGGGTAGTTCGCAAAGGGCAGGCTGCTTCCACGTACCGCATCCAGGATCCGGTTCTGAAACTTCAAGTACGAGAAGCGGATCGAATGGGTAAACCCGCCGGTGTTGAAGTCCACACCGGCGACGTCGTTCCGTGTGTAATCCAGGTTGTTGTAAACCTGGAAGCTCGACGGAAAGAAGGTGGCGTCTACGGAATTCTTGAAATAATTGAAGCGGCCAAAGAGCCGGACATTCTTCGTGAGCGAGTAATCGACACGAGCCTGTAGCTCATCCTCTTTAAAAGGAGCCGGGAATGTGCCCGAAAAAGCGTCGTAAGGTACCGTCTCTGCTATCGGTGCAGCGAGATGCTGCAAAGTGCGTTCGCCGTCGAGGAAGAAAAACAGCTTGTCCTTAACTAGCGGGCCACCCAGGCTCCCGCCCTCCTGGTTGCGCTGATAGGGAGTCTTTATGAATGTGCCGGTAGCAGTGTCAAAGGGCTGGAGCAGCTTTGCGGCGCCCACTCGGCTGTCGCGATAAAAACCGAAGCCTTCGCCGTGAAATGCATTGGTACCAGACTTGGTGGTCACGTTCACCGCGCCGGACGACGTCAAATCGTTGGAAAGGTCAAGTGTGGATTGCGCCAGAGAGAATTCCTGAATTCCGCTAGCGGGGATATCTTCGGTAGTTGTGCCTACGGTCTCGTCGCTTACATCGACACCGTCAACGTTAATCCGGGCCGTGCGACCAAAACGGCCACCGAACGAAATCGACGAATAGCCGACCTTGGTGGGGTCAAAGTTTTCGCCGTCCTGGATCTGCACACCGGGCTCTAGCTGGGCGAGATCAAGAAAGTTGCGGCCGTTCACCGGCAGGTTCTCGATCTGATTCGAGGTCAAGACACCCTGCACCGTGGCCTGTTCGGTGTTGACTTGAATTTCACTGCCCTGCACCTCAATGACGGTGCTCTCCTGGCCGATTTCCAGCTTGACGGATCCGTTGGCCGCGGTGTCGACCTTCACGTCCAAGGTTAGCTGCGTGGTCTTGAAACCCTTGGCCTCGACGCGCACGCTGTAGACGCCGGGAACTAGGTTTCCTGCCGAATAACCGCCGGACGTGTTCGAGGTGGCGTGGATGATCTGGCCGGTGGCCGCGCCAGTGATGGTGACTTTGGCGTTGGGTACGACCGCGCCGGTGGCGTCTGCAACGGTGCCCGCGATACTGCCGGTCGCAACCGTTGTCTGGGCCAGCGCCACAGACGAGAACAGCAGGGCAAGTATGGTGACCAGCGCCAGCAAACTAAATCGCAGACGGGGAGAATGTAAGCTCAACATCGTCCACCTACCTTTCGGAGTCAACTGATCTTGAAATCGGAACTTTGAAATCAGAAACCTGAAGAAATGAAAGACCGTGGCCTGAGACTTCGGAGTCCTCGAAGCTGCTTCCATCGCTCCCGAACGCGTCACCTCCGGAGAGAGACACAGACACCCGCCTCAACAGCGGAAGCATTTTAGCCGTGTATTGACTAAGTCCAGACCGTAACTGTTACTTGTTCAGACCGTCAGTAACGCAATTTTCCAGCCAGCCTTCTGAGACGGCGACAGTATGCGCGTATCGTCTATTGTTGTCAACTGTTTAGAGGCGGTTTGTATTGGTGCCGGGTGGAGTTCCAGAGCTAGCGAAACGCAGGATAACATTCCAAATTACGTATTTAAACTCTGGGAAATCGAATGGAGAGATGCGATGTTATCGATCTGCATCATTGATGTTCTGTTATTGCCAGATCTCGGAACGATGCCTTCCCGTTCGCCTGCATTTACTCGACTAGCTTCATGCCCTCTGCCGTGAAGTGACTGAACCTGCCATTGCGTTCAACATCGTTTTGACAAGTTCGATAAGAGGCACGCTGGCGACAGACTCATCTGCCTTCGCGGTTCCGACGATCGATTGCCACGCCGAGCGATGAATGAGAATCGAGCTTAACAGCAGCTGATCATTCCACTCGATGTCCTGCCATTTCGACGCACTGATTTCTCCGGGCCGCAGACCCCTGAAAGCGGCAGGAGGATTGTCGACCGGAGCGTGGCTAATCTGGCGCATTTATCCGGTCCACGACGCCGGCGGCGAAAGTCTGGACGGGTTTGCAAGTTGTGCTACTGGTGGCCGTTGCCTGGGAGCACAGACGTTCGCAACCTTTGCAAGCGTTTAGGCTGGTCGCCAACTATCTCGGTGGTGTAATATCGCACATGAAATGCCCTGTGTTGCTAAAAGACGTGCCCGCGTTGATACCGTCCCAAGTTGGCGTCCAGACAAGCCATCCTAGGTATTATGCAGCGTCTGCGCAACACATGCGTCTGCAAGTGATTGATTAATAAGGTCGGAGAGGTGGCAGAGTGGCCGAATGCGGCGGTTTGCTAAACCGTTGTACGGGCTAACACCTGTACCGAGGGTTCGAATCCCTCCCTCTCCGCCAGCTCACTCATCGTTCGACACTTAGCTCGTGCTACTGAAACGAACCGATTCCGGAGCGCGATCTGGAGCACAAGTGGAGCAGAATAAGGCTTTCGAAAACTGCTTCATCGCTGCGATCGCATCGGGCGATGCGGTCTTGATGTAGTGGGTCTGTGTGGTCGCTAGCTGTGCCGCAAAATTCGCTGGATCACCGAATCATCAACACCCAAGCGGGTGAGATTCGAAGCGAGGCCCGGGCGGAAGCCATGCCATGCATGCCACGAGATCCCAGAGCGCTTGAGCACATCTTTCATTTCCGCTGGTAGCATCAAAACCTCCGAGACGCCGACTTGTCGGAGTAATCTCCCACAAGCCGGTTTCTGGACAACATCGGTTTGCCGATTCTCCTCCTCATGGACGCGGATGATCGGTTCTGGCAGCTATGGGTACTTCGTCAATCGTCGTATTAAGACGCCGCAACTCGCCACTTCCATGAATGGGTTTTATCCAGTGATCACAATGGTTTGAATCCTCCGCGTGCAAGCGAAGGTCGCACAGCGCCTTACGGTAGTGGGCTACTTTGAAAACATGTGCCAAATGGCCGCAAGAAATATAAGAGCGAGCACAAGTCTAGCTGGGGTTTGTAGTTCCTCTGGCAGCGGGCCCCCTCCGGTCCTGCCAAAATTGATTGGCTTCGGAGAGAGGATTGCCCATAAGGCGCATCCCAGGAAGACGACCGTGAAAACCTTGTTGATTTCACTCATGCCGCTCTTTTCGCCCTCTCGCTCTTCGTAAGCTTCCCAGAGGCCAGCGGCCATAGCCGGGGACCAAGACCAAGTGTTCCGAAACCTGCACAGCAAGCGGCTTCAACTCGATGGGTCAAGGATGACATCTTTGCTTGACCGGTTCAAGCTGCCAACAAATTCAAAGTAGCCCACTACCCCGCCTTACAGCCCTCCCGCAACTAAGTCAATGTTCCGGTATACTTTCAAGCCGTTAATTCGATTCACAGGTGGAACTCCGCTCACAGGTGGAACTCCGCTCACAAAAGGAGCCCGGCCCATATGCCCTTTCAAGACGATCTTCGGAAAGACGCAATCAGCGCGAGCGATGTCGGGCTTGCGATTAATGCAGGCGCGGACGCGGCCGAGGCGGCAGATGTCATCATCGGGCCATATCACCTGGGGCGCAGGCTGGGCGAAGGCGGCATGGGCGAGGTGTGGCTGGCCGAGCAGAAAGAGCCGGTGCGTCGCCGCGTCGCGCTCAAACAGATTAAAAGAGGATTCGCTACGCGCGAGGCCATCGTGCGCTTCGACTCAGAGCGGAAGGCGCTGGCGCTGATGGATCACCCCGCGATTGCCAAGGTTTTCGACGCGGGTACGACGCCGGAGGGCGCACCGTATTTCGTGATGGAGTACGTTGCCGGCATTCCCATCACCGACTACTGCGATACGCACCGGCTCAGCACGCGCGGGCGGCTCGATCTTTTCCGGCAGGTTTGCGAGGGGGTGCAGCACGCACACCAGAAGGCGATCATTCACCGCGACCTGAAACCGACCAACATTCTGGTCGCGGAAGTCGATGGCAAGCCGGCGCCGAAAATCATCGACTTTGGTGTGGCCAAGGCGCTCACCACGCAACTGAGCGAAGAAACCATGTTCACGCGTGCCGGGGCTCTGGTGGGAACTCCGGAATACATGAGCCCTGAGCAGGCCAGCTCCGAAGGCGAGGACATCGACACGCGCACGGACGTGTACTCGCTTGGCATCATCTTTTATGAGCTCCTGGCGGGAGCACCGCCGATTGAGCTGAGAAAAATTGAGCTCGCTGAGTTTCTGCGGCGGTTGCGCGAGGATGAACCCCCGAAGCCAAGCACGAAAATCGGCAACCACGCTCCCGCCACCTCGACCAACGTCGCGCGCAACCGCCAGACCGAACCGATAGCACTGGCCAAGCAGATGCGCGGCGAGTTGGACTCGATCGCGCTGAAGGCCTTGGAAAAAGACCGCTCGAGGCGCTATTCCTCGCCGTCCGATTTTGCCGCTGATATCAGGCGTTACCTGAATAACGAAGCAGTGCTGGCAATTCCACCGTCGTTGGCATACCGTGCCCGCAAGTTCGCACGCCGCTACCGTGGGGCTTTGATCACGGCGTGCGCTTTCGCTCTGGTGCTGATCACCGCCGCCGCCATCAGCATCCGGCAGAGCATTCGTGCGAATAGAGAGGCTGCGATTGCCCAGAGGCAGGCGGCAATTGCCCAGGCGGTGAATGATTTTTTGCAAAACGATCTGTTGGCACAGGCTAGTGCGGCCACACAGTCTGGGCCGAACGCCAAGCCCGATCCGCACCTCGAAGTGCGCACAGCCTTGGACCGCGCAGCAGCGCGCATCCAGGGCAAGTTCGCGAACCAACCGCAGGTGCAAGCTGCTATTCGGAGCACCATCGGGCAAACCTACTACGAGCTCGGGCTATACCCAGAAGCAACCAAGCAGCTGGAACAGGCGCTGGACTTGCGGCGCCGCCTGTTAGGTCCCGAGCACCCGGACACGCTGAGGTCCATGAACAGGTTGGCGAACGTCTATGACGATCAGGGCAAGTACGCCCAGGCGGAGGCGCTCGACAGCCAAACTTTGGAAATCCAGCGTCGCCTCTTAGGTCCTGATCACCCGGACACGCTTAGGTCCATGAACAATCTGGCCATTGCTTACAGACATGAGGGAAAGTACGCGCAGGCCGAGGCGCTCCTTAGCCAGGCCTTGGCGATCAAGCGCCGCGTATTGGGTCCCGAGCATCCCAACACGCTCAAGTCCATGGGCAACCTGGTGAACGTCTACCATGATGAGGGCAAGTACTCCGAAGCTGAAATCTTGATTAGCCAGACCCTTGAGATCCAGCGCCGGGTATCGGGCCCGGAGCATCCCGACACGCTGACGTCAATGGATAATCTGGCTAATATCTACGAGGATGAAGGCAAGTATGCCCAAGCCGAAGCGCTCCATAGCCAGACTTTGGAGATCAAGCGCCGCGTCTTAGGCCCCGAGCATCCCGCCACGTTGGAGTCCATGATGAATCTGGCTCTCGCCTACCAAGACGAGGGCAAGTATGCCCAGGCCGAGGCGCTTCATAGCCAGACCCTGCAGATCAAGCGCCGGGTCCTGGGGCCCGAGCATCCCAACACTCTTGAGACTATGTCGGCTTTAGCCGCCATGTACCAACGACAGGGCAAGTACGCGCTGGCCGAGACTTACGCTGCGCAGACTCTGGCGGGGCGCCGACACGCTTTGGGCTCGGAACATCCGGATACGATGGCGTCGGCCGCCGATCTTGCGCTGGCCGAAGTGTCAGAGCGGAAATTCGCCGAGAGCGAGCTCCTCGCACTTGAAGCCATGCATACCAATTCCCAGATACAACCGGATAATTGGCAACGATTCCGCGCCGAGAGCCTGTTGGGCGCCAGCCTCGCGGGAGAGAAAAAGTACGCCAAAGCCGAGCCACTGCTGCTCGAAGGCTATCAAGGATTGCTGGCCCGGAAAGACCGAATTGATATGCCCGATCGCTATCACTTGGAACTGGCCCACCAGTGGCTGATCCAGCTGTATAAGGATTTGGGAAAGCCCGACAAAGAAGTGGAACGGGAGAAAAAGTGAACACGAAAGTGAGAGATGTGGGAGACCTGTTCCTGCCGCCAGCTACTGCAGCTTCGCATACTCAACTTTGGCTGCTTTGAGGATGGGGATGTCAGGATCGGCATTTTTCCAGAGCGTCAGAAACTCTTTGTAAGCGGAG
This sequence comes from Candidatus Sulfotelmatobacter sp., assembly GCA_036522075.1. GTDB lineage: Bacteria > Acidobacteriota > Terriglobia > Terriglobales > Acidobacteriaceae > Sulfotelmatobacter. The sequence goes on from DATDGM010000140.1 coordinate 19,555, forward strand.
AGCGACCGAGCACGGGCAGCGTCGGCATCCGCTCCTTGCGAGGTTCTTGCCTGTACGGCATTGGCACGAGCCACTCCCAGGTGCGCCAGCGCCCCCGTCCAACAGTTCCAGACGATGCCGCTATGGTCAAGAATCTTCTGAAACTCGGCGGCGGCGGCGCTGCCCTGCCCAGCTGCCAAAAATGCCTCGCCGCGAATATAAGTGGGATAAAGGCAGGAAAGATTGTTTAGAAATGAGATTTGACCCAACTCCAGGGCGCCAAAATTTGGCAAATCTCCGAGGGCTGTGGCAGGATTCTTCCGGTCCAGCGCCAATTGCGCTTGAATCGCTGACAACCAAAGTGACTGCACCTGGGTATCCAGTGGAAAGTGTTGCTTGACTTCTGTCGCCAGCGATACGGGTCGTGTGGTGTCGTCAGCCATCGCCAATGCGAGCGCTGCTTCCACCTGGACGCCCTGGCTCGCAGGGGCGAGTCTTAGTCCTTCCGTTGCTGATCTCTTGGCCTCAATAGCATTGCCGAAGGCAGCCTCGCGTAGCGCTGCATTCTCCTCCCAAACGGCCCCGGACTCCCGGCTGTCCGTGCGGATGGCGGAGTCTACAGCCTGCCGGGTGAGTTCTCGCGCTTTCCTGAGATGCCCGGAGTAGGCCTCAGTATCGGAGGCAAGAGAAAGTCCATTGTGTTCGACCTCAGGGTGGCTGGCAAACCATTGCTGCTGTTCCGCCATGCCCGGAGAATCCACTGCGAGAAAGGCCAAAGCGTAAACCTGCAAGTGAAGAATGTAATCATCCACCTTTCGTGCCTGCGCATCCAGGATTACCTGTCTCGTTTCCTGGAAGCGTTGCAAGGCCATCAGATTGTTCGCAAGGTTCTCGTAGTTCATGACACCATTGTCGAAGAGGCGGGCGCCTTCGCGATACTCATCGATGGCTTTTTCATAGAGTCCCTGCGAGGTGTACACGCTGCCCAGTCCATTATGAGGTCCGCTCGCTCGTGGATAGTTCGCAATCACGTTATGAAGGGCCAGCGCGGCCTGATCCAGTTCTCCGGTAACATAGGTGTAGTAATCGGCTGTAAAACCCAGGCTCTCGCGGCGGCTGGCATGGTCCCGGAGCTGGAATGCCTTCGTGAAACACTCGTTGCCCCGCGTTAGTTCTCCAAGACTGGTGTAGTCCGAGCCCAAGGCCGAATATGCCGCGGCAAAATTTGGATCGAGCTGGATGGCACGTTGATGGTAAGGAAGGGCCGCGGCCGAACCCTTCTGACGCAAAGTGGCCTGCCCAGTACTGTACGCCTCCAGAGCTTGGAGCGAGGAAGTGGTGGCATCTTCCAGCGGCAAATCAAACTTTTGTAGGGTGGCCAGCGACTCTCCCAGTTCGCCGCGCAACTGCCTCGCGGCGCTATCGAGTGCGCCCAGCACGTTCTCTTTCGACGTGGCGGTGACCTGTTCCTGCGCCAGGACATCTCCGCTCCTGCAATTCACCGCTTTCAAACCAACCACATACTGGTTGCCCAAGGTGTTGATGGATCCGGCAATGTAAACTCGGCTCGCCGCCCGCTGACACAGCTCGCGTGCCACTTGGGGCACCACGGAAGTGTTGGCGGGAAGCGCCATTCTCTGCAAGATCGCCGCGACTTTGGCATCAGAAAGTACATTCAAGAACGGCGACTGGTTCAGAGCAATGCTCAGCGCCTGCTTTAGGGTCGTGTCGAAAACCGCATCTCCGGTACTGTTGGCAAAATCGGCGAGAACGATGGTGTCTTTATCGGTCAGGCGCCTGCCCTGCCGGCGCTGCCGATAGTAGAGCCCTCCCGCTAGGACCAAGGCGAGCAGGATGGGAATCGCGATTTTCCAGACAAGGGAGACTCGAACCGCAGAAGCATCTGCAACAGCCACCCCTCCCGAATCTGCTGCCGCGGTAAGTCCGCTCGAGGAGTCATGCTTCAGCTCCAGCAAATCCATTCGCATGTCGGCTGCACTCTGGTAGCGGAGCTCGCGATCTTTCTCGATCGACTTGGAGATGACTGACTGCAGAGATGAATGCTCGGGGCTGACTTGCTGTACAGGCAGTGGCGCCTTGTGCAGAATGGCGTGATGAACCACCGGCACCGTGTTGCCCGGAAAGGCGCGCTGCCCTGTTGCCATCTCATAGAGCACCAGACCAAACGAGAACAAATCCGTGCGTGCGTCCAGCTTCTCGCCGCGCACCTGTTCGGGCGACATGTAGTGCGCCGTTCCCACGGTCGTGCCGGTTTGTGTCAGTCGCAGATTGGCGAATGCCGCTGTGGATGCTGGGGCCGCACCTTCTCTCCCATCGGACTGCCCCGCGGACGGAAGGTTGGCAATCTCTGATTCGACCTTCGCCAAGCCGAAGTCGAGGATCTTTGCTTCACGGCGGTTCGTAATAAATATGTTGGCCGGCTTGATGTCACGATGGATGATGCCTTTCTCGTGCGCAGCCTCCAAACCGGCGACAACTTGCAGTGCGAGATCAAGTACCTCGTTCGCCGGCAGCGGTCTCTCTTGCTGGCTCGCGGTTTCAATCCGATCCTGCAGGGTTTGCCCATCGAGCAACTGCATCACGATGAAAGGCTGGCCTTCGTGTTCTCCGAGTTCGTAGATCGGACAAATGTTGGGATGCTCCAGCGCGGAAGCCGCTCGGGCCTCGCGTTCCAGCCGCTCGAAAGCCCTAGGATCAGTAGCCAGCTCGGCAGGTAAGAACTTGATCGCGACCCGACGGCCCAGTTTCAGATCTTCCGCCTTGTAGACCACCCCCATGCCCCCGCCACCCAGCACCTGCAGAATCCGGTAATGGGTAATCTTCTTGCCCAGCAGGGTGTGAACAGTCGAGGTATCCCCCTCGGTGGCAGCCCCTGTGGTGGCGGGCATTACCTCAACCACGGCTGCAATAAACCGGTATCCCTTCCCGGTGACGGTTTGTACAAAGCGGGGCTGCTCGGCATTGTCCCGCAGCACTTGGCGAATCTTACTGACGGCGCCGTTAATGCTGTTATCGGTATCGAGAAAGACGCCCTTCCCCCAGATCCGCTCAACGATCTGTTCCCGTGTCACCAGTTCCCCTCTGCGCTCCACCAGGAGGAGCAGGAGTTCCATGGGGATTGGGTTTAGCTTCAGGGGGATTCCCGCCGAGCGGAGCTCGTAGGCGCGCAAGTCGAGTTCGAAGTCGTCCCCGAATTGGAGGCGGTCGGGCATTTTGATGGGGCTCGGAGACCAGGCAGCAGCCTCACGAGCAGGCAGAATTCTACCTCAAACTCTCATGAGCAGATAGCAATTCATTCCATATCAATGGCTTGCGCCCTAATACAGATTCAACACAACCTTAAGTTCCCGCCTATTGCCCGGCGGTTGAGGTTCCAGCAGTATGCCAGCGTACGAAGGCTACTTCCAAGGAGCACATAATGCCTGACACGCCGCCGACTGGGTCTGTTCTTCGCAAGTTCCGTCAGCAGCTCAGTTTCGTCGACCACGGAATCCGAAAGCGATTCGTTGTCTGTATGGTCGGCCTCGTAACAATCGCCATGGGCTCCGCGATTGCGGACGTTTACCTTCGCAACCTTGATCCGAACATCGTTGCAGCGCTTCAACAGTTGAAGGCGCCGACTCTGCCCGTGTTTGAGCTGGTTTGTGCGCAGGGGCCGCTCGCCGGCGCTACCTATTACACGTCTGACCCAGGGAAAGCCCTGATTACCGGTCAATGCAGCGACATCGGCAAAGGCAAGGGTCTGATCCTGCGCGGGCTGGCAGCACGCGCTCCTTACTTCCATAACGGAGTCGCGGCCAACCTTCAGCAAGTCGTCAATTTTTATGATTAGCGCTTTCAGATCGGATTCACCGCGCAACAAATGCAGGATCTCATCAACTTCTTGCACACGCTTTAACTTTCGTAGTCGCGCATGAAATGAACAAAGCTATGTCTTGCCCCTTCCACACGCCTGAATCAGGTTATCCCTCTACTACACCGGTCTCGTTCGCGCGGTATCCCGACGAATCCTGGCTTTTCGGAGGCGCCAGCGCCGTCGCCCGGAATGCATTGAAATTCTTTGAGCGTTGCGAACAGACCGCCGGAATCGTTCGGACGCGTTTTCTTGTGAAACGGGTTTACGTGGTCACCGATCCGACCGCGATTGCCGATGTGCTGGTAAATCATCCAAAGAGCTTCGTCAAGCCGTATGTATTGCGGCGGATGAAGGTGTTGTTCGGTAACGGCCTGCTCACCTCCAGCGGAGAGCAGTGGGCAAACCACCGCCATCTGGTGCAGCCCGCCTTTGGCGCCGAATGCATGACCGGGTTCCTCCGGCTGGTTAACGAGAATACAGAGAAAATGTTCTCGTCTTGGCGCGACGGAGACGTGCGCGATGTTTATCCGGAGATTGTTGATTTATGCATGAAAAACGTCGCGCAGACCTTGTTCGGCGTGTACGACGAAGAAATGGGAAGCATTGTTCGGGCCCTCGCGGCAACCTGCCACGATCTTACTCATGCGGTACTCAACGTGGGCCAGTTGTTGCCCTTCCATCTCCCCGGGACGCTGAAACGGCGACTCGAGAGGGAACTCGGTGCTCTGAATAACTACCTCGGCCATTTGATTGATCAACGCCGGAACGAGCCACCGCGTCGTGACTTTCTCGGCCTCCTTCTCTCCGGTGGAGAGCACCACGCGCCTTTGAGCCGGCAGGACGTGCTCGACGAGTCGGTCACGATGCTTCTCGCCGGGCACGAGACTACAGCATCGGCGCTGGCGTGGAGCTTGTATCTGCTGGCACGTCATCCCAAACACGCCGACGCGCTTGCTGCCGATCTCGAGTCTCACTTGGAGGGCGAAGCGCCGTCAATGAGTGATCTCGAGGATCTAACCTCGCTGCGGGCGACCCTCGACGAGACGATGCGTCTCTATCCGCCCACCCATCGGATCGGCCGCACGGTGGTATCTCCGGTTGTAATCGGTGGTCATGAAATCCCGGTTGGCGCTGACGTGCTGGTTCCGCAGTGGGCGGTGCATCGCTCTGCGCGCTGGTACGATCGGCCGCTGGATTTCCTGCCCGAACGTTGGACTCCTGCTTTTCGCCGATCACTTCCTAAGTTCGCCTACTTCCCATTCAGCGGTGGACCGCGCATCTGCGTTGGCACTCAGTTGGCCTATTCCGAGGTAGAGGCCATCCTCGGCCTGTTGGCTCAGCGGTTCCGGTATTCAATGTGCGATGACAGCCCGCTCCTGCCCTACGAGGGACTGACCCTGCTCCCCGCGGGAGGTCATCTTCGACTGAAACTCAAACGCAGAAGCATGCCCTCCGAAGTTCCGAACGAAGTTCCGAACAAAGTTCGGAACAAAGTTCCGAACAATGCGGAGCGAATGGTCTATGCGTGAATTTTCCTTCAAGACGCGGACACTGGGCTAAAGGAGATCGGGAAAGATGAGCAGCGCAACCGCGATTCAGCCGGACGATTCAATACAAGGAATTTCACCGGTCCGCTATCGCATCGACTGGATCATGAACCTGCCCTTTCTGGGCATGCACGCCGCTTGTCTAGCGGCCTTCTGGGTGGGAATTTCCTGGCAAGCGATTGCGCTTGGCGCGGCGCTCTATGCGATCCGGATGTTCGGTATCACGGCCGGGTATCATCGATATTTTTCTCACCGCTCTTACCGCACCAGCCGCGCTTTCCAGTTCCTGCTGGCATGGATCGCCTGCTCCGCTCTGCAGAAGGGACCGCTCTGGTGGGCGGCTCATCATCGTCATCATCACCGGCATTCCGACGAGAAAGAAGATGTGCATTCTCCTCTGCAGAGCGGATTCTGGTGGGCGCATGTGGGTTGGATCATGAGCAATAAGTACGAGGCCACCGACTTCGATATCATCAAAGACTTCCACCAATACCCGGAGCTGCGTTGGTTGAACCATTACTGGGCAGTTCCGGGAGTGCTGTTGGCTGCCGCTTGCTTGTTCTTCATGGGGTGGCCCGGCCTGGTCTGGGGATTTTTTATCAGCACAGTACTGCTGTATCACGGAACTTTTGTGACGAATTCTCTTTGCCATATGTTTGGAAGAATTCGCTACAAAACGGCAGACACCAGCCGTAACAGCTTTATCCTGGCTCTGGTCACATTAGGAGAAGGATGGCACAACAACCACCACTATTACTCGGCTTCGGCTCGAATGGGATTCTTCTGGTGGGAGGTCGACATCTCTTACTACACATTGCGCTGCTTATCCCTCCTTGGGCTCGTGTGGGATATTAAGAAGCCAAGTAACCGAATCCTAACAATGGATGCTCCGACGCCGCGAGTTTGCGCCCAGTCGAAAGTCCAGACCTAGCCCGAATCGGAATCGGTTCCGCGGGCGCTGTTGACTGGATCCTTATCCATCGATTGAATCTGGTAGTGGTTTGCCGATCCATTCACCGGCGCGATAAATCGATATCCCCGCCTTAAAGCGTCTCGACAAACCGAGGAATTCTCCGAATCATCATTCAGCGCTTGCCGGAGTTTCTTGACCGCGCTATTCAGGCTGAGGTCTCAGAAGTAGCTGTACGGTGCTCGACGCTGATTTCCAATCGCGAAAACGTCGTTCGAGCAGACGCTATTCGGAGTGACAGAAAGGAGTCCTGCGGCGCAATTCGCCGCAGAGCTCCTTGGATCACGACAGAGCGAACCGTGAGAGCCGTGGCGAATGCGACTGCTTACCAAAACGAGTTCCTCTGACGCCGGCCGCAACGGATCGCCGGGAGGGCGACCGATGCTAAGATGGCATTTTAATTCCCGCAGCATCGGCAGGGCTTGGGACAAGCGATATGGCGAGGTCGGTGATGTTTTTCTTGTTGCTTCTTGTGACCAACGCCTCATTGGCCCTGCTATACCCTTTTAGCCACTCCCGGCTTCTTCTTGTGGCCGTAATTTACGGCGCCGTCACACTGCTCGTCCTCTACCTGTTGTTTCATCCGCGCAACCAATGGCTGGTCGCCAACCGGTCGCGGGTCGAGGGCGCGGGTTGCCTGGCCCTGACGTTCGACGATGGCCCGGATCCGGTGGATACGCCAAAATTACTCGACCTACTCCGTGAGAAAGGTGTGAAAGCAACATTTTTTGTGGTGGGGAAGCGGGCGGATCAATATCCGGAAATAGTGCGCCGCGCTTGGATGGAAGGGCACTTGGTCGCCAATCACACCTGGTCGCACTATTCTTTATTTTGTTTTCTCATGCCCCGTCGGCTGCGGGCTGAGATCGAACGTGGCACGGAGAGCGTTCGCCGCAGTTGTGGTTTCCGGCCGCGCTTTTTCCGCTCGCCGGTGGGCATGCGTCACCCGCTTCTGGGGCCTTATCTCAAGGATGCGGGGCTGGAGTATGTTTCTTGGACGATTCGGACGCGTGATACACTCACTGCGAATTCCAGCGTTCTGGCCCGTCGCATCTTGAAAGCGGCAAGCGGGGACATCATCCTGCTGCACGATCATTTGCCTGGCGGGACGGATGCCATGCTGCAAGCCCTGCCTCGGGTCATCGACGAGCTCAGGCAACGGGGATTCGAATTCGTCCTGGCCGGCCCACGCGAGGATGCCGGGGGAACACTGGAGCCGCCGGCGTGCGAATCTGTGCCCTAATTCCGGCATTCAATGAGGCTCCTCACATCGCCAAGGTTGTGGAAGGGGCCCGGCAGCATGTTGCTGAAGTCGTCGTGATCGACGATGGCTCCGGCGATGCGACGGCGGACATTGCCCGAAACGCCGGCGCTACTTGTTTGCAATTGCCAAGAAATTGCGGCAAGGCCTCGGCCCTGCGTGCCGGCATCGCTTTCGCGCGCGACCACAACTTTACCTACGCGATCACCCTCGATGGCGATGGCCAGCATCTGCCGGAGGATATCCCGGCCATGCTTCGCGTCGCCGACGAAACTGGAGCGGACCTGATCATTGGCGCGCGCCGTTTCGATCGCGCCCTCATGCCTCGCTCCCGCTATTTCTCGAACATCATTGGCAGCCGGTTGGCATCGGCGCTCATTGGCTGCGAAATCCGCGACAGCCAGAGTGGATTCCGGTTATTCCGACTGGACAAACTTGGCGCGGCCAAACTGCGGAGCCGGTGCTACGAGCTCGAGATGGAAATCCTGATCAAGATGGCCCGGTCGGGCTGCACCATTGCGCATGCTCCCGTGCGCATGATTTACGACGATGGCGAGGCGCGCTCCAAGATGAAGCCTGTCAGGGATACGGTGCGTGTCTGTCTATGGTCGTTGGCATTTCGCTTTCTGGGAGCGTGAGATGTTGCGGCGATTCAGACTGTTATGCGCTCCGCTCGCGTCCTTGATTTTTTCGGGGTTGCTGGCCGCCCAGTCCAACGACCTTGCTGACCCCCATCTGGGAGGAGGCGGCACGGCGTTTGTGATGGGGAGATAGTAGCGAGCGGCGTGGTGTCGGCCTCATGGCCAAGCGGACCACGGAAAGGCCACCAGGTGATCCGAGCATTTGAGGCTCAAGCCCGCAAGTTCATAACCCTCTTGCTAAAGGAGAGGCTTGACCCAGGCCGCGCTGCCGCCGCCGTATTCCTGGGAATTTTCATCGGCATTGTGCCCATCTACGGGTTTCAAACTCTTGCCGCAGTGGGCGTGGCTTTGCTCTTCAGACTTAACAAGCCCCTGACCGTGGCCGGAACCTTCATCAACAATCCGATGCTCCAGCCCCTGATTGTTGTCTCCTCAGTGGAACTGGGCTGTTTGCTCCGCGGCGGCTCATTCCAACCTCTGTCCGCCGTGGCTATCGCGCCCACACATCTCAGCAAGGAGCAGCTTTTCATCTGGGTGATTGGCAGCGTGGCACTGGCTATCCTGGTCGGCGGCGTTGGGGCGGCGATTACTGCGGTTGTGGTCCATCTTCATCGAAAGGCGCCTGCCAATTCGCTGTTGCGGGAGCGCGTCCGCTTTGTGAACGGGATGTTTGCCCAATGCGCGCGACCGGCTCGCGGCTTCGTCCGCTGGAAACTCCGGCTGGATCGGATCTTTGAATTACTTGCCGCCGAAAACCTGGGATCGGGAACGGTAGTGGATCTGGGCTGCGGTTACGGCATGGCTCTTTGTTTTGCGGCTTTCGGCGACAACCGCCGGCGCCTGGTGGGGTGCGACTTAGATGCCCATCGCATCGCCGTCGCTCGCCAGGCACTCGGCACCCTGAACGCAGATGTGACCGTAGCCGACATCCGTCATTTCGACCTTCCGCCAGCCGGTTTAATTTTAATTCTGGATGTCTTGCAGTATTTGCCCGCGGCTGAGCAACCGGCCCTGCTGAAACGTTGCTGCTCGGCGCTCGCGCCAGACGGAATTTTGGTTTTTCGGGTCCATGATCGCGAACGCGGCCTCCGGTCCGCGATCACCATGGCTTTCGAGCGGTTAATCTTCGCGTGCGGGGGCGACGGCTTCCGGCCCCGAATCCTCTCCATCGCCGAGTACCGCAGCGCGCTGGAGGACGCCGGTATGAAGTTGGAAGAGCGCCGTTTCCAGAATCGTTTGCCCCTGGCCCACGTTCTATTCGTCGCCAGAAAATCTTTGGCGGAAGCTGCGCGATGAAGGTCCGTTTCCGGCGCTTCATGGACCACAAGGCCCGCTGGTTTCTGGAAAACGCGTTGCCGGTTGATCACGCACGGTCATCTATATGTTTTAAACTTTTGGCTGGTTGCCTCTCTTGACTGATATCCATAAAACCATCGTCGTTACCGGCGTCGGGGTCGTCAGTCCCTATGGCGTCGGGTTGGATTGCATGCAGGCGGGCATGTTATCGGGCAAGTGTTGTCTGGCGCCCACGAAGGATCTGTATCCCGGCTTCGAAGGAACGACGGCCCAGGTCCGGGGATTGCCGCTTTTGGCGGAAGACTCGAGTTCCCGATACTCGCGCACGGATCAACTCGCGACGGCGGCGGCGCAGGACGCAATGGCGCACACCGGTCGCGATGGCTCTGCCTTCCGGGAGAGCGGCGTTGTGATAGCGAACACGGTCGGGGGCTTGACCGAGATCGACACCGGAATCGCCAAAGATCCGGCGGCTTGGTTTCGGCGACCCGGCAATCTGTTGCGCGTCGCTTCATATCCGTTCGCGCACGTTGCCGACGCCGTTGGTGAGCATTTCGGGATTCGCGGACCGCGCTGTGCCATCTCTGTGGCTTGCGCATCCGGAGCGACGGCGATCGCACTGGCTGCCAACATGCTGCTCGATGGGGCCGCGCCCATTATCCTGGCAGGCGGCAGCGACCCGCTGTGCCCGTTCACGTTGAGCGGATTTAACTCCCTGCGAGCCTTAGACCCAAACCCCTGCTCTCCCTTCGACCAGAATCGCAAGGGCCTGAACCTGGGCGAAGGATCCGCAATTCTCGTACTCGAAACCCTGGCCGGGGCCACCGCGCGTAATGCCAACGTTATGGCCGTGCTGCGCGGATGGGCCATGACCAATGATGCATTTCATACCACCGCGCCACAGGAACAGGGAATCGGGTTGGCCGATTGCATACGCCTTTCCATGGAAATGGCGGAGGTGAGCGGCGATGAGATCGAGTATGTGAATGCCCACGGCACGGGCACACCTCTCAATGACATTGCCGAGGCCACCGCCTACGAGACCGCTTTCCGGGGACGCAAGCATCCCATTCCTGTATCTTCGACAAAGTCATATTTCGGACACTGCCTGGGTGCGGCTGGCGCCTTGGAGGCAGCCATTACGATCATGGCCGTTCGTTCAGGAGCACTGCTTCCGACGCTGCGGCTCGTCGATCCCATCGAGAGCCCCGGCGTTGACTGGTTGAGAGGAGAAGTGAAACGCCAGCCGCTGCCGCTGGCCATGTCGGTTTCCAGCGGCTTTGGCGGCAGCAACGCCGTGCTCATATTCGGGAGTGGTCCCTCGTGACTCCGAATTTAGCGCCCGTCATTATTACCGGTGTCGGTTCCGTGAGTCCTTATGGCCCGCTGGCAGGCCTAATTCCACAGAGTCCCCTGGAACCCACTACGATTACCGCCTGGACAACCGCCGGGCTGCGCCGCGCCTTTCTCGTACCGGCCTTTCGCCCTGCCAGCGTAGTGCCGGGCCTGAAGACGAGGCGTCTCGATCGCCTGTCGGCGTGGGCCTTGGTGGCCTCCGCCTTGGCTATTAAGGATGCTGGGATCGACCTAAACCAAGTGGACCGATCCCGGGTTGCAGTTATATTCGCCACCGCCTTCGGCTGTGTTGAACTCACGGAAGCGTTCTACCTCAGCGCTGCCGCCAATGGCTGGAACGGAACCGATCCCAGCACCTTCCCGGAGACTCTCCCCAGCACCCCGGCTAGTCACGTGTCTCTGTTTCACGGCCTGCGCGGGCCTAACGTCACCGTGAGTAACAAGGACTTTGCGGGCGAGAACGCCCTGATGCAAGCCGCTTCTCTGCTTCGCCATGGTCAGGCCGACTTGGCCATTGTCCTGGCGGGTGACACGCTGTCGCAAAGCCTCTATTCATGGTATGACGTGGCAGCCGTACTCTCGCCGGCGTGCTACAACTCGGATCCCGTACCGGAAGCCGGTGGTTTTATCCCCAGCGAAGGTGTAGCGGCATTGGTGATGGAATCGTCGGGCCGCGGGGATATCCGCTCCGGCGCCCGTTCTTATGCCCGACTCTGCTCGGGCCGCTGGGCAGCGGGCGGTCAACCGGCGGAGATGATCCGGCAGATGCTCGACGGATCCGTCCCAAGTCTGACAGTGTGCAGCGGGAATGGCGCGCCTTGTGCCACCAGTCCTACAACCGCCTTGGCTCGCGAGATTTCCGGCGATGGCGCCGTTATTATAAGTCCACAGACGTTTGCCCTGGGTTTGGCCGGTACGGGCGCTCTTTTTCACTTGATCCTGGCGTTAAGCAGCCGGCCCGTCCATGGGCAAGCCCTGTTCTTAGCAACCGCCGGCCATAGTGGATTTGCAGCACTTCTTCTGGAGTTGCTTGCAATATGAATGTGCGCATTGCAGCCGCGGCGTATGCCGTTCCGCCCGACGATGAGGCCGTGGAAGCAGTCTTGGCGCGGGAACGAACTCGAGTGGAGACAACGCTTTCTGTGTTGAGCCCGGAGTCGAGACGAAGAGCCCTGGAAGGTCTCGGACTGAATCGCGTCCGCATCTGCGGCGACAAGAAACTTTATGACTTGATTCTCGAAGCCGCCTCCAAGGCGATAGCCGAAGCGGGGATAACCGCGCGTGACATTAATCTCATCCTCGATTACAGCACCTTGTCCAGCGAGAGCTCACAGGGTCTTTCGTTCGCGCACCAACTCAGCGCCGATCTAGGGGCTGAAACCGCGATGATCTTGAGTTTTAAAGCCGGCGGATGCGCGGCACTTCACGTCGCCATCAAGACCGCGCTGGGCTGGATGACTACGGATGAAAGCATTCAGACAGTCTTGCTGGTCACTGGCGACGCCGCACCGCCAGGCAACCGCTCGTTGCTTCCTATCACCATGCATGGCGACGCCAGCAGTGCCGTCATTCTGCGCCGCCAGGCCACGGAGGGCCCTTCGCTGTTGGGCGTTGAAGCCATGACGCTCGGTCACCTTCATAATGCGATTGCCCTGGTCAGAACCAACGGCCACCTCGATATTATGGTCGATGCTCTATGCATTGAGCGAGAGGTAATGCCGATCTACTTTCTCAACATGCTTCTGGTAGTGAATAAGGCGCTGGCCGCGTCTTCCTTGAGTTTGACTGATATTGACCATTTCATCTATTCCAACATCAGCCTGCGGGACCGCGAGGGTTTCCGCAAGATGCTGGGACTGCCCAGGGGCAGCCTGCCGCCGACTCCCATGGCAGAATATGGCCATACCTTTGCCAGCGACTTAGTCATCAATTATGTGAATATGCGGCGCGAGGGGCTGATTCGTCCCGGGCAATTGTTGCTGTTCGCATCGGCTGGCGTCGGCTTCACCTGGGGAGTAACGCTTGCCCGAGCCTGAAGCAACCCTGGCTGCCGGACCGGCTTCTGGGTAAGGCAGCGGCCAGGCTCAATGCTTGCGCTCAAGATCGAAGATCACTGTGGCGTTAAATGCTTTTTGCGGATTTGGGCAGGAATGTTCACACGGTGCGTACCAGGCTGAGTTCCCATGCGTCGCATACAGTTCATCGAACTCCATGAGCAACCCTGGTTCCCGTCATCGCTTCGAGATGACGTTACGGATGCGGTTCAGTTTGGCTTCAACCTCCTGCAGGCCTACGCGCCCATCGCCCCGCTGCTGCAAAACGTGATTGACTCCACGAGGAACGGGACAAACGCCGGCCGATCGATTATCGATATGTGTTCTGGCGGAGGCGGTCCGTGGCCGGATCTTTCTCGAAAGCTGCGATGCCGGGACGACGGAGGGGATTCCGCGGGCCTGCAGGTTTGGCTCACCGATAAATATCCGAATCTCGAGGCTTTCCAAAGTGTTAGCGCGTCTTCTGACCACCACATTACCTTCTATCCGGAGTCGGTTGACGCGATGAAGGTTCCGGGCGCACTGAAGGGGCTGCGTACCATGTTTACGTCGTTCCATCATTTTTCGCCGGAGGATGCTCGCGCCATTCTGCAGGATGCCGTCGATGCTGGCGAAAGCGTCGGCATTTTCGAGATCACCAGGCGCTCTCCGTCAACAATCGGAGTTATTTTCGTCGGCATTCTCCTGATGTTTTTGCATACTCCCAGGATCCGTCCCTTCCGCTGGACGCGATTGCTGTGGACATATTTGATTCCGATCATTCCCTTGGTCCTGCTATTCGATGGAGTGGTGTCTTGCCTGCGCACCTATCGTCCACAGGAACTGCGTGAGATCGTAGAAAAACTGACCTCTTGCCAATACCAATGGGAGATCGGTGAGCTAGCCACTGGAAGGGTGCCAATTACCTATCTGATCGGATACCCCGGCGCATCGTCCTACGAATTAAGCCGATAACATTCATTCAAAAACAACAGAGTCGGCATCGGGGCTCATTTCTCGAAGGTGCGAAAACTCAGGCGCATACGATCATTCTCCGCTACTTATTCACGATTTTGAAATCGCGGGCGATGTTATTGCGGGCGATCATCGCCTTTGCTTTCTTGGCTTTAGTTGTCATGACACACTCGTATGCCCGCTTCCGTGATGACGTTATGTTCCTACAGGAACATTACGCTCCGGCCGAAAACTTACGATGCGCGAAACAAACCTGCTCACCGAGCTAACCCTAGAGTGGAAACCAAACCCAGAAATGCGCGGCTCGCCCACCCCACCGGATCGAGCAACACTGTGCGCCGCTCCAGCATGGCGGCAACCGGCTGTCCCTTATAGCTGGCGATTTGCCGGTAGCGCGAGATGAAAAACAGCACGCGCAAAAAAAGTTTCCATTTGAGCGGGGCAAAATAATCGGGCGTCACGAACGGCACCGCGTGGCCGTCTTTCACTTCGGCAATGAAGTCCTTGAAAGTTGCCGCGCGGGAAAGAGAGGTAACGGAACTGGCGACCAGCAGATGGCTGTCTCCTCCGCCGACCACCGGTTTGCGCCACTGGCGGGCAAGTTCCAGGACGCGATCGTTCTCCTCTCGTGGCCGCATCCCGTTTACTTCCAATGCATGAATCGCCCAGCCGTAGCGGGAGAGCAGCTCCGTCACCGGAATCGCGTCCACTTTCGGTTCCCAGGCTACAAGAGGATGGTTCAAGACGACCAGGCAGCCGCTCGCGGCGAGGGTTTCAAACAATTCGTCGTAGCGTCCACCCCGCGCAGCCGCTTGCATTCGAGAGTGCGTTTCCTCGACTTCACTCTCAGGCAGGCCACTTACTCCCAGGTGAAACAAGTGTCCCTGGAACCAGAGTGAGAGCTCCTCGCTGACTGCGACGCGGCCATCCAGATCGGGCCGGCTGCGTAGCAGAGCGAGGCTGCCGGCAAATTCGTCGTGATCGGTAATGGCCAGGTGGACCCCATCGAAGCCCCAATTGGCCGCCGCCGCTGCCTCCATCTGATAAACCTCTTCGGGGGTATAAGGAGGATTGAACGTTATCTCTGCGTAATTCAGATCAGACACACCGCCCAGGCCAAACGCCCTTTGCAAAATGCTACTAAGAGGACGCATGTAAGCCAGCTTGACCACCTGGTTTAATGCCGCCAGCTTCTCCACGGAGTGGCAGGAGTGGTTGTGCAGGGAAACCGAGTAGCCGAACTCGCGGTCCGGGTGGGGACACTCGCGGTAGGTATAGTTCTCGATCTTCCAGGCTGACCGGCGTCTCATTCCAGCGTTCACGGGGAATGCGTCAGTGTAATTTCACTCCGCGACACCCGGCAAGAGAAGTTGTCGCATAAGAATGTGATCTAATACTCTTCGACGACTGGGCAGGCGGTTGGACCTGCCTGGTGTGATCTAGCGGCCATCAATATGAATGGCGCCAAGTTGATCTGGGAACCGACTGCAGCCGTCCAGGCGGAACTCAACGAAGGAGAACTTGGATGAAGCGGCTGAACATCACGGCGACACTATTGCTGCTCTGTATTTCCTTCGCAATTCCTGTTACCGCCGCCAAGGTGGAGGTAGAAGGCAAGGCATGGCTTGAGGCCCAGAAAGATTCCGCTGCCATCAACGTGAACGGCGCATGGGACTCGGACGAATGGGGTGATTTCCATCTTCTACAGGCCGAGGGAAGCCGGGACGTGAACGGCAACGGCGGGGGATATGATGTTACAGGTGTAGTCAGCGGCAAGCGTCTATTCATGCTTTTCTCCACCAACCACACTGTAGAATATTGCGCTACCCTCAGTCCTAACGGCGAAAACAGCTTGATCGGGACCTACTCAAACCGAAAGTCGCGGCTGCACTCCGGCCTTTGCCAGGAGAAGACCAGGCCGATGAACATGACGAAGAAAAACAGCGCGCCGGGCCCCGCTCGATAGAGGTTCTAAGGGAAACAGGGACGACGATCGGGTGGATATCTTGGGCGTTCTTCAAAATCGTTGGTTCCAGCAAGTAGACGACAGAGTGGCCGGCTCAACACGGAGCGTCAAGGCAAATGCATAAGCCCATCAAATACCTCGAAAAGGCGATGTCCATTGCTGCCAACGGGGCGTGGCAAATATTTTGCTGGAGTAACAATCTCTTGCCGGAAAATCCATCTTTCACACCCGGGTGGTCGGATAAGCCGCTGCTGAAGTCCCGTGAAAAATCGAAGCCGCCGCTGGGCTGGCCGCGCGAAACCGATTCATTGTGTCCCCGCTGCGTGCCCGAAATCCGCCAGCAAATCGTCGACGGCAAACAGGATTATCGCATCCTGTTGAACGAAAGGCCCGGTGAAATCAAGGCGCAGATCCTCGAGCGCGACGGCAAAATCCTGATGGTTAAGGATTGCCCGGTCCACGGACATTTCGAAGATGTCATCTCCATTGATCCGCAATTCTTCCGGCATCTGGAGGAGACTTTTCCCGGCCGCGATATCCGCGCCCATAACGACGAAAAACTGCACAACCACGGCAACAGCACGATCAAGCACGGGCGCGGCTCGGTTCTCACCGTCGACCTGACCAATCGCTGCAACATGATGTGCGATCCATGTTTCATGGATGCCAACCAGGTCGGATTCGTACACGAGCTTACCTGGGAGGATATCAAGAGGCTCCTCGACAACGCATTTTCCATCAAGCCGCGGCGTCAGATGTCGGTGCAGTTCTCCGGGGGCGAGCCCACCCTGTCCCCGCATTTTCTGGAGGCTATTCGATACGCCCGTCAACTGGGCTACGACAGCGTGCAAGCGGCAACCAACGGCATCGAATTCGCCAAGAGCCCCGCGTTCGCACGGCAGGCCGCGGAAGCCGGTTTGCGCTACGCGTATCTGCAATTCGACGGCATCGGCAACCCGGCAAATTCTCATCGCAATGTCGGCAACCTGTTCGACCTGAAACTGCGGGCCATCGAGAACCTGCACTCGAACGGCGTGGAAATCGTACTGGTGACCACCGTGGTCAACGGGATCAACAATGAGCAGGTGGGGCGCGTAGTGCAATTCGCGCTCGACAACCCGGAGAAGATCGCCATGGTGTCGTTCCAGCCGGTGTCTTTCACGGGCCGCGACGAAGCCGTCACTGAAGAACGCCGCAAAGCGCAACGCTACACCCTCTCGCATCTGGCCCACGATGTGAAAGAACAATTGAGCATCGGCGAGCCCGTTCGCGACTGGTTCCCACTCTCGTTCCTGAGCACATTTTCCGACTGGGCAGACCTGGTTCACGGCCCGGAGGCCGCCTGGGGCCAAGTCGCCTGCAGTTGTCACCCGAACTGTGGGGTGGGAATGGCGATCATGGTGGACAAGGAGACGCGCGAGGCGATTCCGGTGACCGCGTTCCTGGACGCCGAGCAGTTTGCCAAGGACATTGCGAGGATCAACGATTGGGCTCGCAGCCGGTGGATATCGGTGGCGGGGATGGCGCTGGCATTAGTTCGGAATTACGATGCGTTCCATGCGCCGAGGCATTTCCGCGCTGTGGATATATTGAGGAAGCTGGACAAGGGCCTGGGCGCAACCGGACGCGACTATGGTGACGTCTCCGGCAAGCGAACCATGGCTGACATTTTCCGCCGCCGCCGCGACCGCTGGAACTTGCTGTTCGTGGCGGGCATGTGGTTCCAGGATCTATTCAACTATGATTTTCGCAGGACGGAGCAGTGCATCATCCCATATGCGACGCAAGAGGGAGAGATATCCTTCTGCGCCTACAACACCGGGATGGGTTGGCGGAACATCGTGGAGAAGATGCATATGACCGCCACGTTGACCAAATGGTACGAGGAGCATGGACGGCATGAGATTTTCGCGGGCGGCAAGAGCGTGAAGCTCAGCAGTACGGAGCATCATCTGGTCTTGAAGGACGAGATCGTCACCAACGAGGCCCAGCATGATCTCGAACAACTCGGCATTGCGAAGAACGCCCGCGAGGAGAAGCTGCGGGCCCGGGCCGAGCGGCTCAAGGGGGAGGAAGAAAACCTTCGCATGGCGAAGCTCTACCGCGAGTTCGTACTGAAAGAACGAACAGTTCCAGAGCTAGTGCAAATCGAGTTCGGGACTACAGTGCCGCCCGCCGAGGCTGCCGGAGAAGCTGTTCGAGGTAGCGGAGATTAAGTTGATCAGGATTTTCGGTAGTGGTGCAGTTTGGCTTACGCGCCAGGCCAGCTAAGCGGGAGATCCTTCACTTCGCCTGAAAAACGGCTCCGTTCAGGATGACACCGCAAATAAAAACCCAACTGAACCACTACCGGATTTCCATCTCAGTCCGTGGCACCATCGCGCATGCTAGTCTGTAGCATTATGACGATGGCCGGGCGTGCTCCAAGATGCCGGTACGAGACACGGCGCGTGTCTGGTTCCGGTCCCCGGCATTTCGCTTTCTACCCGCGGGATATGGTCCCGCGATTCAGATTGCTATGCGCTCTGCTTGCGTTTTCGATTTTTCCGGGAGCGCTGGCCGCCCAATCCGACGATCTGCTGAACCGAGTTTGGGAGGGCGTGCAGCAGGCGCAGAGAAAATACACGAGCAGCTGCGGGACTATTACGGAAACCCGCATGTCTAGCCTGATGGTGAAACCTCTGGTGCTCCGTGGCAAGTTTTGCTCCGAAGGCACCACCCGATTCGCGCTGGACTACTTCGAACCGTCGAGCATGCGCATACGCTTCAACGAGAACTACCTGAACGTTACGACTGGCGGCAAGACCGAAGTGATGGAAATCGGAAGAAACGTTCGCCGGGCGCAGTCTTATTTCGGCCGGGAGAGCTCCCTCGGGAACCTGAAAAAAAACTTCACGATCACCGTGCAAGAAGACAGCCGGGATTACCAAATGAAGCTGGTTCCGCGGTCGGATACTTTCCGCCGCAGGCTGAATTACCTGGTCGTGAAGCTGGACAAAGGAGACTTCTTTCCTCGGTCGCTGGAGGTGGACGGCAAGAGCGGCGTCAACAGTGTATTCGTCATCGACGTGAGCTCGCTGAATCCGAAGATTCCGGCGGATAAGTTTGAGGTATATAAACCGTAGTGATCAAGCCCAGGGTGATTGAGCGGAGTGAAATCGAGACGCTGATTCCCCATCGCCCTCCGTTCTTGTGGATCGACCGTGTCGAAGAACTGGAGCCGGGAGTTCGTTGTGTTGCGGTGAAGTTTGTCGATCCGGCGAACCCGATTTTTGCCGGGCATTTTCCTGCCAAGCCCATTCTGCCGGGGGTTCTTCTGATCGAAGCGGTGGCCCAGACCGCTGGAGTAATGCTGGGATCATCCGCGCCGCAGGTGACTGCGGGAAGCGGGGGAGGAGTAGCCCTGCTCGCGGCCGTGAACCGCTTCAAGTTTCTCAAGCCCGTGACTCCGGGGCAAACACTTCGCGTTGAAACCAAAAAGCTAACCGAGGCTGGCCAATTGGTATGCATCGGCGGCACGGTGTGGGTAGACGGCGAGGTGGTAGCGAAGGGCGAGTTGTCGGTGTCGGCTTGATGGACGAGCGGTGAGCGGGCCTACGATGGAAAGCGCCACCCGATGATCCGAACATTTCAACCACGCGTGTGGGCGTTCGCATGATGACCCGTTGCATGCGCTGGGTGGGCGGCCTGGTGGTAGGCCATCCGGGGTTGGTTACAGCCCTGAGCCTGGTCGTTACCTTATTGTTGTATGCGAACATCCACAACCTGCGAACCGGCACCGACCTGACCGATTTGTTTGGGAATCGCGACCCACAATGGCGAGCCGCGAGCCAGATCGGCAAAGAACTGGGTTATGGCAATCAGCTCTTCGTGCTGATCGAGGCTCCGGCGGGTCGAACGGAAAATGAAACGGACGTCACCGGCCAAATGGAAGACATGGCCGACCGTCTGACCGCCGACATGCAAGCCAGCGGGCTGTTCCTGGATGCGCGCTGCGGCTTGCAGGACGAAGAACTGCTCAACATGGTGCGGTTCTTTACCTGGAACTTTCCGTCATTCGCGCTGCCCGAGCAAACCGAAGATTTGAAGCGGCGGCTGGATCCGCGACAGATTCATCAAAGCGTTCGCCGCGCGGGAAGCGAACTGGTCACTCCATTCTCATCATTGGGAACCAATTACTTCGTCGCCGATCCTTTGGGCCTGATGGAAGTGGAGGGAAACCGCCAGGGATTTTCGCAGTTTGCCAAATTCGACCTCAACTGGGGGTCTGGAAACCGGTTCTTCAGTAAAGATCACAAGGCGCTGCTCATCATTGCCGAACCTCGCCAGTCGGCTATGGATTACAAGTTCGCCGAGCAAGTGATGCGGTGGACGCGGGAGCACATCCAGTCGATGACGGCGCAACCCGACTTGCGAGACTCCGGAGTGCGGGCGATTGCAGCGGGGGCTTACGTTTACGCGGAGCAGGAGCACAAGCTCATCGAAACAAATATCCGCCGAATTTCCCTCATTTCCATCGTGGGAAATCTGCTGTTGTGCCTGCTGATCTATCCGAGGATTCCACTCCTGCTTTTATCGCTGCTGCCCGCCAGCCTGGGCATTGTTTGGACTACGGGCGTAGCCAGTTTCTATCCGGGAGAAGTAAATCTGATCAGCCTGTCTTTTATTGCGATCCTGGCGGGGCTGGGCGACGACCAGGTCGTACATTTCTTCAACCGGGTTCCGCAGGAGTGGGCCAAGGATGAATTCACGAATGAGCGCACGCTGAATGATGCGGTGCTACGCACCTACGAAACCACCGGGCTTAGCGTTGTCCTCTGCATAGTAACGGCGGCCACCGCAACCGCCTCACTGGCCACCGCCAGTTTCAAGGGACTGGCGGAGTTCGGGTTCATCCTGACGGTGGGAATGTTCATGATGATGGTCCATACGCTGCTGACGGTTCCGGCGCTGATGCGGCTGTGGTGGCGAGTTTCGAAGCCGCGCGCGCCGCAGACCATTACCTTCCGGTTGCTTCCCTGGGTGGCGCAGAAATCGGTTGATTTTGTGGGCCGGCACGCCCGCCTTGTAGTCGGCTTGGGCTGCGGAATGTTCCTGCTGTCATTAATGTTTCTGCCGGCCATCAAAATGGGAAAGCACTTCGAGATCGCTGGCGCCGATAACCCTGCCGTGGCGGCGCAGAACCTGCTTTCCGCAAGGTTCGGCATCGAGGGCAGTCCGAACGTGCTCCTGATCTCCGGCGGCGAGCAGGAAGCACTGGGTAGAGCCGAAGAATTGACGGCCGGGCTGGAAGCCTATCAGCATCGCGGGGTCATCAAGTCCATCTTCTCACCGACAACGCTGCTCCCGTCAGTTCGAACACAAAGTGAACGAGCCCGTTCGTTGGCCGGCGTCAATCTGGCGGCCTCGGCTCGTGCCCTCGAGGATTCGCTGCGCGAGAATGGTTTTCGAACTGAGCAGTTCCAGCCCTTTATCGATCGGTTGCGAAAGCTAGGACAAGGGCTGGGACAAGGCGGTGATGCGATTACCCTGGAAACTGCCGCCAAGTTCCTGCCGCCAGGAGTGCTGGACAACAGCATTCGCAAGACCGGGGACGGTAGCTACGTGGCGGCCATCACCTTTTATGGTGCCGATCCCGATGCTGTCGACGTAGTTCCGGAAAGTGTCATCCAGTCCTGGCAAAATCAATTTGGCCGGTTCGTGGAGTTCTCCTTCGACAAGATGAACCGCGACCTGCAGAGGCAAGTGCTTCATGACAGTAGCAGAGCATTAGTGTGGACGGCGGCTGGCATTCTGTTGGTTGTCTACCTTTGTTTTCGCAACCTCCGCGTGTCATTCATCGTGCTGATCCCGATCGCATTCGGCATTGTTACAACTTTCGGCCTGCTGCTGTTGGTGAGGCACCGCTTCAGTTTCATGTCGATTACGGCGATTCCGCTCATCATCGGCATTGGCATCGACAATGGCATCCATTTGGTGCGCCGATACCAGGAGAACGAGCGGAACGAAATCCTCGCGATCGCCAAAGCTTCGGGCGCGGCGCTGATTCAATCGAACCTGACTACGATCGTTGGGTTCGGGGCGCTGATGACTTCCAGTTTCGCGCCGCTTGTGGAAATGGGCCTGGTGACTTCGTTGGGGGTCGCGCTCGCACTGGCCGGTGGCTTGTTGTTGATTCCCGCTGTTATTCTGCTTGGGGAACGGCGCCGTACAGCGACGGCCTTGCCAGCAACGAGTGCGAGCGAGGGTTGATTGGGAATGACGGCTTCACTCAGGCTGCTCTACCGATTGGCGAGGTGCAGGCGAGTGGGGCCGATTCTGCTGCTTCTGGCCGTTCTGCTTTTACCGCTGACAGCGGAAGCCGGCCTGCCGCGAGTCGCGATCTCGATTCCGACGGACCAGAACCTTGCCGTGGGATTGAAAGCCGCCGAGCAGTGTAACGTTCCGGAAAAATTGATCGTGCTGCCACCGCTGTCTTTCGATTTCGCGGGCGGGGAAAGCTCCGCCAGCATTCTTGAAGAGCCAGCCGTGCAGAGCGTGCCCGAAGGTGTCGAGATCTGGCTGCATGTAGTGGTGGAAGCCGGTTTACTCGCTGGGGGGGAATCCGAGCAGGAAATTACCGAGCGGGTTGATGCGTTTGTGAAATCGCTGCCTCTCTCGGCGACCGCGGTGCGTGGGCTTTTGGTGGAGATTAAAGGAGCGATGGGGGCGCCCGACCTGTTCGCGTTCGGGTTGGTGCGCCTGGCATTAGCCGCGAAGGGCGACAACGCCGGCTTGCGGCTCGCGTTTGTTTTTCAGCCTGGGTTTGTCGGAAGTCACGGCGATATTGTAAAGAGGCTTGCCGTCTATTCCGATCTGCTGGGAACTACCTATGCCGAGGGCTGGCGCCAGGATGCTGCGTGGATTGCCGAGCGGGCGCTGAATAAACCGGTCATTCTTAAATTAGATGCCGGAACGTCCGCGACACCCTCGCCTTTCTTGACGGCGATGCTCGCTGCCGGCGGGACCTCGGTAGAAATTGTCTGGGCGCAGCCACCCGACGGCAAGGCCGCCGCTGCTTTGTGCGCGGCAAACACCTTCATGAGCCGTTTCATCACGAGCAATATGTTTGCGGAGGATTCCGCGGCTTCCCCGTTCAGTGTCGCGGTGGAAGGCGTGGGAAACAATGAGCACCGATGGTTCAGCGGTCCCGCGGATGTGGTGATTGTGGCGCGCGTGAATGCGAGCCCCGACTCACCGAAGACGGTCAGGTTACAGAGCGCTAAGCCGGGACCATTCGAGATCCGGTGGTACGACCCCGCGACCGGCGCCGAACTCCCGGCAGGCGAAGTGACGAAGGCTGAACATGGTTTCGCGCAAACCTGCGCCTGCACCAGCGAATACGCACTGATTTCCATCCACAAACAGAGTGAGGCCGATCAGACGCTGTACAACACAGTGGAGGTTAAGAGCGGAGTCGATCTAAGGGTGGAGGAGATTATCGCTCGCTGGCAACAGAATCGCGAAGCGCAGAAGCAGAAGCTGGAAAATTATATGGCCTCCAGTTTCATGAGCCTCCATTTTGAAGCCACCAATCTGGGGCCGGGGTTCGACTTTTCGATGCAGCTCAAGCAATTCTTTAGCCGGAACGGCCAGATGGAACTGGCGCAAAAAGAGTTTTACATTAACGGGGTGAAGTTCGGTAAGAATCATGAGTTTCCCTTGCCGCAGATCGAGCCGGAAAAAGTGCTGACCCAGCCCCTCGAATTGAAGCTCAACGAGCGCTATGACTACAAATTGCTCGGGACCGAACAGGTGGACGGGGCCATGTGCTACGTAGTGGCAGTCGAGCCCAAGGTGCAGGACGAGGCGCTTTACAGCGGCAAGATCTGGATCGACGCCAGTACTTTTCGCGAGGTGAAGCAGTACCTGAGCCAGCGCGGCGTCAAAAGTAACGTGCTGGTAAACGTGGAGACACAGAATTTTGAGCTAGTTCGCGACGACAAGGGAAATCAATTCAACTTGCTGCACTCGATTTCCGCGCAGCAGTTGTTGAACGCCGCGGGACGTGATTTTGTGGTGCAGAGAACGGTGAAGTTTTCGGACTACGTCATCAACGCTCCGAACTTCAGTAGCAGCCTCGCGGCTGAGCATAGTTCTGAGGACCCGATGTACCGCGACACCGACCAGGGACTGCGTTCGCTGCGGAAGAAAGCCGGCGAGCGCGTTCTCGTGGACAAGAGTGTGAAGCGCATCAAGTCTCTGGTTGCGGGCGCGATGTACGGAGGCACGTTCAACTTTCCTGTTCCATTCCTCGGCGTCAGCATCGCGGATTTTGATTTTCACCACACTGGCGCGCAACTTTCAACCTTCTTTGCCGGGCCTATCCTGATTTCTGACTTGTCCAAGCAGTTCAGGCCCAAGTTCCGCCTCGCGCTGGATTTGTCGCTGAACGGCCTGCCCGGCCAGAACCGCATTTACGGCAATAACACGGAATTGGTGCAAGGAGAGACCTGGACATGGGAGCAAACCACCGGGGTGCGCGCCTCGTGGCAAGCCGCCACTCATCTCAGCGTAACGGGCTCCACCTACTTCTCGTATGACAACTTCCTCCGGACTAACCTGGCGGACGAGGTATACGAACTGCCGCGCAACGGATTGAACATTCTTCCGGGCATCGAAATAAAATACAACCGCAAAGGTTATGTGTTCGATGCGCAGGGGACACGGGGCGAACGCATTGACTGGAGGCGGTTCGGCTGCACTTCGCTGGCCCCACCTCCGGGTGGGTGTGGGTCGTCATCCGCCAACCCGCCGCCCGAAAACGCTTTGCTGGTTCAGCGTCCGCAAAATGCGTTCACGCTCTACAACGCCGATTTGAACAAGGACTACTACATCGGCAAGTTCACCAAGGGCGGATGGGATCTTTCTTACTGGGGCGGAGATCAACTGGATCGCTTCTCGCGTTACTTCCCCTCGTTTCTTGCGTCGCCGCGTCTCCACGGCATTCCCCCCGGCACGGATTCATTTGACGCCATTGCCATGGCGAACGTGCACTACGGTTTCAACGTGATGGATTTCATGAAGGTCGATGGGATGTACGCATATGCGCGCGCGCGCAATCTGGATGAGTCGCTTCAATTCCGCAAGTTTGACGGCTTGGAGGTTAACTTCAACACCCCTGGTCCTATGGGGACGCTGGTGCAAGGCACGGTCTCCTATGCGCTGGACGGGAATCTCGCGCGCTACAACTCCCGTTGGGCCGCCTATATTTTGATCTTCAAGCCGATGCACTAAGGCCGGAAATATGACTGAAACAAACGTGGCTAATCGCACCGGTGATGGTAGCGAAGATCGGAAGGTCGCATTAGTCACAGGCGCCTCGGGGATTATCGGCGGCGCCATCGCGCAGGCTCTGGGAAGCGCGGGGTTCCGCGTCGCCGTGCACTATCGTCACGGGAAAGAGTCCGCGGTTGCGGTGGTCGAGCGCATCGTGGCCGCGGGCGGAGAGGCTTCGGCAGTGGAAGCCGACCTCTCCCGCCAGGAGAGTGTTGCGCCTATGTTCGAGCGCATCGAACATCAATTTGGCCCAGTCGACTACCTGGTAAATAACGCGGGCATCAACCGCGATGTGCTATTGGCTTTTATGTCGGAGGAGCAGTGGGATGAAGTAATCGACACCAATCTCCGTGGCACTTATTTGTGCTCGCGGTTGGCCCTGCCGGGCATGATGCGCCGGGGGAGTGGAGCCATTTGCAATATCGTGTCACCCGCCGGAATTCGCGGCCAGTCCGGTCAGTGCAATTACTCGGCATCCAAAGGCGGCATGATCGCGTTCACCAAGGCTCTTTCTCGCGAGGTGGGACCGTTCCACATCCGAGTAAACGCCATCTGCCCGGGTGTGATTCCGAGCCCTATGTCCGCAAAATACATTGAGAAAGAGGAGAAGCGACTGCTTTCCGAAATCCCGCTGGGGCGGTTTGGCAAGCCTGAAGAAGTGGCTCCGCTGGTAGCGTTCCTGGGGTCCGAGGAGGCAAGTTACATCACCGGACAGGTGATCTCTGTGGATGGGGGACTGCTGTAGCTTGGGTTCTTGCGAGGGACGAAAGATCACGGTCATCAGGGAGACGAAGCCACACGAAGGGCAGCTTCCAGAGGGCCTTTCAGGAGAGTTCGTGTTGATTTCGCCGGTGAGCTTTGTGGTATTCTGGGGCGTTGCAAGTGAACGATATGGCAAGCGTTAAGGAGCAACTCAAGGCCATTATATTGAAGAGCTTGCGGATCACCGACTTGACCCCCGAGGATCTGCGCGACGATCAGCCGCTGCTCGGAGGAGAACTGGAAATCGACTCCATCGACATACTCCAACTCATTCTGGAGATTGAGAGGCATTTCGGCATCAAGCTGGTACAGGCCAACTTCAACCAGAAAAACCTCGAAAGTGTTAACGCTTTGGCGGCGATCATCGAATCCAAAGTAGCGGAAGCAAAGACCTGACATCCCAAATCTTTGGGATTGAATCCCCCCTTATCCAAGCAAAAGTTCTCCAGATCGCGGGCGGAAAGTGACGCGCTGGTACGAGCACCGTTTTCATAACCCAACGGCGCTGCGGATGATATTTGTCATCATGCCGAGGCTGCCGCGCTTTCTCCATCCTCCGGTTGCGGCGGTGGTGGCGCTGATCTTCTTTTTGATCATGAAGCGGGAACGGCGCGCGGTAACCGGAAATCTGCGCCGGGTCTCGGGGAAGAGCGGGCTCGCACTGCAGCGAAAAGTTTATTGGGTTTTCTATTCTTTCTGCGACCTCATGGTTTCCTATTGTTTTGTCCCACAGGCCACACCTTCGCAACTGCTGGGCATGCTGGTGGATTCGGAGGGGGGCGGCGCCAAGATCGACCAATGCCTGGCGGCAGGCAATGGGGTCATTGTGTGGACCGCGCATGTAGGGAATTGGGAATTCGCGTCGCGGCTGCTGGCAATTTACGGCCGGGTTAACGTGGCGCGGGTGGTTGAGGACAATCCGGCGGAGATCACACTGCGGAATTTGATGGCTAGCGAACGGTTGAAAATTGTGGATCTCAAAGGGGGTGTGACGGCTACGATAGAACTCTTACAGGCCTTGCGTCGAAACGAGATCGTGGCGATCCAAGGAGACCGCGTTTACCAGCGTCACACTTTCGACGTGCCGTTTTTTTCCCAACCCACCAGCTTTCCGCTTGGCCCTTTTCTGCTTTCGCGGGTCTCGGGCGCGCCGGTGCTGCCCGTTTTCGTGATTCGCCGGGGTTGGCTGCGCTACCAGACTCTGATAGGAGATTTGATCCCGGCGGTTCCGTCACGGGTCACTAGCGGTGACGACGATGCCGGCTTGCACGAGGCTATGCGCCAGGCGGTCAGCTTTCTGGAAAAAACATTGACCACTTATTACGATCAGTGGATGAATTATTTCGATTTTTGGCCGGTTGCCTCTCGGGACTGATCCCAGGAAAAGTATCGTCGTCCCAGATCGTTTCGGAAGCTCGGCGATCCGCGTCGCGACACAGCGGAAAGCGGCTGCGACAAAACTGAAGCATCGACCAGCAGAGACGCTCCCGGGGAGTAGTATTTCCTATAACCAATTTAAGGAAAATTGATCAGAAATGGAGTGACCAATGTCCCAGTCGATTGAGTGGCCCCCACCGCGTCAGGCGCGGCCGGGCCGCCGTCGCCGATTCCTGCTGATTCTTCTCGGGCTCGGCATCCTCTTCTTCGGCACTCAGGCCGCCTTGTCCTATTACGTAGACGTGCTCTGGTTCAACTCGTTCGGCTATGGGGACGTGTTCTGGAAGACGCTAAGCCTACATTGGGGCGTCTTCGCGGCAGTGACGGCGGCCACTTTCCTGCTTCTCTTTGGCTCCTTCCTCGCCCTGAAGCGGGCGCATCTTGATGATTTGCCAGACGGCCACACCATCTTCATCGGCGCACAGCCGCTGAAACTGCCGGTGGAACCTGTGCTGAAGTTTGTCGGGCTTGCTATTTCGGTCGCCATTGCACTGGTAAGCGGTGCCGCCGTGAGCGCTGAGTGGCAAACCCTCGCCCTGTTTTGGTACGCACCTCCGTCTTCCCCCGTGGTCGATCCGATCTTTGGGAAGCCGCTGAGCTTTTATCTTTTTACTCTGCCGGCCTGGCAGCTCGTCCTCGGCTGGCTGCTGACTTTAGCGGTCATTCTCTGTTTATTCGCCCTCTTCTTTGTCTTCGCCAGCGGCGGAGCGCGCATGCTTGCCGGTCGTCTCAGCCGCCAGGTGAAGTTGCCTTGGCGTGGGTTCTCCATCATCTTTGGATTTCTGTTGCTGGTGCTCGCCGCGAATACCTACCTGAGCCGGTTCGAACACCTGCTTGACGATCACACTCTCTTCAGCGGAGTGACCTACACCGATGCGCATGTCACCCTGGCGGGGCTGCTCTTCATCTGCGTGGCGCTGGTGATCGGCGCGTTTATGGCCTTCGCCAATGCAGCGCGCGAACCCCGCGGTACATGGCTGGTCGCGGCGGTAGTTCCGGCGGTCGTCTGCTTTGTCGGAATGCAAGTGGTTGGCTGGTATGTCAGCAGTTTTATCGTGAAGCCCAACGAACTGGTTCGCGAGAAACCCTACATTGCGTATAACACTGATTTCACTCGACGGGCATACGGGTTGAACCGGGTAACGCAGCACGAATTTCCCGCCGAAACCACAGTCGAGGCAGCGGATGCGGCGAACAATCAGGCTACCCTTCAGAATGTCCGGCTGTGGGACTGGCGCGCCCTGCAGGACACGCTGCGTCAGATTCAGGAAATCCGCACCTACTACGACTTCCCCGACATCGACATTGATCGATACAGCATCAACGGTACAACTCGAGAAGTGATGCTCGCGGCGCGCGAGATGAACGTTGACAAACTCCCCGAGAGCAGCCAGAACTGGATTAAC
This sequence comes from Candidatus Sulfotelmatobacter sp., assembly GCA_036522075.1. Lineage (GTDB taxonomy): Bacteria > Acidobacteriota > Terriglobia > Terriglobales > Acidobacteriaceae > Sulfotelmatobacter. The sequence continues at coordinate 48,379 of DATDGM010000140.1, forward strand.
GAGAAGCTCATCTACACCCACGGCTATGGACTAACCATGAATCCAGTGAATGGATTTACGGTCGAGGGCCTGCCGACCCTGATCCTCAGCAACATGCCGGTACAAACCACGGTTCCGAGCCTGAATGTCACGCGCCCCGAGATCTACTTTGGTGAGCTGACAAATACGGATGTCTACGTGAAGACCCGCCAGCAGGAGTTCAACTATCCTCAAGGCCAGGCCAACAACCTGAACTCCTACGAAGGCACGGGCGGCATCGTGATCGGAGGTTTTCTGCGCCGCGCCATCATCGCGTTCGATCGCGACGATCTCGGCAAGCTGCCGTTCAGCGACGACGTAACCCCAAACAGCCGCTTGCTTATGCGCCGCAACCTGCGCGAGCGCGTATCCACGCTGGCGCCCTTTCTGACCTACGATCCAGATCCGTATATCGTCCTGGGCGACGACGGCCGCCTTTCCTGGATCATGGATGCCTTCACCATCTCCGATAACTATCCCTATTCCACCCACTATCCGCTGGGCGGTGGCGTCGTCAATTACATGCGCAACAGCGTGAAGGTGGTCATCGACGCCTACGATGGCACGACCAAGTTTTACGTTTTCGATCCCGAGGATCCGATCATCGCCGCCTATCGGCGGATTTTCCCTGACCTCTTCAAAGATGCCTCGGCCATGCCACCTGGACTACGCAAGCATGTGCGCTATCCTGAGTTGTTGCTCAAGCTACAGGCGAATGTTTACGGTCTCTACCACATGACCGATGCGGAGGCGTTCTACAACCGTGAGGATCTGTGGACGGTGGCATCCGAAGTGGGTATGAGCGAGAACGGTGAGCAAGTCACACGGACGATGGAGCCGAACTTCGTGCTGATGAAACTTCCCGGAGAAGATGGCGAGGAGTTCGTGGAGATTCTGCCCTTCGTGCCGGCCAACCGCAACAATCTCATCGGCTGGATCGCGGGGCGGAGCGACGGGGAACATTATGGGACGTCGGTTGTTTACAACTTTCCCAAAACCAGGCTGGTCGACGGACCGCTGCAAATTGAGGCGCGTATCGATCAGAATGCCCAGCTTTCCGGACAGCTGACACTATGGAATCAGCAAGGCTCGCATGTGCGACGAGGATCCCTGCTGGTGATTCCGACCGGCAAGGCGCTCCTGTATGCTGAGCCCATCTATTTGCAGGCCGAGCGCAGCCCCATGCCGGAGTTGCGGCTCGTCGTGCTCGCGCTGCAGGATCGGCTGGCGTACGGCCCAACTTTTGAATCAGCAATGACGTCGCTGTTTGGTGGAGCAGTTTCATCGCTCACCGCAAACTCGATCCCCGAAGTACCCCCATCTGAGTCGCAGCATCCGCCCGCGGGTGCGGCTCAATCCGCGCCGAACCTCAACGCGCAGATCGCAGAAGCCGCCAAAGACCTCGCCGACTACCAACGCTTGACCGCAGAAGGCAAACTCGGCGAGGCGGGACAGAAATTGGAAGAACTGAAGCGTGCTCTCGACAAGCTGAACGCGGGGCGAAAATGATCTAGAAACTTTCCCGCCGCCTTTCAGCGGCTAGCCAGCAGGCAGCAACATTCCTTTTTCAAGATGCCGAGTGACGTGTGCGTAGGAAGCGGCGTGCGGATCGTGCGTCACCATGACGATGGTCTTCTGGAAATCTTCGTTCAGCCGCTTGAGGATTTCCAGCACTTCGGTAGCGGAGTGGCTGTCGAGGTCGCCGGTGGGTTCGTCGGCGAGGAGTAGGGTTGGATCACTGACGATCGCGCGCGCAATGGCGACGCGCTGTTCCTGGCCGCCGGAGAGCTGCTTGGGCAGATGGTTTACGCGCTCCTCGAGTCCCACGAGCTTTAGCGCGGTCATCACGTGGTCGCGGCGTTGGTGCGGATTGAGCTTAGTCAGCAGCAGCGGCAATTCCACATTCTCGAAGGCGGTGAGAACCGGGATCAGATTGAAAGTCTGAAACACGTAACCGATGTGTTCGTTGCGCCAGCGGGCGATCTGCGAATCGCTGAATCGGAAAATGTCCTGGCCCTGCACCAGCAACTCCCCGGCAGTCGGCCGGTCGATGGCTGCAATCATATTCAGCAGCGTGGTCTTGCCCGAGCCGGAGGGTCCCATCAGAGCCAGGAATTCTCCTTTGGCAATGTCGATGGAAACATCGTCGAGAGCTTTTACTTCGAAGGCATCGCGCTTGAAAATCTTGCTGACGCCGCGGACTTGCACCACTTTGGTGGCCGTGGCAACGTTGGGTGCGACTACTGTGCTCATGCTTGCCCCTTGATTTTAATTTTGTCCCCGTCTTTCAAAGTCGGCGGCGCGGTGGTAATCACGTCTTCTCCGCCGATCAGTCCACCGACTAAAGCGCCATCGCTGCGTTGCGCCAAAATTTGCACTGGCCTGGCCAGGGCCTTGCCGTGGAATGCGATCAACACAATCCTCTTGCCGTCGACGTCGCGAATTCCGGTTGCTGGTACGAACACGCCCGCGGGCTGGCTGGCTCCTTTCGCAGGCTCGCTAGCCAGAAACTTCACGGTGGCGTTCATCTCGGGCCGTAACTGAACACCGGGATACCGGTCAGGCTTCAGCACTTGCACCTTGACCTGAACCGTGGCTTTCTGTCGATTCGCTTCCGGCGAGATTTGTGCGATGACTCCGTCATATTGTTTATCGGGATAGGCGTCTGTTGTCACGATCGCCTTCTGGCTGGGGCTAAGCCGCGCGAAATCCGCCTGCGCGATATCGAGTTCCACCTGCAGATCGTTCAAGTCCGCCAGAGAAACCACCGATCCTTGCGGGCCGCCGGCGGCCGCACTGGCAAATTGCGCGGTAATCAATTCTCCCTTTTCGGCGGTGCGGTCGAGAATAGTGCCGGTCACTGGAGCGCGAATCACGGTGGCGTCCAGTTGCGACTTGGCATAATCAAGTTGGCCCTGAGCTTGCGTTAGGGCGCCCTGCGCACGGAGGATTTCTTCGGGTCGTGGCCCGATTTTCATCAGCTGAAACGCCTTTTCTAGCGAATTCGCTCGCTGCTGATCTGCTTCGAACTTGGCGGTAGTGTCGTCCAAAGATTGTCGCGAAACCACACCGCCTGCCGCCAGTTCTTTGGTGCGGTCGAGGGTCAGCTTGTCATTGGCCAGCGTGGCGCGGGCTTCGTCGAGATTGTGCTGTGCCTGCTGGATTTCCTCGGGCCGGGACCCATGCTGCAGTTCCTCCAGATAGGCGCGGGCGTTCTCATACGCGCCTTTTGCTTGTTCATAGGAGGCGCGAAATTCCTGGTCCTCCAGACGGACCAAGACCTGGCCTTCTTTAACCTTGTCTCCTTTTTCCACGCCAATCCAGTCTAAGCGGCCGGTGACCTTGGAATTTACATTGATGGTGTGATGAGCCACGATGTAGCCGGTGGCCGAGAGCACGGTGGCGCCTGCGTCATTGCCGGTGTCCTGGGCGGAAGCGCGAACTACTTCAACTTCCGGCACGCTGGCGGAGAACGCGCGATACGCCAGAGCGGTAAGACTGAGGATCACCACAATCGCGATCCCGCCAAGGATGTAGCGGCGGGCCCACGCCGACGGCTCTCCGCCGGATTCGCCGCGCTGCGTGCGGTCGATGCGCAGGCTCTGCAGGTCTTCATGTTTGGCGTCAATGGGCATACTTAAGATTACGTTACCGGTCGATGCTTAGTTTCGTCAGTCGCGCTCCCGTCCCTTCGACTCCCCACCAATCGAGATGCCGGCGCTAGGAATCTAACTCCGCAGGGCGCTCAGAATATTCTGCCGCGCGGCGTGCCATGCGGGAGCAAGTCCTCCGAACAGGCCCATGATCAAAGCGAACAGGATTGCGGCCCCGGCGACCTCTGGCGTGATGCGCAACGCGAAAACCACTTCGCTGAACGTCACTGCGTTCGACGTGCCAGTCTGCATTCCATTGAAAGGCAACATCAGTAGAATTCCCGCCGCCGCCCCCAGCAGCGCGAGCAGCAAAGACTCCAGCACAAACGAGGTCAAGATTGCGGGCCGCGAAAATCCAATCACACGCAGAGTCGCAATCTCCCGTCCGCGGTAAGCCACCGCAGCGTACATGGTATTCATCGCCGCAAAACTCGATCCAATAGCCATGATGACGGCAACCACAATCCCGATGTATTTTATTGGCGCGCCCGAACTGGTTTGCTTGGCGTAATAATCGGTTTCCAGCATGCCTTCGAGCTTCAGCCGCTGATCGTCACTCACCCGGTTCTTGAGCGCCTCTGCAGCCGCGGGATCGGTGGCACGCAGATACGCCGAGGAGTATCCTCCCTGGCGATCGAAGTCGGATGCCATCTGATTCACGTCGCCCCAAATTTCCGATTCGTAGGCCGATCCGCCAGCGTCGAAAACACCCACCACTTTCCACAAACCTTTGCCGAACGCCATGGTGTCACCGATGTTGGCATGAGAGAAGCGGTCGCGAATCGATTTGCTGACCACAACCTCACGTTGCCCCGTCCGGAACCAGCGCCCTTCGATGAGTTTCGTGTTGGAGCGAAGTTCCAAACCATCCGGCATCATGCCCCGCACCGTCACGTTGACCTCGCCGGTGCCATCTTTGCGAGGCAGAATGATCACTACTACCCATTCTCCGGAAGCCATGGGCTGCCCATGACTATCTTTCGCGATGCCAGGCAACGTCGTCAAAGTCGGGTACAGCGATGCGTCAAACCCGCCGGAGAGTTCCGCCTCCGACCCTTTGCGCAGCACCAGCACGTTTAGCGGATTGCCGCTGCTCACAAAGGCGCGATGCAGGCCGGCCAGTAGCGCCATCAGAAAAATCGCCGTTGTCACCGTGAGCGCAATGCCCAACGCCGTCATGAGCGTGAGTCCCTTGCGGAGTTTCAAGTTGCGTATGTTGTAACTGATCGGTATCGCCATAGTTACCTCTTAATCTCATCGCACCGACACCGCGCTACCCTTAGCCGATGTGGCGCAGCCCCTCCACTATGTTCTTGCGCGACGCGTTATAGGCCGGCAAGTAGCCGCTGACCAATCCCAGGATCAACGCCACCGACAAGGACAACGCTGCGGTAGTCCATCTCACTTTCATATCGAGCGGAATGCCCAGCCCAATGAAGCGGTGGGTCAATCCCGTGATCACGGGAATCGCGACCAGAACTCCAAGCAGTCCGCCGGCGACGGCCAAAGCCACAGACTCGCTCACGAAGATCGAGAGCACGCCCTGACGAGTAAATCCCAGCGTCTTCAGCAACGCCACTTCGCGCGTCCGGCTGCGCACCGACATCGCCATGGTATTGGCCGAAACCAGCATGATGGTAAAAACCACTGCACCGCAAATGCTCAGAATGAAGGCCTTCACATTTCCCAGTGAAGCAACAAAGCCGAGTTGAAATGCCCTCTCGCTTTCGGTTTTTGTCTGCAGCGGAGAATTGCGGAACATGTCGTCGATTTCCCGAGACGCTCGCGACACATTTTCAGCGGAGTCGATCTGCGCCGAGTACCAGCCCGCCTGCCCCTTGAACCACGGCACCGCCTCTTCCAGATACTTGGTGTTGAAATACAGCGCGTTCTGTGGAGGATCGCGGTGGTAGATGGCGCGAATCGTCAGATCGAGATCCACGGGAAAAATGTTGGCCTGCAGCGTGACCCGGTCGCCGATCTTCCAGCCGTACTTGTTCGCCAGCGTGACGTCGACCAAAGCGCCGGCGCGGTCGCGCTGCCAAGCCTTCAACTGATCGGGCGGAACGATCTTGTCGGACGCCACTTTCAGGTATTCGTCCGGATCGGTTGCGATCTGTGCGAAGAAGTGTGATGGCCGGTCGTCAATATAACGGCCTCCGAACCAGGTGAGCGGCGCTACCGCGGTCACTCCCTGCACGCTGCGAATCTTGTCGCGGTAATACGCGGGCAGAAAAAAAGCGAGCGAGACCCGGTCGCGGATAATCAAGCGCCGCGACGCCTCGGGCGACGCCTGATCCACATAGAACGAGCGCCAGATGCAGATCATCAGCGTGAGCAACAACAGCGAGAAGCTGATGCTGATCAAAGTCAGCATGCTGCGCCGCTTATTGCGGAAGGCGTTGCGCACGATGAAACCGCTCAGGGTCATGAACTCTTCATCCGATGTGGCGTAAGCCGTCTACGATGTTCACTTGCGAGGCGTGATAGGAGGGGATGGCCGCGCTGAGCAGTCCCACCACGCCAGCCAGAGCCAAGGCTACAGCCCACATGCTTATAGTCACCCTCAAGTCGTAGAAGCTGACCATTTGCGGCGAATGGGTTGCGGCATTCACCAGCAGGTAGGCCAAGCCAACCCCGATTACCCCACCGACGAGAGCCAAGGCCACCGCCTCACTCACAAATAACCCCAGAATGCTTTGCCTGGTAAAGCCTAATGTCTTGAGCACTGCCACTTCGCGCGTCCGTTCGCGGATCGACATGGCCATGGTATTCGCCGAAACCAGCAATGTGGCAAACAGCACCGCCGAGCAGATGCTCAAAATAAACGCTTTCACGTTTCCCAGCATGGCTACGAACTCCAGGCCGAACGCTTTCTCGCTCTCCGCCTTCGTGGGTTGAGGAGAGTTGCGGAACATGTCGTCGATGGCAGCCGTAACTTTGCTCACATCCGCGGGTGTGGCCGCGAGAACGGTAAACGTTCCCGCCTGTCCTTTGAAGAACGAAACCGCTTCTTCCACATATTTCGTATTGAAGTAGACGGACTTGTTGTCTGGATTGGCATGGAAAATGCCCCGAACGTAAAGCTCCAGATCGACGGGATAAATATTTCCCTTGAGAACAATCCGGTCGCCCAACTTCCAGCCATATTTCTTGGCCAGAGTGTCGTCGACGATTACTCCTTGGCGATCCCGCTGCCACGCCTTCACTTGGTCTTCCGGCATTTCGAAGTCCCGGTAAACCTTGAAGAACTCATCGGGGTCGGTACCGAACTGGGCGAAAAAATTCTCCGGCTTGTCGTCTTTGTAAATCCCGCCGAACCAGGAGACGGGCACAACCGCCACGACTCCCGGGATGGCACGAATCTTGTCGCGGTAGAATCCCGGCAGACTAAAGGTAAGGGAAACACGATGCCGGACCACAATCCTTTGCGACGACTCGGCACTGCCCTGGTTCAAATAGAAGGCGCGCCAGATCGTCATCATCAGCGTGAGCAACAGCAGGGAGAATGCCAGGCTCAGCACAGTCAGAATGCTGCGGCGTTTGTTGCGGAAGGCGTTTTTGGTGACGAACCGGGTCAACGTCATGGGCTAACTCCAAAAAGAACCAGAAAACGACGAACCACGAACGTGGAACCAGACTTCAGGCGCAGAAAGCAGACACATCCCAGCACTTCAAGAATAGACGAAGTAGCGCGCCCTTCACAACCGAGCTGGGAGCGATTTCTTCGCTGCCGTTCATTTCTCTGCACATAACAATGTGTGCGTAACTATGTCTGCAGATCATGTCTGCCGATCACGACCTGCACTGATTCCTCATAACGACTGTCTTCATAATAAAGTTACGCATCATTTCGGCCACGAGTTCCCTTCGCAGAGAAAAGGCGCCGAGCGGCGACCGTTCGCCCTTGCTGCGGCGCTCCCAGGTGCGTAACATGGCCGACGGTCGCAAAAGGCTTTCCTTTTGACGATGCGCAGTTGACGATGAGCAACCACTCCCAAGTGCGGGCTGACAGCCGGATCAAGATGTTGCGCGCGGTGGCTACCGATGCCCAGTTCTTGGTGCCCACCGTTGTCCTGATCGGTGGCTTAATTCTCTTGAGGTGGATCTCCTGACGGCGTATCCGCCGACCACCGCCGTTCCCGCCAAGGCCGGTGGGCCTGTGGCCGAGGAACGGCTACGTGTGCTGCAGCGCCTGGGTGTGCTCTGCGGCGTAGCTGCAGGCGCGTGGCTGGGGGCAGCCGAAGTTCCCGCCAAGCTGGTCTCTTCTGGGCTATCCCCTGTCCTGGTTTCCCTGGTCATGGTGCTGGGCGTCTTTCTCGGCCGGTGGACCCTGCCGGCCATAGTTCGCGGCACTTCTCAGACGCGAGCCGACTTTCTGCAGGCGCCGCACTTGGTCATCTGGGCGATTCTCGCTGGTTGTTTGTGGGCCGTCGCCAATACGCTCACCATCTTTGCCATCCGCGATCTCGGCCTCAGCATTGCCTTTCCTTTATGGAATACCAACGCGATTATCGGGATCGCCTGGGGAGTGCTTTTCTTTGGCGAACTAAAGAATGCGGGATGGGCGCGCTGGAGCGCAGTGAGCGGCGGCGCTGTTCTCATGTTTTGCGGCGGAGTCATCTTGGCGCGAGTCTCTGCCAATCAGATCTCATCCCGCATGGTCATTCAGGGTGTCGCCGCCGCACTTGGCGCCGGAGTGCTGTGGGGCACGATGTATATCCCGTATCGCAAGGCATATCTTTCGGGCATGAACCCGCTGTCGTTCGTGTCATTCTTCACGATAGGAGAGCTCGGCATGATGGCGGTGCTGTCCGCCCACTACATTGGCGGCGCGATGGCGCTCTGGCAGCAATTGAGAGACGCCCGGCACCTCCTGTTTTGGCTGCTCGGCGCAGGTTTCGTGTGGGTGATTGGCGATATCTTTCAGCAGTACGCGGTGAAATACATCGGCGTAAGCCGCGGCATCCCGCTCTCCAATTCGAACCAGCTCTGGGGGTTGCTGTGGGGCGCGCTGGCTTTTGGAGAACTGAGGGCATGGAGCCATTCCGGAGTGGCCAGCGCGATTTACGGATCTATCCTGATGGCAGGCGGATTGGCCGCGATCTCGTTCTCCGTGGCGGGCCGCTCGGAACATGAGCAGTGGCGGCAAGCGGCCGAGCGTGAGGGGAAACGCTACCGCCTTGATGCCCAGTTTGTCAGCTCTGCGCTGGAAGGAAAAGGGGCCGCGCCCACCCAGGCAAGAACCTGGTTCGACTGGCTTTTGGTTGCTGTGGCCACTGCGGCATTTGTCGCAACCGGAGTCGTTGCCCGTTGGCCTTCTCAGGATCTGAATTGGCAGACCGCCGCTGCTCTGTCTGGAATCAGCCTGCTGTTATTTGCCATCACGGCGGCTTGGTTGTGGAAAGCAACCAGGTTCAATTAGTTAGGGAGTCGGCGAGCTCCATGCTCCGTGCGCGGGTTGGTTTCGCATCACGGCTGAGAATTCTGTCGCTCAGGAGTGCCGGCCGTCGGGAAATTCCGGTAGTGGTTCAGTTTGAGCCTGAACCACTAGCGAAATTCCTTTGCGTTTGCGCGGGCCACTCTCGAAGGAGTAGAATCACGCGCAATCCAGCCCCTGTATGGGATTAAAGCGTCCAGCGTGTCGTGCGCATTCTTGCAGTATCCGATCCGGAAAAAGAGGTATGATGTTTTGCGAAACTTGTGCGCCGAAATATCCGGCGTAGTGTTCTCACTGGAGCGTTACCTCAAGTCGTGCGCGGTTTGCGACCTTGGAGTCTGAAAATGAACGAAAATGTGGGACGTTTTGTGCGTCTCGGGGTGGGCCTCTTGAGCTTGGTGGTTTTGGGATGTGTGCTCACGGGATTTGCAGCCAAGCCCGCTCAACACGGCATCCCGCTGCCCACCGATTGGAGTCACAGCCATCTCATCTTCTCGCGGCCGGCTTCGGTCGAGCAGGCCATGCGCTTGCAAAAGGATCCGCGCTTCGAGCAGCAACTCTATCGCCGCGCCCAGGCGTTGAGGCTTCCTTTCGCCGGGACGGACGGTGGTGACCTAATTTCTTCCCAACTACGGCTCCCGCTCCGCCGCGGTGGCTTGAAGGGGCTTTGGGAAGAGAGTCTGGGTGCCGGCGCAACCGTTGGAGCGGTTAACTTCCCGGCCAAATTCTCGTTCAACAGCAGCGTGGCCAACTGCGGCGGTGCGACGACTCCAGATTTCGTTGTCTACAGCACCGGCTTGGCTGGTTCCGGAACCCAAGCCAGCATCATTGCCTACGACAACCTCTATGTTGGGTGCACCGGGATTGTGCCCTCCACCTATTGGGCATACAATACCGGCGGCCAGATCTTGACTTCGCCAGACTTCTCCTTAGATGGTACGCAGGTGATGTTCGTCCAGGCCACTGGCGGCATCGGAAGCTTTGTGTTGTTGAAGTGGAAGGCCTCCGCGACTGAAACCGTAGGCGCCCCTGGCGTTCCGACGAGTGTCTCTAACGCTTCGTATTCAGGGTGCGCAGCCCCATGCATGACGTCGATCCAACTCCAGGACACCAGCCACGTTCCAACCAACGACGTAACTTCTTCCGTGTACTATGACTTTTCTGGCGACACCGCATGGGTGGGCGATAGCCGCAACTGGCTCCACCGTTTCAACCCGGTTATTAAGGGGACTCCGGCAGAGGTAGTATCCTCCTGGCCCGTGCAACTGAACCCAGGCAATGCCACGGCTCTAGCCAGCCCAGTTTATGATCAGGTTTCGGGGAACGTTTTCGTCGGTGACGCGGGCGGGTTTTTCTATCGCGTAAGCGCGTCTACCGGCGCCGTGACTGCGTCCAGCCAAATTGGTCACGGCACGGGTGCCGGCGCGGGCATCGTGGCGGGTCCGATCGTCGATTCCACAGCCGAAGTGGCTTACGTGTTTGCGTCGAATGACGGCGTTGCGCCCTCCGCCGCCGTATACCGGTTCGCTTCAGGTTTCGCTACGGGAACCGCGGGTGCAAAGGCAATCGTTGGAACGAGTGCGGCCGCTCCCGAGCCGCTTTACGAAGGAGCTCTCGACAGCGCCTACGAGAACTCAGTCAACGCCGCAGGCAATCTCTATGTCTGCGGACACACGAGCGGCCGTCCCTTCTTATACCAGGTGCAGATCACGTCCGGCGGCGTCCTAGGGACGGTGACTACCGGTCCGCCCATTGCCACTGCTGGCACAGGGTGCTCTCCTGTCACCGATATCCTCAACCGCAACGCGACGGGAGGGCGAACCGAATGGATCTTCGCCGGGGTCCAAAACAACGGCAGAGAAACCCCTTGCGGCGGCGGCGGCTGCGTGATGAACTTTAAAGACACCCCCTGGCAGCCCTTGACTGCATATAGCGTCGGTCAAGAGATTGTCGACAGCAACTTTCATGTCCAAATGGTGATCACGGGGGGAACCTCGGCGGCAGCCGCCCCCACTTGGAGCGCGAGCTTGGGCGCCCCACCCTTGGACGAGACCGCAGACGGCGGGGTCACGTGGGTGAACCTGGGCCTTACAGCCGGGACGACGCCCGTGGCCTGGGTGCCAGGTCATAGGTACGCTGTGGGCAACTTTATCGAAGACACGAACTCTGCGATTGAAGTCGTGACGGCCATATTCGGTGCTAGCCACTCCGGCGGGGTCCAGCCGACATGGAATACCACCTTCGGACAGACCACTGCTGATAGCCAGGTCACCTGGACCAACGCGGGCCCGGCGACCGGCGCCCTTGCCTCTGCAGGCGGAAGCAGCGCCATCATTGTCGACAACACCGTTACTAGCGGTGTGTCCGGCTCTCAGATCTATTTCTCAACACAGGCCAATCAGACGTGTGGGGCAACGCCAAATGTTGGCTGTGCAGTGCAAGCGTCGCAATCGGCGTTAAAATAAATGGGGTAAGCCTAATGTCTATAGATCATCCAACTTCCGAACAGCCGTGCGCAGCGGCCAACCCAAAAAAGCCATACGAGAAGCCAGCCTTCCGCCACGAACAGGTTTTTGTCACTACCGCCTTGTCCTGCGGCAAAGTCGGGTCGGGGACGAGCGCGTGCAGCATACACAGCAGTGCGTCATAAAAATGCCAAGACACACTGCGGCCGAATTGCACGTTCTAAAATGTGAACTGGCGGGTGAGGTTTTGCGCTCGTCGGGAAGTTTGCGGCTCCGCGTGACCGGATGGAGTATGTTGCCCACGATTTTTCCTGGCGATACGCTGATGATTGAACAAGCTGACAGTGATCGCGTCGTCAAGGGCGATATCGTGCTATTCCGCTGGGATCGTCGGCTTTTTGTCCATCGGGTTTGTGGGAAGTGCGGCAGCGCTGGAGATATGCAGATCGTCACCCGGGGCGACGGTATGTCTCAGCCCGATCCGCCGGTCTCAAGCTCCGACTTGCTAGGCAAAGTTTCTTTCGTAGTCCGAGACGGGCGCTGTGTCGAGCCCGGCAAGCGTCTCGGCCTTTCCGGAAGCGCAGTAGCGGCTCTGGTCCGCCGTTCCTCGTCAGCCGCCCGGGTAGTTGTGGGAGTTCACAAGATGAGCCGACGTTCACCGACGCTGGCTTTACAGGAGCTGGGATCAAACGAACTGGTCATCCAGGAGCCTCATCCTTGCCAGAGTTGACCACCGCCGTCGATTGCTACCACCTCACCATTGAAATTGGAGGCATGCCGGTTCGCGTCAACACCACCGACGCGGCTTTTCTAGGCATGCTGCAGGATCGCTACGCAGGCTTCTTAAGTTCTTCGCAGTGTGCAGCGGTCGAATTTGACGTGGATTTGACCAGGCAGGGCGTCGGCGACCCGGATGCGGCAGTTCGTGTGAGTCAGCGCTCGGGGGAGTGGGCCCTCGATCGCGGCGATTTTCGCGCCGAATGGCGGCCGGCGTCGCGCACCGGCAGAATTCGCCAAACTGCCAACCCCTATTCGATCGATGCGGTTCTCCGCATCCTGCACACCCTCGTCCTGGCGCAAGAGCGGAGCGGGTTTCTGTTGCACGCCGCCAGCGCCATCCGCAACGGCAAGGCGTTTCTGTTTGCCGGAGTTTCCGGAGCAGGTAAGACCACGATTTCAAGACTTGCCCCTCCTGACACAACTCTTCTTACCGATGAAATCTCCTACGTACGGAAGCAAAATTCCGCCTACATCGCTTTCGGCACTCCATTTACAGGGGAACTCGCCAAGCTAGGCGAAAATGTTTCCGCTCAGATTTCGAGGCTATATCTGCTCGCTCAGGGCCCGGAGAATCGGATCGACCCGGTACCTGCTGGCCAGGCTGCCCGTGAATTGCTCGCCAATGTACTTTTCTTTGCCGAAGACCAGGAATTGGTACAGAAGACATTCCATGCGGCTTGCGAATTCGTGAGCCGCGTGCCGGTCTCCAGACTGACCTTCGTTCCCGATGCCAGAGTATGGGAGTTGATCGCATGAGCAGACTTTACATTGCACGCAATACTCGAGTAGCAGCCCGGAACCTCGACGGCGAGATGATGATCATGTCCGGCAAGGATTCGACTCTTTTTACGCTCAACAAAACCGCTACCATTATCTGGCAGGCCGCCGACGGCGCCACTCCCCTTGACGAGATTGTCGAACGCCGGATTTGTCCGGAATACGAAATTGAACCGGCCGCCGCGTTACAAGACGCGGAAACCCTGGCACTCGAACTCGCGTCCCACGGCATAGTAGATGTTTCGGAGAAGCCGATCGTTTCCGGAAGTGCGGATGGAAAGCCGCCTGCTGGGGGGCAGCGATCTGGAGAGCAACGATCTGGAGAGCAACGATGAGCGGCTTGATGGAAGAAGTCACCACCAAGGCTCTCGCCCTCGGCATTCCGATGAGCGTGCAGCTCGACATTACCTACCGCTGCAACGAGCGATGTGTGCATTGCTATCTCGATCATGACGATCATGGCGAAATGACCACTGCAGAAATCAAGCACTTGCTCGATGAAATGGCCGATGCGGGCGTTTTCATACTTACCATCAGCGGTGGCGAGATTCTCATGCGCAAGGACTTCTTTGAGATTCTGGAACACGCGCGCCGCCGCACCTTTTGCATTAAGCTCAAGACCAATGCCGTGCTTATCCGCCAACGCGAGGCGGTCCGCATCCGTGATCTGGGCGTGGAGTCTGTTCAGATCAGTATTTACTCGCATCGGCCTGAAGTCCATGACGCCATCACCCTGGTTCCAGGCTCGCTCAAGCGCTCTCTCGACGCTATTCGTTTCCTCAAGTCTCAGGGGCTGAAGGTCAGGATTGCCAATGTCCTGATGATTCAGAACATGCAGGACTACAAGGGCGTGCGTGCGCTCGCCGAAGAACTGGGTGTGGAATTCACCATGGATCCGACCGTCACCCCCATGATGGATGGCGACCGCTCCGTTCTGAAACTTGGCATTGACACTGCCGCACTACAACGCGTGTTTCGCGATGAAGCGCTGGTGGGCGACGCGGAGGAATTCTGCGCTGTCAAGGGGCCCCCAGGCGACGATGAACTGCAATCTCTGCCGTGCAGTGCCGGGCATACTGCCGCCTACGTCTCGCCTTACGGCGACGTCTATCCCTGCGTTCAGTTCCCCCTCAGCTGCGGCAATGTGCGGCAACAGCGCTTCGTGGACATCTGGCGGGATTCCGAACAGCTGAAAGAAGTCCGCGCAATCCGCTTGAAAGATCTCTCTGGCTGTTCGCAATGCATGCACGGTACAAGTTGCTCACGCTGCCCCGGCCTGGCATACATGGAAGGCAATATGCGCGGTCCCTCCACGCAGGACTGCGAGAGGTCGTTCGCCAGAACTGGAATCCCCTCCGTCAATCTGCAAGCGAAGATGTTGCAGTCGAAAAAGCCCTCCGCCGCCAGCCTCGTCCAGATACGCATGCAGCCTGCCGTCGCAACAGTATCGGCGTAGAGAATGCTCGTGTGGAGGCAACCGCCTCGGCTCCCCCCTGGGCGAAGCCTGGCGGATCGTCCACCGAACCCCGCTCTAGCCCTGCGACGGCGAAAGCGCCATTCGACGAGAAACTCGCATATGGAAGCGATGGTGTCGCGCACTCATCCCACCCGCTTCAGGTAGACTGCCCCCCGAGGCTCAGCTGTGCCCGAGACCGTTCCCGAAATCGCGAGTACGCCAGGCGCGCAATGCGACGTGGAGTGGACGCTGCTGCAGGCCGCCTGTTCCGCAAACGCCAGCCTGGAAAGCTCTAGTCAGCAGAAAAACCGCCTCCGTGGCCTGCTTGAGAATCGGTTAAACTGGGAATCTCTGCCGCAATTGGCCGAACGGCACGGCGTTGGACCCTTGCTCTACAAGGCCGTGTCGTCACTGGGCAGTGACGCGCCAGCCGGCCCCTCTTTACTGCAACAGCACTACCAAACCAATCTGCACCGCACTCTGTTTCTCGCTCGCGAACTGATCCGCATCCTCGATCACTTCGATTCCCTGGCCATCGACGTCTTGCCCTACAAGGGCGTGGCCTTGGCCGAGATGCTCTACGGTGACATTGCGATGCGCCAGGCCGGCGACATCGATCTGCTGATTCGGCCGCAGGATTTGACCCGCATCAGGCACGCGCTGGCGGAACTGGGATACAAACCCCACGAGCAGTTTTCAGAAGCCGAGGAGCGCGCCTATCTCCGCTCTGGATATGAATGCGCCTTCGATAGCAACCTGGGACGCAATCTTCTGGAAGTCCAGTGGGCGCTGCAGCCGCGCTTCTATGCCGTCGATTTCGAGATGGAATCTCTGTTTCGCCGCGCCGTCACGGTCTGCGTCGCGAGTCGAAATATGAAAACACCCTCGCTGGAGGATCTTTTCCTCATCCTCTCTCTGCACGCGGCCAAGCATGTGTGGGGGCGGTTGATCTGGCTCTGTGACATTTCCCAGATTCAAAAATTGCCGGCACTCAAGTGGGATTGGATCGGCGAGACGGCGCACTCGCTCGGAATTGCGCGCATTCTGCAGGTCACGCTGCTGTTGACGAAGATAGTGCTGGGGGCGCCAATTCCGGCCCCTGCCGAAAAACTTCTGCGTCCCGATCAGGCAGCTGTCGCACTGGCGAACGAGATTGCCCCCAAGCTCGGCAACCGCTCGCCGCACGATGTGGAGTCTTTCTCTTACTTTCACCTCATGATGCGCTTGCGGGAACGAAAAGCAGATCGCGTTCGCTTTCTTAAACGGCTTGCTTTCACACCAGGGCCTGGCGAATGGAAGTCAATTCGTTTACCGGCACCGCTGTTTCCCATGTACCGCCTGGTTCGGTTGGCGCGCCTGGCCGGCAGGGTGGCTAAGCTGTAACCCGCCGAGCGCTCGCGTTCCAATTCATCAAGTACAAAGTGCACATCGCCCCGCTGGCCAGCAAAGGGACCACCATGCCAACCCGCACGCTGCCTGAGTGTTTGGAGAAGTAGCCAA
Source organism: Candidatus Sulfotelmatobacter sp. (assembly GCA_036522075.1). Taxonomy (GTDB): domain Bacteria; phylum Acidobacteriota; class Terriglobia; order Terriglobales; family Acidobacteriaceae; genus Sulfotelmatobacter. Next base: position 64,468 of record DATDGM010000140.1, read on the forward strand.
CCAGCTCCGGCAGTAAAGCGCCTCCAAGATTTGCCACAGCGAACATGACGGAACCCACCCGCGATGCTGCCTCGCCAAATTCCCGCGATAACAGGGAAATCGTGATGGGATAGACGGCCGCCAGGCCGAAACCAGCCAGCATAGCGCCTCCCAAAACTCCGAGCACTGCATGGGACAGGAGCAGCCACGTGATTCCCGTGCAAGCCATCAGAAGTCCGGCACGGGCCAGCGCGATCTCCTCAACCCTCTTGAGCAGCCGGGATGCCAGCCACCTTCCGACCATCAGTGCGGAATAAAAAAAAGACGGACTCATCAAAGCCATGGCGAGCGACAACGTTCCCAGGCTTTTGGCATACGAGGCGATCCATCCACCAAATGAATTTTCCACTCCCACGTAAAGGAAGAAAAGTGTTGCCAGCAACAAGACAGGGTTGCTTCTCCAATCGACCGGCGCAGCCATGCTTGCGCCTTTCCCGCCGCTGGCTAACGGTTCGACGATGCGACGAGGCATCGCGGCAATGCCAGCAGTGACCAGGAACAACACGGCCGCGAAGGCTGCCAATAGCGATGGCACAAGGTGTTCCCGCGCCGCTGCGGCCACTAAAAACGGACATGCTACCGCGCCTGCGCTCCAGGAAAAATTCAGCAGGTTCAAAGCTGCGCTGCGCCGCAGCGGATGCACCTCGGCGACCAGCAAATTTGCGGCCGGCACTGCAACGCCAAAGCCGAAGCCGTAAAGCCCAATGCAAGCCGCCCCCAGGACTCGTGCACTGTAAGGCAGCCCCGCGACTCCCACCGCCATTGCCAGCAGGCCGGCTTTCATGGCAAAGCGATATCCCCAGCGCGATACGCTAAAGCCAGAGAGCGCCACCCCCACCGTCGACGCCAGGAATTGCACCGTGAAGAGTGAACCCGCCTGCGCATAGTCCAGCGACCACCTCGCCGAAAGCGTTGGCAGAAGCGGCCCCAACAGCACCGTTACAGTTCCGATGGGAACAAACGCGGCATGGGCTGCCAGCGTGAGAGGTCGTGAAGAATCCGCGCCTTCCGGCGTCTGAGAAGGGTTCATTCGTTGGTCTGTCACTCCGAGCGGTGCGATGGAAACCTTGCACGCCCGCGCTACTAGCGCGCCCTGAAAACGCACCTCTATAACAACAGAGGAGTTTCACCCCGAGCGGTAGCGCACTTAATCAGAGTACTCTAGCTGCCAGCCGCTCTCGCGGTAGACTCCCTGATCACCAGTTCAGGCTTAATCGCAATTTCTGACGGACAGTCGTCTCTCCCTGCGATTCGTTCCAACAGAGTCTGCGCCGCAACTTGCCCCATGCGTGCGAGAGGTTGCCGCACAGTGGTAAGAGTCGGAGTGTTGAAGGCCGCGCTCGGAATGTCGTCGAAGCCCATCACCGACACGTCCTCCGGCACACGCCGGCCCAGCTCCTGCAATGCGCGAATCGCCCCAATCGCGGAAATGTCATTGTACGCAAACAGGGCGGTGAAAGGCTTGTTACGCGCCAAAAGATGCTTCGCAAAAGGATAACCCAGCTGCGGCGTCGGATCGTCAATATCAATCTGCACGGTCAATTCCGGGTCAATCGGCACTCCGATTTTCTTCGCGACCTCGCAGATTGCATTCCAGCGGTCCTTCGAGTCCGAACTGAGTGGATTGCCCCTCATGAAGGCGATTTGCTTGTGTCCCAGGCTGGCCAGGTGAGTCAGCGCCAGGGTAGCAGCTTGTACGTGATCCAACACTACATTCGTGACTCCTTTGATTTTCTGGTGCCCAGCAACCGCCACCGTCGGCAGAGAAGGAGCCTCATGCACAGTCGTATCCACCGTAATGAACCCCTCGACGCCTCTCTGCAGCAAGAGTTGGGAATACTGGCTCAGCAAATTCTCATCATGGCGATGCGCCACGGTCAGGAAGAAATAGTCCATTTTTCTCAAGTGAGCCTCAATGCCGCTGATCACCATCGATCCGTAAGAGTCGCCGATTTCCTCGGCGATCACTCCGATCGTATAGGTCCGCTTGTTGCGCAGGGTGCGGGCAAAAAAGTTGGGGCGGTAATTCAGTTCTTTTGCTGCGGCATGAACGCGGTTCTTGGTCTCCTGGGGAATGGAACGCGCAGAAGGCGAATTATTAAGAACGGCGGAAACCGTGCCGGGAGTCAGCCCCACATACGCAGCCACGGCTTTAAGCGTAACCGTCGTCGTTTTGGGGCCGAAGCCGGGTCTCTTGGTTGGGACCATGAGTCCGCTCAGATCTCGGAGTCTAGGTTTCGGCGCATCTTATTTTTTCTCATCTCGAGCAAGGCTCCGACCCCGTCCGCCGCCCCGATTTTATGCCTTCGCATACCGCTCGCTGTTGGGTTTCGATCCGCTCAACGCGAAATACAGAATATAGAGATAGCAAATGACAGGCAGAAAGAAGGCGTGATGGATACCGATTCGGTCGGCAATCGCACCCTGCGCCACCGGAATAATCGCTCCGCCCACAATCGCCATAATCATGATGCCTGACCCGTCTCCGGTGAGCGGGCCCAGTTCAGCCACTCCCAGCGTGAAAATGCTGGGGAACATAATGGAATTAAAGAACCCGACCAGGATGATGCTCCACATAGCGAAGTGTCCGGTCGTCAGCATGGAGATTGCAACCAACACGCTCGTGGATATGGCGCAGATGCCGAGCAACATTCCAGTATTCGCAATGGCCTTGCCTCCGCGCAGCGCAGCCACTCCGGCGATCGTCGCCGCTGCGATCGCCACAAGTATAAACAGCGGTCGTCCTGCCACCACCAGCCACGCAAGCCAGGTCAGATTCGGCACCCCCGGCTGATATCCCGGGGGCATATGGCTTTCGATTGGGTAGGAGAGCAAAATCAAGGCGATACTTAGGGCGGTTACCAGGGCCATATATTTTGCCTTCGCGCCCCCCAAAAAATTCGACCCAATAAAGCGTCCCAGCATGGCGCCGCCCCAATAGAAGGCGACGAAACTCGCGGCAACTTTTTCAGTCAGCCCGCCAATGTCCGACTGGCTGAAGTAGTTGACCAGAAAACTGCCAATCGAAACCTCGGCTCCTACATACACGAAAATGGCGATAGCGCCGAAGATCAAGCTGGGATGCTTCCAGATGGAATCATTCACCTTTTCGCCCACTTTGCGCTGAGCGTGTTCGATTTTCGGTAACTTGAAACTACCGATCGCGACGGCCAACACGACCAGAGTAATGCCAAGGCCTACATAGGGCGTCTTGACGGTCGCGGCCTCGTGCAATCGATAAGCCTGCAGCGCGTTCGGCGCCAGGGCGCGAATCTCGTCGATGGCCTTAGGAGCCGCACTCAAAATAAAGACGCCGCCGAAAAAAGGTGCCAGAAAGGTACCAAAGGAATTGAAGGCCTGTGTCAAATTCAGGCGGCTTGATGCAGTCTCAGGTTTCCCCAGCACCGTGACGTATGGATTAGCCGCCACCTGTAAGACGGTGATGCCTGCTGCAAGAACGATGAGCGCACCCAAGAACAACGGATAGGACGGCACACTGGCCGCCGGAACGAAGAGGAAAGCACCCGCGCCCGCGGTGAGCAACCCGACGACCATCGATCGCTGGTAACCAATCCAGTCAACGATCACGGCTGAAGGTAGAGAGAATAGGAAATACGCTCCAAAGAAGGCGAACTGAATCAGCATGATGTCCCGATAGGACAAATCGAAAATCGATTTCAGGTGCGGCACCAGAATGTCATTCAGGCACGTCAGGAATCCCCACATGAAGAACAGGGTCGTCACCACTGCCAGCGGTCCGCCATAAGAGGCAGACCCATTCGAGGAGGCGCCGCCCGCAGAAACCGTCGCCGAACTGTTAGGAGTTGCCATCGCCATAAGCCGAATTTACCCTTCAAAGCAGGCGCCAGCCTCGCGCGTGCCAGCCCTGTCGCTCGGCATCATAGCATCGCGAGCCTTCAATTTTGTGGGTTTTCTTTGTGGCGAGATCGGCGATTCTGCCCTAGAAAATCGTTCTCCTAGCGAATTGACCCAGCGGAACGGCCATGGCAGGACAGCTTTCGCCAGAGCTAAAACCTCCTAAGCCCGGCCCGGTAGCTTGCAAACTCCCGCGCCCCTGCATATAAGAAGTAAGGAAGCAATCAGGCAAGCCGAGTGGGCCGCAATCTCTTGTTTCCTTCACGCCGCGCATTCTTGAAATCCTTGAGCCGGTCAGCCCTGGTGCTGCAACTGGAAAGCGTCCTGGCGATGGCCTGGCCGCGGGAATGGCGGAGTGCGCAGGCGGCTCAACAACCGGACGAGACAAAGGGCCCAACCCTACCGCACGACGATCCCGGCATCACCTTCGTCAACGTGGCCCGCGAGTCCGGCCTGAACGCAAAAACAATTTTCGGCGGCGAGCACAAAAACAAATATTTGCTCGAAACTACCGGCTGCGGCGTCGCCTTCTACGATTACGATAACGACGGCTGGCTCGATATTTTTCTAGTCAACGGCTCGCACCTCGAAGGTTTCTCAGCGGGCCGCGAACCCACCTCGCATCTGTTCCGCAACAATCGTGACGGCACGTTCACGGATGTCACCGCCAAAGCCGGCGTTGCCCACTCAGGCTGGGGACAAGGCGTCTGCGTCGGCGACTACGACAACGACGGCTGGGACGATCTCTTCGTCACTTACTACGGCAAGAACGTGCTCTACCACAACAACGGCGATGGCACCTTCGCCGATGTGAGCCAGAAGGCAGGCGTGGCGGGCAAAGGCACGCGCTGGAACACCGGCTGCGCCTTCGTCGACTACGATCGCGACGGCCATCTCGATCTCTTCGTCGCCAACTATATCGACATGGATCTCGCGACCGCCCCCGTGTCCGAATCCGGCCCCTGCCTCTACAAAGGCGTTCTCGTGGCTTGCGGACCGCCCGGCCTGCAGGGCGGCAAGAATATTCTCTACCACAATAATGGCGACGGAACCTTCACCGATGTTTCCGAATCCGCCGGAATTTTCCGCGCCAACGGCACCTACGGACTGGGTGTGCTCACCGCCGATTTAGACAACGACGGCTGGCCCGACATTTACGTGGCCAACGATTCGACGGCCAGCGCTCTCTACCACAATAAGAAGAATGGCAAGTTCGAAGACATTGCCATCGAAGCCGGCTGCGCTCTTAGCCCCGATGGCAAGACGCAAGCCGGCATGGGAATCTCCGCAGGCGACTACGATCTCGACGGCAACCTCGATCTAGTCAAAACGAATTTCGCCGGCGATACGCCTTCGCTCTACCACAATCTCGGTGGTGGCAATTTCGAGGACGCCACTTTCTCCGCCGGCCTCGGCGCCCACACGCAGTTCCTGGGCTGGGGCTGTGGCTTCTTCGATTTCGACAACGACGGCTGGCCCGACATTCTCATCTGCAACGGCCATGTGTATCCCGAAGTCGAGCAACTGAAAACCGAGGCCGGATACGCCCAGCGCAAACTCCTCTATCGCAACCTGCGCAACGGTCACTTTGCTGATATTTCTTTCCAGGTCGGCCCCGGAATCTCCGATCCCGCCGCCTGCCGGGGCTGTGCCTTCGGCGATTTCGACAATGACGGAGACATCGATGTCGTTGTCAACACGGTCAATGATTATCCACAGCTTCTCCGTTGCGATTCCAAGCTCACCAACAACTGGATCAAAGTCCGCACCATCGGCACCAAGTCCAACCGCAGCGGCATCGGAGCGCGCCTCACCTGCGTAACCAGTGTTCCGGGAGAATCCAAGCCCCACCGCCAAATTGACGAAGTGCGCAGCGGCGGCGGCTACATCTCACAAAACGACTTACGGGTTCACTTCGGCTTAGGCAACGCCGAAAAGGTTGACATGCTGGAAATCCGCTGGCCCAGCGGCCAAATCGACACGCTAAAAGAAATCAAAGTGAATCAGCTGATCTACGTCAAGGAAGGCGCGGGAATTTCGCGAACCGTCCAATTCGAAAAGAAGCCCGCCAAGTAAACCTCAAATCCAGAGACACTGCTCATCGGAAACTCCAGCCTACCCGTTAACTTGCCCGCCCAATCGTAGAACCCCACTGTCAAGCGGTGAGTTCTAAATCGCACTAGCCTAGGGCCCCAGCGTCGCTTCCTCGGTGGGTAGTTTTCTACAAAGAAAAACGGCAGGGCCGACCCCCTGCCGTTCTCGCCTTTCTCAAACCACAAATCCCAATCCGCGCTTACTTCTTGTTAACGGCCTTTTTCAGTTCGGCACCTGGAGTAAATTTCGCGACCTTGCGGGCGGCGATTTTGATGGTTGCGCCCGTCTGCGGGTTGCGCCCGTTGCGGGCTTTTCTCTGCGACACCGAGAATGTTCCGAAACCAATCAGTGCTACCCGATCGCCTTTTCGCAGCGCACCCGTAATGCTCTCCACTGCGGTATCAATCGCAGTTGTAGCCTGCGCTTTGCTCATTTCACAAGCGCCTGCGATTTTGTCAACCAGATCGGCTTTGTTCATAGTCTCTCCTCGCAGGTCTCTTTGTCGCCCAGCGCACACCGGGAGGTAAATTGTTGTGCCTGAGTTGGGAAACCTGACGGTTTGTATTTTCCTCCGTCCCAGCAGATTGTCAACTGTGAAAATCCGCACGGGAAGCCCGATCTGCACCATCGTGCCCCGAATTGGGGCTTGGGATGCGGACTTTCACCCACCGGCCCCGCCGATTCTGCCCTGGAAGGGCTGGATCAGCTCGACCGCCCTCGTTTTCCTCCGGCATCCACAACCCCGGCCCTCGCTTCACAGGATGTGCACAGGCGACGCGGGTTTAAGACTTGCGCAAGGTCGGCTCCTCGTTGCAAAGTCTAGGAAAGCTTGATTTCACAATTGTCTCGGGAACAGCACGGCTTCAGCCATGCCGCTCAAGACCACGAAAGGCGGCTGGGCTGATAAAGGGAGCTGTTTTGCTTCTGTGGCGCGATTAAGAGTTTGCTGTATCCAAGGTCCGGTTTCCAAGCTTGCAATAGAATGAACCGAGTGTCCGTGAATAAAGTCTCTGCAATCAGAACGTCTTCACTCCAGGTTCCTTCCGAAGTGTGCCCACTATGCAGCGGCACCGGCTGGAAGACCGTTTCCGCCGGACCTGAGGTGACTTTGCCCGTGGGCAAGCGCGCCGGCAACGACCGCCGCGTTACCCGCTGCGACTGCCAGTTGGAAGCACGCCGGCAAACGTTACTGGCCGCGGCCCGCATCCCTAAACGTTATGAGCATTGTGAGCTTGCCAACTACGACACTGATTTTCCGGGAGCGAATCCGTCTTTAGCGGAAGCTCACTTTGTTGCTTCCGCGTTCGCCGAAAAATACGATCCGCACGGCGACAAGGGATTGCTGATCATCGGCAAAATCGGTACCGGCAAAACTCACCTGGGTGTTGGGATCATCAAGAAGTTGATTCTGAACAAAGGCGTTCCTTGCCTGTTCTACGACTATCGCGAACTCCTGAAGCAAATCCAGAACTCCTACAACGCGACCGTTCAAACCACGGAATTGGACGTCCTTCGCCCTGTCTTCGATACCGAAGTGCTCGTGCTCGATGAACTGGGCGCGGTGAAGCCGACAGAATGGGTGTGGGATACGGTCAGCCTGATCCTTAATACTCGCTACAACGACAACCGCACGACCATCATCACCACGAACTTCGAGGATCAACCGGCCGCGGCCGCCGTGGCAGGTTCCTATTCGGCCGCAAGGGCTGCCGCGCGCGCCGAAACCCTTGGCGACCGCATCGGCGAACGCATGCGCTCGCGGCTGCACGAGATGTGCCGCGTCATCACCCTTGATGGCACCGACTTCCGCCTGAAATACCGCAGCGCCAGCTTCCGTTAGAAATTTCACTGACCACGGAGACACGGAGGCGCGGGGAAACAAACGGCATCCTTTCCCTCGCGCCTCGGCCCTCGATCCTTTGCCTTGAATTTCTCCGTGTCTCTGTGACTCTGTGGTGAATAGGTGCTTACAATAGCCTGTGCTGACTGAGCGGCTCGAATTCGCCCCGGAGCGGGATGCCGAAATCTTCGCCGCAGTCCCCGCGGCTCCGTCGGTTTTCCTGCTTCGCGGAGACGATCCGCAAGCCCAACCCTACGTCAGCAAGACGGCCAACCTGCGCCGCCGACTTCAGCGCCTGCTGGGCCCGGTGGAAGAGCGCACCAAAAAGCTCAATCTGCGCGACCGGGTCCGTTACATCGAATACACCCTCACAGGCTCGGATTTTGAATCCGGCCTTGTTCTCTATACCCTACTTCGCGAGAGCTTTCCCAGGACTTATACGGAAAGGCTTCGCTTCCGCTTTGCCCCGCTGGTCAAGCTGCATCTGGAAAACGAATATCCTCGCGCCTCCGTCACCACGCGCCTGGGCCGGCTCGAGGGACGCGCCGTCTACTATGGCCCGTTCCCTTCGCGCACGACTGCCGAAAAGTTCATGAACGATTCGCTGGATTTTTTCAAGATGCGCCGCTGCGTCGACGATTTGCACCCCGATCCCAAGTTCCCCGGTTGCATCTATTCTGAAATGAAGATGTGCCTGGCGCCCTGCTTCAAAGGTTGCAGTGACGACGAGTACGCCACCGAAGTGACGCGCGTTCAATCATATTTCGATTCTAGCGGCGAGTCTTTATTTCGTGAATATTCCGCTCAACGCGACGCAGCCTCGGCCGGCCTTCGGTTTGAAGAAGCCTCCGCCATTCACGCCCAGTTAGAGAAACTGAAACCGATCCTCGGCCAGCTTCCCGAGCTAGTCCACCGCCTCGACCGGCTCACTGCGCTCATGATTCAATCGAGCCACGTCAACGACGCCGTAACCTTCTTTCGTGTTGACCGCGGTTTCATCTCGAGGCCGATACTGTTTAGGATCCAACCGGCAGACCATGCGAAGTCGCAATCCATGGAATCGCGGGTGCAGGAAGCGCTGGATTCTTCCCCGCCCTCGACACCGAAGGCAACTCTTGAAACCATGGAACATCTTGCACTCCTAAAACGCTGGTATTACCGGGGCAGCCGCGTGGGAGAAATCTTTTTTTCCGACGACAAAGGCGGTCTGCCGATGCGCCGCATCGTGCGCGGCATTTCGCGCATCTATCGTGGGGAGAAGCCGGAGAATGAAATGAATTCGGCACAGTTTAGCCTGCATGACCAACCCGGGAGCTCACAATGAAGGCAGCCAAGAGAGCCACAAAGAAGAGAGTCAAGGAAAAGAAGGGTATTGCAAAGAAAGCAACGAAAAAAGCCGTACCGACCGCAAACGACAAGCTACTCCGCGAACACCTCGCATACTTGCTCGAGGGCGGAGGCGCACACGCCAAGTTCGACGACGTGATAAAAGGCTTGTCCCCAGAGCTGCGCGGCGTGAAGCCCGATAAATTTCCGCACTCGGCGTGGATGCTGGTTGAACATCTACGCCTCGCCCAGTGGGACATTCTCGAGTTCAGCCGCAATAGCAGGCATGTCTCTCCCGCATGGCCCGAAGGCTACTGGCCCAAAACCGAAGCCCCGGCCTCGGAGGCGGACTGGAACCAAAGCGTCAACCAATTCCGCCGCGATCTGATCGCCATGCAGCAACTTGTCTCCAATCCCAAGACAAATTTGTTTGCCCGCATCCGCTGGGGCGAGGGCCAGACCATCCTCCGCGAAGCGTTGCTGGCCGCGGATCATAACTCACATCACTTAGGCCAGTTAATCGATGTGCGTCGCCTGCTCGGTGCCTGGAAATAAGACCCTAGGCCGGTTGCTGTCCGGATGCCGCCTACCAGGTGCCCTCGATCTTCCAATGTTCTCTGATGTCGAGGTGGTCAATCGGCCGGATGTAATGAATCCAGAGCTCGGGGTCGTCAGATCCCCCGTACGTCCAGTCCTTCGTATGCGTCTTCAACTCGGCATCGTATGTGCCAGTCCCCAGGAAGTGACACGTGTGGTGGTTTTCGTAGCATTTGAGTATTGCGTGCTCGCCGTTGACAATTACTTTCATCGTCCATGCGTCAGTAAAGACGCGTCTTCCCACCGCAGCTCCAACAGCACCGTCTTCTTGGACGCTCCCCTGCACTCCTTCCGTGTCCACGACCTGAACCTTTACCTTGACCAACTGCTTGTCCTTCCCCAAGGCTCCCGGCGATAGTACGGCCAGCAGAGACAGCAGAACGATGGTGCGTCTCATTTGTTTTCCTCGCTCAGCGCAAACGCTATCTTTGATTCGTAATCGGCAGCGGAAGCTCTTCTTGCATCGAGTTCCTCGCCCACTTGCGAAATACAACCCTCACGCCCTCTCGCCAGCGCTCATCGATGCCGACGAATTCCCATTCTATCTCAGGCGCAACATAGCGAAGCAAGACGTCCGTGGTGGGGTGCACATGCAACGCCGGCGCCACTAATATCAGCAGCGGCTTCTCAGTCGACAACTCGCGCCCCTCAAAATATCCAAAGCGCTGAAACTCCCCGCGCGCATGGTGCCAGGCCACGCGCGCCCAGTAATCCAGTCCCTGCAGCGGCAGGTGGATATCCTCGTCAGCCTTAAGCTCGACCACCGCGAGCCGCCCTTTTTGCGTAGTCGTAAGGACATCGATCATGGCGCGATCCGCCGCCGAGAACGCCGGCACCTGCGAGTACGCGCACGGGGAATCCAGGCGTCGGTCGACCACGCTCACGTCGGCCGCAACCAGCGATTCCAGCCAGCGTTCCGGATGCATCCTCCACAACGGATGCTGTTTCAATCCGTATGGATGGCGGATATCCCGCAGGCTGCCAACCAGGTTCAGAAAGGTATTCTCGTTGCCATCGTCGAGAACGCGCTCCTCAGCGCCGACTCCAAACACAATCTGCTGCCGGCTGCGAAACGTTTCTGCCTCTGCGCCCATGCGGGCGCGGGCGAACTCCAACCCGCGCCAGCGAAATGCGATCTCGGCCGCCGACAATAATGCGACCTCGCAATTCGGCAGAATGCCATGCATTTTTCTGATCGATTCGGAGAATCGTTCCCGCGCAGCGCTCTCGTCCGTGGCGTGCACCAGCCGCGTCGCCACATTGCCGCGATCGGTGCAGTCGATCTCGAGCAACGAGTCATCGCGCTGATCCAGTTCAAACAAGTTCCACTTAGCGACGTTCCGGTTGAGGTTCGCCATCCGCTCGCGCACCAGCCCCGAGCCCCCATGCGGAACAAACAACATCAGCCCCTCCACCAGCATCTTGGCTGCCTGCGCCTCCCGGCATTCGTGCAGCCAAAGCATGCCGAACGTGAGCGCCGCATCCACCGAGGACTGGGTTTCTTTCTCATTTACCCCTAAAACCGCGTATGCCGACTGCCCGTGCCGAAGCAGTCCTCGCGTGTAGATCGGGCCGAAGGATTTCTCAAGATTCGCCGCCGATGTCAGCCGCGCGATCACGAAGCCGGGGAAGCGCCGTTCCAGCGTGCGCCGCAGAGTATGTTCATACGCCAGACGCAATGCGCGCTTCGCCGAAGGAGAGCGCCGGTCAGGTTCGCGACAGATTTCCAGCCTGGTCGGCCGCGACTGCCCAAGCTTCTGCACAAACAGGCGCAGCGTCCCGCTTTTCACCTCCGCGTCCAGCACTCGCCGCACCGTGTTTCGCTCCGTCGACCAGAGATGCAGTAGGCATTTGTTGTACTCCCCGGAAATCGAATACTTGGCACGCGCCAGATCAAACACGACCGCACCGTCTTCAAGCACGACCGCTCCAGTGGCTTCGCCGAGAAAATCCTGCACCGTTTGTGTAAGTACGTCAGGCGTCATATGAGCATTCTCTAACCCAGCATTATTTAACCTCGGCCAAAGCCCGTCTGTGACGAATGACCATCGTCATCGTTAACCCTGTGGATCGTCTGCCCGGCTCCGGGCGTTCTTTGCTGAGGACAATCGCGCATGTGGGATAATGACAAGGGGCCTGCCGAGTCCTGGCGCAGCTTGCCCGCATCTAAATTGCGTGGATAAAACAAGATTTTTCTTCGAGCACTACGGTTTGGCCGAACGCGACCTTGAGCACTATCTCGCGGCGGCTCTCTCGGCGGGCGGCGACTACGCCGATCTCTATTTTGAGTATCTTTCCTCCACCTCGTTACTGGTGGACGAATCCATGGTCAAGTCGGCCTCGCAGGGCATTTCCGTCGGCTGCGGAATTCGCGTGGTTTCGGGCGAGCGCACCGGCTACGCCTATACCGACGATCTTTCCGCCGAGCGCATCCTGCACGCGGCGCGTACCGCCGCGTTGATCGCGAGCGCGCCCGCGAAAACTCCAGTTGCTGGTTTCCAGAAAGCTGCGGCCCGCAGCCTGTATCCCGTGACCTTGCCCTCGGTCGACGCCGAGATCACCGCCAAAGTCGAGCTGGTGATGCGGGGTGACCGAGCCGCCCGTGCTTATGACCCGCGCATTAAAGAGGTTCGTTCCAGCTATGCCGACGAATTGCGAAATATTCTGGTCGTCGGTTCCGACGGCACGTTCGCGGAAGATTCTCAGCCGCTAGCGCGCATGAACGTTTCGTGCATCGCCAAGACCGAAACCAACTCGGCCCGTGGCAGTTCGGGCGGCGGTGGCCGCGTGGCCCTCGAGTTTTTCTTTAGTGAAAAGAATCCCGAATTCTTCGCCAAGGAAGCGGGCCGGCAGGCCATTCTGCAGCTTGAGGCGCGCGAAGCGCCCGCTGGCGACATGGAAGTGGTCCTCGGCCCCGGCTGGCCCGGAGTTCTGTTGCATGAAGCGGTGGGTCACGGTTTGGAGGCCGATTTCAACCGCAAGAAGACGTCTGCATTCGCCGGCTTGATCGGCAAACGTGTGGCCAGCGAAGGTTGCACCGTCGTCGACAACGGCACCATGCCCTGGCGCCGCGGTTCGCTCAACGTCGACGACGAAGGCGAGCCCACGCAGGAAACCGTGCTCATCGAAAAGGGAATTCTCAAGGGTTATCTGAGCGACAAGCTTTCTTCGCGCCTCATGGGCATCGCCGATACCGGCAATGGGCGTCGCGAGAGCTACGAGCACATCCCCATGCCGCGCATGACCAACACCTACATGCTCGCTGGCCAGGATAATCCGGAAGATATTATTCGTTCGGTGAAGCGCGGAATCTACGCGGTCAATTTCGGCGGCGGCCAGGTCGACATCACCAACGGCAAATTCGTGTTCGGAGCCTCGGAAGCCTACCTGATCGAAGATGGCCAGATTACTGCCCCCATCAAAGGTGCCACCCTGATCGGCAACGGTCCCGATGTGCTCACTCGCGTGTCGATGGTAGGCAACGATCTAAAGCTCGACGAAGGCGTGGGCACCTGCGGCAAAGACGGTCAGGCCGTCCCTGTAGGCGTGGGCATCCCGACTATAAAGATCGACCGCCTCACGGTCGGCGGCACGGCGAGAAAAGATCCCGGCGGCTTCATGCAGTAGTGGAAGAGCGGGTGACTTCCCTTCACCCCCGATTCAGTTCCGCCGCTCGCCGCAGCATCTCCCGCGAATCTTCCCACACCATCCAATGACGGTTCAGCGCTGCGGCCCCGAACTTCTCGTACAGCTTTCGCGCTGGCGCGTCCGGATCGACGCCCACCCGCTTCGCATTCTGTTCGACGAACCACCCCGCCATCGTTTCGATCAGCCAGCCCGCAATCCCCTGTCCGCGCTTCTCCGCGATTACATTGATCCACTCCAGCTCGGCCTGGCAGTCAAAACGCTTCGTCAGATGGCCGGCCACAAAGCCAACAACCACTCCTTTTTCCGTCGCCACGAAGGCCGCCCGCCCCCGAAGAGCTTTTTGCGGCGAGTGTTCCCCCGCAACATACGCGCCGATCCGGGCCTTCCAGTACTCCACGGTCTCCCACTCGCGTGACCGAATATTCGCCATCGCGGGAACGTCGCTCTCGGTCGCCGGACGTATCGTGATTGTCATGCCTTTCCCTTCGCGGCCACGCCGCACTGCCAGCCTTAACTTTCGCCCTTCGCTCATCTCTGCGCCCCGGCGACCCTCCATTTGTTGGATAATAAAACGTTATGCGCCCACCCCAGGTTGAAACGCAAATCCCGCCCGCCGCGACCGACCTCCGTGATCTCGCCCACGACATCGTCCAGCGCGCCATGGCCGGAGGTGCCACCGCCGCCGAATGCGTCGTCCGCGAAGGGGATGAATTCTCCACGCTGGTTCGCCTAGGCCAAGTCGAAACTCTCAAGGAGTCCGGCTCTAAATCCATCGGCGTGCGCGTGTTCTTCGGCCAGCGCGCCGCCAGCACCTACTCCAGTGACTTTTCCCGCGAAGGCCTCGACCGCCTTGTCAAGTCCGCGCTCGAACTTTCGAAGATCACTTCCGAAGATCCCTTCGGCGGAATTCCCGAGCCTTCGCAGCTCGGCCAGCTCCCCGGCGATCTCGATCTTTACCACGAAGATGTCTACTCGCTTCCCGGTCCCGACCGCATCGAGTACGCCCGCCGCGCCGAAAAAGCCGCGCTCGATTTCGATCCTCGCATCAAGAATTCTGACGGTGGATCGTTCGACGCCGCCACTGGCCACAAAGTTCTCGCTAACTCACACGGTTTCGTCGGCGAGTACAGACGTTCTTATTGCTCCGTCGCCGCCGTTCCGATCGCGCAGACAGAGGCTGGCGCCATGCAGCGCGACTTCTGGTTCTCGGTGGCGCGTACGCTCACCAAGCTCGATGCTCCCGAGCACGTCGGCAAAATTGCCGCCGAACGCACGCTGCGCCGTCTCGGCGCGCGCAAGGCGAAGACCGCGCACGTCCCGGTGGTGTTCGATCCCATGGTCGCGACCTCCATCCTCGAGCATATTTTTGAAGGCATCAACGGCGATTCCGTCTACCGCGGCGCGTCATTCCTCGCCGGCAAGCTGGGACAGAAAGTCGCCGGCGATAACGTCAGCGTAATCGACGATGGCACCATGCCCGGAGGATTCGGCACCAGCCCCTTCGACGGCGAAGGCATCCCCACGCGCCGCACCGTGGTGATCGAGAACGGCGTGCTGAAGTCTTATCTTCTGAACACCTACACTGCGAAGAAGCTTGGACTCCAAACCACCGGCAACGCCTCCCGCGGACTCGCCGGTACACCGGGCATTGGCCCCGGAAACTATTTCCTGCAGCCCGGCGCCAAGACTCCGAAAGAGCTGATCGCCGGAATCAAAGAGGGCCTCTACGTCACCGAATTCCTCGGTCACGGCGCCAATCTGGTCACCGGAGATTATTCCCGCGGCGCTTCCGGTTTGTGGATTTCGGGCGGCGAACTTGCGTACCCGGTCGAAGAAATTACCGTGGCCGGCAATCTGAAAGAAATGTTCATCAACATTTCCGACATCGCGAGCGACCTGGAGTTCCGTGGATCGGTCGCCGCCCCCACCATCCGCATCGACGGCCTAACCGTCGGCGGCGAGTAGTCGAGAATCATGTGGGGGCAGGCGCCCTCGCCTGTCCGGCGAGCGCAGCTAGCCTCTTTACATTCTGCCGGGACGCCTCCCCTCAATTATTGTATTTTTGAAGGGTACGCTCCAGGCGCTCAGAGTCTGCGCGTCAGCGGCAACAAATGAAATTCGCCAAGATCGTCTTCTACATCGCCTTCATCTGGGGCATTCTTGTCCTCACTCCGCTCTATTTCATGTTCGATATGATCGGCCGCCAGGATCCTCCGCCGCTCACCCACCCCGCGTTCTACTACGGCTTTGTGGGAGTGGGCCTGGCGTGGCAATTCGCATTCGTCGTAATCGCGCGCGACCCGGTGCGCTTTCGCCCCATGATGATTCCCTCCGTGCTGGAAAAGTTCAGTTATGGCGCGGCGTTGATCGTTCTCTATCTTCAGCATCGGCTGCACGCGTCAGACTTGGTCTTTGGCGTAGTCGACCTGCTCCTGGGAGCCCTTTTCATCATTGCATTCTTCAAGACTGCTGCTTAGTATTCCACTCTTCCGGAGATCCCATGAATCGCAGATCATTTCTCAAAACCACCAGCGCCGCGGGGTTGGCTGGCAGCATCTCCTCCGCAGCCGCTTTCGTCCACGCGCAAGAGCCCGCTCTTCCTCCAGCCACGACAGCGACACAGAAAAAAGCGTTAAGCCTCGATTCTCCCGAGAGAATCCTTCTCAAAGATTACCGCCCGAAATCCCTCTTTAAAGTTCCGGTAACGGAAGTCGCGAAGGCAAAATTCCCCGTCATCGACATGCATTCGCACCCCTTCGCGAAAACCGCCGAGCAGATTGCCGAGTGGGTGCGCAACATGGAGGAGGTCGGCATAGAAAAAACCATCATCCTGACCATGGCGACCGGCGCGGAGTTCGACGAGATCAACCGCAAATACTCAAAATATCCCGACCGCTTCGAGCTCTGGTGTGGCTTCGATTTCGCTGGCTACAACGAGCCCGGTTTCGGCCCGGCCGCAATCCGCGAACTGGAACGCTGCCGCCAGGCCGGTGCCCGCGGAGTCGGCGAAATCCACGACAAGGGCAAGGGCCTGAGATCCGGAAAGTCGAACGCCCCCGGCATGCATCCCGACGACCCGCGTGTGGACGGGCTCTTCGAAAAGATTGCCGAACTCGGCATGCCTATCAGCCTCCACGTGGCCGACCCCATCTGGATGTATCAGAAAATGGACAGATTCAACGACGGCCTGATGACCGCCTACGAGTGGCGACTCGACAACCAGCCGAATATCGTGGGACTTTCCGGCATGGTCGAAATTCTGGAGCGGACCGTACAGCGCCATCCGAAAACCACGTTCGTGGCTTGCCACTTCGCTAACCTGGGCTACGATCTGTCGCGGCTCGGGGAGCTCTTCGAACGAAACCCCAATCTCTACGCCGACATTTCCGCGCGCTATGCCGAAACCGCGCCCATTCCACGCTTCGCCTCCCAGTTCTATGCCAAGCACTTCGACCGTCTCGTCTACGGAACCGACATGGGGTTCGACAAGCCCATGTACCGCGTCACGTTCCGTATTCTTGAAACCCTGGACGAACACTTCTACGATATCGACCAGTTCGGCTATCACTGGAGCTTGAACGGATTCGGTTTGCCCGATTCGATTCTTCAGCAGGTCTATCACGACAACGCCGCGAAACTGCTGGCCGCCCGCGGTTAGAGCGATTTTCAGCCGCGAAGCGGCGAAAGAATGCAGCCCACGGCGTAAGCCGTGGGTAGAAAGTTGCAGAGGATCCAGCGGGGCGAAAGAAGAGTTAACATAGACCCTCTTCCATTGCCGCGATTCACGTCCGCGTGAGGTTTTAAGTTCCACTTCAGCCCTCGCGACCCGAATCATCGACAATCCAAAATCAACCATCTACAATTCCCGCATGGGCAGCCTGGGTCAACAAAACTTGGGTCAGCAAACTTCGAGCCGGCAAACTCCGGTCCCCGAGGAACGTGACAGCAGCCGTTTGATCATTGTCATCGCCGTGGCAGGAGTGATTGCGGTCATGCTCGCGCTCGCGTTTCTTTTGCGCGAAGCGCCGAGAGTAGCCAAGCCCACCTCGCCCTACATCGCCAGCCTGAAGCTTTCCGATTTCAAGATGAGCGCGGCCGAGAATTTTGTCGGCGCCACGGTCAGCTATGTCGACGGCACCGTGACCAATGCTGGCGACAAAACCGTGACTCACGCCGCGGTTGAAGTCGTCTTCAAAGACGACCTGGGCCAGGTGGTGCAAAAAGAAGATGTCCCGCTGCGCGCCTTGAAAACCAGCGGTCCTTATCCCGACGCCGTCGACTTCAGCGTCTCCCCGCTCCCGCCGGGCCAGAGCCAGCCCTTCCGCCTCACCTTCGATAGCATTTCCGCGCAGTGGAACCGCCAATATCCCGACGTACAAATCACCGACGTCACCGTGAAGTAGCAACCTCTTTACTGACCACGAGGCGCCGGGAAAATCCCCGGGTCTCATTTACGTGTCCTGATTTCTCCGTGACTCCTTGTCTCCATGGTAAAAATGAAGCAGTGCCTGAACTCAAGCCATTGCGCCTAACGGAGTCCGTAAAAGCCGCCGGTTGAGCGTCCAAGCTGAGTCCAGCGGCGCTGGACACGGTGCTTGGGAAATTAGCCCGGCAACACGACCCCAATGTTCTGGTCGGCTTCGACCACGCCGACGACGCCGGAGTGTATCAAATCGCTCCCGATCAGGCGCTGGTGCAGACCGTCGATTTTTTCACGCCCATCGTCGATGACCCTTTCCTTTTCGGCCAGATCGCCGCCACTAACGCCCTGAGTGACGTCTATGCGATGGGCGGCCGCCCGCTCACTTCGCTGGCGCTCGTGTGCTTCCCCGACAAAGCGGACCTCGCCATTCTCGAGCGCATCCTCGCCGGCGGCCTATCGAAGATGATCGAAGCCGGATGCACCGTGATCGGCGGCCACAGCATCCGCGACGACGAAACCAAGTTTGGATATTCCGTCACCGGAGTCGTGCATCCCAAGAGAGTTATGGCAAACAGCGGGGCCAAACCAGGAGACGCATTGGTGCTCACGAAAGCGCTTGGCACCGGAGTGATCTCGACCGCGATCAAGAAGCAAAGAGCCAAACAACCGTGGATCGACGCGGCAGTAGAGTCGATGACCACACTAAACAAACAAGCGGCGGAATTAATCACCACAGGCCAAGTGGGCTCAACGGCCAACGACCAACGGCCAGCGACTAACGACGTTTTTGCAGTCCACGCCATGACCGACATAACCGGTTTTGGCCTGATCGGCCACGCCCGTGAACTGGCGTTAGCCAGCGACGTCTCCCTGCAGATTTTCTCGGACAGAATCGCAATCCTGCCCGGAGCTCTGGAATGTATCGGCGCCGGCCATATTCCGGGCGGCCTCAACGCGAATCGCGACTTCGCGGAATGCGTGGTCGGCTACGAAAAAGAAATCAGCGCCGATCTCAAAGCCTTGCTGTTCGATCCGCAAACCGCCGGCGGACTGCTGATTTCCATCGCCGAATCCGATAACGAAAGATTCGTGGGCCAAGTCCGCGCCCGCGGCATCCCGGCCAGCAAAATTGGCCAGGTCACTGAATCCCTGAAGCCGCTGATCCGCATCTATTAACTAAACATTTTGCAAGTCGCCGGGCAGCCGTTGGGCGCGGCTAAATTCCATTCGTTTCTGAAAGGACTCATCATGCAAACTCGCACTCTTGGCCTCAACGGCCCCAAAGTTTCAGCCCAGGGACTCGGCTGCATGGGCATGTCGGAGTTTTACAGTGGACGCGACGACGCCGAGTCCATCGCCACCATCCACCGCGCCCTCGAACTCGGCATCAACTTTCTCGACACCGCCGACGTCTACGGCCCTTACAAAAATGAAGAGCTAGTCGGCCGCGCCATCAAGGGCAAGCGCCATCAAGTCTTCCTGGCCACCAAGTTCGGCATCGTCCGTGACCCCGCGCACCCGACGGTCCGCGGCATCAACGGCAAGCCAGATTATGTCCGGAACTCGTGCGAAGGTAGTTTGAAGCGCCTCGGGGTCGAAACCATCGACCTCTATTACCAGCATCGCGTCGACTCCAACACGCCGATCGAAGAAACCGTCGGAACGATGGCGCAACTGGTCAAGCAAGGCAAAGTCCGCTATCTCGGCCTTTCCGAAGCCAGCCCGCAAACGCTGCGCCGCGCCATGAAAGTCCACCCCATCACCGCGCTGCAAACCGAATATTCGCTCTGGACGCGCGACCCTGAAGACCAAATTCTCAGCGCCTGCCGCGAACTCGGCATCGGCTTCGTGGCCTATAGCCCACTCGGCCGCGGATTCCTCACCGGCCAGTTCCAGCGCTTCGAAGACCTCGCCGCCGACGATTACCGCCGCAACTCCCCGCGCTTCCAGGGCGAAAACTTCCAGAAAAATCTCGACCTGGTTCGCCGCGTGGAAGAAATGGCCAAAGAAAAAAACTGCAAGCCGTCGCAGTTAGCGCTAGCCTGGGTGCTGGCCCAGGGAGACGACATCGTCCCCATCCCCGGCACCAAGCGCCGCAAGTATCTGGAGGAAAATGTGGCCGCGCTGAATGTTCACCTAACCGCGGAAGACCTCCGCCGCCTGAACGAATTCTTCCCCGCCGACGCCGCGGCTGGCCAGCGTTATCCCGAGCACATGATGAGCGCCGTGAACCGGTGAGACGTGCGTGGTTGCGCACATTTCGTCGTAGCGCCGCAGGGGGGCTTCCGCTACAGGTAGCGCTCAGCCAACCGGGCCGAGTCAGGTCAACTGCGGTTCCGGTCGTAAACGATCGTGACGCGAACCTGGTCTGGGCACGTTTCTGCTGAAAACTGGGGGGAGCGAATAGACACCTAACGAAACGCGCAATCTTGCCGCGATTTGGAATGGCCTACGCGGAAGATGCCTTGGACGCGATGGGAATATTATCCAGCGGAGGGGCCTGATCAATGGCGCGCGTAAACCCATAGACGACGGCCATTCGGAAGTTAATCGCTGTAAAACCGGTAGCGCTCATTCACCATTTGACGGACGATGTTGATTCCTGGCACCGCGCCCTCCAGATCCTCAGGCGAGTTAGTATGGGCTGATGCCCCCGACGCCAGCGTTGCCTGACCTCCCCAAAGTAAAAGTCTCTCCCCGCGGCGCCACCCGCCTGAAATCCGGCCACGTCTGGGTCTACCGCTCCGACATTCTCTCCGCCAACGGCGTCCCTCCCGGCTCACTCGTCGCGGTCACCGACCAGCGCGGCAAGCTTCTCGGCACTGCTCTCTATTCCAGTTCATCGCAAATCGCCATCCGGCTCATCTCAAACGAACCGGTCGCCGACTTCCAGCTTCTCCTGCGAAAGCGCATCGCCGCCGCCCTCGCCTATCGAGACCAGGTAGTTCGCGACACCAACGCCTATCGTATCGTCTTCAGCGAGGCCGATTTTCTTCCCGGCCTCATCGTCGACCGCTACAACGATATTCTTTCCCTGCAAGCCCTCACCCAAGGAATGGACGCCCACCTTATCCGCGAAACTGTCATCTCTGAACTCACCCAGCACATAAACGCCGCAGCGATTAACGAACGCGTAGACCCGCACGTACGCGAACTCGAAACGCTTCCTCCCCGTTCGTCCGGCCCGCTGCAGGGCGAGAAAACGTCCACCATCATCACCATGAACGGTGTCCAGTTCCACTACGACGCCCTGGCTGGCCAGAAGACCGGTGCTTTCCTCGACCAGCGCGAAAACTACGCCGCTGCCGCGCAATACGCCCACGGTGATGCCCTCGACGCCTTCTGCTATCAGGGAGGCTTCGCCCTTCACTTCGCGCCGCGCTGCGCCAGCGTCACCGCGGTAGACAGTTCCCGCCCCGCCCTCGAAGTCGCCGACCAGAACGCAATCCTCAACCGCACCGCCGCGACCCAATCTGCACAGACCGAGATCGAATGGATCGAAGCCAACGCCTTCGATCTGCTCAAGGACTACGCCGCCTCCAACCGCCGCTATGACATCATTGTTCTCGACCCGCCCGCCTTCGCCAAAACCAAGCGCGACCTTGACGCCGCCCTTCGCGGCTACAAAGAACTTAACCTCCGCGCCCTCAAAATGCTCAACCCCGGTGGCATCCTGGTCACCTGCTCTTGCTCCTACCATGTCAGCCAGACCAACTTCCTCGAAATGCTCGCTTCGTCCGCGTTGGACGCCCACCGCAACCTGCGCCTGCTCGAGGTTCGCGGCCAGGCCAAGGACCATCCTGTCCTGCTGAATGTCCCGGAAACCGCCTACTTAAAGTGCGTCATCGCGTCCGTAACATAATGAAAATGAGCAAGATACTTGGCTTGACAATACTACACTCATGTTTTATGCTTCCTTTATGCTAATCAAGCGTCTAATGAACTGACCGGCCCTAAAATGCACACGCAGCCCCGGACGAATGCGTCCGGGCGCACCCAGAGCCGATCGCGCAATCAAGTTTTTGCACCACCAATTCTGAGGAGGCTTTACCCATGACCGTACTTACCCGTTTTGAACCGTTCCGCGAATTTTCCACCCTGCAGGACCGCCTGAACCGCCTATTCCGCGAGTCCTACGCCGGAGAAGGCCAGGAGGAATCTCTGACCACTTCAAGCTTCTCCCCCGCCGTCGACGTCTACGAAGACGAGCACCAGGTCACTTTGAAGATCGAAGTCCCGGGAATCGACGAAAAAGACATCGACGTCCGCGTGGAGAACAACACCCTCACCGTGCACGGCGAACGCAAAATCGAGAAGGAAGAAAAAGAAGAGAACTACCGCCGTGTGGAGCGCCACTACGGCAGCTTCACTCGCACCTTCAATCTGCCCACCACCGTGGACTCCGAGAAAGTCTCGGCGAACTACGACAAGGGCGTGTTGAAGATCACGTTGCCCAAGAAAGCCGAAGCCAAGCCGAAGCAGATCAAAGTCAAGGTCGGCGGCCAGGCCGTGGCCAGCGAAAAGACCATCGAAAGCAAGGCCCCCAGCAAAGCTGCGTAAAGCAGCCAATGCTCATGTGGAGACAGCCGCCCTCGGCTGTCCGGTCGAGCGAAGCTCGACAGGGTTTTACCGACGGCGAATGCGGGCTTTAGCCTGCGAGAACGGGAGGCGGCAGAGGTGACCGCCTCCCATTTTTTCGGGAGTTAGTTCACAATATTCCAAGGTCAAAGAAATCGTGAAAGCGACTCTTCAGGCGATCAACCACATGCAAGCCGATGGCGTGATTGGTCAATACGCCATTGGAGGCGCTGTCGGCGCTACGTTTTACTTGGCTCCGGCTGCAACGGTCGACTTGGACGTATTCGTAATACTCCCGGCAGAACCCGGCGGGTTGCTAGTCAGCCTCGCTCCAATTTACGAGTATCTGAAGACGCGCGGCGGCAGAATTGAAGATGAGTATATCGTCATCGGCGACTGGCCGGTTCAGTTCCTGCTGCCGAGTGATGAGTTGGAACAGGAAGCCGTGGCAGAAGCCATTACGATCAAAGTTGAGGGTGCCGTCACGCGGGTCATGTCCGCGGAGCACCTGATGGCTATCGCCCTGAAGACCGGTCGGGCCAAGGATCATAACCGGATTCTTCAGTTCATCGAGCAGGTCCCATATGACCGCTCAAGACTGAAGGACATTCTCGAGCGGCACGGCTTGAACACGAAGTGGAAGAGTTTTGAGAGCAAGTTCCTGAAGGAATAACCATGAGCAAACCGAAACTGCAGGTTCGCATGTCGAAGCTCAGCTTCACCGAGAAGATTAAGGTTCTGGAAAAGCTTCGCGACCGAGAGAAAGCGATCTCTGCCGCAGGTCTGAGACAAGACCCAGCGCCAGGGAAGCAGCTCAAGAAGAAAACCTAAGACAGGAGGAGCACCCATGCCCATCCGTTGGGACAAATTCACCGTCAAAGCCCAGGAAGCCGTGCAGCGTGCGAACGACCTCGCCTCCGAGCACGGCAATCCCGAGCTGCTGCCGATCCATCTCCTGGCCGCGCTGCTCGAGGATAAAGAAGGCATCGTCGCGCCCGTGCTCGAAAAAGTTGGCATCGGGCCCCAAGCGGTCCTGAGTGACCTCTACAAAGAGATCGAAAAGCTGCCCAAAGTTTCCGGGAGCGCCACGCAGGCCACGCTCTCGAACGAAACCAACAAGCTGCTCGAGCAGGCCTTCAAAGAAGCCGCCAACTTTAAGGACGAATACGTTTCCACCGAGCACCTGCTACTGGCCATCACGCATCTGAAGCGCGATGCCGCCCAGCAGATTCTCGCCCGTCACGGCGCAACCTACGATGCAATTCTGCAAGCCCTGACTTCGATCCGCGGGTCGCAAAAAGTCACCGACCAGAATCCCGAAGCCAAGTATCAAGCTCTCGAACGCTATGCCCGTGATCTGACGGAACAGGCCCGCCGCGGCAAGCTCGACCCGGTCATCGGACGCGACGAAGAAATCCGCCGCGTCGTCCAGGTCTTGTCACGCCGCACGAAGAATAATCCGGTGCTCATCGGCGAACCCGGCGTCGGCAAAACGGCCATCGTCGAAGGCCTCGCCCAGCGCATCATTTCGGGCGACGTGCCCGAAGTCCTAAAGAACAAGCGCGTGGTCGCGCTCGATCTCGGAGCCATGCTCGCCGGAGCGAAATATCGCGGCGAATTCGAAGATCGCCTCAAAGCGGTTCTGAAAGAGATCGAAGATTCGCAAGGCCAGGTCATTCTCTTCATCGACGAGCTGCACACGCTGGTCGGCGCTGGCGCCGCCGAAGGCGCCATCGACGCGTCAAACATGCTCAAACCCGCGCTGGCTCGCGGCGAACTGCGCGCCATCGGCGCCACCACGCTCAACGAATACCGCAAATACATTGAAAAAGATGCTGCCCTTGAACGCCGCTTCCAGATCGTCTTCGTCGGCGAGCCCAATGTCGAAGACACCATCGCCATCCTCCGCGGCCTGAAAGAAAAGTACGAAGTGCATCACGGCGTTCGCATCAAAGATTCCGCCATCGTCGCCGCCGCTACGCTCTCGCATCGCTACATTTCCGACCGCTTCCTGCCCGACAAGGCCATCGACCTGGTCGACGAAGCTGCCGCATCAATCCGTATCCAGATCGATTCACTCCCTACCGACATCGACCAGCTCGAACGCCGCGCCACGCAGCTCGAGATCGAAAAGCAGGCGCTGAAAAAAGAAGACGATGCGAACTCGCGTGAGCGTCTAGGGGTAATTGAAAAAGAGCTAGCCGGTATCCGCGAAAAATCCAACACCCTCAAAGCAAATTGGAAAAAAGAAAAGGACCTCATCGCCCGCGCTCGCGCCCTGAAAGAGCAGATTGAAAAGCTGAAGACGGAAGAGCAAGCCGAAGAACGCAAGGGCAACCTGCAGCGCGTCGCCGAAATCCGCTACAGCCTGATTCGCCAGGCCGAAGACGAACTTGCCAAGCTGACCAAGCAAATGGAGACCCCGGGCAAGACTCGCATGCTCAAGGAAGAAGTCGACGAAGAAGACATCGCCCGCATCGTCTCCAAATGGACCGGCATCCCTGTCTCCAAGATGCTCGAAGGCGAAGTAAAAAAGCTGGTCACCATGGAAGAGCGCCTGCGCCAGCGCGTCGTCGGCCAGGACGCCGCTCTCGAGCGCGTCTCCAACGCCATTCGCCGCTCCCGTGCCGGACTCAGCGATCCCAAGCGTCCCATCGGCTCCTTCATTTTTCTCGGTCCCACCGGAGTCGGCAAAACCGAACTGGCGCGCGCTCTCGCCGAATTTCTTTTCGACGACGAGCGCTCCTTGCTCCGCATCGACATGTCGGAATACATGGAGAAGCATTCCGTCGCCCGCCTGATCGGCGCGCCTCCCGGCTACGTCGGCTATGAAGAAGGCGGCCAACTCACTGAGCAGGTCCGCCGCCGCCCTTATGCGGTGGTGCTCTTCGACGAAATCGAAAAAGCCCATCCCGACGTCTTCAACGTCCTCCTGCAGATCATGGACGACGGCCGCCTCACCGACGGCAAAGGCCGTGTCGTCGATTTCAAAAACACCATCATCATCATGACCTCGAACATCGGTTCTCAGTTCCTGCAATCAGACCACGTAGGGGCGAACACACTCGCCCGCTCCCCGGGGACGAAATCCGAGGGCAGTTCTCGAGAAGATGCGCAAGCAGACGCCGCCTTCGAAGAAGCCTCCCAGCAAGTGATGGCCCAGCTCCACGCCCACTTCCGCCCCGAGTTCCTCAACCGCGTCGACGACATCATCGTCTTCCGCCCGCTCGGCAAAGATCAGCTGGTCAAGATCATCGAGCTGCGCCTCGAAGAGGTGCGCCGCCTGTTAGCCGATCGCAAAATTTCCCTGGAGCTCACCGACGCAGCCAAAGACCTGCTCTTCAGCCAAGGCTACGACCCGAACTTCGGCGCGCGCCCGTTGAAGCGCGCCATCCAAAAGCTCGTGCAAGACCCATTAGCGCTGAAGATTCTGGACGGAGAAATCCTCCACGGCGACCACATCGTAGTCGACGCCGACAAGAAAGCAGGAAAGATGAAATTCGAAGTCAGCCAGCGCGTGGGAGAAAACAAACCGGCGAAAGTCAAAACAAAATAAGCCGCGGATCTTCACGGATCTCACGGCTAAACCAGGCAGAATGAAAAAAGAACTATTCGTGAAGATCCGTGCAAATCCGTGGCAAGACATTCTCTGCGACTTGACTGAACCATGTGGGGACAGCCGCCCTCGGCTGTCCGTTCGAGCGCATCTCGAAAGGCCCTCCCCTATTTCTTGGCAAAACTCTCCAGCACCGCCGGCGCTTGCGCCAAATACCACGCCACCGCCGCTCGCACCATAATCTGCGATCCATACCACAGCAACGACCACCCGATGTCCGATGCCGCAGCCGATACCGCGGGAACTAATAACCCGATGCCCACGGCCATCATCATCATTGCCGCCCACCGCGCCCAGCGCCGCAGTCGGAACAATCCCCAACCAACTAGCCCGTAAGCGCTCCCAATCAGCAGCGCCATGTAAGGCCCGGCCAGTTCCAACCCATACATCAGCGGCGCTCCACTCATCATCGAGATCGTTCCGGGCGCAAACAACCCGAGCACTCCGACCGCCCCGAGAAAACCCGCAGCCAGAAGAAAGAGAATGGCAATAACGGTAATGCCTGCCGGTCGACGCATGTTCAAGAGCCTAACAAAACAAGGAGCCGCGGACCGCACGGATTTGCCCAGATTTTTCAGGCCGTCGGGTTTATCCGCGTAAATCCACGGCGAAAGAAGTTGCCTTCCCTGTGTCACACTAGATTTATGCACCGGCTAACCCTAGGCGATTTCGAACTCACTATTTTTTCTGACGGCACATATCCCCTGGACGGCGGCGCGTTTTTCGGCGTCGTCCCCAAAGTCATGTGGTCGAAGAAGGTCGCTTCCGCCGGTCTCGACGTGGACGACCGCAACTGCGTCACCACCGGCCTCAACTCGCTGCTCATCCGCATGGAACATCCCAGCACCGGCAAACTCACCGTCCTGGTCGAAACCGGCATGGGCAACAAGCTTTCCGACCGCATGATCAAGTTCTACGGCCAGCCCGCGCAGCTGCTGACGAATCTCTCGGCCGCCGGCGTCTCGCCCGACGACATCGACATCGTCATCAACACCCATCTCCACTTCGACCACTGCGGATGGAACACCATCCGCGACCAAACCGGCAAAATCGTCCCCACCTTCCCGCGCGCGAAATACTACGCGCCCGAAGGCGAATGGCAATACGCGCGCAATCCAAGCGAGCGCGACGCCATCAGCTTCATCCCCGATAACTACGATCCCTTAGTAGCCAGCGGCCAGATGACATTGCTGAAAGGTGGGGAAGAAATCATCCCGGGCATCTCAGTGCAAACCGTCCCCGGCCACACCGCCCACATGCACGCGGTGATCGTGCGGAATCCGAGTACTGGAATGGGCAGAAGCGGGAGAGGCACGAGCGGGAAGGGCACGGCTTCAGCTGTGCCGTTAAGCGTGAAAGACCGCGGGGCTTTAGCCCCAGAGGAAACCGCCTGCTACATCTCCGACCTAATCCCCACCACCGCCCACATCGACCTGACCTGGGGCATGTCCTTCGACCTCTATCCCCTTCAAACCATCGCCAGCAAAAAGCTCTACTACGCAAAATGCATCCCAGAAAAATGGCTGACGGTTTTCACCCACGACCCGAAGACCCCGTGGGCATATGTGGAGGAAGATGAGCTGGGGAAAATGGTGGCGCGGGGAGTAGGAGTAAAAGAGCGCTAACGCTTAGCTTTCGCGGGCAAGAGCGCCCACGCCGCACAACCTGGCTTCAAAGAAATCTTCCACGCGGCGCAGAACTTCCGGCGCAGCTTTCGATTCGTAAATTTCTTTGCGCAAACCCGCCCCGCCCGGTACCCCATGCGTGAACCACGACGCAAACTGCTTCATCTTGCCCACCGCGTCCGGCAACTCTTCTTCGATCAGCATCGAAAAATAAGTGCGGATCATCTGGTACCGGTCGGCCTCCGAAGGCTCGTCGTAAAGCTTGCCCGCAGCCGGGGTTTCCACCAAGGCCCATGTGGGGACAGCCGCCCCCGGCTGTCCGGTCGAGCGAAGCTCGACCGGTTTTGATGCAGGCAGCGTACTCGATGGCAAGACCTCGGGCCTTCGGCCCGACGGACAGCC
>DATDGM010000141.1:0-42775 GCA_036522075.1 Candidatus Sulfotelmatobacter sp.
GGGGCGGCGCCCCGCCGCCACGCCCCGACTCCGGCAAGCTTAGTGCAGGCTTCCGTCACCAGCCGGCGAGACGCCGGCGCTACAATCGAATCACCATGCCCGATAAGCCCCCAACTCCCGACCAGAAGCTGCAGCAAGAATTCAACCGCTGGGCCGCCGACGGCGAAGGCGAGAAGATGGAACGCCATCATCTCGATATCACCGAGAAAACGATTCGCCTCATGAATCTTCGTCCCGGTGAGCGCGTGCTCGACCTGGGCTGCGGCTCGGGATGGGCCACGCGCCTGCTGGCCCGGCTGGTAGGCGAAGGTCCGGAAGGATTCGGCCAGGTCGTGGGCGTCGACGTCTCCGACGAAATGGTCCGCCAGGCCCGCGCCGCCTCCAAAGATTTTGAAAACATTCTCTATGTGTGGGGTTCCGCGCAGCAGATTCCCTGGGAAGAAAACTTCTTCGACCAAGTTTTGTCCGTCGAGTCCTTCTACTACTATCCCGATCAGGACCGCGCCTTGATGGAATTATTTCGCGTGATGGCGCCACGCGGCAGGTTGTTCATCCTGATCAATCTGTACAAGAACAACTCGTATTCCCTGCAGTGGGTCGACAAGCTGAAAGTCCCGGTGCACGTGCGCTCAGAAGCGGAATACATCGACCTGCTGCAGAAGCATGCCTTCGAAAACGTAGAAGCCCGGCGCATCCCGGACGATACGCCGACCCCGGACGATTACAAAACCAAATCCTTCAACAGACTGGAAGACCTGCGCGCGTTCAAGCGGATGGGCGCCTTGCTGCTGATGGCCACAAAGCCCGACCTGCGCACCCCCGCGCCCGGATACACGATCTATTAGCACAACGGGTTTCGTAGCGCCGCCGCCCCCGGCGGCCGTCCCTTCGGCAGGCTCAGGGCAGGCTGTGGCGGCATCCTCGCCGCCATCCCTTGCCCGTGCCACGGCCCAGGGAAGTTGTCACCACACCCCGCACCACCCCTAAATCTCGCTGTCATCCCCATCATCGTGGTCGTGATGGCTCAAATCCTTCGCCGGACTCAATGCCCGTCCATCAGACGCGTGCCGCACCGCAATCCGTCCATTCACATTTTTCAGTTCGATGCGGGTCCCTCCGCCTGCCAGTTCGCCGCGCAAGTCATGTCCGATAAAGCGATGATTATTCACGTGCAGCCCAAAATCGTTATCGATGCTGCCGGAAACCGTGCTGGCCTCAATCTCCGCCTTCGAATCCGAAGGAATCGTCAACTCCACCGACCCGTTCACCGAACTCAGTTCCACTGCCGAGCCCGCCAGCTGGTCAAACCGCGCCTCCAGCCGCCCATTGATAGTCGATAGCTCAGCCCGCCCCGAAAGATCGTGCGCCTCCAGCCTTCCGTTGATGCATGAGGCGTGCACTTCACCGCTCACTCCGGTGATGTCGAGTTGCCCATTGATCAGCTTGATTTCATCCAGCCGAATCGTGCGGGGCACGGTCAGCGTGTATTCCACGCTGGCCGGATTGTTGCGTGATCCCCAGTTGAAAGTGTGATCGTGGTCAGGATACTTGGTCGCGATGGAGACGTAGTCCGCACCCGACTCGACCTCAATCTTGACTTCGTCCAGCCGCTCCTTGGTGCCCGCACTCTTGATCGCGTCCACTTTCACTTCATTCTGGTCCCACACCGAAATGTGGACCGGACCGTTGATGTTATCGAGCTCCACCCGGCCCTCCGGGCTGATCGCGTAGGTCTTATGAAATTCCTCTGTGAACGCATGGCTATCAGACGCGCGCGCGATCAGCGAAAGTGCAAACAGCGCGCAAACCGTTCCCAGGGCAGCACCGGTCCAGCTTGCGAAACGACGTTGGCGGTTCATGGCTTCCTCCTTTTCAACGGTTTAGACGGAACAATTCCCAAATTGTGAGTGTTGAAACCGGAAAACCTCCCATTCCCGCACTGCGGTACTCAATCGTTACCTCCGTTACGTTCTGCTTCCCTCCACCCTGAAGGACAATCACCTCAAGGGGTTAAGTGGGTTGCATGGGATTCACCGGATGAAAAGGGAGAAGCATTGCTGGCTGCGGTCCATCGCCTTAGCCGCAGCCGTCCTATGTTTTCATGCGCCCGCCTATGTAGCCGCTCAGACGGCCGACTCCGAGAAGCCAGTTCCTATTCTCAGCGGCAGCGCTGGCGCCTTCACCTTCGTCAGCGGCGGCCAGAATCTGATCGACACCCAGATCAATCCTGTTCTTCTCGTTCCCTTCGGCGACCACTGGTTGGTGGAGGGCCGGGTGGGGATTGAGGGCCAGTTTCAACGTCCTCCTGATGGTGGCCCTTATGGCGGCCCCGTGGCCAAGAACCTCGACTATCTGCAGGCCGACTACATTGCCAACCCTCACCTTACTGTCAGCTTGGGACGTTTTCTTACGCCTTTCGGCATTTTCAATGAGCGCCTGTATCCTATCTGGATTCGCAGCCTGCAGCAGGATCCATTGATTCTGCCTCTGGCCGCGGAATCGGGCGACGGCATGATGCTGCGCGGCGGATTCCCCGCCAACGCCAAGGTCAACCTGAATTATGCGGCCTACGTTTCGGCCATCAGTACCAGCCACAACAACCTGCATGCGGAGCGCGATGTGGGCGGCCGGGTGAGCCTGTTCCTGCCCGGTCCGCGCATCGAAGTTGGCGCATCCTTCCAGAAGTTGCTGCAGGATACGCGTACAAATTCTTTTGGATTTTATTTTGCTTGGCTCGCTTCGCGGCTTCCGCTCAACATTCACTCCGAGTTCGCCCGCTCCAACCAGGGCAGTGGATACTGGGTCGATGGCGCCTATCGTTTGAACCAACTTCATTTCTGGAACAAAGTAATGCGCCGCACCGAATTTGCGGGAAGGGCAGAACAGTTCTTCCTTGGCTCGATCAGTTCCGGCGATGCCCTTGCCGCTGGCTTGCCGGGTGCAAATACGCGCGAAGGGGAATTCGGGCTGAACTATTATTTGCGCGATGGTTTTAAGGTAGTGGCCAGCTACGGGCGGCAATTCAGTGCGGCAGGCAATCAAAATCTCTGGACTGTCGGCATCGCCTACCGCTTCCTGTTTCCTCTGGGTCGCGTCAACCCTCCCGGCATGAATTCGCAAAACCGGAGTGGGCAAGGCATGGCCGCCCAGGCCGCGTCGACGCAAGCCATGCCGTCGCAGGGAGTGTCGCAATGAACAGAAACACTCGCTTCGGAAAACTGTCCCTCGCTCTCCTGTCTTGTCTGTTCGCGCTCAGCCTTGTCGTTTTTGCCGGAGACTCTCCGCGCTCGGCAGAACCTTCCAGCAAGAAAGACATCAGCGGCGCCGCCGTCGAACGCAGCTATGACGTCGACGCTATGCGCGTGCAAGGTGAACAAAGATTTCGCGCCAACTGCGGACGCTGCCACGCCACTCCCCAAAAATTCCCCCCACGTATGATGGCGACAGTCTTGCGCCACATGCGCGTCCGCGCCACCATCACCGACCAGGATATGCGGCTGGTCCTGTTCTACATGACGCAGTAACGAGAAAGATGACCGCATACAAACCGATGACAACATCATTCAGAATTCAGGGTATCGTTGTGGGGATCGTGGCCTCGGTTCTATTAGGTGTGCTGCCTCGGGCCAGCGCTCAAGTCCATCTCGTTGAGTTGCTGGCAGACCGCGATAGCCGCTACAAGATCGCCGGACTGCACTCGCCGGAGATCACGGTCAAGGCCGGCGAACCAATACTTTTGCGCGTGACAGCTCGCCGAGCCAAAACCTGGAACCGCGATGGCTCGATTCACGGCTTTACCCTGCTGCGCGCCAAGGATCGAACCAAAGTTGACGGATGGAACCTGCTCTTCCAGCCCGGAACGCAGGAGTTTCACCTGGTCGCACCCGCAGAGCCGGGCGAGTATGTAGCGGTTTGCACCGTTATCTGCAGTGAGGAACACGAAGGCATGTTCATGAAGGTTACGGTCGTTCCCTGAAAGGTTTGGGAGTAGTGCCGTCTTGCTTGTCATCCCGAGGAAGCGGTTTTTGCGCCGCAAGAACCCAGCCCCGAGTTGCCGAGAGGGGTATAGGGACAGTTCACGTTTTACACGACGTCGTCATCCTATGCCTAGCCTTCTTTTGAGTCGGAGCGAAGGATCTCCCGCCAACCGGGCGGCGCGTAAGCCAAACTGAAGTACCACCGATTATTGCTATCAGGAGTGTTATGAAACGAATAGCAGTCTGCAGCGCCGCAGGCATCATGCTCTGGGCGATCACTGCCCAGGCCCAGAGCGACAATCATCCGTCCGAAGCCACAAGAGTGTTCCACGGCGAAGTCTCCGACAGCCAGTGCGCCCTCAACGTGCATTCGCTCACCCGCTCACACCAGGAGATGCTCAAATCGAAATCCATGGGCGGCACCAGCACCTCCTGCTCGCTATACTGCATCAAGAACCTGGGCGGGGAATTCGTTCTGTCGGCCGGCAAGACCGTCTACCGCCTCGATAAGCAGGACGCCGTGCGCGAGTTTGCCGGCCAGAAAACCAAGATCACCGGCACCCTAGACCCCAAAACCAAAACCATCCACGTAGAAAAAGTCGAAAGCGCCGAGCCGCAATAGCGGCGTGAGACAGCTTGTGGTAAGGCCTCGTGTTAAGGGCTTGCGTAGGGGGGGCACTCTTGCCCGCCAATCTGACCATGAGCAAGAAAGCTGGTCCCTTCTCGAACCATCCAGGTTGACTCTCGCTCCTCGCCTTTAACTCTTGCCCATATCTTCTCCCTGCACCAGCCGCTCGACCACATATTCCTGGCTCCGCAAAATTCCCGCCCGCGCCTTCGCCAGTTCCACCCAATCCGGCCTTCCTTCCCACGACCTCCGCAGTTCCCCTTCCGCCTGTGTCTGGAACACCGCAATCCGAACCGGGATTTCTCCCGCACTGTCATAACGAAACGCAAACTCGCACCCGGTTACGTGGAGCCCGGTTTCTTCTTCAACCTCGCGGATCAGCGCCCGCTCGTCGGTCTCCCACGGATACGCCAGCCCTCCCGGAAAGCACAACCCGCGTCCATCGTTGCGCCGGATCATCAGCACCCGGCTCCCGTCTCGAATAATCGCAATTGAGGCCCGCAGCCGTCCAAACAGCGGAAACGTGCGATAGCACCCCATCGCTAGCCGCGAGGTCACCCAGAACAGATTGCTCTGCGCCCGTTCTATCAGCCCTGGAGCCTTAGCCATAAGCCCTCAGTGTGCCACGTTCCCGGGTCGTTGGTACCGCCTCGTCGCTCGGGTAGCGGTTCCTTCCAGGTGTCACCCTGAGCGTAGCCGTTCTTCAGGGGGAGCGGAGGATCTCCCGCTTACCGGCCACGCGCGTAAGCCAAAATGAACCACTGCCCGCGTTTGACAACCCTTTTCCCACTTCCCTAGACTGCCAATGTAGGCGTTCCCCGAGGACACTTCATGGGCTGGCTGCAGAATAAATTCGAAAAGAATTTCATGATCAGCACGGTTGACTACGTCTTCAACTGGGCGCGCAAGTCCGCCGTGTGGCCCATGACGTTTGGCCTGGCCTGCTGCGCCATTGAAATGATCGCGTCCTCGACCGCGCGCTTTGACATTGCCCGCTTCGGTTCCGAAGTGTTCCGTCCCAGCCCGCGCCAGAGCGACCTGATGATCGTGGCCGGCACCGTCACGCTGAAAATGGCCCCGGTAGTAAAGCGCATCTATGACCAGATGCCCGACCCCAAGTGGGTGATCTCCATGGGTGCATGCTCCTCGGTCGGCGGCCCGTTCAATACCTACGCGGTTCTGCAAGGCGTAGACAAAATTGTTCCCACCGATGTCTACGTCACCGGATGCCCGCCACGCCCCGAAAATCTTTTCTACGCCCTGCTCAAGCTGCAGGACAAAATCGACACCATGACCTTGGCTAAGAAGCCCACCGAAGTCCGCCTCGACCCAAACATGGTAGAAAATTTCAAGCGCCAGGTAATGATCGCCCAAACGCTACAGCCCAAATAGCAGTTAGCATTTAGCATTTAGCCAAGCTGGGTTCGATGATCATGTGGGGACAGCCGCCTCGGCTGTCCAGCGAAGCGAAGCGAGCAGCGCAAAGTCGGCCGAATGGTGACTTCCGGCCGATGCTTTTCAAAAGGCTGAGGTTGCGCAATATCGGGGGCCGAATGCTGGAGTGCTAATTGCTAATTGCCAATTGTTAACCGCTGATTTCCCATGCCGACCTACACCAAGCTCACCACCGAATCCGATCTTCCTCCCACGAACCAAGCCAAAGAATTCCCCTGTGGCGATAAAGTCATCTGCGTCGCCAACGTCAATGGCACCATCTCCGCCATGGACAACGTCTGCCTGCACCGCGGGGGCCCTCTAGGGCAGGGAATGATCGAAGGCAACAAACTGGTGTGCCCGTGGCACGGCTGGCAGTGGGATCCGCAAACCGGCCAAGCCATGCAGGATGCGCGAGCGAAGGTTGCGGTCTATCCGCTGAAAATCGAAAACGGCGACGTCCTAGTAGAAGTGTAAGACCTTCCCAGCGTCATACTCTTCGTGGCGTAAAGCCGATGGCATGGTCTGCCTGCTTGCAGACAATCTTCCCTACTTCTTCCACGCTGCGCCCCTCACCCGCCAAAGCATCGAATGTCTCGAAGCTGGTGAGCATATGAAGCGTGTCGAGCGCCACCGGCTCCTGTATTGGCGACAGCGGAGGGTACACCCTGCAATAGCGTTCAAGAATTACTTCCAGGCCATGACGCCGTCGCTGGTTGCGCGCGAGCAGGCCCGGCGCGACCTCCGGATCAACTCCTCCTAGCGCATGCAATCGCCGGATCACGTTGCGGTCTGACGCCCAAAAGCGCGCAAAGGTCAGAATGAAGTCGTGCAAGGTTCGCAACGGATCGTTGCTCTGGCGAAAAATTTCTGCCAGGCGCTCCATCTGGCCCCGTTTGGCGATGTAGTTGTAGAGCGCCTCGAGCAGACCCGCCTTGGAATCAAATTGATAGTACACAGTGAGGCGAGATACGTCGGCCTTGCGGGCTACGGCATCCATCGTGAGTTCGGTAAAGTCTTCAGCGGCCAGCAACTCGTGAGCCGCGGCGAGGATGCGCTCGCGTGTCTGGGCACCCGCAGCTTGACGCTTTGCCATCCCGTAGGTCCGCGGGGTCAAAAATGTGTCCTTTTCAACTCTAATTTAATCATACAGAATGTATAATTAAATGACAATGCGGACACCAGAGAAGATCTCGGAGGTCGCTGAGAAAAACCACTGCACGAAGAAATTTCGAACGGAGCCAAGCCCCGGACAACGTCGACTATCTCACCCAAGTAGCTTCAAAAACTTGCCCGGCTGATTATCGTATCCCGGGAATACATTCGCCAGATTCGTGTTGCCCATATGCCGCGCCACCGCTTCGCCAATCACCTGGCGAAAATCCGTGGTCAGCGCGAGGTCGCGGCCTTCGTAGAGTTGCGACTGGTCGAGGCCCGGCCAGCGTCCATAAACTTTTCCGCCCCGCACCGGCCCACCGATCACGAACATTACGTTGGCGTGGCCATGGTCAGTGCCGCGATTGCCGTTCTCGCGCGCCGTGCGGCCAAATTCTGACATCGTGACCACTACGGTCTCTTCGCCCAGATCGCCCAGGTCGGTCCAGAGCGCGGCCAGCGATTGCGAGAACTCCGTCAAGACATTTGCAATCTGCCCTTCGGTCGAACCTTCGTTTACGTGATGATCCCATCCGCCGATATCGGCAAACGCCACCTGTACGCCGAGATTGGCCTTGATCAGCTGTGCCAGTTGCCGCAGGCTGTCGCCGAAGCGTCCCTTGGGATAATTTGCTCCCGGCGCAGGTGTGTATTTTCCCGGGTCGGCCGACTTGAGCATCTTCACGGCGTCGAAAGTTTCTTCTCCCGTGCCGTGTAGCACCGTGTCAGAGGAATGGTCATACATGGCCTCGAACGCCGTGGCCACAGGTGAGGGCTTGGGATTTCTTCCTCCGATGGAAAAGTCGTTGATGTTGTTCATGGCAACCGCCGGTTCCGAGCCGCTCAGAATGCGCGGCAGCGACGGCCCCAGCGCGATCGCGCGGAAGGCGGAACTCGAGTTCGGCTGCGACCAAGCCGGCTGCGGCAGCGCATGCAGCGAGCGGTTGAGCCAGCCGTCTTCCGTGGCCTTCATGCCCGGTGTGCCCGACTCCATGAAATCCTGCGCGTCGAAATGCGAGCGCGTAGGATCGGGCGATCCCGCCGCGTGCACGATCGCCAGATGACGCTGCTCCCACAGCGGCAGAAACGGTGACAGGGAAGGATGCAATCCGAAGAGTCCGTCCAGATCGAACAGGGCCTTGCGCGGAATATTGATGCTCGGACGCATGGCGTAATACTGCGGCTCGCCATGAGGGACGACAATGTTCAACCCGTCGGCCGCACCGCGCTGAAAGATTACGACGAGGCGTTTGGTGCGCGCACCTGACGCTTGCGCCGCTCCATACGCAGCGCGCGCAAGAAAGCTGGGCACCGCCGCCGTGCCAACCACGGCCAATCCGCTGTTGCGAAGGAATACGCGACGTGTAATAGACATATGGCAGCTCCTCAGAACACCTTCTAGCTGCTAGCCTCTAGCTAAAACCTTTGCTCCCGCCGCATTGCCTGCGCCAAGAGATTCAAGCTAGAAGCTAGCAGCCAGAAGCCAGTAGCTATCTCCTTTGAAACTCCGGCGAACCCAGCAGCAATCCCGCCATCACGCTCACATTCGCGGGCGGCGGTGCGGGCTTCTTCTGGGCGGCGGCATTCTTCATCTGCGCTCCTTGCGGAGCGAGGATCTGCGCGGCGATCGAATCATGCGTCTGTTTGGAGACGTCGCCGGCGAGCAGATTGTTCTCCAGAATCGGCAAGGCGAGCGCGGAATCGGCGGGCAGCGCCCATTGGCCGGAGAGTTGCGCCGAGTCCAGCTTCACGCCTCTGATCTTTCCATTGCTCAGCGCCAGCGCAAAATTCATGCGGTTGAGCAGCGCCGACGAGTTCACCCAGGTTTCCGCTTTCATGGAATAACCGGTGGGCGGCTGCGCGCCGTAGAGCGGCATGCCCATGTTTCCGAGCTGGCGAGCCAGAGGTAACGCATCATCCACCTCGGCGCCGGTGACGCGCACCGCCGAAGCTACAAACTCGAGCGGCGTTTTCACTTTTGCGCGATAGGTTCCCTCCGCCCAAAACTCGGGCGAGCGGAACAGCGTGGTCAGCACCTCGCGAATGTCGCCTTTTTTCTTCAAGAACGTTTTTGTCATGCGATCCACCAACTCTGGCGGGGGATCATCCGACACAAAACGCTGCGCCAGCTTCAGCGAAATAAAATGCGCGGTCTGCGGGCTGGTCGCGAGGCGATGCAGCAGTTCCATGCCCTCGCCTTCGCCCTTCGGCTTAATGCGACGTCCAAGGATAAATTTGGGGCCCGGTTCGTGCATGGTGGGGTCGTATTTAAACCCGCCGCCGTCGTTGGGTTTGTCGATCGTCCATCCGGTGAAAACTTTCGCGGCCTCGGTGACGTCGCGTTGCGAATAGCCGCCGTTCACGCTGAGCGTGTGCAGTTCCATCAGTTCGCGGCCGTAGTTCTCATTTAGGCCGCTGACCTGTTTGGGCTTTCGGTTGGGTCGCGGCAGGTAAGCATAGGGCCGCCCCGGTGTAATTCCCAAAGCCTTCATGGAGTTCGGTCCCACGCTAAGCCAGTTGTCCAGATAAAACAGCATAGCCGGACTCTTGGCCGTGGCCACCAGCAGGTCCTCGAACTTGCCCATCGCTCGCGGACGAATTACATCCTGCTCGTAGTTGGCAATCATCAAGCGGTCCGGGCCCTTGCCCATGTAGACGTTGAAGTGGTTGAACCAGAAATCGGTCATCACTTCTTCCAGCTGCCGCTCGCCGTAAACCGCCCGCAACACTTTCGCCTGCAGAAGCTCGTCGGTCACCACGCCCTGCGGATTGTTCATGGCCTGCAGCGTTTCTTTCTGCCTGGCGTCCATCCCGTCAAGAAAATCTTTTCCTTTGCCGCCGCGCATCGCGTCAGCGAGAGCGACCTGGTCGTCCACCGACATGGCCAGGATTTTCTTGTAGCGCTGGTCGGGAGGAAGGTCGGGGAGTTTCTGAATTTCGTTCCGTTGCCCGGTACGGCGCATCGCCTCGGGGTCCTCAATCGTCGTGGGATTTGTCTCAGAGGAAACGGCCCGCGCAGCGGACATGGAATTCTCACCGGAACTGGTCGAGGCCGCGTTCTCATCGGACTTGAGGGCCGAGCTCATCATTCCGCTTTCCGCGTCTGCCGTCACAGGCTGCGCATTCGATGCGGGGGCGGTTCCCACAGCGCTGCCTGCCGCTTCAGACTTCTGCTGCTGCTTCTCTTTGTGCTTTTCCTCCCGCTTTTCCTGTTGCCGCGCGATCTGCACCTGGTAGACGGCGCGCTTGGCGGCGTCGGAGGGCATGGGCTTTTTTCCATTCATCACCTGGTTCACCAGCGCTCCGTCCGGGAAATTCTCGGCGACTTCTTTCGGGCTCATGCGCAGGGTGCGGAACGTGGCGAGTCGAGCATCTAAAGCCGCATCGTTAATTTTGCCAGGATGAAGTTGCTGGTTAATCCACGCATCGACGCCCATTGCCTCGACGCGCTGCACGTCCCCGGGACGGGGACCGAAGGTCAAGCGATTGAGCGCATGCACCGCGCGCTTTTGTTCGGCCGCAGTGGCGGGGGCCGGGTTCGCGGCGGAATTGTCTTTCTTTTTCGCCAGCAGTTGTGGAACGGCGCAGGCCAGGGCCACGGCCAACCAGACTCCTGCAACCTTGCCGCGAACGGGTTTCATCGACACTCCCGCGAATCCGAGAAAGGAAAGAAAACCTTCCTCATTATGAACCCAATCCGCGGGATTAAGTTGCTGTGGTGAGGGGCCTTGAATCAATCGGCAAAGTGCAGATTGGGAAAGACTTAGCCAATGCCGGCTGAAATTAAATGGAGCGGCACAACCCGGGCAGGCGATGTTCAGATTGCAAGGACCCTTCGACTATGCCTCGTGCGCCCCTTCGCGGACCACGCGTGTTCGCTCAGAATGACAGAGGGGAACCGACAAAGCGTCGATAGGCAATAGCTAATAGCTAACAGCCAACAGCCGATGACCGTTTTATGGCTGCGTAACGTACACCTTCCCGCGCGACACCTTATGCTGCAGTGTGGCGGCGAGATGATCGATGTCGCTGGGCGCAATGTTGACCGCGACCCGGTCTGTGAGCAGGGGCGCGCGGGTACTGCCCACGGCGTCGCGCCGTACCTGGATGAGCAAAGCCTGCACCACGTTGGGGTCGTATTTCTGCGGAGCCAGGCGAACCAGGTCGCTGAGCGCGCTGCCCACGGAAAGCGGCTCGCGATAAGGGCGCGCGCTGGTCATGGCGTCGAACGCGTCGGCGATTCCGATGATGCGCACCGGCATGGGCAGGTCGTCCTGCACCAGATGATCCGGATAACCGGAACCGTCGCTACGCTCATGGTGCCAGCGTACGGCCTCGGGAATTTTCGGCCAGGGAAATTGCACCGTGCTCACAATCTGGTGCCCCACGACGGTGTGGTCGGCCATCTCGCGAAATTCTTCAGGGTCCAGGGCGCTCGCCTTGCCGAAGAGGCGGCGATCGACGGCCACTTTTCCAATGTCATGCAGGTAGCCCGCGCTCCGCAGGGCGGCGAGTTCGCTAGCATCCATTCCGATAGCTTCCCCGATGGCAGAAGCATAGCGGCCTACACGCAGGGAATGTCCGTGAATGTTGACGTGCTTCACGTCGATGGCGGTGGCGAACGCCTCCAACGCGTTGTCGTAGAAACCATGCAGCGACGCCATCAGGCGAAGATTCTCGGAGACCCGTTGCGCGATGGTCTGCGTGAGCGCGTGATTCTGCACCGCCAGGGCCACGTAGCTGCACAGCAGTTCCATGGCGGCGAGTTCGTCCTCTCCATAGAGGACGTCTCCCGGACGGCGCCCCAGAGCGACCACGCCGGAGAGTTTCCCCGCGGCTCTGAGCGGCGCCAGGCACTTGAACAATTCCGGAGCGACATTACCGTTGGAACTCAGGAACACCGAGTAGGTCGAGCCATTCAGCACGATGGGACCACGCGCGGCGGATAAAGCATGGACATGTTTCGGAAGGAGAGGCATGAAGGCCGGCTCCGGCATCAGGGCGAAACCCTGCGCCGTAGTGGAGGTCAGAATGGCGGGCTTGTCGCTGTAGAGGAAAAGCGCGCCTTCGCGAGCGCCTGCCGCTTCCATAATCGCGGACAGCATGAGGCGAGAAGTTTCCGAGAACTCGCGCTCGGCCGTGAGTTCGGGCCCGAGCTCGGAAAGCGCCTCAACCGTGCGCAATAGCCGCCGGAAATTGTTGGTCTGCACCGCCACGACGAAGTGGTGCGGAACATCCAGAGCAAATCGAGCGTAACATGCCCAATTGCCGCGTGCGCGGGGGCTTGTTGGTTACCTTGATGCGGTAGTGATCAAGAGGAAACATGGTGACGAAGCTGGTTCCGCCACCAGAGGGCCATGGACGCTGGCGATTCACGATTTGATGAGGGTACCGCCGAGCGCGAGAAGACTTTAACAGCGTGCAAGCTATGCCGGTTTTTTAATGGATCAGCGCCGAGTTTCGAGGGTGCAAACGAATTAGAAATGCTCCCGAAGTTCCGCGAAACGGCCCACGATGAGCAACCGCTGTGGCGCGGGAGCGACGTTGACCTCTTCATGTTCCAGAACCCAGGTATCGCCATGCGGCACAAACACGGCGTGCAGCCCGGCAGCCAGCGCGGGATTGATGTCTGACTTCGGGCTGTTGCCGATCATCCAGGTGGAGTCGGGCGCCAGATCGTACTTCTTCACTACGGAATCGTAAGCTGCAACATTTTTCTCGGCGAGAATCTCAACCTCTACGAAATGCTTCTGTAATCCCGAGCGTTCAATCTTCCCGCTCTGCTCCGCAATGGCACCCTTGGTCACCAAGATCAGCCGATGTCGCATCGCCAGGTGCCGCAATGTTTCTTCAACTTCCGGCAGCAGTTCGATGGCATGATCCTGAATGGTGTGGGCGAAGCTTTGAATCTGCCCGTGCAATTCGGGTGTAACCGGGCGCGCGCTCAGCCGTTCAAACGTGCGGACCAGCGCGTGGGCGAAGCTGTGCAAGCCGTAGCCATGTGTAACGATGCACTCGCGTTCCACATCGTTGAGCACTTCCCGCACCTGGTCAGGAGAGAAGTCGTGGTGATTGAGGAACGAGATGAACTGCGCGATCGCCCGCTCAAAGTAAATGTTGTTCTCCCAAAGCGTGTCGTCGGCGTCGATGAGAAGGGTTTGGGCTGGCAAGCTCTTGGCTCTTAGCCTTTAGCTCTTAGCTTTTAGCTCTTAGCTTAAGGCGTTCGTCTAATGTTTTTGGAACTGGGCTGATTGTCGGGGCTTCCGTAAGAATCAAACGCTGGTCGGCCTTTTAGCGAGCACGCGCAGCGTCAGGGGTTCCTGCCATAAGCCAATGCTAAGAGCTAAGGGCTAGAAGCTTAGCTTCCTACACCCAATCCACTCTCGCCTCCGGCCCAATGATCCCAGCCTTGTGCCCCATATCGAGCAACCGCCGCACCGCTTCGCGGCCATCCGGGCCATAATCGAGGGTACGCTCGTTCACGTACATGCCGACAAACTTGTCGGCCTGCTCGGTGTCAAGGTCGCGGGCAAACTGCATGGCGTAAGCCAAGGCTTCCTCGCGGTGATCGAGACCGTACTGAATACTCTCGCGCAGCGCCGCCGTCACCGACGTCATCAACTCCGTCCCTAGCGCACGCCGGATGCCATTCCCTCCCAGCGGCAGCGGCAATCCCGTCACCTTCTGCCACCACTTTCCCAAGTCCACAATGCGATGCAGACCTGACTTGTCGTAAGTCAGCTGACCTTCATGAATAATCAATCCGGCTTCGTGTTTGCCTTCGAGCACCTGCGGAATGATCTGATCGAAGGGGACCACGTCGGTCTCCACGCCCGGAGCAAAAAGTTGCAGCGCCAGATACGCCGTGGTCAGCGTTCCCGGCACCGCGATGCGCTTCTTCTTGATTTCACTCTGCGTGAACGCCCGCGGAGAGACGATCATTGGCCCATAACCTTCTCCCACGCTGCCTCCGCAGGCCATGAGCGCGTATTTATCCTGGATGTAAGGATAAGCGTGAAAAGAAATGGCGGTAACGTCGTAAACTTCTTCGCGAGCTTTCTGGTTGAGGGTTTCAATGTCGCACAGAGTGTGGCTGAAGCGCAGTCCCGGCGTGCGAACCTTTCCGGTCGCGAGGCCATAAAACATGAAGGCGTCGTCAGAGTCGGGGCTATGCGCCACCGCAATCTCGCGCACGTCGGTGGAAGAAGAAGGAACTTTCACGGATTGTTCAGAAACGGCAGTCATCAAATAACTCCAGAAATTCACTTCATCTGCAACGATCGCACTGCGCGGAATCGCGAGAACTCATTTCCTGCAGGCGTCATCCTGAGCGTAGCCGTTCTTCAGGCGGAGCGAAGGATCTCGCGCGGCTCGCAGCAGTAACCAAGCTTGCCGGCCTTACTGCGCCGCCGGGCCACGACTCCACCGCGCACCAATCGCCGCCGCGACCATCACCTTCAATACCTCCGCCGCGATAAACCAGTAAAGCCCCCAAAGAACCGCCGTCGCCAAAGAATGCGTGACCGCGTAAAGCCAGGTCAGCCCGCTCGCGAACAATAGAATCTCCGCCAGCAGGCCCGCGACCGCGGCCCGGGTAAAGCTCTTCGTCCCACGCTCAAAAACAACTCCCGCCAGCCCGGCGACCAGCGGATAGGCCAGAAGAAACCCGCCTGTGATGCCAAACAGGTGCGCGATTCCCGCGCCCCCCACCGGACTGAACACCGGCATCCCCATCGCGCCTTCCGCTAAATAAAGGACCAGGGCCGCGAATCCGCGACGGCTGCCCAGCAGCAATCCCACCAGCAGCACGCCGAAGTTCTGCACCGTCAGCGGCACGGGCGTGAACGGCAAGGGAATCGTAATGCGTGCGCACAACGCCACAAACAAGCTTGCGCCCACCACCAGCGCCACTTGGCGCGCTGCTTCGAGCATGCGTTCCTGGGGTGTGCTGAGGGCATGTAGTGCCAGTCTTGCCATGGAAGTCTCCGGGCTCAGTGATCAACAGCATCCGGCGGATGTTGGTGCGCAGCCGCTTCGGCCGCGTGCACCTGCAACAAATGGCGCCGCAACCGCATATACAAGGCAATGGCCACGCACACCACCACCAGCGTACTGACGCCCAGTATCAGGAACCACCAGATCATCCGCACAGCCGTCTAGAATAACAGATGAGAAGGTTCTACCTTCTAGCCATCGGATGGTGGTGGCTTGGCTGGCGTTACGCAGGGATGCGGTTTGGCTTACGCCATCAGGCCGGTGAACCAGGAGATCCCTTGGGCTTAGCGCAGGGCAGGCTCTTTGCTCCGCCGAAAAGCGCTACGCTTAGGAGGACGCCTGAAGGGGTTTTGAGTCAGAAGCTAGAAGCTTAGGAGCCAGCTTTCCTCCTCGCTCGCATCGCTTCCACTCGCTTCAGGGTCAACTTGAGCCGGTCTCGCCCAAACTTGGAACTCATGATGACTTTCTCGATGTTGCCGTACGAGTGAGGATCGCCAAGCTTTTCCCGCATCTCCTGGAGAAAGGGATGAACTTTGGCAAAAACAAATACCATTTCTCCGCTGACGGCCGGCTGGAGAAAGTACTCGGCGTCAATCGCCCCATGCAGAGCGAACGAGGCGGCCATGCTCCAGTAGCTGGCCACTTGCCGCAGCCAGCCGTTCTCAGGCCCACCCGCCTGCAGCACCTTCAGATAGTCGTCGGCATCTTGTGGCCAGAATTCTCCCAGCCACCAGGCGCGAGCCTTGCGCAACTCCGCTTCGCGGCGCAGATCGTAGAGTTGGAGCACCAACTGAGCTTCCGCAACGGTTAGTTTCTTCGCCATAACGCACCTCACAAATTGGATTGGGTAATTGCGAAATTGGGCAATTGAGTAATTGTTGCGGAGCCGATTGCGAAGTAGAAAAATCCGTTCTCACGAAGGCATAGAGATTTTCAATTACCCTATTACCCGATTTCGCCATTACCAAATCTCGTTCAAGCGCTGGTTGAGGCCGCCTGCGGCGGCGCCGGCCGTTCGTAGTCGCACTCCTTGTTTGGACAGGCTATCACCGGACCGGCTTTCAGATTTTTCTCCACCAGATATTCGCTCCCGCAGCTGGTGCACTTCTCGGCGATCGGTTTATGAGCGGAGGTGAACTTGCACTTGGGATAATTTCCGCAGCCATAAAACGTGTTGCCCTTGCGTGCCCGCTTCTCGACCAAGTCGCCTTCCTTGCACTCCGGACACTTCACGCCAATGTAATTCTGCTTCACGTACTTGCATTCCGGATATCCGCTGCAAGCGGTGAACTCGCCGAAGCGCCCGTGCCGGATCATCATATTCCGTCCGCACTTCGGGCACGGTTCATCCAGTGGAATGTCGGGGACTTTCTTGCCTTGGTCGAGCCGTCGTGTGGTCTTGCAATCGGGATAGCCCGTGCATGCCATGAACTGCCCAAAGCGCCCGCGTTTGAGCACCATCACGCGGCCGCAATTTTCGC
Source organism: Candidatus Sulfotelmatobacter sp. (assembly GCA_036522075.1). Taxonomy (GTDB): domain Bacteria; phylum Acidobacteriota; class Terriglobia; order Terriglobales; family Acidobacteriaceae; genus Sulfotelmatobacter. Next base: position 16,671 of record DATDGM010000141.1, read on the forward strand.
AGTACTCTTCCTGCGTAGTTTCCTGCACGTCGGCCGAATCCAGATCGGGCAGGTTGATGGGATTTTCTTTGGTAAAGGTGCAGGTGTTCGGATCTTCTTTATCGTAGGTGCTGCAGGCGTAGAACGACCCGTGCTTGCCCCACTTGATCACCAGCGGCGACCCACAGCGCTCGCACTTCTCGTCCGTGGGCTTCTCCATCCGCTTGATGTTCTCCATATGCTTTTCAGCATATTTGAGGTCCTTCTGGAATTTCTTGTAGAACTCCGCGAGCGCGTCCGTCCATTTTTCTTTGCCTTCTTCGATTTCGTCGAGTTCTTCTTCCAGGCGCGCCGTGTATTGCAGATCGAAAATGTCGCGGAAGTTTTCCACGAGAAGATCGGTCACCACCAATCCGATTTCCGTCGGAGTAAACTTCCCGCCGAGTTTTTGTACGTATTGCCGCTCCTGAATAGTGGTCAGAATCGCGGCATAGGTGGAAGGCCGGCCGATGCCGCGCTCTTCCAGTTCCTTCACCAGTGATGCTTCGTTGTAGCGCGGCGGAGGCTCGGTGAAATGCTGCTCTGGTTTCAGTTCTTTCAGTGTCAGCTTCTGGCCAGCGTCGAGCGCAGGCAACTTGTGCTTCAGTTCTTCGTCTTCCTCGTCTTTGCCTTCTTTCGATTCTTCGTAAACTTTCAGGAATCCGTCGAACTTCAGCACCGATCCCGTCACGCGGAACCAGAACACATCCGCGCCGTTCTTGGCGTCAATATCGACCGTGGTCTGGTCGAACACGGCCGGGTTGATCTGCGACGCCACAAACCGCTGCCAGATCAGCTTGTAAACCTTGAACTCATCCTCTTTTAAGTATTGTTTGACCAGGTCGGGGTGGCGCGCCGCAGAGGAAGGCCGGATGGCTTCGTGCGCCCCCTGCGCTTCCTTCTTCTCCTTATATGTATTGGGCGATTCCGGCAGATAAGTCGGACCATATTCGTTGCCGATGTAGTCGCGCACTTCCTGGATCGCTTCCGGCGCCACGCGCGTGGAATCGGTACGCATGTAGGTGATCAGGCCCACAGAGCCTTCTTCGCCCAGTTCCACACCTTCATAGAGACGCTGCGCGATCATCATGGTGCGCTTCACGCTGAAGCGCAGCTTGCGGGAAGAATCCTGCTGCAGTTTGCTGGTGGTGAATGGAGGAGCGGCGTTGCGGCGACGTTCCTTCTTGTCGACCGAGCGAACAACCCAATCGGCTTTTTCGAGCGCAATGCGGATCTTTTCCGCATCCTCGCCGTTCGTGACTTCAATCTTCTCTTCGCCTTTGCCCAGGAAGCGCGCGTCAAATGCCGGCGGCTTTGTCGCGGCAAGGTTTGCGTCAATCGTCCAATATTCTTTTTTCTCGAACGCCTTGATTTCGCGTTCGCGTTCCACGATCAGGCGCAGCGCCACCGTCTGCACCCGGCCCGCCGAAAGCCCGCGGCGCACTTTATCCCACAGCAACGGAGAAACCTGATATCCCACCAGCCGGTCGAGCACTCGCCGGGCTTGTTGTGCGTCGACTAAGTTCTGGTCGATGGCCCGCGGATGCTCAAACGCCGCCTGCACCGCTCGCTTGGTAATTTCGTTGAACGTGACCCGCTGAATCCGCGGCGGCGGCTCGACTTCTCCCTTTTTCAGCTTCTTGGCTTTTTTCTTCTTGGCGCCGTTCTCCTCGAGTTCGAACGCCAGATGGGCCGCAATGGCCTCGCCCTCGCGGTCCGGGTCAGGCGCCAGATAGATGGAGTCCATGGAAACGGCCAGCTTCTTCAGCTTGGCCAGAACCTTCTCTTTACCGGGAATAACGACGTAGTCGGTCTCGAAGTCGTTGCTGGTGTCCACGCCCAGAATGCTCTTGGGCAGATCTTTCACGTGCCCCAGCGACGCCTCGACCGTGAAGCCCTTCCCCAAGTATTTCTGGATGGTCTTCGCCTTGGCCGGCGATTCGACAATGACAAGCCCTTTTGCCAATTTCCCCTCAGTTCTCCGAGTTTATGTTTCCGAAGCTAGCACGAATGTCAAGCTGACAACAAGTTACCGGAAGAAAACTGCCGGCTGCCGTCAGAAGCTTTTCACAAAATTCTTCCCCGGCATCTGCCGAACCTTGCCTGCCAACTCCAGCTCGAACAACGCTGCAAAGATTTCTGAAGACGACAATTCCGTCTCCAGCTTCTCCACGATTTCGTCGATGTGCGTGGATTCGTCGGCTTTCAGCAGGCCCAGGATGCGCTTCTCGTGAGGAGGGAGCCCTTCGTCCGGAAATAGAGATGCAGAGGAGGATGCAGAGGATTCAGGCGAGGCCGCCGGAGTCAGCGCAAGCCGCACTTCCGACGGCAGATCTTCCCAGATGTCTTCCCAGGTCGCCACCAGCTTTGCGCCCTGCTTGATCAGCGTGTTCGGTCCCCAGGAATTTTTGTTGGTCACGTTGCCCGGCACGGCAAAGACGTCCCGATTCTGTTCGAGTGCGCAGCGCGCCGTAATCCGCGTTCCGGAATATTCGGCAGCTTCCACCACCAGCACGCCCACCGACATGCCGCTCAAGATTCGGTTGCGAATCGGAAAATTCTGCGGCGCGGGAAATGTGCCGATCGGAAATTCTGAGATCAGCGCCCCGCCCAGCGCCAGAATCTGTTCCGACAGGCGCGAGTTTTCCTTGGGATAAATCACATCCACGCCCGTGCCAAAAACCGCGATGGTCTTGCCTTTCGCCGTGATCGCCCCGCGGTGGCTCGCCGTATCCACGCCTCGCGCCATGCCGCTGATAATCACCAGCCCGCGCGCCGCCAAATCGCACGCCAACCGTTCCGCCATGCCCAACCCGTACGGAGTTGGATGCCGCGTGCCCACCATCGCAACACCAGGCTGCGTAAGCGCCTCGGCATTTCCGCGCGCATAAAGCACCAGCGGCGGATCATAAATTTCCTTGAGCCGCGCGGGATACCCAGCATCGTCAAACGAAACCATAGTTGCGTCGGCCGCCGCAGCTCGCGCAATCTCTTCCCGCGCCAGTTCCGCCGATTTGCCGGTGGCCAGCGCCTGGGCCGAGACGGCCTGAATCCCCGTGCTTTCGAGCTCTGTGAGCGACGCCCGAAACACCGCGTCTGCCGACCCGAAGCGCTCCACCAATTTTCGCGCCCGCGTCGGCCCCAATCCCGGCGTCAAGGTCAATGCAACCCATTCCAACAAATGCGTAGGAGCAGGCGATGGAGCGATCGTTTTCAACATCTTTAAGGAATCCCCTCCGAATCAAGTCTTGAGTCGAAGTTCGACGCCCAAGGTCCGACGCCCGAGGTCTGACGCCGAGAGCCGGAAACCGGAAGCCGAAGCCCGGACGCCCGGAATCTAGTCATGCCCAGAAAACGAAGTCAAGGTAACCCATCACACGCCAGCTGTGAATAAGGTCTGTTAGAATCAAAACAGGAATGAGACGTCTAAGAATTTCAGCCATTTCTTACCTCAACACCGCCCCGCTGATGTGGGATTTCGAACATGGCGGCGCCTCCCGCAATTTCGATATTTCCTACACCTTGCCATCCGCCTGCGCTCGCGCGCTCCAGGCCGGAACCGCCGATATCGGCATCATTCCTGCCGCGGCCTACGCACAGATTCCTGGCCTGCAAATTCTGCCGAACGTCGCCATCGCTTCCCGCCGCGCCGTGCGCTCGATCCTGCTGGTCAGCAAAGTTCCTGTAGAAAACATCCAGACCGTCGCGCTCGATACTTCTTCGATGACGTCAGTGGCGCTGACGAAAATCCTTTTCGAAAAATGGCTGGGCGGGAGCCGAACGTTTACGAACATGCCTCCCGACCTCGAGGGGATGCTCGCCGCCAACGACGCCGGCCTCTTGATCGGCGACCCCGCCCTGCAAGTAGACCGCTCGCGTTATTACACGCTCGACCTCGCGGAAGAGTGGATCCGCTACACCGGCAAGCCCTTCGTATTCGCCTTCTGGGGCGTCCGCAGCGTTGCGCTGCAGGACTGCGATCCCGCGCTCGATCTGGCGCAGGTGTTTCAGGATTCCCGCGACCACGGACTCTTATCCGCCAATCTGGACCAGCTTGCCCGCGAATGGTCCCCCCGCATCGGCCTGACCGAAGGCCAGGTCCGCAGCTACATCACCGAAAACATTCACTACGAACTTGACCCCGGCTGTCTCGAAGGCCTGCAGCTGTTCTACCGCCACGCCGCCGAAATTGGTGCTTTGCCAGCCGCGCCTGAGATTTGTTTCCTGAGTGTGGCCACGGCCGCGACCGTTTAGGGCTGCGACTGTCTCACATCCGCAACCCCTGTTCCCTGTAAACTCCTGTAACCGGGAATGCTTTTCCATCCCCATCCTTGGCTCGCCGTTCCTATCTGGCGACAGCTGCGTCATCTCGGCGGAGTGGGTTTGGTCCTGCTGGGCCTCGCGGACAATTCCGTGATTCCGCTCACCGGCAGCATGGACGTTCTCACCATCTGGCTAGCCGCCCGCCATCAGGAGCCATGGCTCTACTATGCGCTGATGGCCACGCTGGGCGCGGTGATCGGCGGCTACATCACTTACTCGCTGGCTCGCAAGGGCGGTCAGGAAACCATGGAGTGGAAGCTCTCGAAAAAGAGAACTGGGCAGGTTCACCAAGCCTTTGAGCGCTGGGGATTCGGGGCCGTGGCGATTCCCGCAATCTTGCCTCCGCCGTTTCCCTTTGTCCCTTTTTTGCTGGTAGCGGGCGTAATGCAGTATCCGCGAAAAAAATTTCTCACGGCTCTGGCGCTCGGCCGCGGAGTTCGCTATACCATTCTCGCCAGTCTGGGATTTCATTACGGCCGGCACGTCCTGCGGTTCTTTTCTCAGTATTACAAACCGGCGCTGTCAATTCTGGCCGGCGTGGCCGTGATCGGCGGGGTCGTATCGCTGATTGGATACCTTCGCCACCAGAGAAAGAAGAAGACCAAGCCTAACCCGCAGAGATAATTTCCCACATTCTCGCCAGATGATGGTCATCATGTTCGGCAACGAAATATAAATGGTCCACGAGACGCATCGGCTGCTGCAACCGCGGATGCGGAATTGTGCGCCGGAACGCCTCCGGCCTCAGCCGCTTCACGCGCTCGAGCAATTGCAATCGTCCTTGTCTGAATTCGCGCAGAATTTCTTCCATCTTCCGCCCATTGTGATTCGCTTCGTCCGTTTTGCGATTCGTAAGGTCGGCAACGGTCAATTGTTTTGCGCCGGCTACAAAGTCATCCACCCGCGCGCTCCATAGAGATTCCAGATCAACCAAGTGCCCGGCATGCTCCTGCGCCGACCATTTCTCACCCGGCCGCCGTACAAGCGCCGCCGCCGCGCGATCACGCACCATTTCCTCCAGTCGCGCCGGAGTCCCGCGCAGCCGCGCACACAAATTGGGCAGCAACTCCGCCGGGAACGAAAACTCAAACTTCCGCTCAAACCAAACCGGCACTCGATTCATGACAGCCCCTCCCCGAAACCCCAACCTTGCCGCGCGAAGCCCGCAGCAGCAGATGCTCGCAGACTAAAAATGGTCGCAGAAGAAAAATACCCGTCCCTATGCTCTGCGGTGTCATCGTGAGCGGAGCCGTTCTTCAGGCGAAGCGAAGGATCTCCCTCTTAACCGCCCCGTAGCGTACGCCAAACGTTTCTGCCCCCCACTTTGAACGAATCCTTCGACTCCGCTAAAATTAATCAGGTTAAATCATGTCCCTAACCAAGTCCCAAGCCCTAGACCTCTTCCATTCCGACGACCTCATCGGCATCGGCATGGAAGCCGACGCTGTCCGCCGTCAAAAGCATCCCGAGGGCGTGGTCACCTACATTATCGACCGCAACATTAATTACACTAACTTCTGCACCGAGTACTGCACCTTCTGCGCCTTCTACCGTCCACTGAAAGGCCCCGCCGCGAAAGAAGGCTACATTCTCGATTTCGAAACGATTTACGACAAGATTCGCGAAACCGTCGAGCTTGGCGGCACCGGCGTTTTGATGCAGGGAGGCCTGCATCCCGATCTCAAAATCGACTGGCATGAGAAGATGCTGCGGGGCATTAAAGAACGTTTTCCTAAAGTTCATCTGCACTGCTACTCAGCTTCGGAAATCATCGCCATCGCCGAATACAGCAACCTCAGCATTCGCGACACCATTCTCCGCTTGCGCGACGCCGGTCTCGATTCCATTCCAGGCGGCGGCGCCGAAATTCTCGACGACGAAGTCCGCTATAAAATCGCCCGCCTCAAGTGCCTGACCAACGACTGGATCAACGTTCACCGCACCGCCCATCAGATCGGCATGCGCACCACCGCGACGATGATGTTCGGCGTTGGCGAAAACTACGAACACCGCGTCAACCACTTCCAGCAACTCTACGACTTGCAGGAAGAAACCGGCGGATTCACCGCCTTCATCCCCTGGAGCTTTCAGCCGCAACACACCGCCCTCGGCGGCCGCCACTGGGACGAGGCGACAGCGGTCGAGTACTTGAAGGTGCTGTCGATCTCGCGTCTGTTTCTATCGAACTTCCTCAACGTGCAATCCAGTTGGGTCACGCAAGGATTAAAAGTCTGCCAGATGGGTCTGCGCTTCGGCGGCAACGACGTAGGCTCTGTGATGCTGGAGGAAAACGTAGTGCGTGCCGCCGGCGTAACCAACTGCACGACAGAAGAAGAGCTGCGCCGCATCATCCGCGACGCCGGCTTCCGCCCCGCTCAAAGAGACACGCTGTATCGGCAGTACTTTCTGAATTAAAGCGTGAGGGAGTTGTCGTGGGCTATCCCATCAAAACCTGCGTTGCTTGCGGAGAAGAATTCGAATTGAAGCCTGGCAAACCCGGCTTCGCCAACCGTTGCCCATCGTGCAGCAAGGAGGAGTCCTCCGATAAAGACGCGAACGCTTCCGACGGATGGAAGACGGACAAGCAAGCCAACGCCGCCCGCCGGGACGCGATGCGCAACCTGCTCTACCGCAAGGACAGTTGACTGTCGATAGGAATCGTCGAAGTTTGTGACAGTCTCGTGAAAACCGGGCGAGCTAGCCAATTTTCCTTTGACATCCAGTACCATCCACATTTAAAGTTGCGCGTAATCAGCGGATTTTTGCCAGAGTGGGTGTCGACCGTTGCAATTCCTAGGCACTTCAGAACCCAAGTTGCTCATAGAAATTGAAGGAGTTGATCTATGCATTTCTCTTTGCGCTATATAGGAATGCTATCCTGTTTCGCGCTAGCGGTCGCGCACCTGTCGGTGGGTCAGACTCCACAACGCGATACTAAACACGCGACACCGCAAACCGGAGGCACGGCGGACGTGCAGATTAACGCTTGCATCGCCGCGCTGCCCCAGTACGGAGGCATTTGTGATTTCCGCAGTTTTGGTGCCACCTCGCAGACCGTCGCGGCTCCCATTAAGATAGGTCCTTCTCCGAAGCGAGTGGAATTGCTGCTGGATGCACGGACACTTTTTAATATTACAGACGCGAGCGAGTCCGATATTTTCGCTGTGGGGGATGGTTCCTCAGTGGTTTGCGACATGATGGGAGAGGCCGCGAATTTCGGAGGCGAGGCAGGAATGTATCTCGCCGCGACTGCCAAAGTTAAGTCAATCATCGCCTCCGCGCCACGCAACGGCTGGTCCATCTTTATCACCAAAGGATGCACGCTCTTGGGAAATCCATCCGCGACCGTTACCGGCGCTTTGCTGGATGTGCAGGGAACCGGCGCTAGCAGCACAATCGAAGACACGACCATCGTTGTCAATGGACCTTTCATCGGCTTCCGGGCGCAACCGGGAACTTCGACGGGGATGTCTGATCTGACTATATGGAACCTGACATCGGATAGCGGTGGCTACGACGTGACTGGAGCGCAACCTTGCGTGATTCAAGGATCCGGAGCAACACAGCAGGTGTCGAACATTACTTTTTTTGGCGGAAGCTGCCAGCATGCGGGACCAAATGAGTATGAGTTGAAAATCGACGGGCAAAACGACGGAAGCGGCGCGGTCCCGGGCGTCAGCGGTATTTTTTTCGCGGGAACTTGGCATATGGAAACTGCCGTTCCCTCCAGCGGCCCTCCCGGATCGCTGGGAATTAAGATCAATGATGCTGCGAATATCAAGTTCGACGGTGCGGACATCAGTGGCGCCGGAGTGGTGAGCGACTACACCATTTCCGAGAGCGTCCCAAATCTCGTCCAGGATATCGAAATTGGGACTTGTTGGTGCTCAAGTGGAAGTCTCGCCAACTACATTGTTAACACGGCCGCCGGCGGCAAGGACGTTCCGAACGTTAACTCGCCGCCCTATGAGCAACAAGCCTACATGTTCAAAGCCGGGAAGCCACCGGTGGGCGCTGTGGCAGGCCTGACGCCTTGCAGTGCTGGCACAGAGGGCCAGCATTCGGTCGCAACGAATTGCAATGCGGCATGTTTGGCGGGCCACGCTTGCACCGCTGGGGGAACGGTGCACTGCGAGTTGTACTGCAATGGCACCTCACTTATCGAAACCGGACGCTAGGGGACGAAAACCCAGGGACAGGCGGGACGTGCCCCATCCCGACGAGATTATTCCAACCAACCTATCTCAACGAGTCCTCGCTCCGTTTACGGCTCGGGTTGTGCCGTGCCCTTGGTAAGCGCTTCATCGAGAAGCTGTTTCATCTCGTGGGCCGCTTTTTGTGCTAGCTCGCCCTGTTGCTCGCCCAGCCTTCCTTGCTCTTCACCAAGCTTGCCTTGCTTTTCTCCCAACGTGCCCATCTCGTCGCCCAGCTTCGATTGTTGGTCGCCGGCCTGCGACTGAAGCTCGCCGATCTTACTTTGCAACTCGCCGATCTCCGACTGAATGTGGCCCACTTGTTCGACGGTGGCGCTGGAGCTGAGCGCCTTCAATTCCGCTTTGAGTTTGTCAAGATCGGCCGTCATGTCGGGAACGTTGACGTGAATCTGTTCCATTTTCGCGCCGAGTTCCTCCTGCTGCTTGCCCAGGATTTCCTGTTGTTTGCCGAGCGCTTCCTGTTTCGCGCCGAGCTCCTCTTGCGGTGCCCAGAGCTTGCGGGCGCGGTCGATGGTGGCCTGGTCGCGAATGACGTAAGACTTTTCGTCGCGCTGGAACCAGATGAAGTCTCCAGGGATGGTTTTGCGCAGCTTCTCAACATGCTCAGCATCTTCCGAGGAGCCTGACATGGTAAGCGCATCCGTCTTGCCGGAAGCGATGACGAAGCGCTGGTCGTCGTTATAGCCGTAGCCATAAGAGTAAGGACGACCCCGGCGGCGAGACGACGCACGAGTGGCCGCTGTTGCGGGCGAAGCTGGACTCGCCGATTGGCTCGATGTCGACTGGGAAGACGCCGACTGGGAAGGCGCCGACGGAGAAGACCACGACCATGTCGCACGGGGCGCCGGAGGCGCCACCGAGGCGGCCGGACCCACCGGGCTGACTGCAGCGTAGGAGTAAGTGCCGACCTTCGGCGCAAGCGAAGAGGGACGCGCTTGCGGCGGCATAGGAGTTGTGGCTGCGGCCGGTGTGGTTGGTGGCTCAGGTTCTGCATCTGGCGCTGGTGGAGGAGTTACTCCCGAGGGAGCAGCAGCTGGTCCGGGCACAGCGCTGGGCTGTGCTTCGGGTGCGCGCGCGGGCCGTGGCGCCGGAGGCGGCGTCTGCTCTTGCGCGAGAAGCGGTGGGTGCATGATTTGCGCGTGAGTAACCGGGTGCGCGGCAGCAGCGAGATACACCAGCGGAAGCGCGAGCATAGCAACGGCAATAGTGATCGACTTTTTGAAGCTTGACTGTAGGCCCATGGCAACGGTCCCTTTCCAGGAGAGAATTCGTTCAACTCGTTCTTCGGCCTGACCCGCTTTGGCCATCGAGACGCCCTGCCACCACACCCGTCCGGGCGCGGCCTGCAAGGCTTCGAAGAATTCCAGCAGAGTGCGGGCGTAATGCTTGCGGTCGGCGCCGCAGGACAACGCAGCTTCGTCGCTGGCTTGTTCGGCAAGGTTGGCCAAGTGGCGATCAAGCCACCAGGCCAACGGGCTGAACCAAAAAATTGCGCGATGCAGAAGTGAAAGGTGTTGGGTAAGCGCGTCACGGCGCGCGACGTGGGAGAGTTCGTGCGCGATGACGGCGTCGAGTTTGGCGTTGTCCCATTCGCGCCACGCGACGGGGAGCAGAATAGCGGAGCGCAGCGCGCCCATAGTGACTGGAACCGAGATCCATTCGGTTTCGGCAGCTCGTGGAACAAAAGCGAGTCCTGAGGCGCGCGCGTGCGAGGCCAGCCGTCCGGTTACGCGCGGGTCGTCGATTGCTTGCGAGGCTCGCAGCAGGCGGCGGCTGAAGGCGAGCCCGACGAAGAAACGCAGGAGGAGAAGGGAAGCGATGGCGAGATAAATTGCAGCGGCGATCGCCGTCCATGATATTGAATTGGCCGGGCGCGTGATAGGCGCTGCTGCTTCCGCCGGAGTCGCAATTGGGGGACGGGTTACTGGCGAGGTAGGGATGCTTCGGCTGCGAACGAGCGGCGCGGTTCGCGCAGGCCGTTCTTCGCTCAGCATGGCAGAGCTTGCGACCTTCTTGGACTCGGGCTTTTCGGTAACCTGCCCCGCCTGTCCGAATTGAGGAGATGCGGATGCGGGAGATAAAGTTTGTGCGGGCTGATATTTGAAAAATGTGTAACTCAAAAATGCGTGTTGCAGATATACCGGCGCGGGGACCGGCAGCGGTGGCAGCAGCCATCCCAGCAAGGGCATTGCGAGGGCGGCGTAGAGCACCGCAGTCCAGGTGAGGAGACGAACGGTTGTGGCTTTCACGCGGAACGCAGCCAACGCGAACCCGGCCACACCAGCCAGGGCGAGAGCGCGAGTGGCGGGAGTTGCGAGTTGCGTCAGAAGGCTTGAAGACGCTTGGATGGCGGTGGTGAGCGTCATTGCTTTATTCCTTCCTGGAGGTGCTCTTGCTTCCGGCAATCTTTTTCTCGTCCGCGTTCCGCTCGCCCATGCGGTTTTCGCCCAACTGGTTCTCGGCGATTTTGCGGGCGAGGCGTTCCAGTTGCTTGCGGTCGAGCACGGCATTGTCGACCATGCCGAGGACAAGCTGCTCGGCGGAGCCTCCGCAGAAGCGGTCGATGATGCTCTTCACGGCACGGACGGCGACATTCTGGCGCGCGTCTGCCGCGGTGTAGATGAAGGTGCGGCCCTGGGTCTCGTGCGTCAGGTAGCCTTTTTCTTCAAGGCGGCGGAGCACCGTGCGGATGGTCGAATCCTTCATGGGGCGCGACGACGCCAGGGCTCCGCGGCACGCTTCGGAAGAGGATGGGCCGTGGGTCCAGAGATAATCCATGACCAGTTGCTCGACTTCGCCGAGATTCTTGAGGCGCACGTTCTTTAGACGGGCTGGCGATGTGTTAGTCATTGTAGCGTTACAATGTGTAACAGATGGAGAGAAGGCGGTCAAGGGAAAACATTCACGCGAGTGCAGTCGAGCGGGAGATCCATCGCTCCGCCTGAAAAACGGCTACGCGCGGGATGACGCCGCCGGGAAAGATGAAAGCGGCCCTCGCCGGGGACGCCGATGCCCCAATCAGGATCAGAAAACCGGACTTCGAAACACTTCACCTCAGCTAAAGGTTGCCCTGCCGTTCCAACTGCTTGTAGAAGAATAGGGAATAAGCGGCGGGCACAAGCGCTGCGATGAGAATGGCTGATAGTGGCGCCCAGAATGGCGCGCGCAGAATCACGGCCAGCAGACCCACCACGCCGCCGGCGACGAAAGTTTTCGCGGCGAAGCGGTGCGTGGCGTTCCACACTTGTTCGTTGGCCAGCGTCCAGGGAGTGCGAACCCCGATGTAAAAATTCCGGCGCACTTTGCCCATCACGTTGCCGAGCAGCGCGATTAGAAGACAAATTCCACCTTCAATGGCCCGGCTGATGTCGAGGGCCACGCCCAAGGCGGCTGCCAGGACGAGCAGGTGGATGTAAGCCAGCATGGCGACCAGCGTGATCGTGATGTAGAGATACGTGCCGCGGAACGAATTGACTTCAAATTTTTTCGGAGAAAGCCAGGGCAGCGCGGAAAACAGCAACACCATGAACGCGATCAGCCCTGGACCGAAGATGAACAGTGTCCACTTCGGTCCCCAGCCGTTCACCTGCCCATGCGCATCCCAGTGCAGCGGGACGGTCTCGGGAAGGTGCGGGTAAGCGACCAAGGTTCCGGCGAATACCGCCACAACGATTGCAGCCTCACCCAGATAATACTTTTGTGTCGTCGTCATTTTGCCTCCTCGTTGGGGGGAGTGTTTTCTTTGATCGGGGTCGTTTCGTCTCCTCGGATCAGGTCCATGGCCCAGGCCATCAGATCCTGGACGACCGTAGTGTTGAGACCGTACCAGATTTGCTGGCCGTCGCGGCGACTGGTGATGAGATCGGCCTCCTTCAAAACGGCGAAGTGGTGCGACATGGAGGGTTTGGTCATGTCGAAGTGCTCGGCTAGGTCCCCGGCGGTCATTTCGCCGCGGCGGAGCAGGGCAAGGACTTCCCGCCGAGTTGGATCGCCGAGAGCCTTAAACGCTTTGTTATCAGTCCGCACTTAGTTAGCCATCCATGTAATTAGATTAATGCTTAACTATAGCGATGCAGAATTTTTTGTCAAGTAGGCGGGAAATCCCTCGAAGGCCTACCGGAGGCAGGGCCCGCGGAATCGGCTTGGGCGGGACAGCCAAGCAAGGTAGAATGGGCGAAGTTGAGTGGCGTGAAAGCTGACCAATCCTCACGGTCGGCAGGCTTCGCCCAGGCTTCCAGACGCTCTCCTGATACAACCGATGAAACTTTCCTACCTTCTCGTGTGCGCTCTGTTGGTGGCGGGTACCGTGTCTGCCCAAAGCCCTCCTGATGTGGATGCGCACCCTGCGGCTGCGCCGAGGCGGGTAACGGCTGCGGTGGGAGGGCGGGTGGCGAGGGATCCCGGCGGTGAACCGGTGAAGAAGGCGCTCATCGAACTGATTGCGGAGAATCAGACCGAAGGCGGAGATTACACTACCCTTACGGGCAGTGATGGGAGCTTTCGATTGGAAGGCGTGGCACCGGGGCGCTATCACCTGTTTGCGGAGCGCACGGGATTTCTGGAAGTGGAAAAACATCATACTCAGGCCGCTGGGCGGGTGCTGACGCTGACAGCGGGGCAGGATCTCACCGATGTGTTCGTGCGCCTGCAGGCGGCAGCTGTGGTGACCGGCCGGGTGACGGATGAGGATGGAGATCCGCTGGCCGATGCGCAAGTGGCCGTGTTGCGGCAGACTTTTGTTGCCGGGCGGACGCGCTGGCAGCAGGCGGGGGCAGAGCGCACCAACGATCTGGGGGAATACCGCGTCGCGGGATTGGTGGCGGGAAATTATTATGTGTCGGTGAGTCCGCCGCCGGACTTTAAGAGCCTGATCGCGGCGGCCAGCAACGCGGCTTCGGCGGAAGCGCGGACGAACGCGACTACCGCCTACGCCACCACTTATTATCCGGGCACCCAGGACTTGCGGCAGGCGGCCGCGGTGCAACTGCATGCGGGTGACGAATTTCCGGTGAACTTTTCGCTGGCGCCGAGCCCCAGCCTGGTGGTGCGCGGGTCGATCGCGAATCTGGCAAAGGACGCTTCGGCGCTGGTGATGCTGCAGTCGAAGGACTTCAACTTGACGCTGAACGGCGCGGAAATCCGCAAGAACGGAAGCTTCGAGATTCGGGATGTAGCTCCGGGAGCGTATACGGTGGTGGCGACGGTGAGCGGCGCGACGCCGCTGATGGCGCGGCAGGTGCTGGAGGTGGGATCGGAGAATGTGGAGGGTCTGCATCTGGTGCCGCAGGCTGGCGGATGGGTGCGAGGGCGCTTGCGGTTGGAGAGCAAATCTGCCAGCAGGATTGACCCGACGGAGTTTTTTCTTTCGCTGAGTTCGGCCGATGGCGATGACGGCGCGCTGGGCGCGGTTACGCTCGGCGACGGCTTCAGCACTGTGGCACACGTGAGCGGCGATGGCGGCTTCGAATGGAAGAATGTCCCCCCGGGACGTTACTACGTGGAACTGGCGGGCGATCCTGGCGCGAGCGCGGATTGGTTCGTGAAGTCGGTGGACGCGGGAGGCCGCGAAGCCACCGACACTGGCATTAGTGTAAGCGGCGGCCTGGCGCTGGTGGATTTAGTGGCGAGCGCGAATGGAGCCGTGGTGGACGGCGTGGTGGCGGACGCCAAGGGCGAGGCGATGGCCAATGCCACGGTGGTTGCGGTGCCTGAGATGAGGCTGCGCGGCCGGCCCGACCGTTACCGCAAGACGGTGAGCGACCAGAGCGGACAGTTCACCCTGCACGGCGTCCCGCCGGGCGAGTACACGCTCTTCGCGTGGGAGAGCGTGGAGGGCGAAGCGTACTACAATCCTGAGTTTCTCAAAACCTATGAAGGGCTGGGAAAACTGCTGCGAGTGGGGGAAGGCGAGCGGAAGGGATCGCAGCTTGCGGTGATTCCCACACCTGAGGACCCGCAGTAGTTCTTGCTGGCGCGTTCTACTTGTAGTCGCAGTGCAGCGATCCAGTCGCGTTATTGAACGCCGTCCAGCCAATTCGGCCACAGTGATCTCTGATCCGGTAGAATTAGAAGTTTCACCGGATCTGATTGCTGAATCCTGATCTCATGATTTGTGCGGCGCTGGCTGCTGGGAATGCTCCCAAGGGCATTGGGCCCTATATCCGCCAGCATTTTCTGGATACTACTTTTCGCGGGCTTTATCACGCCAACGGATTTGACCTGGCGCTGCTCATTCCGTATTTCGTTGTGCTCATCTTATTGGCGAGTTACGGCGCGCATCGCTATGTTCTGGTTTACCTGTATTACAAGCATCGTGAGAAGCGGACGACGGAGCCGCCCGCGCGGTTCGAGGAATTGCCGCGGGTCACGGTGCAGCTGCCCATCTTCAACGAGCAATATGTGGTGGAGAGGCTGCTGGAGGCGGTGTGCAGGCTGGAGTATCCGCGGGAAAAGCTGGAGATTCAGCTGCTCGATGATTCGACCGACGAGACGGTGGAAGTGGCGCGCGGCTTAGTGGAGCGTTACGCCGCGCTGGGCAATCCGATTACTTACCACCACCGCACGAATCGCGAGGGGTTCAAGGCCGGCGCGCTGGCGGAAGGAATGAAGACGGCGAAGGGTGAATTCATCGCCATTTTCGACGCCGACTTCACCCCGCCTGAAGACTTCCTGCTGCGCACGATTCATCATTTCACCGACCCCAAGGCCGGGATGGTGCAAACGCGCTGGACGCACATCAATCGTAATTATTCTTTTCTTACGCAGGTGGAAGCGATCCTGCTCGACGGGCACTTCGTGCTCGAACATTCCGGCCGCGCGCGCACCGGGCTGTTTTTTAATTTCAATGGCACGGCGGGCCTGTGGCGGCGGGCGGCGATTGAGGAAGCCGGAGGCTGGCAGCACGACACGCTTACGGAAGATACGGATCTCTCTTACCGGGCGCAGCTCAAAGGATGGAAGTTCGTTTATTTGCAGGACGTGGAGTGTCCGGCGGAACTGCCGGTGGAGATGACGGCGTTCAAAACGCAGCAGGCGCGCTGGGCCAAGGGGCTGATGCAGACTGGGATGAAGATTCTGCCGCAGCTGATGCGCAGCGAAGCGAACCTGCACACGAAGGTTGAAGCCTGGTATCACCTGACGGCGAACATCAGCTATCCGCTGATGGTTGTGCTGTCAGTGTTGCTGCTGCCGGCGATGATCATTCGGTTTTATCAGGGATGGTTTCAGATGCTCTACATCGACTTGCCGCTGTTCATGGCGTCGACGTTTTCGATTTCGAGTTTTTACCTGGTTTCGCAGCGTGAGCTTTTTCCGCGGAGCTGGCCCCGTGCGCTTTTGTATCTGCCGGTTCTGATGGCGCTGGGGATCGGGCTGACCATCACCAACACGAAAGCCGTGCTGGAAGCGCTGATCGGCAAGCAGAGCGCGTTTGCGCGGACGCCGAAGTATCGCGTGGTATCGAAGGGAGACAAGGTGGGCGCCACGAAATACCGGAAGCGTCTGGGCTGGGTGCCTTGGATCGAACTGCTGGTGGGAAGTTATTTTGCCCTGACGGTGTACTACGCAATCGAAAACGAGAACTACATTACGGTGCCTTTCTTGCTGCTGTTCGTGGTTGGATATTGGTACACGGGATTGATGTCGCTGTTGCAGGGAAGGTTTGGGGGATCGTCATTTAAAGCGACGACACACACCAAGCCGTTTCCCGTGGGCGTTTAGTGCGAGTCCGATCTAATTACTTGTCGCAGTTGTGCCAGGTTGCAGAACCACCTGCTGTTCATCGTTGGCCCGCAAGCCTTGAAAGAAGCTTCGCAGAGGGCCGTAGTACTTCGTATCCAGCAAGATGATGCTGATGTCCAGCTTGCGCGTGAGGTGCAGGGCGCCCTTATTGTTTTCCGCGGCGCAAGAATAGCCAACCACGTGAAGGTCCTGGTTCACCGGTTTCGGCAAGCTGCTAACTTGCCAGCCCGGGGGAAGATCGACGATTATATCGTCGACTTTTTGGGATAGATACTCAAAGTACACGGGATGGACGCGTTCGGCGTGCTCAAACATTTGCCTTTCCGGTGCGCTGAAGACTCCGACCGGGAACAGCGCCCGGTGCCCGGCCACGGACGCCCACCCCGGCACCGTTAAACGGTACTCTGCGACCAGTTGAGGTGACGAACTGCTCCACTCCGGCTGGTTCGTCAGTTCAACCTCGACCGCGGCCGGAATGTATTCCTTGACCTGCCCTTCGAGGAACTTCTTGCGCGCTGCATCGTCTTCGTGGCGTTCGTCAACGCGGCGGCGGAGTGCCTCCAATCCGGTGAAAGTCACGATAAGCTTGCCCTCCAAGCTGCCGTCGTTTGACATTTTCAAATCTGCCTTGCGTTCGATTCGTGAAGCGGAACTCTCCGGAAGCGCCGTCTGCACAAAGCCTCCACCATCCTTGTCCAGACGCAGGCCTTGCACTCCCGTTTCCTGCCAGGGCAACAGGCCGTAGGGCGTGAACTGGGCCCCGGGCTCGAAGTAGAGGTCTTTGCCATTCAGCTTCACCAGGACGACACTGGTGCCTAACCGGAAACTGTCCATGGTCTGCGGCTGAAAAAAATTGGTGCGCCGATCCGGGGCCAGCACTCCGTAGGCCTCGAATCCAGCAGCCCGAACGAGCGCGAGGTAAAGCCATGTCAGTTGCCGGGAATCGCCGGATCCTCGTTTCCAGACGTCCTCAACATTCACCTCGGTTCGGATGTTTTCACGCTTCTGTTCCTGCTCGGTTTTCGCCACTTCGTAAGAAGTGTTGTGCAGTTGCTGCACCCGGGCATAGAGCTTCTGCAGCTTCACTTCGGCTGTGTCGTTAGGGGCGACAATCTGGGCCACAACAGGCTCCAGTGCGCCGCGTTTTCCAAGAAAGTGCTCCAGTTCGTCGTTCCGCTTTTTGCCAACCTTTCTCCAGAACTTGGTCGCGTCCATTTCAAATTCGTCGTAGCTGTAGATGAAGTCCACTCGCGCCCGGAGTTCATCTTCCGGAGGCATGAAGTCTTCGGCCTGGAATGCCGCGATGTTTGCCGCTTCCAGCCGGATAATGCCGCTGGGATCTCGCTTGGGCGATTCGGTGCCGGGCGGTAACTTCTCGGTCCAGCGAAAATTCAGCGGCACAATGTCATTCTGCGCCGGCTTTAACGAAAACTTGGCTTTCTTGGTGAACAGCTCATCGCTAAGGACCCAGCGCGATCCGTAAAGGCGGCCCTCGGCGAAGGAAACGGTGTAGTAATACTCGATAATGCTGCCGACCTGGACGTCCGACAAAGTGAAGGTCTTAGCAACATAGTTAATCCCTCTTGCCTTATAAATGCTCTTTTCAAAAACCTGGCCGCTGAAGTTCACAATTGAGCCGTCGGGCCGAATGGTTCGCGCGTTGATAGTGTCGATGCTTCCAACCTCTCTGGGGAGGGGAATCTCGACGTTCGCGTACTTGCGCCCGGCTTCCGTAAGAATCTTGATACGAAGGTAGTTGTCCTCTAACCGCGACTGCGACGACTGCGACCCCACATATACGGCGCCGCCATGGCCCGTGAGGCCATAGTCGTTCCGATCCACTTGGCGGTACAGAATGATGGCCGGAGCACCAGGCGCCTGCGGCTCGCTGGTCATCTTCAGTTCCTCCGGATTCACCGACTGGAAGCCGGTTCCCGCGTGGGACATGGTGTTCGCGGCTAAGAGAAGAATCGCGGAGAAGAAGCAAGGCGCCAGGCGTCGACCAAGAGACACGGGAATCTCCATGCAGGGTATAACTTGGACTTCAGAAAGACTACGCACTGAACCGGGACCAAAACAAAGCGCCGATAAATGTAACTCGCGATGTGGGGAAAGACAATCGCTGAATTAGGACATCCCGGTAATTGCGCTGTAACTTCTTCTTGGGTTGTAACTCCAATAGAAGTGGCTAGGGCGACGCCTTTCTATTAGCGGCCAAGATTCGGCTAGGAAGCGAGATTATGAAAGTTCTGGTTATTTGCGCCGTGCTGCTGGTTTTGGTTTCGTCTGCTGTTGCGGGCGAGAACCTCAAGTTGAATAGCAAGCTTGACTACTCCAGTGACAGCCAGGACGGGCCGCTCATAACCGGCGAGCACATGGAGGCCGGTGTCACTGCTGGCAAACCCGCTTACATCATTTTCTACGGCGAAGGGTGTTACAACTCCAAGCGTCAGGCGCGGCGCACTGTGAGCCTTTATGAAAAGTACAAGGGGCGGGTTCAATTCGTGATTGTGGATCTTGACCACCGTGCTTCCGCAGCGCAAGAGCAATTGCAGAAGAAATTTTATCGGGGATACATTCCGCACGTTGTGGTGCTCGACGCGCAGGGCGGGGCGCTTTACAACCAGTCGGGAGAAGTCGAGGAAGGAACGATTGCGGGAGTTCTGGATAAGTCGCTTCGGTAAGCTCCTGGACATGGCGGGTGAGTCTGACAGGTCGAGGAGTGTGTGGCCGGGATGGCTATTTCTCTGCGAAACTCCGTTCAGTTGACTGGCGGCAGGCCAACTTTGGCCACTAGTTCCTGGAAAGCCGGGATGGGATGCAGACTGTCGAAGGCGGGGTCCACTTCGATGTTGACGGTTTCGTCGGCGCGCCGGTCATAGCAGGCTTCCAGGTACTTGAGCGCTTCTTGCGTATTGCCCAGGTATGCGTAAGTCTGCGCCAGATAGAAGGGTGAAAGCTTTCCCTGGCCGTAAGCCTTTTTCTGCTGCTCGAGTTGGCCATTGAGCATTCCTTTCAGACCATGAGCCGCGAAGCCTCTTTCCGCCGCGGCCTCAATGGCCGAAAGCGAACCGTCGTGCAGGAGAAGTGCTTCCTTTTTCATTTCCGAGAGGTAGCCCGGGTACTCGCCTGTTTCGAAGTAGGCGAATTTCAGGTAGCGGTGCGGAGAGAAAGAATCCGGATCGGCTTGTTCGAGTTGCCGCAGAAGCCGCAGCGCCTCCTCGTGATGGCCCGCGGTCCACAGAATCCTGCCCTTATCGGCCAGTATCGAGACAGAATTCGGATCGAGCGCTTGAGCACGATCAATTTGATTCAGCGACTCATCGAAGCGGCGGACGGTCTGGAGATAAGTCGCATACCAGTGATGGGCAATGGCGTTGTTGGGATCGAGATCGAGAGCGCGGCGAAATTCCTCGTCGGCCGTGCCCGCGTCCCACATCCCGTAGAACGAGACGAAGGCGAGGGAAGCGTGGGCTTGCGAAGAGCGATCGTCGAGTTCCACCGCCTTTTTTGCCGCTGCAAGCGCGCGGGGATAGGCTTCGCTTGCCGGCATCATGGTGTACTCGCGCAGCAGGTTGTAGCAGTCGGCGAGGCCGACGTAGGCGTCCGAGTAATTGGGATCGTGAACAATGGCCTGGGTGAAGGAATCGACGGCTTGGTTCAGACTTTCAGGAGTGCGCTTGTTCCAGTAAAAACGGCCCTTGAGGTAATAGTCTTGGGCGTCGCGGTTGGCGGCGTGGTGCAATGTGCTCGCCGGAGTGGGCGCTCCGGATTTCGCGGCGGCCCTGGCGTTGCGATCGGTGGGGCGGAAGTTCCACACTGCCAATAGCAGCGCCAGCGCGGGAAGCGCAAAAACCAGCCTCTGCCAGGGAACGCGCTTTCGCGACAGGGATTCCGACGGAACCTTCTGCGCCGCTTCCTTCTTCGCGTTTTCCCCGTTCTCTTCTTCCCGCTTCTCTTTTGCATGCTGGGAATTTCCCGCTGGAACAAGCTCGGGAGGATGCAGGTGCATGGGGGCAATCCAGCGATAGCCACGGCGCTCGACCGTCTCGATGAAGACAGGGTTGTCGGCGGAATCCCCCAGCGCGGTGCGCAACCGCCGCATCGCGCTGCTGATTCCCTGGTCAAAATCCACGAACACACCTTCGGGCCACAGGGCCTGGCGAAGCTCTTCGCGACTGATGACCTCGCCCGGACGGCTTAACAGTATCGAAAGGGCGCGAAAAGGAAGTTCCTGGACGCGGACTTTGACGCCGCTCCTGAACAGTTCGCCGGCGCGGAGGTCGGCCTCAAATATGCCGAAGCGAACTCTCGCTGAAGACACCGGTGGGAAATTCATAGAAACGCACAACGGGGGATTTTCAAGTTTACCATCCAAACCTGAGTCGTGAACTGGCACTTTCCGGCCTGGGTCAAGTCCCCTTCGGCTGCGCATGAAGTCCTCACAACTGTGTGCGAACACATCTCTTACCGCGTCATCCACGGGTCAGGAACAGGTGATCGCTGGACCATTGACCGCAGAGCCCAGTTGGGGCAGAGTCGGCGTGCATTCGCGGTCGTCTTCAGCTCCGAAATAGCGAGCGGATCCACGAACCTCGAAGCATTTACTGGAAGTGCTTACTCGGAGATCCCTGAGGAACTAACCGCAGCCGTACTCGCAAGGAGACATTCCATGAATTCGTTGCACCGCAAAAACAAGATGAAGTCGGGCGCGGCCGCGTTTGCGCTCACCGTGCTTGCCGTTGTGGTCATCAGCGCCGGAATTACGGGTCCGGCGCAGGCACAAACCTATCCGGTCGCCTTTCCGGCGCCCACGACTTTTGCTTTGGACTGCATTGGTTGCGGATTCGACCCAGCCAGTTCGGTCGCCGTCGCAGACGTCAACCATGACGGGAAGCTCGATATCGTCGAAATTGGGAACTTTCAGGGCATCGGACAACGGATCAATGTAGAGCTGGGGAACGGGGACGGCACATTCCAGACGCCGATAACTACTACCATAGGGTTAAGCAACACAATTTTCGAGGCGGGTGCGGTGGGCGATTTCAACGGCGACGGGCTGCTCGACGTTGCGGCATGGGCCACAAATTCAAGTGGCGTCACCGAAGTGGTCATCCTTTTGGGCAACGGCACGGGATCGTTCACTTACAGCAACACTTTTACAGCCCCAAGCAGCAATAGCTTTAACCCAGGTCCCAGCAGCATCGTCGCGGCTGACGTGAATGGCGATGGCAAACTGGACCTGGTTGCCCTGACTCCTTACAACGGCGTTTATATATTCCTGGGCAACGGCGACGGCACCTTTCAGACGCCCACGAACTATCCTCTCCTCAGCGTCGCATCGCCAGCTTACGCAATAGCTGTGGCGGATTTGAACGGCGATGGCAAGCCCGACCTGGCGGTTAATGTTGACTCCGCCCTCGGTATCCTGCTGAACAGCGGCAATGGCACGTTCGCAGCGGCGGTCTACTACGCGGGGCCTGGTGGCACTGCGAATCCCGGCATCGCGGTTGGTGACGTCAATGGCGATAAAAAGCCGGATGTCGTCTTAACCAACTTCACCGGCGATGTGGTTGTCTTTCTGAACGCGGGCAGCGGTACGTTTACGCTCAAGGGCACCGTTGGCTCGATTGGGCTGGGCACCGAGTTCGTGGCGCTGGCAGACATCAACGGCGACAAGAAGCTGGACATTGTCGTTGCCGATCAAAATGGCGAAATCTGGACCTTCTATGGCAAGGGCAATGGAACCTTCACCAGTGGACCGGGCTACCCGCTCCAAGCGAGCTCAGTCCCCTACGGCATGATCCTTGCCGACTTCAACGGCGATGGCGCCCTGGACATATTGGAACAGGACGCCAGCGAACCGCTTGCCGTTGTGGCACTGGGACGTGGCGATGGAACCTTCCAGACCAACCCGTTCTACGCGCACGCGAACTTAGGTTCGGGCAACAACATCGTAACCGCCGACTTCAACGGCGACGGTATCCCGGATGTGGCGTATTCGTATGCGCTTCCAGCCGGAACAGGCGCCCCGGATCTCGCCATCATGCTTGGAAGTTCGCACGGAGCATTGGGGAACCCGACCTATGTGAGTGCGAACACTTGCACCTTCGAGCCGGTGTTGTGGATCGCCGCCGGCGACGTGAATGGCGACGGCAAAGCCGACATCGTGGCGACGCTCAAGCTTTATGGCGGAACGGGATGCGAGAACAACAACGTCGCGGTGCTGACCGGCCTGGGCACCGGGAAGTTCAAAAAGCCCGTCTATTACTCGACCGGTACAACGGCGCAGGAGTGGGAAGTGTTCCTGGCTGACTTGACCGGGAGCGGGAAGCTCGACATCGTGACCTCCAACTCGGACGGCACCATCAGCGTACTGCTCAACAAGGGGAATGGCACCTACAACGCGGGCATACTGACTACAAGCATGTCAGCGATCAACGCAGCCGACAACCAACTGGCCTTTGGCGACTTCAACGGCGACGGCAAGACGGATATCGCCGTCACGACCGGCGGCAATCTGGCGGCAGTTTACGTGCTTCTGGGCAAAGGCGATGGCACATTCGGAACTCCGATCCAGACTACCACTCCATATTACGTTGGCCCGGCGGCCGCGGCCGACTTCAACAAGGACGGGAAAACGGACCTGTTGGTCACAACCAACGGAGGCTGCAGCGGTGTTAGCGACGACGGCCGCGGCTATGCCTTCCTAAGGGGCAACGGGGACGGAACGTTTACGCCAAGCCCTGTAAACTGCGCAAACGGCGCCTATACCGGCTATCCGGTAGTGGCCGACTTTAACGGCGACGGGAAGCTGGATGCGTTCCTCGCCTACGGCGCCTCAACCATCGGGGGCCTCGGTGACGCTGGCCCTACGATTCTTCAGGGCAACGGGGACGGCACCTTCACCCAACTCGCTGGACCGTTTTACGTGGGTGCGGAGAGCCGGCAAGCGGCGGTCGCCGACTTCAATGGCGACGGCATGCCCGATGTCGCAGTGATGAACAACGACAGCCAAAGCGTCAACTTCGTCACCGTGATGCAGAACAGCTCGCAGCCGGTTAGTGTTTCGCCGCTGACCGTCAACTATGGCACGGTCACTGTGGGCTTGAAAAAGCCGGAGACCGTAATTCTCACCAACAATCAGAAAGCGTCGCTGGCGATCACCAGCATCACTCTGGGTGGCACCGACCCAGGCGACTTCAGCGCGGTTTCGAAGTGTGGGTCGAGCCGAAAGGCCGGCTGGGATTGCACCATCACAGTTACGTTCACGCCTACCGTCACCGGCGCCCGGACAGCAACCTTGTCCATCCAGGACGCGGTGGGCACGCAAACCGTCCAACTCAAAGGCACGGGGAAGTGAGATCTGCAAGGTGATGTGAAAGAAGACCCGGAGCGCGGCTGGGGAGCTGCGCTCCGGAGGAATTCCGGCGAAGGTTGAGCGATCATTGCGTCGATGGCGAGCAAAGTTTATCTTTGTGCGACGCAGCTGGTCGCCAATTCTTCGTATGAATGTCCTGGTGGTGAATTCGGGAAGCTCCAGCTTGAAGTTTCAGGTGATTGCCACCGATCTGGAGCGGATCAAGCAATGCAAAGACGATCGGCTTTGCCGCGGAGAAGTCGAGGGCCTAGGGGGCGAGGCCGTCATCCGGTTTAAGGCGCGGGATGGGGCGGCGCAGACATTTACAGCGTCGCTGCGCGATATCTCCGCGGCCCTGGATTATCTTGTGCGGTACATCGCGTCGGACGAGTCCGGCGTAAATGAGATCAAAAGCGCTGGCGACGTGAACGCCGTGGGACACCGCGTGGTGCATGGCGGGGAACAGTTTACGGAATCGGTACTGATCGACGACAAAGTGCTGCGCGGGATTGAGGATTGCATCGAGCTGGCGCCGTTGCACAATCCGAATAACATCAAGGGCATTCACGCAGCTCGCGAACTCTTCGGCAAGGACGTGCCTCAGGTCGCGGTGTTCGATACCGCCTTTCATCATTCCCTCCCTGAGCAAGCCTACCTCTACGCCGTTCCTTATCATCTTTATCGGCGGCACCGGGTGCGTCGGTATGGATTTCATGGGACGTCGCATCGCTACGTGGCCTTCCGCTATCGTGCGCTGCGCGGACTCACGCCGGAGCAGACCAACATCATCACGCTTCACCTGGGTAACGGTTGTTCGGCGGCGGCCATTCGGGGAGGGGTTTCGGTGGACACTTCCATGGGGATGACGCCTCTGGAAGGCCTGGTGATGGGCACGCGCTCGGGCGATTTGGACCCTGCCGTCGTGAATGTCATCGCCCGGAAAGAGGGATTGTCCGCATCGGAAGTGGACACGTTGCTGAATACGCAATCGGGCTTGCTCGGCATTTCCGGCCTCACCAACGACATGCGCGAGCTGCAGGACGAACTGAAAGAGCACGACGATCGCCGGGTTCGGCTCGCCATTGAGGTCTTCTGCTATCGCGCGCGGAAATATATTGGCGCATATATCGCTTGCATGGGCGGGGCGGATGCAGTGGTTTTTACCGGCGGGATCGGGGAGAATTCTCCCGATGTGCGGGCGCGGATTTGCGCGGGGATGGAGTGGGCGGGGCTTCATCTCGACGCGAAGAAAAATCAGGAGACGATCGGGCGTGAAGGCGCGATCTGTACAGAGGATTCCAATCTGCTCGCTTATGCAATTCCGACCGACGAGGAACTGTTAATCGCCCGCGACACAGTGCGAGTGATTTTGGGCGAGGTACATCCGTCGTGAGTAACCTGCCTATTTCCTTCCTCGGGCGCTAAAGCGCGAGTCGATCTTCAAGGACATCGCGGCACGGCTGAAGCCGTACCCTTCTCAAAATCCCGCGTGCCAAGAACTGAGACTGGCGAAGCCGCATTTTAATAAGGCCACGTCCAGTTGGCTGCTTCGGGATTGTCGATGCCGTATTGATGCGCGTAATTCCGGCATTCGATCTGTTGGTTCAAGAACGTATCCTTCGCGTGCGCGCCAATCTTTTGCAACCTTGCCACCCGATTGACTACGTCCATCGCCAGGCTGAAGCGGTCGATGTTGTTCTCGATGGCCAACTCCAGCGGGGTGTTGATGCTGCCTTTTTCCTTGTAACCGCGCACATGAATGTTGGCGTGGTTGGTGCGGCGATAGGCTAAACGATGGATCAGCTGCGGATATCCATGGAAGTTGAAGATGACCGGTTTGTCCACGGTGAACAGCGAATCGAAATCCCAATCCGAAAGCCCATGCGGATGCTCGGTGCTGGGCTGCAGCTTGAAGAGATCGATCACGTTGACGAATCTGATCTTGATGTCGGGGAATTCCCGGCGCAGAAGATCGGTGGCCGCGAGCGCTTCCTGCGTGGGAACATCGCCCGCCGAAGCCATCACCACATCTGGTTCCCCGGACTGATCGTTGCTGGCCCAATCCCAAATGCCGATGCCCTTGGTGCAGTGCGTGATGGCGGCATTCATGTCGAGAAATTGAAGATGTTTTTGCTTATCGCAGACGATCACGTTCACATAGTTCTGGCTGCGCAGGCAGTGGTCGGCCACCGAGAGCAGGCAGTTCACGTCGGGCGGAAGGTAAATGCGAGTAACATTCGCGCTCTTGTTGACCACTACGTCGAGAAACCCCGGATCCTGATGCGTGAAACCGTTGTGATCCTGCCGCCACACCGTGGAAGTGATCAGCAGATTCAACGATGCGATCGGGTTGCGCCAGGAAAGATGGCTGCAGCTCTCCAGCCACTTGGCATGCTGATTGAACATGGAATCGATGACGTGCACGAACGCTTCGTAAGTGGAGAAAAATC
>DATDGM010000142.1:0-1593 GCA_036522075.1 Candidatus Sulfotelmatobacter sp.
ATCATGGCGATCTCCGAAGCATTCGAATAACCGGTGCTTGATCGCTTCTTCAAATCGTCCAGCAGCTTTACCGCTTCGCTTCGCTTGCCGGATGCGACGTAGGCGCGAGCAAGATTAGCTACGCATGTCGGGCTATCTCTAGAAAGTTCCACCGCCTTTTGCAGTTCCGCGACCGCTTCCGCGTACATGTGTTTTTGCAGGTACGCCTGGCCGAGCTGATTATGGGCGAGAGCAAAATTATTGAGTATTGCATAATATAGTGACATTCCTGAGATCTTATGCTACTCTCCGGTTATGGGAAACCCGGCAGGAGTA
The DNA here is from genome assembly GCA_036522075.1 of Candidatus Sulfotelmatobacter sp. Taxonomy (GTDB): domain Bacteria; phylum Acidobacteriota; class Terriglobia; order Terriglobales; family Acidobacteriaceae; genus Sulfotelmatobacter. The sequence goes on from DATDGM010000142.1 coordinate 316, forward strand.
CGGCGTGATTTTCAGAAGCTAGAGGAGCGGCGGCTGTTGGCGGCTCGACTGTTGCGCCAAGGAGTTCATCCGGCGGAAGTGGCCCGGCAGACCGGTGTGCACCGGCAGTCGGTCAGTCGCTGGGCCGAACAACTGAAGCAGGGCGGCGTACGCGCCTTAAAACAAGCCGGACGCGCCGGACGCAAAGCGCGATTACGTCCGGAGGATTTACGGCGGATCGAGGGTGGGTTAAAACGTGGGCCAGAGGCGTTGGGTTACGAAACTAACTTGTGGTCTTCGTGGCGCGTGGCCCATCTGATCGAGCAGGAATGCGGGGTAAAGTACCACCCCTCGCAAGCCTGGCGGATTCTGCGACAACTGGGCTGGAGTTGCCAGCGTCCGGTAGGGCGCGCGCTGGAACGCGACGAAGACAAGATTCGTCGCTGGAAACAGCAGCGCTGGCCGGAGATTAAAAAAAAGCCCAAAAAGAGCGGCGCACCATCGTCTTCATCGACGAAAGCGGACTGAGCGAGCGCCCGCACCGCTGCCGCACTTGGGCGCCAAGGGGACAAACACCGGTGCTGCAGTATCACTTCAACTGGAAGATGTTGTCGGCGATGGCGGGGGTGACATGGTGGAACTTCTACTTCCGCCTGTTTCCGGGGGCGATCCGCAGCCCGCAGATCATCGAGTTCCTCTCCCATTTGCTGCGCCACATCCCCGGCAAGCTACTGATCGTCTGGGACGGGTTGCCAGGCCATCGTAGCCGCGCCACATGGGAGTTCATCCGCCAGCAGCGCGGGCGGCTGTGGGTGGAGTTTCTTCCCGGCTATGCGCCGGAACTGAATCCGGTCGAGTACCTGTGGTCGCACTGGAAACAGCACGAGCTGCCCAACTTCTGTCCGCAGAACTTTGGCCAGTTAAGCCATTATGCCCGGAAGGCCCTGCGCCGGATGCGCAAACGGCCGAGCTTGGTGATCGCCTTTTGGCGGCAGGCCGAACTCTTTCCGTTGTAACTATATTATGCAATGCTCAATAGGTGCGCGTCATGATATCGTGCGATTCCGACAATGCTGCCGATCGAACCGCTCGGCTGCCCTACCTAGCTATTGATGGGGGCTGGGGCGGTGTACACTCGATGGTTCGCGCGTTGTGCATCTGCAGTCATTTCTTCCTGTGAGGTCGCTTCGTGAAAAGACAGAGTTCGTTGATCGGCTGTTTTGTCGTGTTCGCTTTCATCCTCGGTGCCGTCTCGGTCGTGCCGGCGGCAGCGCAGACTTCGCCTACCAAGCCCCTGAC
>DATDGM010000143.1:0-32427 GCA_036522075.1 Candidatus Sulfotelmatobacter sp.
GGCGGCGGAACTCTTCCTGTTGCACCAACTGGCGCTCCATGGCCCGCTTCTCGGTTACGTCCACCAGGGTGCCCTGGTAGCGGATGATATTGCCCGAGGTGTCCCATACCGCGCGTGAAGAATCCAGGAAGGTAGCGGCAGTGCCATCCTTACGCCGCAGCTTTACCTCCCGTGTTCGCGGGCCTCCTCGATCCGTAGCCATGCGGCCCAATACCGGCTCCTGCGACGAATTCGGACTGAGCGCTGCAGGATCGACCGCGAGCAATTCCTCCTTTTTTGCGTATCCCAGCATTCCCACCAGCGCTGGATTCGCGTCCAGGAGCTGGCCCTCGGGTGTGCTGAAATAAACGCCTTCTTGTAAGGTCTCGAACAATTCGGTGAAACGCAGTTCCTTCTCGCGCTGCTCAGTTACATCTCGCCCGAGCACGCTCGCGCCCACAATCTCGTCGCCTTTCACGATGGCGTTCACGACACATTCGAAATACAGAGGCCGGGCACTGTTTTTCAGCCGGACGCGCACCGTCCCCGCCCAGCGCTTCTTCTCCAGAAATCGCCCCAGGCCAAGTTCCACGTTCTCCCGCGTGGGCTCCTCGACGAAGTCGTAGATTTTTTTTCCCACCAGCCCCTGGTAAGATTCTCCGGCCAGTTCGCTGATACGGCGGTTGACGGTGCGTAGCGTACCATCCAGAGAAACCGCGCAGGCCGCATCGTCAAACGAATCGATCAGTTCTTTGAAGCTGCGCTGCGAGCGCATGATCACCTGGCTCAGCTGATCCAATTGCTCCTCGGAGGGAGCCGCGCCCACGTGTTCCTGCAAGCCATGCAGCAGGGTCTTGAGTTCGGTAACCTCCCGGCGCCGCCCGTAGGCATAAACGGCCAGAAGTACCGATAGGACGAGCACGCCCAACGCCGCCGGGCCGAGGTGGTAAGGCAGCGTTTCCAACCGCTCCCAGGCGAGAGCGGCAAACCCCGCAGCCAGCAGGACCATGAACAACAGAATCCATCGCCATAGTTGAGATTCCTCGCGGTCGAGCTTGTCCGGAGGACGCGTGTCAGGATTTCCCGTTGTCATGGATGTCTTTTTACTCCATTCCCCAAAGCGATCTTCTATTCTACCCGCAGACCAAGAAAACGTTGGTGTGGGGACGGCCGCACCCGGCTGTCCATCGGGGCGCAGCCCGACGCTTGTGTGGCGCCGGTGCCTTCGATAAGCAGGGCAGGCTTGCGCGCGCCTCTATCCCTCATCCCTCATCCCTCATCCCTCCCCAAAACCACGCCTGATTGAAACCCCTCCCATTTCCCGTATTTCCACAGGGCAACTTGGTGATATCCGTCACAGCCTCGAAAGCAATTCGAAGCATACTGTGGACCCTCCAGCCGAAAACGCACTCGTGTGTCCACGGACTGGGGATCCATCGCTCGCAACCAGCCGGGCAGATCGACCGCATGCTCTATAAAACTCTCAGTGCCGCGGTTTACGGGATCGACGCAAACATCATCCAGGTGGAGGTTGACTGCTCCGGCATCAAGGCCGATCAGGACCACTTTCACACCGTTGGCCTTCCCGATGCCGCAGTGCGCGAGAGCCGCGACCGCGTGCGCGCCGCCCTGAAAAACTGCGGCTACGATATTCCTCCCACCCACATCACCATAAATCTGGCGCCCGCCGATATTAAGAAGGAAGGCTCGGGTTTCGACCTGCCCATGGCGCTCGGCATCGTGGGAGCCTATGGCGGCCTGGTCAACAAAGAAGTCTCTGACTGCCTGTTTGTAGGCGAACTATCGCTCGATGGCGGTGTGCGCAGCGTCCGCGGAGCCTTGCCCATCGCCCTGGAAGCCCGAGGACAGAAGATCAGGCGCATGGTCGTGCCTGAAACCAACGCCAAGGAAGCTGCCATGGTCGGCGGGGTCGACGTCTATCCCGTGCGCTCGCTGCTCGATGTCATTCACTTCCTCAACTCCGGCAACGGCATCGCCCCTATCAAAGCCGATCCTGACTCCATGCTGCGTGAGGCGCAGCAGTTCTTTGTCGACTTCAAAGACGTTCGTGGGCAGCAGACCGCCAAGCGCGCCATCGAAATCGCCTGCGCCGGCGGCCACAACATCCTCATGATTGGACCGCCCGGCTCCGGAAAAACCATGCTGGCCAAGCGCATGCCCACCATCCTGCCGCCGCTGACATTTGAAGAAGCTCTCGAGACCACGAAGATTCACAGCGTCGCCGGAGTGCTCGATCAGCGCTCCGGCCTGGTTGGCACACGTCCCTATCGTTCGCCGCACCACACCATCTCTGACGCTGGGCTCATCGGCGGCGGTGTTATCCCGCGTCCGGGAGAAGTTTCACTAGCCCACAACGGTCTACTCTTCCTCGACGAACTTCCCGAGTTTCCTCGCAACGTGCTCGAAGTGCTGCGCCAGCCGTTGGAAGATGGCACGGTCAGCATCGCCCGCGCTTCCATGTCGCTCACTTTTCCCGCGCGTTTCATGCTGGCTGCCGCCATGAATCCCTGTCCCTGCGGTTTCCACAACGATCGCACTCGCGACTGCCACTGCACTACCGCCATGATCCAGCGCTACATCTCGAAAATCTCCGGCCCGCTCATGGACCGCATCGACATTCACATCGACGTCCCGGCCGTGAATTACAAAGAACTGCGCTCCACCAGCGAACCGGAAAACTCCGCCAAAATCCGCGAACGCATCATGCGCACCCGCGTCAAGCAGCAAGGCCGCTTTGCCTCGTCCCGCGAAAAACTCTACTGCAACGCCCAGATGGCCTCCCGCCACATCCGCACCTTCTGCCCGCTCTCCGCCGATTGCGAACGTCTTCTCGAACGTGCCATGACCCAGCAAAGCCTCAGCGCCCGCGCCCACGACCGCATCCTGAAAGTCGCCCGCACCATCGCCGACCTCGAAGACGCCCCCGAAATCGAGCCAAAACACATCGCCGAAGCCATCCAATACCGCAGCCTCGACCGTACCTACTGGGCATAACAACAAGTTGTCGTTACCAGGGGTCAGTTGCCACTGCCACAAGAGAGCACTTCCACCGGAAAGCCTGGTGCCCCACTTCCCGCCGCTTTCGCGAGAAGTGGGGATTTTGACATTGGTTCTTGCGACCACGAATCCCACGTGGGGAAAGCCCTTCGACAAACTCAGGGCAGGTTCTTGGCTGTCCAGTCGGGCGAAAGCCAAATGCCATCACGGGAAACGGGGCTGCCCAAATCAGTAGGGCAGGTCGCCAGGCGAAACAGATGTAAACGCATGATAATAAATGCTTTACACCAACAAATTCGTCGCCCGCCCGCCCCTTGAAACGCAATCAAAGTGCAACTCACTATCTGGTGATGGCATCTGATAAGTGTGACTCTCAGTCAGCTGAGTTGCGGCCTGACTTTGGCAGGAGGCCAAGCGTGAACCCGAGCAATGCAATCTCGACTGACCCCAGAAGAATCGTCCTCTGCATCGACGATGACGAGGGCGTTCTGGGTTATGAGAAAGCTTTGCTCGAACGCTCCGGATACGAGGTTCTCTGCGCGTCCTCGGCCGAACAAGGTCTCCGCCTGGCAACCATGTGTAAATGTGATGCCGTGCTCGTCGACTACAACATGCCCGGAATGAACGGAGACCAGGTCGCTGTGGCCATAAAGCGCGTCCGGCCGGAACTGATGGTCATATTGCTTTCTGGCAGCAGCGTTCCCTCCGCCGCCTTGGAATCGGTCGACGCGTTTGTGCCGAAGCTCGAAGCCAGCCGCGAACTCCTGCCTAGGATGGCCGAGTTCCTGCACCCCGATAGTCTCGTGGTACACGCACGGTAGACTCACGAATCACGCTCCAACCCTCCCGCTGAAGAAAACCGCGAGAACGTTTCTCGACGCCCCCATCCGGGGAGCTCAATCGCCCGTCCTTCCGAATAAGGCTGTCGATCAAATCTAAAACGATCGAGTCTAAAATCGTGATCTTTAAAGCAAAGCTGCAATTACGATCCGAAAATGATGGATGCCTCCCATCAATAGAAACGGAACCCGCCATCGGCAGCCCCGAGAAGCGAAACCAGTCGAAGCGGCTCCGGTTCCACTCCCAAATTTCCATTTTTTCCATTTTCGCTTGACAATGGCATTGCTGTGTGGCACGTTGTTGCCGCAAGTTTACCACTCGGTCCTACCCCCCCCACCGAAGGTTCGAGAGTCGTGCTAGGGGTCCCGCTCGTTTCCGTGCGGGTCCAGTAACGGAAAGTCCAGCCTGTTCTTATGGCGCGGATCCCAATAATTCAAGGGTTCTGGGAAGGGCTCCTAAACGGAAGATTTTTACAACTGTCTGGCTATCGCAGTCGCGGTGACCGCACCTTACCAACCTTTCGTTCGGACGGAGTGAAGAATCGTTATCAAAGTCAATTTCGAACAAGGAGAAAGCATGAACGGAACCAGGTTGTTCGCAGTCGCAGTGCTTTTGTCAATCGCTTTACCGTTCGCTGGCCTGGCAGTCGCCCAGGACCCCACCATGGCACCAACGCCACCGGCGGCCCCACCGGAACCACAGCCATCTCCGGCCGGGATTTTTAGGCCCCAGGGCACGGTTGTCACGCCGCCCATCAGCGATCCGCACCGGAGAGGAGTTCACACTAACTACAAGATTTTCGTTCCAGCTGGCCGCTCAATGTCCTCGCCCATTCCGGACTTCACCTTTGCCGAAACACCAGCATCCATGGGCTGCGTTTACGGGGTCGGTCCCAAATATACTGGCTGCAACCCGACAACCGGTGGTACGAGGCACCCCGTCGGCGGTTGGGGCGCCATCGCAGTGGTTGAGGCCTATGACGACCCGACGATCTCGTCCGACTTGAAGTTTTTCGATACTAACTTTGCCTTGCCCAAGGCAAACCTTCAGGTGGTTTATGCCAACTCGAGCTTTGGCACGCTTGGTGGCGGGTTCTCGTCGCCACTCAATGCCAGTTGCAGCGGCGTTCCTGCAAACGGAAACTTTTTGGGCTGGGACTTGGAGGAGTCACTGGACGCCGAGTGGGCGCACGTGATGGCGCCTTCAGCGAAGATTATTGTGGTGGAGGCCTGCACCCAAAGCCTCGAGGACCTGCTCTACGCCGTGGAAGTCGCCGGGATGGAAGTCGGTGCTGCCGGCGGTGGAGTAGTCTCCAATAGCTGGGGATACAGTGAGGCCTGCGTTGCTGATCCCAGTTGCAACGGTGGATGGTCAGGTACCCAAGTCAACGATGACAACTACTTTTATCGCGACCACTGGGCGCAGACTACCTACTTTGCCTCTGCCGGCGACTCTGGTGCGGAAGTTCTCTTTCCCAGTGCTTCACCATGGGTAGTCTCCGTAGGTGGTACCACCGTCAACCGCGACGCGAGTGGGAATTTTCTCAACGAGAGTTGCTGGGCTGACTCAGGAGGCGGTTCTAGTGCAGTTGAATTTTGGCAAAATCCGCCCTCTATCTTGAACGGGATGGGACCTTGGACTGGCTATCAGTATCAAACCCTTGGGGAGGTTTCGCGGTCAACCCCAGACATTTCATTTAACGCCGATCCCGCCAGCGGTGTGTATGTTTATGACACCGATGGAACCTGTACCGGCTTTTGTACGGTCGGGGGGACCAGCGTAGGGTCACCGGCAATAGCCGGCATCGTGAATGCCTCCAACAACCGATTAGGGCAGGCGGCTTTGGTCACCCCCTGGTACGACGCGCTGGAGAACAACCTTCTCTATTCCCAGCTCAACACCCACACCGCATATGTTGTCAATTTCTACGACGTCACAACGGGGTCCAACGGCAACGCCGCTGGTCCAGGCTATGATCAGTGCACCGGCATCGGAAGTCCGCGGGGCAAACTCGGGAAGTAACCGTTTCAGACAGTACGTCTGCAGTTCTTTGAAGGCCCCGGTTGGCGGGGCCTTTTTCTTATGGCGGGTGGGCGTGGGCGAGCGGCGTGTGTCCGCGCCAGGTCAAGATTTGGCGTCTAGGCGGGTATCTCCCGAGGGATAGACCTACTCCAATCTGCCGACTGGCGAACGAACCACCGGCCGCCCCTCTAGTTCGGCCCCTTCATCTTGTCCTTCACGCTATGCGCCAGCTTCTCGATCTCCTCCGCCTTCTTCACCACATCCATCGAAAGCACGTTCTCATTCGACTTATCCACGTCGGCCTTCAGTTCGACCGCCAGCTTCAGCAGTTTTTCCGTGTCACTCTTGAGGGCAGTCTGGCGTTCGGTGTTGGCTTTTTTCGCCATGTCGCGGGCCAGCCGCTCGCTGGCTTCGTCTCCATCAGCCGGAGCCCCGCCCAGCCCGTTCCGGTCAGGCGGCACAACCGGCGGCGACGTGCTCTGGCGCTGCCCCCAAACCGGTAGCGCAAGGATCACAACCATGAATGCTATGCAGGCCAGGCGCCCGAAAGCGTGTCCGCCCGAAGCGGAAGCAGGGTGCAGATTCCGCACCTTGCGGAGAATCGTGAGCGGGCAGGTGGAAAGTACCCAAGGTATTCGTTGGGGTTGCATGGTGTCCTCGAAAACGGGCGTGACTGGCCCGCCCGCTCATTAAAGTATGACACTTCCGGAGGGTAGGACAAACCGGAAATACTCACACGCGATCTGCGGATTTGGGCACCGCTAATGGAACCGCCGCGAGTAGGCGCTCTGTTCGATGAGGTAGGCCTGCCAGAAAAGATCGACGTCGGCGGTAGAAATCTAGGCAATTTGAAGGTCGTGACGGAAAGAGTCTGGAGTCGCCTGCTGCGCTCGCGCCGTACTGAACGTGGAGAGCAGGGCGAAGCCAAGCGCGAGGCGCGCGATAGCTGGATTCATACCCTTCGCTTCCAAATTGAGGCCGGCAGGTCGATGTGAAACGTCAAACTAAGGGCGCTAAACCGAAAAGCCAGCCTTGAGCGAAGGCCGGTTCCGATAATGCCTATAGCGTGCTCATATTCGCCAAAAACTCGCTGTTGGCCTTGGTCTTATTCAGTCGCTCCACCAGCAACTCCATCGCCTCCACCGGCGACAGCGGGTTTAGCACCTTGCGCAGCACCCAAATCCGTTGCAGATCCTCTTTCGGAATCAGCAGCTCTTCTTTACGCGTGCCCGAGCGCTGAATGTCGATGGCCGGGAAAACCCGCTTGTCCACCAGCTTGCGCTCCAGGATGATTTCCGAATTGCCCGTGCCCTTGAATTCTTCAAAGATCACGTCATCCATACGCGATCCGGTGTCGATCAAAGCGGTAGCAATAATCGTCAGCGAACCGCCCTCTTCAATGTTTCGCGCCGAGCCAAAAAACCGCTTCGGACGCTGCAAGGCATTCGAATCCACGCCGCCCGACAGCACCTTGCCCGAAGGCGGAACAATCGTGTTGTAAGCGCGCGCCAACCGCGTAATCGAATCCAGCAGGATCACCACATCGCGCTTGTGCTCGACCAGCCGCTTCGCCTTTTCAATCACCATTTCGGCGACCTGCACGTGCCGCGCCGCGGGCTCGTCAAACGTCGAGGAAATAACCTCGCCCTTCACCGACCGTTGCATGTCGGTGACTTCTTCCGGACGCTCGTCGATCAGCAGCACCATCAGCACCACTTCCGGATGATTCGCCGTAATCGAGTTGGCCACGTTTTGCAGCAGCATGGTCTTGCCGGCGCGCGGCGGAGAAACGATCAGTCCGCGCTGGCCCTTGCCGAGCGGCGTGAGCAGGTCCATCACGCGGGCGCTGGCGTTCTCGCGCGTAGTCTCCAGCTTGATGCGCTCCTGCGGATACAGCGGCGTGAGGTTATCGAACAGAATCTTGTTGCGCGCTTCGTCGGGCGATTCAAAGTTCACCGCCTCGATCTTCACCAGCGCAAAATATTTTTCCCCCTCATGCGGCGGACGCACCTGGCCGCTGATGGTGTCGCCGGTCTTCAAGTCAAATTTGCGGATTTGCGAAGGCGACACGTAAATATCGTCGGGGCCGGGCAGATAGTTGTAATCGGGCGAGCGCAAAAACCCGTAGCCGTCAGGCAGGATTTCGAGAACGCCTTCGGCAAAAATGTGGCCTTCTTTTTCGCTCTGCGCCTGCAGGATCTTGAAGATTAAATCTTGTTTGCGGAGTCCGCTGGCACCGGGCAGGTCCAAGGTCCTTGCGATCTTGGTCAGCTCGGTGATGTTCTTTTCTTTCAGTTCAGCAATGGTCATGATTCACCTAAACCCGTTCACTTGTGCATAGTCTGCTAGTGTCCACGGGAGATTTTTTCGAAAAGGAGGGTATTCAGGGAAGACAAAAAACTACCAGGCAGGAAAGGACGGGCTGAGTTACGCAGCCCGCCGTTGTGCCTCAGCAAAATTCTCTGGTTCCGACAGAACTGCCTGCCGTTGCGAGCCTGCAATCCGCGACAACACGTCGTTCATGGTTTCCGGAATTCTGGTGCTCGGCCGGTGGAACTTCCGCGTGGCCTTGGAGGCAAGCTGACACAGCATATACCGGTTCCGCAGCGTCTGTAAAGCGTCAAACACACGATCAGAGCGCATGTGCTTTCTTTTCTCCTTCTTATGAATTTACGGGCTTTCCGCCGTCTTTCCTTGGTCCCATAAGCGTGGCCGACCCCAAGCAACTGTGTAAGCCACTGATAACAAATAGGTTGTACAGGAATTAGTGCAAAAGCTCACTTAAGTAGATGCACCACAGGACATCGAAGATGCTCGATTTTCTAGGTTTGGCTCCCCCAAGGCGCAGAAGCGATCAAAGATATACGACCAAATAGCCGGCCCCGGAGCCTCCGGATGTCCTTTGGAACAGACCAATGTAGCCGCAAAAGGGGGTTGGGTCAAGCGGATTCTTGGTAATAATATACCTGCCTAACCAAAGCCAAAGAATGACCCGCCAGAGATGGCGGGTTTTTATTCTTGGGATTCAACAATCGCGGCAGCAAGAAGGCTCCCGTCATGACGGCCAGCGGTTTCAGATGATCCCCTCGAACGTTGCCGGAAGTCGGGCCAGAGAATTTTAGACGCTTTCTTTTTGAGCAGCTTTGCGTAGGCAGGATTTTGTGACATGATTGACTGGTGGCGAGATGGGAGCGACGTCGAGCGCAATCGATGAACCGCCACCAGTACGTTCACCGGAAGGAAGGTGAACCGAAGTTGAAGCTGCAAAGTTTTGCTGTACCGATAGCTCTGTTCTTCATCTTCATATACGCAGCGCAGTGGGCGTTCCGTTTCCCGAGGGGAAACCTAGTCAACTTGGCGGCGGGGATTATCTTTGCTGGAACCGCAGCATTCCTCTGGACACTAAAGCCACGGAAAAATCGCCACAAGAGATGATTTCCGCATTCTAAATTCGCGCTAAAATTTCCGTTGGTTAGGTAGGTATATTGTTGCCATATTCTTGCCGGATTCTTTTGCAAAACACGCAAGGCTGGGACAGCCATTTCCGAGGTCAGATGTTGATACTCCCTTGTAGATAGAGCTTCACTTCACCTGCGATTTTTACGCGGTCGCCCGAGAGTGTGCACCACATGTGGGCGCCGCGAGCGCTTAGTTGCCGCACCCGAAATGTTTGCTTGCCCGTGCGCCCCGCCCAGTAGTGGACGAGCGTGCACTGGATCGACCCGGTGCCAGGATCCTCGTCGATCCCCGCGGCTGGACCGAAAAACCTGCAAACGTAATCGACATCCCTCTCGCCGACAGCCGTAACGATCACGCCCCCGGTGCGGCCCATATCAATTTTGGCCAACGCAGGGATATCCGGTTTGAGATTTCGGACAATGTCTGCGTGGCCGACGACCACCAGAAAGTCGCGAGGTTCGCGCAGTACCTCCGCCTTCTCCAGCCCCAGGGCGGAAAGCAGCTCCGTCGGGTGCTCGCAAGCTACCGCGGGCCTGGCGGGGAAATCCATTTCAAAGCGGTCGTGATCGCAATCGTGATCGCGATGATGAAGATGATGGACCGTCAATAATCCGCTGACCGTATGGAAGCGAACCGGCCATGCGTCATGTCCACGCAACCAAAGTGCATAGGCAGAGGCCAAGGTTGCATGGCCGCACAGGTCGTCTTCCACCACCGGCGTGAACCAACGCAGGTCGAAATCGCCGTCCGTGCGGGCCACCACAAAAGCGGTTTCGCTATGGCGGTTCTCCAACGCGATTTTCTGCATGACCGAGTCAGCCGGAAACGAAGAAACGATGCACACCCCAGCCGGATTCCCCTCGAAAAGTTCGCTAGCAAACGAATCGACGTGGTAATAGGGGATCGCCATACTGGCCAAAATATCACGAGCGGCTGGCTAGCCAGTGGCGCGAGGCCGGCCCATCGGTTGCGTTCCTTTGCACAGAGTGGGAGGCTCGGACATACCTCGCGTGGGGTTTGACCAATCGCGAGCGTGCGAACTAATGCCGTAGTCGGCGATGCACCCGATGCCCTGCTCCTTAACTTATCCCGCTGGTGAAACATCTCCCATGCCCTCTGTCAAGTCCACTTTAGTAGACAAAAACGTACACAAAAGTAGACAGTTTTTTCCACAGCCTAACCGGTTGACGATAAAGCATCGGCTATTGTTTTCAATGGCTTAGGGCGGCGAAAACCCGCTACTTTTCCACAGTGTTCCTGAAGGAACACTTCTCGATTTTGTCGCAGGGGCCTTCGGGAAGGCAGGGAACGCAATATCCATGGGGACGCGTCGGGTTTCTGGCGAATTCCAAATGCGCCAGGGAACGTGGTACGTTGGCATCATTCAACGCGAGTTGTTGAAAGAACCAACCCATGCCGGACATCGCGCTCCATCCTCGCACCCAACTCGCCGCCATTGCCTGGCTGCGCTGGCGCATGTTCGCGAATTCTCTGCGCACGACGCGGGGCAAAGCAGAAGCGGTCTCGCGCATCATTATGTCGATTGTGTTCGCCGTGGGCGGACTGGGTGGCACGTTCGGATGCGGCTTCTTTGCCTGGTATTTCCTATCACAAGGGAAGCCCGAGCTGCTCGCGGTGCTGTTCTGGGGCGTGTTTTTCTTCTGGCAAGCTTTTCCCATCATGTCGACGGCTTTCACCAACAATCCTGACTCCTCTGACCTGCTGCGCTTCCCGCTCGCTTACCGGGCATATTTTCTGATTCGTGTCGCCTACGGCTCGTTCGATCCAGCCACGGCTATGGGCTGTTTGTGGCTGTCTGGAATGCTGGTCGGAATTGCCGTTGCCAGCCCGGTGCTGCTGGCCTGGGCGGCGGTGGTGGCGCTGCTGTTCGCCGGCTTTAACCTGCTTTTTCTGCAGATGGTTTTTGCCTGGCTGGAGCGTTGGCTGGCACAGCGTCGCACGCGGGAGATTCTGGGTGTGTTGTTTGTGCTGACGATGCTCAGCTTCCAACTCATCGCCCCGGCCATGCAGCACTTCGAACGGCGGGCCGGAATGCGGAAGGCGCTGGACGTTGTGGTCTCCGTGCAGGCTGTGTTGCCGCCCGGGCTGGCCGCCGATGCCATCTCGCAGTTTACACATGCGCAATTCGCCGCTGGTTTCACCTCAGTTCTGTTTCTGGGGAGCATGGCGGTGCTTATGGGCTGCCTGCTGCACCTGCGGCTGCGCGCGCAGTATCGTGGCGAGAACCTTAGCGAAGCGGCCGCAGCCCGGGTGAAGCAGGAAGTGGGTGGACTGCGCCTGGGATGGAATCTGCCGGGATTTTCGCAGACCGTGGCGGCGGTGTTCGAGAAGGAAGTGCGTTATCTTTCGCGCAGCGGGGCCATGCTGCTGGCGCTGATTGTGCCGCTGTTCATGCTCCTGATTTTTCGTCTGGGTCCGGCGCGGGCCATGTGGCAGACGCGGTTCATGCGCGCTCCTGACCTGGCATTCGCGGCTGCCGCCGCCTACACGCTGCTGGCGCTCACCAACATTGTCTACAACAGCTTTGGCGGGGACGGCGGCGGCATTCAATTTTTTTTCGCCTCTCCCGCGCGCTTCAGCCAGATTGTGCTCGGGAAAAACCTGATGCACGGCGGAATCCTTGCGGTCGAGGCGGCGATGGCCTGGGTTCTCGTCGGGTTCCTCTATGGAAGGCCGGCGATCAGCGCGTCGGTGGCCACGCTGGCTTTTCTTGTTTTCGCGGCGCCGTTGAACTTTACCGCGGGAAACCTGCTCTCGCTCTACTCCCCGAAGCGCGTCGACGTTTCTACCCTTGGCCGCCAGCGCGCATCTCAAACCACGGTGCTCATCAGCCTGGTGGTTCAACTCGTGATCGTGGCCGTGGGTGTGGCCGCATTCCTGCTGGCGCACCTCTACCACAATTTCTGGATCGCTACGCTGCTCTTTCTGGTGCTGGCGGCGCTGTCGTTGTCGGTCTACAGCGTGGTTTTGAAGCGCGCGGACCTGATCGCTACTCAGCGCCGGGAGGCGTTAGTGTCGGAACTCTGCCGCGCGTGAGCGAGGTTAAGAAGTAGCGATAGCTGATCTCCATGGGCGGCTAAAGCCGCTATTTATCCGGGCGCTTTACGCGGCCCTAAAGGGTCGCTCTTTCAAGGAGCCGGCGCTCTTCGACGGAACCGCCGCCGCGAGGGAGCCCCCGACCTGTTAGGGGTTCGAATACAGTAGCTTAAAGCTAACCTGCAGGAACTTCTAGTTCGGGCGCGCTAAGAAGCGGTATCCCACCCCGCGTACGGTCAGCAAATGACGAGGCTTGGCGGGATCGTCTTCGATGTAGCGACGCAGGCGCACCATGAAATTGTCGATGGCGCGCGTGTCCGTGTCTTCGTGCAGACCCCAGACTTCTTCGAGAATCTGCTTGCGGGGAACGATCTTGCCGTCATTCTGCACGAGGTGGCGAAGCAGTTCCGATTCCATCAGCGTCAGGTGAATCGTGGTATCGCCGCTGCGGAGTTCGAGGGCGCCGAAGTCGATGGTTTTCCCGGCAAAGGAGAACGTTCCGAAATCACCGACGCTGCGCGGATCGCCGGCGGTCGTGGCTTCATTTTGTGACTCAGGATTCTTGGTCTCCTGGTGAGCGGCGTGTATCCACTGACTGCGCCGCAACAGACCCTGCAGGCGGGCCAGAAGAATTTCCAGATCGAACGGTTTGGGTAGATAGTCGTCGGCTCCGGAAGCGAAGCCTTTCAGCACATCTTCGGGACGTCCGCGCGCCGTCAGCATCAGCACGGGAACGTAGTTGCGCGCCGCGCGCAATTCTGAAACCACGCTGAATCCGTCTTTGCCGGGCAGCATGATGTCAAGCACCACGGCGTCGAAATTTTCGCTTTTGGCAAGCAGGCGATCGGTGGCGGTTTCGCCGTCGCCGACAATCTCCGCGGAGTAACCCTCCGCTTCGAGGTTGAAGCGCAGGCCCTGGGCCAAATGTTCTTCGTCCTCGACCACCAGAACGCGGCTCATGCAATCGGCCTCGGGGATTCCATGCGCGGCAGTCGCAGAGTGACGGTGGTGCCCTGGCCTTCGCCTTCGCTTTCAGCAAATACTTTGCCACCGTGTTTCTGTGCGATCGCCTTCACGATAAACAATCCCAATCCCGTTCCCTTCACGTGCGCCAGCGAGCGGTTACTGACGCGATAGAAACGCCGGAAGATAAGCTTCACGTCGTCGGAGGAGATGCCCACTCCCTGATCCTGGACGCTGAGCACAACACTCTTTTCATCGGGCGTGTCCAGGCGCACGCGCACGTCCACGTTTTCGCCGGAGTACTTAATGGCATTATCGAGCAGGTTGAAAACCGCAGTGCGCAAGTCTTCGGCGCTGCCCTGCACGCGCACTCCCGCTCCATTGGTGGAAGCACCATTGGTACCCGCTGCACTCTCTGGAGTTTCCTCATAGCGGAGGGCTTCGGGGGGCAGATGATGACGGGTGCGAGCCACATCCAGGCAATCGCGCACGACCTGGCGGAAATCGACCTCAGATTTTTCTCTTCCTGCTTTCTTGTCACCGGCGCGGCCGGCGCGCAACACCTGCTCCACCGTGTCGGTGAGGCGATCGGTATCGCGGAGCATCAGCCGGTAGAACTCCTGCCGTTGAGCATCGGGCAATTCACGGCGGCGCAGTGTCTCCAGGTGCAGACGGATCGATGCCACCGGGGTTTTGAGCTCATGCGTGACCGCATTGATGAAGCTGTCGTGCTGCTCGTTGCGCCGGATTTCGCGCAGCAGAAATGTCGTGTTCACGATCATTCCGGCGATAATCACTGCAAAGAAGATGACGCCAAAAAACAGCAGCACGCCTTCGCGCCAGTTGAGGATGATCCATCCCACATTGAGCGCGACCGCCAGCGCAACCAGGCCAATCCCCAGGCAGAGGAAAAACACGATGGTTCCGCGGCGGCTCGTGATGCGCATAGCTGCTCAGCTTGATTCTACGCCGAAGAAAAACCCGCCGGAAAGGCGGGTTCTGAGGTTTGGGGGAACAACGCAGGAGAATGTGTGCGGTGCTGACCTTAGTCGCCGGCCACCAAGCCTTCCGGCATCGCGGCAGTGATCAGGCGGCCATTCGGGGTTGGCACCAGGCCGCGTTCTACTTCCGCTAGTTTCACGCGCTTGATATCCCAGGCGAGACCAAGTTGCTTGAGCGCCCAGATGCCGTACCAGTTCATGTCAACCTCATACCACTTGAATCCATGAGCCGCCGAAGTGGGATGGGCATGGTGATTGTTGTGCCAGCCTTCGCCAAACGTGAGCAGGGCCACCCACCAACTGTTGGTGGAAAGATCGCGCGTAGCAAACCGGCGCCTGCCCCAGGAGTGCGTGGCCGAATTCACCAGCCAGGTGGCGTGCAGGCCGACTACGGTGCGCATAAAGATACCCCACATCAGGAACGGCAATCCGCCGATGGCGAGCAGAATTGCGCCCAGCACGATCATGGGAACGTAATGATATTTGGTGATCCAGACGTGGAATTTATCTTTGGCGAGGTCGGGGACGTAGTGAGCCAAGGTGGTGGTGTCATGGTGCATCGACTTGCCCATCAGAATCCAGCCCATGTGCGACCACCATTTGCCGTCGATGGGGGAATGCGGGTCGCCGTCCTGGTCGGAGTGCTGGTGATGAATGCGGTGCGTGGCCACCCAGAAAATTGGACCGCCCTCGAGCGCGAGCGTGGCGCATAGTGTGAGGAAATATTCCACCCACCTGGGCGTCTTATAGCCGCGGTGCGTGAGCAGGCGATGATAGGCCATGCCGATGCCCAGGCTGCCGGAAATCCACCACAGGAACATGGCCAGGAAAAGCGCCTTCCAGGTGAAAAAGAAAAGCGCGGCGATGGCGCCGACATGAAACAGCGACATGAAGATGGCTGTGACCCAATTCACTTCGTCGCGGTCGGCTTGCGATTTTTTTAAATCTTCCAGTTGCATATCCAAGTGATGGTCCCCTTGTGGCGTTGCATTCTTCATTCGCTAAACTATCAGGGGACGCCTGCAACCGACTGTAATACTTGTGTAATAGGGGCTTTTGAGTCATTACCGGGGTAACGGGAAGTCACTTCGCCTGCAGTTTTGCTGGCCTTAAGCTTCGCTTAATTTGAATCCGCCGCTGGTGCGGGGAGATCATAGTGAGGTCGGTGGTTCGAGGTCAGAGGTCTGACGCGCGAGGTCTGCATTTTCCCATGAATCAGGAATCGCTGGTAGCTACGTCGTTGCCCACTATCGCCGAAATCCAACACGCGCAACAGTTGGTGTATGCCGTGATGCCGCCGACGCCGCAGATTGTATGGCCTCTATTGTGCGAGCGACTGGGAGCCGAGGTGTGGGTGAAACATGAGAACCACACCCCGATCGGGGCGTTCAAGGCGCGGACCGCAATTGTCTATGCCGCAGAATTATTCCGCGGGCCAAACAACATCAAAGGGCTGGTCACGGCGACCCGCGGCAATCATGGGCAGTCGGTGGCTTTGGCCGGACGCCGGTTCAGTGTTCCCTCGCATATTGTGGTGCCGCAGGGAAACAGCGCGGAGAAAAATGCTGCGATGCGAGCCCAGGGGGCGGATCTCATAGAGTTCGGCAGTGACTTTCAGGAATCCAAAGAGCACGCGCAGAAACTTGCTGCCGAAAACGGGTGGCACTTCGTGCCGTCGTATCATCGCAACGTTGTGAAAGGCGTGGCCACGTATTGGCTGGAATTCTTCTCGGCGGTGGCCGACCTAGATGTGGTTTATGTGCCGATCGGGCAAGGGTCGGGAATTTGCTCGTGCAGCGCGGTTCGCAACGGGCTGAAGCTGAAGACTCGGATTGTGGGGGTGGTGCCCGAAGGCGCGCCGGCTTATGCGCTCTCGTTTGAGGCGGGGCGCAAAGTTGCTGCTCCAGTTACTACGCGGCTGGGAGACGGCATGGCCTGCCGCGTCCCGGATGACGCGTCGCTCGAAGTGGTGCTTGAAAATGTTGACCGTGTGCTGCAGGTGAGCGAAGAGGAAATGGCCGAGGCCATGAAAATTTATTTCACCGACACGCACAACGTGATCGAAGGAGCGGGAGCCGCGGGACTGGGGGCGGCGTTGAAAGAGAAGTCCGCTTTGCGGGGAAGACGCGTGGGCTTGGTGGCTACCGGAGGGAATGTGGACCACGACGTGTTTGCGCGGGTGTTGCAGGGGTGAAAAGGTCCGCAAAGCGCTTTGGGACTGCGTTTCCAGGCGGCCGCTGAAAAAGTCCTTTCGGGCCGACCATTCTCACTCGGCGGCTAGAGCCACTGTCAATTCCCCGCACTTTTCGCGGCCCCTTCGACAGGCTCAGGCGGGCTCGGAAGGGCCGCTCTTCCCCACGGAACTGCCGCCGGGAAGGAGTTTTTCGGCAGACTGCTAAGCGGCCTCGCCTTTCACTTGCACGCCCGCCCACTTCTCCAGCAGGGTCAAAGTGGCGGCGTAGTCCAAGTCCTGGTGGCCGTCTTCGGTGGCCATTTCGTAAATCTCTTCCACGGTCTCGAGCGCGGGCAGCTTCACGCGCGCTTCCTTGGCAGACTCGAGCGCGAGGCGAATATCTTTATGCATGAGCCGCAGAGGGAAATTCGCCGTGAAATCGCGCTGCAGAACAAAGGGAGCTTTATACTCGACCACGCCCGAGTGCACCATGGTGGCTTCGATTAACTGGATGAGCTGCTGCGAGTCGACGCCGAGTTTCGTGGCCAGCGTGAGTGCCTCGGCAAAGCCTTCAAAGATGAGCGCGATCTGGAGATTCATGGCAAGTTTGGTCGCTTGACCCTTGCCGGTCTCGCCCATACGGAAAATTTTCTTTCCCATGGCGGCAAACAGGGGCTTCAGGCGCTCCACCTGCGATTCGTCTCCACCGACGATGAAGACCAGAGTGCCCGCCTGCGCTCCGATCTTCGAGCCCGTCATCGGAGCGTCGACCCAGGCCACGCCTTTGCCTGCCACGCGTTCGGCGAACCGCAGCGTGGCTGACGGAGAGATGGTGCTGGAATCGGCAATGATCATGCCTTCGCTCAGCGATGCCTCGGCGCCCTCGGCATCGAACAGAACGCTCTCCACCGCGTCGGTGTCGGAAACACAAAGCCACACTACCTCGGCTCCTTGCGCTGCAGCCGCCGGAGTGGGAGCCACGCCGGCGCCTTGCACTAGTTTGCCCGGGGTGCGGTTCCACACCGTGACTTCATGCCCCGCCTTGGCCAGATTCGTGGCCATGGCGTGCCCCATGATTCCCAATCCCAGAAAAGCAACTCGCATGCTGAACTTCTCCTCGTCGAAAAGGAACAGATTCGGATTAGATATGACCCGGGCGATCAAGGTCAAGCCAAAGGAAAGGTAGTTGGTTCGTAACTTACGAACCCACTACCGAATGTGACGGCGACCGAATCGGGCACGGGCGGCAGAAGCGCCGTGATGTTTAACGTTTCTTTACAAAACTGCGGCTTAAGTTTGCCAGCTGTGAACTAAAATGGAGCTAGCACTTTCAACCGCACATCTAACCAGATTAAGAAAGAGGAGTTACGAAAGTGTGGCGGCACCGCAATTGTCACTCGGTAAATGCGCCTACGGCAGATTTAATATGGAGGACGGACTGAGGCTGCTTCGAGACTATCCCCCGGCTCCCTAGCAGAATGATTAAGCAAACGCTTCGCAATCCGGCCCTGCGCAAACGCGCGACTCAATTCAGTCGCCTGGTGCGGCACTCCGCCGTAACCCCGCGCTGCGGAGAAACCCACATCCCGCGATTGGCTGGAAACGGAGAACTGGGCGTTACGTTTATTGGGCATGCCAGCTTCTTCGTGCAGATCGGCGGGCGCAGCGTGCTCATCGATCCTAACTTTGCGCGGTGGTTGTTCGTTCTGAAGCGGCTGCGGCGGGCGGGATTGCGAGTGCGCGATCTGCCTCCGATTGATTTAGTTCTGGTCACGCATGCGCATTTCGACCACCTGCACCGGCCGTCGCTGCGCGCCATTGTGCAGAACAACCTGCGCACCAGTGGAACCGCTCCGGCCATTATTGTTCCTACGCACGTCTCCGATCTGGTGACTGATCTTGGTTTTTCCGAAATCATCGAGCTCGACTGGTGGAAGACGTCGCACGACGGCGAGCTTTCGGTGACGCACGTTCCCTCGCGCCACTGGGGAGCACGCATTCTAAAAGATTCGCACCGAGGCTATGGCGGGTACGTGCTGCAGGGGGGCAAGCACTCCGTCTATCACGCCGGCGATACCGCCTACTTTTCCGGTTTCCGCGAAATCGGACGCCGCCTGTCACCCGAGCTGGCGCTGCTGCCCATTGGGGCCTACAATCCGCCACAGTTTCGCAACGTGCACGCCAACCCCGCCGACGCCACTCGTGCTTTCCTCGACCTCAACGCCCGCTGGATGGTTCCCATGCATTACGGTACCTTCCGCCTGTCTCACGAACCGATCGACGAGCCGTTGCAGTTGCTCGACGAGGAAGCGCGCTCGGCCGGCATCGAAGACCGGGTGTGCGTGCTCGAAGAAGGCGTTACGCGGTTTTTCTGAGCAGCGGTTCTTCTGACGATCGGTATCGAATTGATTCATTCCACTCGTTTGATCGTGATGTCCTTCCCAGCTGCGTGCAAAATCATCGCCGAGGTGTGACCCTGGCTGTCGCCCTGAAACGTAAAGATGTCGTCGACTGTGGTTGAGAAGAAATCTGTCTCACTCCAGGGCAGCAGATCCTGTTTAGGTTCGTCATTTTCCTGTATCGAAAGTGGTTAGCACGAGGTCCGGCGGTATCGCGTTGCGCCCGACTATTTCCGCAATTCTTGCAGAACCCGGCAATGACACGAAACATAACAAACGTCTTAAAACGCGACATCATGTTCTGATATACGAATTCCTCCGCTGAATCATTGCAAATAAAGTCGTGTGTTCACACCCCAGTTACAATCATCCCCGATTCTAGGTGTAAACTTCGCTCCGCGAAATATTCGCCATTGAGGAGGCCCTATGTCTGTAAAAGCCATTCCCGACGGATACCATTCCATTACTCCCTACCTCACCTGTCGCGACGCAGAGCGCGCCATTGAGTTCTACCAGCAAGCCTTCGGCGCCACCCTAAAAGGCGGCGGCGTCATGAAGGGTCCAGACGGCAAGGTCATGCATGCCGAGTTGGTTATCGGTGACTCTATTATCATGCTGGCCGACGAATTTCCCGAGATTGGCTCGGTCTCTCCACAGGCTATTGGTGGCTCGGCCACCGGCCTACATATTTACGTGGAAGACGTAGACTCTGCGTTCGACCGCGCAGTGAAGGCTGGCGCCAAGGCGGAAATGCCGGTCTCTGATATGTTCTGGGGCGACCGTTACGGCAAGCTGACCGATCCCTTCGGCCACAAATGGTCGATCGCCACGCACACGGCTGATTTGTCCGTGGAGGAGATGAAGAAGGGCATGGACGAATCCATGTCGAAAAGGCAAGAGGGGTTGAAGAAGACAGCGTAGCCTCAGCACCCGAGTGAGGCCGCTCATGTGGGGACAGCCGTCCTCGGCTGTCCCGCTGGGCGCAGCCCGTGCTGATGCAGGCTGCGGGACCGATTCTAGTAAGCCAGCAGAATTCTCAAGTCGCGCAAGTTATTTCCAGTCGGCCCGGTTTCGATGGTATCGCCGAGCGCGTTGAAGAAGGGATAGGCTGCAAACTTTTCGAGTGCGGAGCGTGCGTCGAGCCCCCGGGCCTGCGCCCGCTCTAGCGTCATGCCATCCGCCACTGCTCCCGCTGCCGGACTGTTGCCATCGATGCCGTCCGTTCCTGCGCTCAACACGGTGATGTTCACCCCCGCAATTTTCTCCGCGCACGTGAGGGCAAATTGCTGATTGCGTCCGCCCACGCCGCCCTTCGTTACCTTCACGGTGACTTCTCCGCCCGAAATCAGGCAGATTCTCGGGGAGTCCGTTCCTGCTTCGTGCTTTAATGCTCGAACTCGCCTCACCAAGTACTCAGCCGCAAGTTCGTAGTCCCAATCGTCGCAGGAGTTATCCACATGCAGGAAGAAGCCCGCCTGCTTCGCGAGGGCGCTGGCTTCTTCCACAGCCGTTTGATTCGAGAGCAGCGGCCACCAGCGGGCCCGCACAAAGGCGGGATCGTCCGACTTCGGAGTCTCTTCGAGCGCGCGGCGCGCGAACAGTTCGCGCGTGGTCGCGGGAAATTTCTGCAGCAGACCATGCTTGGCCGCGATCCGGTAACAATCTTCGGTGCTGGTGGAATCGGGCATAGTCGGCCCCGAGGCCAGCGCGTCGGGCGTGCTGGCAGGCACGTCGGAGACCAGCAACGAAATCTGCTGTGCGGGATACGCGGCCTGCGCCAGCCTGCCGCCTTTCACCGCAGAAAGATGCTTGCGGATCGTGTTGATCTCCGCAATAGGCGCGCTCGAATGCACCAGTGCGCCGTAAGTGGCGATCAGATCGTCGAGTGTGATTTCGTCGTCAAGCGGCTTCTCGACGATCGACGAGCCTCCGCCGCTAAGCAGAAAAATAACCAGCGAAGCGGCGGTCTGCGCCTGCAGCACCTTCAACATCGCGCTCGCTGCCTGAATCGATTCCGCATTGGGCGTGGGATGTCCGCCGTGAAAATAGCGGAAACCATGAATTTGTGCCGAGGGCTGCACCGAACTGGCCACGATGCCTTCCAGGGAAAACGCGCCAACTTGATCAGCCAGCGCTTCCACCATGGTGTGCCCGGCCTTGCCGAGAGATATCACGAACACGCGTGCATACGCCGGCAGTTGGTAAAGATCATCGCAGACCCGCAAAACTCCACGCTCCGAATGCACCTGCCGCGCGAACGCTTTGGAGATCGAAGCCTGGGCCAGTGCGTGAAGAAAAATTTCGCGAGCCGTCTCGCGCATCTGGCGAAATTCGGTTTCGCGATCGGGGAGGGATGGCATGGCAAGAATTATAGAGAGCTCTCAGCCATCAGCCGTCAGCCATCAGCAAAAACCAATGCACGACGGCGGTCGATGTCCAGCCGAAAGCGGATCGCTCGAAAAACGGTGGACGACGGGTTTACCCGTGGGGTGAGGGCTGAGAGATTACGTCTGTTTTTACCCACGCCTCAATCGCCTCCCGCAGCTCGCGCAATCTTCCTTCGAAGAAATGATCCGCGCCTTCGATCAGGACCAACTTTTTCGGCTCGGGCAGGGACGCGAGCAGCGCCTCCAGCTTGGTCCGAGGGCCAAACGGATCACGCGCTCCGCTCACGAACAATTTTGGCTTGGCGCAATTTCGCAGGAACTCGAACTCGTAGACGCGAGGTTCTTCCTCGCCCGCTGCTACCGGGCCCGCCGGCGTGCCCACCGCGATTAGCGCCGCGACGCGCGGATCCCCACATGCGGCGCGCAATCCGACTGCAGCACCGAAAGAGAATCCGGCGAACAGCAACGGCCGATGAAATTCGGCATCGAGCCAGTCGAGAGCTGCCCGTACGTCTTCGATTTCGCCGACGCCGTGGTCATGTTCCCCCTGGCTCAACCCTGCTCCGCGAAAGTTGAACCGTAGCACGGGAAAGCCAAAGCTGTTGAGCGCTTTCATCGTATGGAAAACAACTTTGTTGTGCAGCGTCCCGCCGAACAACGGATGGGGATGACAGACCACAGCCGCGTGCGTCGCGTCCGCAGCGCCGGCGTTGAGCAAAGCCTCGAGGCGTCCGGCAGCGCCGTTGAGAAAAAGCGAACGAATGGTTGGGGTATGGGTCTGCACAAATCTCAGATTACACGGGAAAGCTGGCAGAGAAGAAGTCGTCTGGGGGAAATGGATTTGCGCGAAGGTTGAAGTCTAACGACTGACAGGCTGCGGAAAAAGTCTTATAGAGGCGAGGACGGCGACCGCCGGGGCTGAAGCCCCGACCAATTCTAAACGAGTTACGCGGCCCTGAAGGGCCGCTCTTCCACCGGTGCGCCAAATTCGTGTGTTTTTCCGCAACAGAGTAAGGCCTAATAGTCGGCACTCGACGGGCTCACGGCTGAAATCCGCCGCCTGAGGTCCGAGGTCTGACGCCTGCTCTCCACTTTCCCTCTGCTATCCTCTCCACCATGGATGCCATCACACTCACGCGGCAGTTGATCGACATCGAGTCGATCTCGGGCAATGAAGCTGCCGTTGGAAATTATCTGTGGGGCGAGCTTACCCGCGTGGGGTATCAGACGATGAAGATGCCGGTAGAAGGCGATCGTTTCAACGTCTACGCCACGCCGCCGGACGCCGGAAGCCGGACGCCGGAAGACGAAACCCCGCCTGCCGTCGTCTTCTCAACCCACATGGACACGGTTCCGCCATTTATTCCCTCGTCGGAAGATGCCACGCGCATCTATGGCCGCGGATCGTGCGACGCGAAAGGCATTATTGCCGCGCAAATTGCCGCGGCCGAACGATTGCGCCAAGAAGACATCTTCGTTGGCCTGCTGTTTGTGGCAGGCGAAGAACGCGATAGCCTGGGCGCGCAAGTGGCCAATGAATACGCGGCAGGCCACTTCGTGTCCGCACAGGCGTCCACGAATCACAAAACTCGCCGTAGATTTCTGGTGAACGGCGAGCCCACCGAGAACCACATCGCACTGGCCTCGAAAGGAACGCTACGTGTTGAAGTGACAGCTGCCGGGCGCATGGCGCACTCGGCCTACCCCGAGCTGGGAGACTCTGCGATCGACAAGCTTCTCCCCGCGCTCACTCAACTGCGCGCCATGCTGTTGCCCCGCGACCCGGAGTTTGGCCCCTGCACCCTGAACATCGGCCTCATCGAAGGCGGGCGCGCCCCCAACGTAATCCCCGATTACGCTCACGCGGACTTGCTCTATCGCCTGGTCGGCCCGTCCGACGAGTTGCGCCGCCGGATTCTCGCGACCGCCGGCGATCAGGTGAAAGTCACATTCCCCCTGGAGCTCCCATTTCTTCGTCTGCGTGCAGTCGACGGCGTGCCGACCATGATTGCGGCATTTACCACCGACATCCCCAAGCTCACCAACTGGGGCGAGCCGCTGCTGCTGGGGCCGGGCTCGATCCACGTGGCGCACACCGATGGCGAATATATCGAGAAGCAGCAACTCGCCGAAGCCATTGAACTCTACTGCAGAATTGCCAAAGAACTCGCCTGAAACGGCTTCCAAATCAGGTTTGACCCGGCGCCGCCGACGTGTTATAAACATCCGTTTTGCGCTGGGCTGCCGCGGAGAAGGTTCCGCGGTATTTACATGCCTTTTCGGTTAGATTTTCTCGGTATACCCTGGCGTGAACTCCGAACGCGGCCAAGCTGCAACCCTTCTTCAGGTCTTGAGGTGGAAGCGTGCTCGGAATTCCGTTAAACCATGCAGGCTGGCATTGTTGCGGAAGTAGTGCCTGAACGGTTTCATAAATTCCTTATCGATATCATCGGAGGTTTTCCTATGCGCACCTGGCTCGCCATGTTTGCGTTCCAAGGACGCGGTCTGGTCCCTGCCCTTATAGCGGTCATTAAGAAGGTTTCGCCGATTGCCGCGCTACTTTGCCTTAGCCCCATGGCCGCCCTGGCTCAGCCCGCGGGCGAGTCCGGCGGGGGAGAAGCTTCCTTGAAGCTTCCCAGCCTTTCTCGAGTCTCCTTCTTCAACTCTTTTATCAACGGCGGGATCGATGGCCACAAGCTTCTGCTGATCGGCATCCTGTTCTGCTTGTTTGGTCTGGGCTTCGGCATGGCCATCTATATGCGCCTGAAGAATCTGCCCGTCCATCGGGCGATGCGTGAGATTTCGGAACTGATTTACGAGACCTGCAAAACTTACCTGGTCACTCAGGGTAAGTTTCTGCTGCTCTTGTGGGTATTCATCGCGGTCATCATTCTGTTGTATTTCGGCGTGCTGCTGAAGTATGACGCCGTGCGGGTGATCATCATCCTGGCGTTCAGCGTGATTGGCATCGCCGGAAGCTACGGAGTGGCCTGGTTCGGCATCCGGGTTAATACGTTCGCCAACTCCCGCACGGCATTCGCCTCCCTTCCCGGCAAACCGTATCCCGTCTACCAGATTCCTCTCGAAGCCGGCATGAGCATCGGCATGATGCTGATCAGCGTCGAACTGCTGATGATGCTCATCATTCTGCTATTCGTTCCCGGGGATTACGCCGGGCAATGCTTCATCGGCTTCGCCATCGGCGAGTCGCTGGGGGCGGCCGCGCTGCGTATCGCCGGCGGCATCTTCACCAAGATTGCCGACATCGGCTCCGACTTGATGAAGATCGTCTTCAAAATCAAAGAAGACGACGCGCGCAATCCCGGGGTGATCGCCGATTGCACCGGCGACAATGCCGGCGACTCGGTTGGCCCCTCTGCCGACGGATTCGAAACCTACGGCGTCACCGGCGTCGCCCTGATCACCTTCATTCTACTGGGAGTGAGCGATCCGACGGTGCAGGTGCAATTGCTGGTGTGGATCTTCGTGATGCGCGTGATGATGCTGGTGGCCAGCGCGGTTTCTTACTTCCTGAACGGCGCCATCGCGAAGGCGAAATACGCCAGCGCGGGCGAGATGAACTTTGAAGCGCCGCTCACCTCGCTGGTCTGGATTACTTCAATCGTTTCCATTGCCCTAACCTTCGTGACTTCTTACTTCACGATTCCCGTGCTCGGCAATGACTATTCCCAATGGTGGAAGCTCGCCGTCATCATCTCCTGCGGCACGCTGGCAGGAGCAGTCATCCCCGAACTAGTGAAGGCCTTCACCTCCACCGAGTCGCGCCACGTAAAGGAAGTGGTCATCTCGGCGCAGGAAGGCGGCGCGTCGCTCGGAATTCTCTCCGGATTTGTCGCTGGCAACTTCTCCGGCTACTATCTCGGCCTGGCGATGATGATCCTGATGGCCGTAGCCTATTCCATGAGCTCGATGGGCTTGGCGGCGGCCGCCTCTATGCTGGCACCGGCTGTCTTCGCCTTCGGCTTGGTGGCTTTCGGCTTCCTGGGCATGGGGCCGGTCACCATCGCGGTCGATTCCTACGGACCGGTCACCGACAACGCACAGTCCGTCTATGAACTCTCGCTGATCGAGCAAATCCCCAACGTCGAGGCAGAGATCAAAAAAGATTTCAGCCTGAACGTAAACTTCGAGCGCGCCAAGCACTTGCTCGAAGCCAATGACGGCGCGGGCAACACTTTCAAAGCCACGGCCAAGCCCGTTCTCATCGGCACTGCCGTCGTGGGCGCAACCACCATGATTTTCTCCATCATCATGGCGCTCACCCACGGCCTCACCACCAACGTCGACAAACTTTCGCTGCTCTATGCGCCTTTTTTCCTGGGCCTGATCACTGGCGGCGCCATGATTTACTGGTTCACCGGAGCCTCGACGCAGGCCGTGACTACCGGCGCCTATCGCGCCGTCGAGTTCATTAAGGCCAACATCAAACTCGAAGGAGTCGTCAAGGCTTCCGTCGCCGATAGCAAGAAGGTGGTAGAGATCTGTACCAAGTACGCGCAGAAGGGAATGCTCAATATTTTTATCGCCGTCTTTTTCGCCACCCTGGCGTTTGCTTTCGTGGAACCTTTCTTCTTTATCGGCTACCTGA
Organism: Candidatus Sulfotelmatobacter sp.; assembly: GCA_036522075.1. Classification (GTDB taxonomy): domain Bacteria; phylum Acidobacteriota; class Terriglobia; order Terriglobales; family Acidobacteriaceae; genus Sulfotelmatobacter. The sequence continues at coordinate 25,908 of DATDGM010000143.1, forward strand.
TTTCGATTGCCATTTTCGGTCTCTACCAGGCCATTTTTATGGCGAACGCCGGCGCGGCGTGGGACAACGCCAAGAAAATCGTGGAAGTTGAAATGAAGCAGAAGGGCACACCCCTGCACGACGCCACCGTGATCGGTGACACTGTCGGCGATCCTTTCAAAGACACTTCTTCCGTCGCCCTGAATCCGGTCATCAAGTTCACTACCTTGTTCGGATTGCTAGCCGTGGAACTGGCCGTTTCGCTGACCAGAGATCAGGGCTCAACCATCACCAACGTGCTCGCCCTGGTCTTTTTCCTTGCTTCCTTCTTCTTCATTTACCGCTCGTTCTACGGGATGCGAATCCGCTCCGGCGACGCGGAGTAAGTCCAAGCACAAGAGGATTCCCTCTGCGGGCGTCGTGTGCCCCATTTCTCGCGTTCTTTGCGAGAAGTGGGGAGCCCACCAGCCAGGCACGACAGTGGCCGAGCCGAGGCACGTCAGTAACCAGCCTCAAGTTACCAGCTGAGATTACGCGCTGACCTTAGTACCCATTACCCCCCTGATCTCCGTAATCTTTTTTCCGGCCTGAAGGCCGATAAGCTTCGATCCATGCGCGAATAGCGAAGAAGCGGTTCGCAAGTATTTTGGGAAAGAGTGCCAGAATGTCGGGCGAGGGGCCGGAATCGGTCAGCGCAAAACGAGAAGCAACTCGGAGGAAAAGATTCATGAGCAGGATTGGAAAAGCTTCGGCAATCGCACTTACGCTCCTTTCGATGACGGGCGTCTCCCTAGCGCAGAAATATAAATACACGCCGCCAGCACCGCATTACTCCGCCCCTGCGCCGCATTACTCGGCGCCAAAAGCCGCGCCACAGCGGTCAGCACCACAGCGGTCAGCACCGCGGCAGTCAGCACCGCGGCAATCTGCGCCGCGGCAGTCTGCGCCGCGGCAATCGTCGAGGACAAACTCGCAGCCACGGACTTCGTCGCGGTCGCGCACGTCGTCGCAAGCCCGCCAGCAGCGGACCCAGGCTAAACAGCAGCAGCAACAGCAGAAACTGCAGGCCAAGCAACAGCGGGAACAAGCCAAGCAGCAGGCTCGCCAACAGAAGGCGCAGGCTAAACAACAGCAGCAGCAACAGAAACTGCAGGCCAAGCAACAGAGGGAACAAGCCAAGCAGCAGAAAAATTCAGCAAAGGCGGGGAACCAGACGGCTTCGGCGTCGCATCCCGCGGCGCCGGTAGTCGCGCCTCCGGCGGCCGCGGGCGCATCGGCCTCCGCCGCTTATCACGTACCTGCTAACGAGAACGTTTCGACCAACGGACCCACGGCCCTCAGCAAGGGCGGGTCGCAGTCGGTGGTCTCACAACTGAATTCTTCCCGCGGCCAGATGAGCGGCGTCAACGCCAGGCCCTTGCCTTCCGGCGATGTAACGGTTCATCCGAACGGCCACCTAACCCTGGCGACCGCAGGCGGCCAGCAGTATGGTTTGCGGCCGAACGGCAGCATCTCTTCCTTCCGCGATGGCCAGAACTCGGCCAGCTTCAACAAACGCGGAATGGTCAGCTCGGTTCACACTGCTAACCTCTCCGTAACGCGCAGCTTCAATGGCAGCCGGACCATCGTGAGCGCTGGCCCCGAGGGCAGACGCTTGGTTAGCACCGGACCGCACGCCGGTTACGTCGAGAACAACGTGGTCGTTGGCGGCCGGCGTTACATTGAGCGGACCACAATCATCAATCGCCAGATCGTCACTACACGTTACGTCGGCTACTCGTACGGTGGCGTCATGTTGAGCGGTTACGTAGCGCCGTTCTACTATTCGCCGGGCTTCTACGGCTACGCCTTCAACCCTTGGGCCGATCCACTCGAGTATGACTTCGGATGGGACGGCATGGCCTGGTATGGCGGTCCCAACCCCTATTTCGGGGCTTACGCGGTTTATCCCAGCGCGGCCTATTGGCTCACCGACTATCTTGTGGGCCAGACACTCTCGGCCGCCTTCCAAATGCATGAAGAGGCGGTGGCCAACCGGGACGCGGATTACGCCATGGACGCAAGTGCGTCGGAGACAGGCGACGGCGACGCAGAATCGCTGCACGCTGACGCCAACACACCAATCACGCCGGAACTCAAAGGCATGATTGCCGACGAAGTGAAGGACCAGATCGAGTCCGACAAAGAGGCAGCCGCCGCGCAGGCCGAGCAGGTCAAACATGACGAGCTGATCGGCGCGCTCAACCAACCTAACCACGTCTTTATGGCATCGAGCGATCTCGATGTGATCACCGACAAGGGCCAGAATTGCACCCTTCAGGCGGGCGATGTTCTGAAAGTGATCGCTCCGCCTGGGGCCGGCGAAACCATCGTGCAACTACGCGTGGCCGCGAACAAGCGCGGGGATTGCCCAGCAGGAGTCGCGGTCGGTGTGGCGTTGCAGGATCTGCAGGAGATGCAGAACACGTTCCACGCCCAGGTTGAATCAGGCCTGGGAACGCTGATGGCCCACCAGGGCGACGGTATCCCGGCCGCTCCGCTGGACTCGGTCGCTCACAAGCCGCAGCCTACAATCGACGCGTCGGCCTCGGTCTCGGAGGCTGAACTGACTGCCATGCTGGACAATCAACGCCAGCAGGCAGATCAAGCTGAGGCCCAGGTCACGGCGTCAGTAAAGTAAAGTAACCAAGTAGCAGCAAAAAGGGCAGCATCCGGGGGCTTCGGATGCTGCCTTTTTTGGGTTCCCCGAATTGTAGAGGGACGTTTCTTGAGGCGTCCCAACCACAGCTTGTGAGCGAAGTCCGCTGAGGATTTCAACCCAGCCAGGAGAGCTCTTGCTCGCGTTGGCGAGTGCCTCCCACGATGCGGAGGAATATCTGTTCCAGCGTGAGCTTCTCTCCGGACGCATTTTGGCGATATACAGGATCTCCGGATAATCGATCTGCCCGGCCATCTTCCGCCGAGTTCGCTGTGGACGCGGCCAAGGTCTGGGCTTCGACACCGGCCCGCAGTTCCTCCAAGGATCCCTGGGCGACGAGGTGTCCACGATGAATGATGGCGACGTGGCTGCACAGCCGCTCCACGATTTCCAGCACGTGCGAGGTTAGAAAAATTGTGGCTCCGCGCGCGATCATGCCTTGCAGCATCGACTTGAGAGTGCCCGCGGCGATTGCGTCCACCCCCTCGAAAGGCTCATCGAGAAATAAAACTTTGGGGCCGTGGATTACGGCCGCGGCCATGGCCAGTTTCTTTTGCATACCGTGGGAATAATCGGTGACCAGCTTCTTGGGCTGGTCGGCGAGTTGCATGAAGTTGAGCAGCTCGGCGGCGCGCTGGGCGGCAGTGGCGCGGTCCAGGCCGTACATGCGGCCGGCAAAGTTCAGAAACTCAGAGCCGGTGAGACGGCCGAACAAAGCCATGCCTTCGGGTACCACGCCGATCTGGCGCTTCACTTCAACTGGATGAGCGGTCAGATCGAGCCCCAGGATTTCAATTTGTCCGGAACTGGGCGCGAGCAGGCCGGTGAGCATCTTGATCGTGGTAGATTTTCCGGCGCCGTTGGGGCCGAGGAAGCCAAAGAACTGGCCCGGCGCCACTTGCAGATTGACGCCGTCAACAGCCAGCAATTCGCCGAAGCGGCGGGTCAGGCCTCGCGTGCAGATGGTGGGAGCGGGCTCCATGAAACTTCTGAATCTAGCATAGTCTGCAGTTTCGAGTGTGGAGGGAATCGTCCGTACCCTGCGGAAAAGGCCGCGAGGCGATGGAGTCGGCTCGCAACCCTTCCGTCTGATCCACTCACTGCTATACAGTGGGTGCGATGAACCGTTCACTGCAAGAGATTGCCGAGGCCACAGCATCTCGCCTGGTGGGCGATAGCCGTGTAGCCGTGAGTGGCGTCGCCAGCATTGGGTCGGCGTCGTTGCACGACATGGTCTTCGTAGAAGATGAGAAGTATCTGTCAGAAGCGTTGCAGTCCGCGGCCGGGGCAGTGATCGCTGGGGAGTTTGCGGCCGCAGCATCGTCGAGTAAGCCTCTGCTCATCAGCGCGCATCCCAAGCTGGCTTTTGCTAGAGCGGCGCGCTGGCTTCAGCAGAAGAACCCTAGGGATTGCTCAATTGGCGTGCATCCTGGGGCGATAGTGAGCCCCCTGGCGCGGCTCGGGGCGGGCGTGGTGGTGGAGGCAGGCGCGGTGGTCGCCGACGAAGCGGAGATTGGTGACTGCACAAGACTGGGAGCAGGTGCCGTCGTGGGAAGGGAAGTGAAGGTAGGAAGCGGCTGCACCATCTATCCGCGGGTGACGATCTATGCCGGCACCACCATCGGCGATCGCGTGATCGTGCACGCCGGGGCAGTTCTGGGCAGCGACGGCTTCGGTTACGTGCGTGACCGCGAGACCGGGCGGTATGAAAAATTTCCGCAGGTCGGACGGCTGGTAGTTGAAAATGACGTGGAGATCGGCGCCAATACAACAATTGATCGCGGGGCGCTCGACGAAACTCGCATCCGACGGGGAACAAAGATCGACAACCTGGTGCACATCGGCCACAACTGCCAGATTGGCGAAGATGTAGTGATCGCCGCGCAGACCGGCCTCTCCGGAAGCATTGTGATCGAGAATGGCGTTGTGCTCGGCGGCCAAGTTGGAATCGGCGAGCATGCCCGCGTTTGTGAGGGCGTAATGCTGGGCGGCCAGGGAGGCGTGCTGCCGAACAAAGTGCTGCGGGGCAAAGGGGTAGCGTTTTGGGGCACGCCGGCGCAGCCGGTGCGAGAATACTTGAAGCAACTGGCGGCTTTGGCACGGCTGGCGAAGAAGAAATGAACCTGCGTCTGACCTCGGACTTCAGACCTCAGGCGTCAGACCTCAGACGTCGTCTAAGATTTTGCTTGTAAAGCGAGTGCCTGGCCTTTGGCTTAAGGTTGACGCCTAAGGTCTGAGGTCCAAGGTCCGACGCCGTTCTTACTATGGCTATCATTGTCATCGGCGGACATTCGCGGAGCGTTGGCAAGACCAGTGTTGTGGCTGGCCTGATCGCGGCGCTGCCAGAATTCGACTGGACTGCGGTCAAGATCACGCAGTATGGGCACGGCATTTGCTCGGCGAATGGGGAAGCCTGTGACTGTGAGACCGTGGACCGCTGCTGGGCCATCCTGGAAGAGCAGGACCGATCTGGAGAATCTGATACGTCGCGATTTCTCCTGGCTGGTGCGAGGCGCTCGCTGTGGGTGCGCACCGAGCAGGGGCGACTTTCCGAGGCCATGCCCGCTCTGCGCGGAAAGATCGCAGACGCACGCAATGTGATTCTCGAATCGAACAGCGTGCTTAAGTTTCTACAGCCCGATTTGTACCTGACGGTTTTGGACCCGGCGACCAAGGATTTCAAGGCTTCGGCCCTCGAGTTTCTGGAACGTGCGGACGGGGTGATTCTGCATGAGATGACCGCGGAACCCACACGGCAGGCGGCCTCATTGAAGGCCGCCTCCGAGAGACCGATCTTCCGCGTCGTGCCGCCAATCTATGTCACTCCGCAGATCATCACTTTCGTGCGTTCGACTCTTACCGCACCAACTGTTTCTACAAGAAACTGAGAACTGAAAACTGAAAACTGAAAACTGAGAGAGCCGGGAACGGCGTTTGTTATCCTTGCACGTGCGGAAAATTCATTTCAGTGCCTGGCTCTTGGTGGCCTTGTCGGTCGTTTTGCAGATTCTGATTTTCCCTCTGCCTGGCGTCTACATTCTTTCCTGGTTCGCGCTGGCCCCTCTAGTTGTTGCGTTGTTGCGCGCGCGTCCAGCGGGAGAACTGGAGATCGACGATTCGGTAAAGTTGCAGGCGGCGACCCCGTGGCACGCATTTTTGCTGGCGTATGTTTGCGGCGTCCTTTGGTATGCCGGGACCTGCTACTGGATTTACAGCACCATGCATCAATTCGGCGGCATGAGCGCGCCGCTGGCCCTGCTCGCACTTTTTCTGTTCAGCCTCTATCTTGCGCTGTACCACGGCTTGTTTGGCTTGCTGCTAGGTCTGATGGCGGGTCCGGGGCGCGATCAGCGCCGCGCTCTGATAGCTGCGCCATTTCTCTGGGTTGCCGCAGAACTGGGGCGCACACGCATCACCGGGTTCCCCTGGGACTTGCTGGGGACCGCCCAGGTGGATAACGTTTCCCTGTGCCGCATCGCGAGGTGGACGGGTGTTTACGGAATATCGTGGGAAATTGTTCTGGTCAATGTGGCGGTCGCCGCTGCTTTTCTGGTTCCTCGCCAGAAACGCGCGTCGTTGTTGGTAGCTGCCCTTGCTGCAGCTGCAGTGCTGCAGTCGGGACGATTAATCGACCCTCCGGCAGCTCATGCCGACCGGGAAGCGTTGCTGCTGCAGCAGAATATCCCCAGTGGCATGCAATGGACTCAGGACTATTCCGACCGCACGCTGAGCGAATTGATCGAACTGAGCCTGAAGTCTGCGGCGCAGAATGCTTCTCCGGTTGCAGCAGGGCAAAGAGCGAAAGTTGATCTGATCATCTGGCCGGAGTCGCCGGCCCCGTTT
>DATDGM010000144.1:0-1658 GCA_036522075.1 Candidatus Sulfotelmatobacter sp.
GATAGCGTGCTGGTCGGCCTGGTTGGCCTTGTCCGAAGCCAGCCTGATGCCAGCCGTGGCGCGCGAATCAACGTCTTTAATCTGCTTGCCGTTCTGCGAGGTCAGCTCATCGAGTTCGTTGACGCGGTCGCGGATCGGTTCGGTCTGCCGCTGTACATACTTTTTGCGGGCAAAGGGATTGACGCGTCCCCAGAAGCCTTCGCGCGACGGAGCGGCCAGCGGCGCTTTGCCGGTGGCGTTGCCAGTGTCGCTCGACATCGACTGCTGCGTGGCAGCAGGCTGGCTCTGATCAGACGAGGTGGTCTGCGCAAGGGCCGGGATAGCAAGAACGGCGGCCAAGGGCAGGGCGATTACGAGACGGTGGTTCATAATGACTTCCTCCAAGTTGGGGGAGCGTTTAGCTCCACTCCGGCACGCCTGGGGCGTGCTTGAAATTTAATCGCGTCCCTGAGAGCGAAAGGAACCAGCAGATTCCCCTGGGCCGGGCCACGCGCTGACGCTACGCTTGGCCTGGGATCTCAGGCGCCCCACTGCACTGGCGCCGTCTGTTCTAATACATGTCGGATGCCAAATCAGGCTTCAGGGTTGAGCGGCTAAATGGTTGATATCTATACCCATTGTAGCGGGCCCCGCGCGGCAGCGGCAGCCGCAACTGCAAGCGCAGGGTAATTTTGGGAAAGCTGATATAAAAAGTGCGTAGAACACAGTCGTTGGTCGTCGGTCGTTGGCGTTGGCGAAGCCGTTGATTTCGCAACGAAAACCATGGAGGAGACTTGGGAGCAGCTCGCAACATAAGCACTGCATTTTCGAAGTTACCGGTGATGAGGTTACTAGTAACCGGGGCCATTCTATGTGGTCTGACTTATGCCGAAGAATCTGGAATGCCCTCGTCGCGTATATCGGAGGAGCACCTTCGCCAATACTCAGATCTTGCAGAAGACTGTATGCAGCAGTATCTGCGCGTCGATACCACCAATCCTCCCGGGAATGAAATGCGCGGAGCCGAATTCCTCAAGAAGATTCTCGACGACGAAGGCATTGAAAACCGGGTGTTCGAGATTGCGCCCGGGCGCGGGGACTTATGGGCGCGTATCCCGCATACTACGGCAGACTCAAAGCGCCCGATCATCCTGCTGAACCACTTGGATGTCGTGACCAGCGACGCGTCCCATTGGAAAGTCCCACCGTTCAGCGGAGAACTTCGCGACGGCTATATTTGGGGCCGCGGCGCGCAGGATATGAAAGACGAAGGCCTCGCCCAACTCGTTGTCATGGTCATGCTGAAGCGCGAGAAAGTAGCCCTGGACCGTGACGTGATCTTTCTTGCGGTGGCCGACGAAGAAGCCGAAGGGCAGGGTACGGATTGGTTCACAAAGCACCAGCGCGATCTGCTGGAGAATGCCGAGTTCCTGATCAACGAGGGTGGCGAGAACCTGCTCGAGAATGGCAAGGTCAAATACGTCGGCGTGGATGTGGGTGAGAAGACCTCCTACTGGCTGCATGTGGTGGCACACGGACGGCCGGGGCACGGGTCGAGGCCGAATCCGGACTCCGCCCCGAACCGCCTGGTGCACGCGTTGAACAGAATCCTGGCATATAAGACGCCCCTGCGAGTGCTTCCGGTCGTGGATGAATTTTTGCGTGATATGGCGCCCTAT
>DATDGM010000145.1:0-31014 GCA_036522075.1 Candidatus Sulfotelmatobacter sp.
CCTTGTCTTGTAATTGGTTCGCCGAGAAATCATTTCCATGTCACAAGGCCTGTGCCGACAAGATTGAGAATATCCATTTGGCGACGGAACTTCCGCCAGGACCACTGCGAACGATTTGGTACGCAGGACAGCAGCCGGAGCGTCCCCGATGAGCAAGCCGAAGTTCCGTTGGCGCAATCTTTCGCCGGAACTGACTTGCCCCGATGACGGCTCTTGGATGCTTTGGCTGGGCGGCCCGTTCTGGTTGTGCAATCACTGTAAGCTGCACCGGATTAAAGTGTCACTGGATTTCTCGGGGAGACTATTACGATGAGCAAGCCTTCCGAAGAGGAGCGGCGACGATGGCTTCATTTCTACGCAGACTGTTCTGCGATCACGATTGGCGATGGATGCGGAATATCTACGGCGACGAGATTTTGGTGGCTAATGCACGCTCCGTGTGGATTTGCGGGAACTGTTCAGCGATTAAATGGCGCAAGGAGTTGAAGCCATGACCCTCAACGAGCGGGAGAAACTGCGGGCGCGGATCAGTGGGCATATCCCAGTATGGAAAGAGCATGACGGTCACGATGAGCTTGTGACGGCTTGGATGGAATGTTCCTGCGGGGGAGCGGTAGCGAAGGGAACTGTTCTCTATGAAAAGATTTGGACGGATCATATCCTCGACGCCCTAATCTCGTCCCCGTCCGTCCCCGGCGAGCCGAGTGCCGCTGGCGGGAGGGAGGAGATCACCGAGAATGCGAGCGATGGCTATCACACTTTCAAGGAATTGTACGAGCATCGTCATGCCCTTTTCGCGGCGGTCGTGGCCGCTTACGGCGGCTGGAAGTCGCTTCTGCATCACGATGGCACGATGTTCGATGGCTGGTTCATCGCTGGCGTTCGTACCCCGCAAGGTGATGCCACGTATCACATGCCTCTAAGTTGGTACGCAGCATTTCCCGGCGAAGAACTTAAACGTGCGCCCGAGTGGGACGGCCATACGCCCTACGACGCCGCCTACAGGATTGCTCGACTAGCAATGGCCGCCCAGCCCCCGCTTCGGGTGAGTGGGCCAGACTTGGAGCGAAAGATAGATGAGATGACATGCCCGTTATGTTTATCAGGAGAGCCGCGAGATGAAAATGGGCATTACGTCATTTTGGCTGGCTACAGAGTTGATCGTGGGAGTTGCACTGGAAAAGGAGTGGCTATTCTCTCATTGCTTCGGGTGAGTGGGGAGTCGCCAGCACTCGATTGGGGACGTTCCAAATCGCAGGATAAACGGTTCCGCGCGCAAGGAAAGCCCGAGCCAGCGCAGCAACCAGCGCCCGCGAGTGGGTTCCCTAAATTGAGAGTTGATTCTGCCAATGAATTTTTAATTTGGGATGAACACAACGTGCTGTTCGCTGAAACTCAATACTCTGGCGATTCCACCTTGATCGTGAAAGCAATTGATGCCCTGATCGTGAAAGCAATTGATGCCCTGCGGGCAGCGTCCCACGCCCCCGAAGGAGCGAAAGAGCGGCTATTCCATGTTTCATTTGATACTGATGATCCACACGTTGCGTCGATGCTTATTAAAACGATTCAGGAAGCCGGATTTGTAATCGACCGCAGCGCCGACAAGAGCGCCTGATCGACAAGGAAGCGTTTGAGATACCGAAACAAGAGACGAAATGACGAAACGTAAGTGTCCATGTCCAATCTATTGTCGATTTTGCGGAGCGCGACTCTGGCGGGACTCTGTTGGCCATTACTGCCCCACACGAAATTGCCAGTGGCGGCATGGCGTGAGTGTCTGCACATTGCATGAAGTCAGCCCAGCGGCGAGAGAGGAGCGAGGGAAATGAGCTTACGTAACCGTCTAGGATTGCTCTTTCTTGCACCTACGCCGCTGGCAGTGATGCTGGTTATTTTTGGTGCTACTATCCACTCCCGCGAGGTGATTTTGATTGCCGTCGGATGGTACATCGGGATTCTGACCGGAATTTTGGTTTCCCACATAGCACCGGAGGCAAAGCCATGACTCCCGACCCGCTGCGCGAGGTGATCGACAAGGCGCTGCCATGTAATTGCGAGCATTTAAAACACATATCCCTCGCCAGAACTTATAATGCAGGGCATGCAAATGGATGTCCGCTCTTCAAGGCCGATGTCGTCTACGCCGCCGTGCTGCCACTCTTCGAGGCGAAAGATAGGCAGCTTAGCGAGCTAGAAGGTATCGACAAAGTCTGCGATTTCGCTCACGAGAACATTGGCAAGTTGCAGGCCGACCTGGAGGCGAAAGATGCCGAGGTGAAGAAGCTGCGGGAAGCGCTATCGGAACTATGCACCAAGCTGGAAGAAATCGAGAAGCACCCCTCTTATCTTGGTATATTTTCGCTCGCTCACTGTCACGGCATTCTATATTCAGGACCGAATTGGAAAGATTCGCTAGAGCGGGCGCGTGCTGCGCTGGGAGCCCGGAAACCGAATGAGCACGAAGCGTGCCACAGAGATTGACTCCCTCGTTTAGCCCGTACTCTAATAGGCATGGGGGTGCGCTTGGTCTGCCCGTGGGGATGCGGCGATACCACGAAGGTCACGCATACGAGCCATTCCGAGCCTGTTACAGATCCGCGGACCGGCTTGGTGTTCCGTTGGACTTTCCGCCGGCGAGAGTGCGAGGCGTGCGGGCGCAGATTCCAAAGCGTCGAAACCGTGGCGCCGGGCTCCTTGAACTTGACTGATTCGCCACAGGCAGAGGCCGCGTATGCTGCTAATAGCAGGAATTTTGGACCTTGAGCATTTCCCCCTTGCCCGTCCTACCCTAAACGCCTGAGACTGCTTGCCATTGTTCACCGAAACGGTCCGGGCCGCTGCATACCCCCTCGAGCTTTCCGCCTCGAGTTTCAGCGGCCCTCCTGCTTCGCCCTTTGCGCGTCGGGCATCTTTCGCGCTCTTTTACCGCCTTCGTGTCTCTACGCCAGCCTCGCATAGCCTGCCACTTTCCCGACGGCTACACCCAGCACATCAGCAAGAAGGACGCTGACGAGCTGGTGGCCACCGGCGCCGCCTCCTGGCACAACCCCACTTCCATCTTCTATCAATCGAATAATCCCGAGCCGAGCAGTTCCGGCGCGCGCGGATCGGGCAAGCTGGCCTGCAAGGTCGGCGCGCCGTTGGCGCAAGCCTTTTACCGTGATCGCAACCGATCCGGATGGGCCACGGCGTTCGTGGAGCGGGTTCGGGAACTCTCCGGGGCGGCATATGCCTAAGCTGGAACAGGCGCTTGTAACGCGCTATGCCAAGCTGAACGCCCTGAAGAATGCCATCGGGAAATGGCTTGAAGAGAAGCGCAGCATAATCCTTGAGGCGCTGCAGGGCGGCGCGAAGTGTCCGGTGCGGGGCCCGTACCTGATCGAATTGAACGAGGCCAAAGCGCCCATCGCATGGAAGGAAGAGTTCCGCGGCTACCTCATGGACAATGGGAAGACCGACGTCCAGGCCGAAGCCATCTTGAAAGAAATCTCCGACCGGGAACGCGGCATTGTCGCGCGCCTCGAGTGCAAGGCCAACCCGAGTTACGGCCGGACCGTCGAGATCCGGATTCCGGGCGTCCGATAGCAACACTTTGTAGAACTGTTGCGCTTTTCGGTGTTCGTTGCATGCCCTCACAAACAAAGAACTTCGGCGGCTTTTGGAAGCTGCGCGCGCGCACCGCGAGCGTGATTGGCTGATGATCCTCGTGGCGTTCAATCATGGCCTGCGAGCGAGCGAGATAACTGGCTTCACGGCCGCCGCGGTGCGCGACGGGCACCTGACCGTCCAGCGCCTGAAGGGCAGCTTGAAGACGACGCAGCCGCTCATTGAAAGCGACGATCCGCTTCTCAGTGAGAAAGACGCCCTGCAAAAATTCGCGCGGCGCGCGCGACTTGGGCGCCCGGTATTCAATATTTCCCGGTTCCAATTCTGGCGTATCGTGAAAAAACACGCACTTTCTGCGGGAATCAACGCACATTTGGCGCATCCCCACGTTTTGAAGCACTCTGTCGCAAAAATGAGCATTCGGTCTGCCGGCATTGAAAATGTGCGGCAATTCCTTGGGCATAAATCACTTGCGTCCACCGGTGCCTACCTGCGCGTGAGCGACGACGAGGCCGCGCGCGCCGTCCGCGCCGCGCTTTTCTCCTCAGAACAGGAAAAATAACAGATGCCGCCCTATCCCGGACCCATCAACGACGACACGCCGCTGCAGTTCCCGTTCACGACCATCAAGGGCGCGCTGGTCCTGACGCCGGCCTGCCAGGGCCTCTCCCGCGGCGGCTTCACGTGGCTATTTGGCACGGTCACCGTCCCGCAGGTCCCCCCAGCCTACGAGACTCTTATGGCCAAGGTTCCCATCGCCAGCGTCCCGGCAGCGGTGCAGATCGGCAACGCGCTGCCCCTCGAATCCATTTCGATTGAGCTGGAGTTCAGCGGCATACCGGGCGCGTTCGAACTCGACATTCAGGAAGCCGACACCAACGCCGACGCCTTCTTTCAGCAGATCCAGCTCCCGGCCGGGGCTGGAGGCGCCAAGATCACGGTCGTCTCCGCGGCCAATACCGCGCGCTTCGACTTCAACCCGCTCGCGGCCAAGTTTGTGCGCGTGGTCCTGCAGTCGCTTGCGAACAACGTGGGCATCCGGGTAAAGATCAGCGGCCAGTAATGCCAAAACTCCCCGCAGCCATCCTGATTCGCCACGCCGAGACGCCGGAGAACCGCCCTGATCAGAAGCTGATGAAGGGCACGCGGGACTACCCGCTGGACGCCAAGGGCAAGCGCGAGTCGGTTGCGCTCGCGGCCAAGATCGCGCGCTTCAAGCCCACGGTAGTCCTCAGTTCGCCCATGCAACGGGCCATGCACCCGGCAGCGGCGATCGCGCGGAAGGCCGGCGTTGCGCTGCATGTGCTTCCGGAACTTGCCCCGCAGAACTTCGGCAAATGGACCGGCAAGCCGGCCGAGAAGTACGAGCCGAAGCTCAAGAAGTTGTTCCTCGAACGGCCTGACGAGGCCCCGCCGGGCGGCGAGAGCGGCAGACACTTCCTCGAAACCAAGGTCGGCCCAGGCTACCGCAAGATCAAGGCGCTGATCGCAATGGGCGAGCGGCCTGCGGTGGTCACACATTCGCGGAACCTGCGCGAGATGGATTACGGCCTGCACGACGGTCCTCCCGCCGATCCCACGAGCGGCGGACCGAAGCCCTCGGGCTATGCGCTTGTCGACCGGAATCTCAAGGTGAAAATTCACAGCGCGCCAGCAACGGCCGCTTAAGGAGCAAGCAACAATGTTGAAGAAACTCTATCGCACCCTATTGGCGGCAGTGCTCATGCTCGGCGCGGCAGGCGTGGCCTACGGTCAAGCCACGCCGTATCCCGGCGACTCGCGCTTTGCCAGCTACTTCCCGGCCAGGAACTATGGCCAATGGACCGCGCGCACCTCGGCCGGCCAGTTCACGGCGGGCACCTATACCATCACCGTTTCCGGTCCCGGTTTCGTAACCACGCCTTCGGGGACGACTTTCATTCCGTTTGCGGTTGGCACTCCGATCCAAGTAGGCAGCGCGGCCGCAGGCGTTCAGGAGACGGTCACGCCGACTGCGGTATCCGGTTGCTCGCTGGTAGCCGCACCCCAGGCGGTTTGCAACATCACCGCGGTGTTCAACTTCGGTCACGGGCCCGGCACTCCGATCATCTCCGCCACGAACGGACTACAGGAAGCGATTAACGTCGCGCAGGCAAACGGTGGCGGCCATGTGATCGTCGACCAGGCTTGGTATACGTCCGGCGGCACGACCGCGCTGATCACCGGGGCCATCCCGTTTCCGGGCGTTTCCATTCTTGACATGAGCCAGGGAACGGCGCAGTACTGGAACCCAGGCGCCACGACCACGACCGTCATTGCGGCGCCAGCCACCCTGACCAATACCACGGTAGGCTTCGCGCTCAACGGCGCGAATGCCACGAGCGGCACCTACAACGGCGCTTCGACGTATCACGTCGCAGTGGCCTGCGTCGATCTCGAAGGCAATGAGAGCCAGCCGAGCGCGGACTTCTCCGGATTGACCGCCGGGACCGGGACCACCAATCAGATCGGCATCGCGGCGCCTGCCCAGCCTGCGGGTGGCGGATGCGTGGGCTACGTGCCATATATTTCCATTGCTGGTGGCACCTACGCGCTGGCCTATCGCGTCCCGGTGGCCACCTATTCGAACGGCGTAGCCACCGCGAACGGAGTCTGCACCCTGACCCAGATCGAGAAGATCACCGCGGCCTGCGCCATCGTCAATACCACCTATGGGCAGCTTGGTTCGAACGCCATCGTATCCGCCACAACGGTCAACACCGCGCGCATTTGGGTCGGCCTCGGGGGCGCTTCGACGGCCACGGGTCCTGTGGTCGGCAACACCAACGCTCGCCAGACCTACGGCTACGTTCCAGGCAATCGCACGGGGGTCCCGGCGCTGACCAGCTCCATCGTCTTCACCGCCAATACCGGCGCTACGAGCACTAATCCCGGCGTCTGGGGCACAATTGCACTTCCCCCGGGCTACATGAACTTTGTGGGTCGCGCCATTCGCGTCTGCGGGCAAGCCACGGCGGGCGCCGGCTCATCCGCGACCATCGACACCATCGAACTGATCTGGGATGCGGACGGCTCGAACGCCACCGGCGCGGGCGTGATCCTTGCGGGCCCGAAGTGGACGAACACGCTGGCGGCAACGCCTTCCTTCAACTTCTGCCAAGACATCGTGACCACGGTTGCGGGGTCGGGAGCCACGGCAGGGTCCATTCAAGCCATGAACGGCTGGGGCGTGGAAACGGTCAGCACGGCCACCACAACCACGGCCGCGGCGGCTTCAAACTGGCTGACGGCAGTCACCAACAACGCGGCCGCGGTCGGCTCGCTTGATCTGGCCCAAGAGGCGCGCATCGACGTGTCGCTCTTGCACACCACTGGCACGGATGGCGCGTTCACGCTCAACTCCATTTCGGTTACGCCGCTGAACTAGCATGCCCTGGAGTTCCAAAGACGCCTACGGCCACACGCACGGGGCGCAATCGCCCAAGGCCAAGCGGCAATGGTCGAAGGTGGCGAACTCCGTGCTTGCGCGCGGCGGCAGTGAAGGCAGTGCGGTACGCCAAGCGAACGGCGTGGTGAAGCGGCGCGTGGCCATGCGCAAGAAGAAATGAACGTCTCCCCGCAGGGCAGGCGGGTCGTCGTTCCACGTGGAACGCAGGGGCCGGGCACGACGATGCCGGACCTACCTCCGGATCACGTCGCGGCGATCCGCGTGCCCAAGGGCGGCTCGATGTGCGGTAACTGCGAATATCTAGGCGCGGACCAGAAGACCTGCAAGGCCGAGGGCTTCATCAAGTGGCAGGGGCCGAACAAGCCCGCGGGATCGGATAGGATTCCGGCGCCGATCGATTCGTACTGCAGTGATTGGTATGAGCCGAAGTGACGTTTTGGCGCTTTATGGAATTCCGTGCGTTTGAGGCTCTTATCGGCCTGGGTGTCGCTATCGCAGTTGTTCTGGGTGCTGCGGCTGTTTCTGTGATTTTGAGGAAGTGGAGGAAATGAGCGAATCGCTGACCCCAGATTATTCCGCGGTCCGCGCCAAGGCCGCCGAGATCATGCAAAACGCGCACGCGCTGGGCCTCAGCACCATCGGCGAGAAGTGCGCCGTGGATGTGATCGCAGCGGTTGAGGGCGACATCAAAACGGGGCAAGCGCCCGCAGACATCCTGCGCAATCTGCACGCCATCAAGATCGGGAACTTCGCATTGAAGCGCAGCAAGTGGCACCCCAGATGACCATCCGCCACGGCTCCTGGTTCTTCGGCAAGTGCTCGAACTGCCGCAGCAAGGAAATGGTGCGCAAGCTGAAATCGGCGCAGGTGTGCGTGCGCTGCGCGGAAAAGATCATCGAGAATCATGGCGGCGCGGAATCCGAAAGAGGATTTTTCGATGCGCTGAGAGCAAAGTTCAGGCAGCCAACGAGCGGCGATGCGCAGAGGACCAGCTAAAGGCACCCATGTCAGCCCGGCGACCGAGTTCAAGCCGGGCCAAAGCGGGCATCCCGGCGGCCGGCCGCGAGTAAAGCCGATCAGCGACGCGCTGCGGACCCTGCTCGAAAAAAAGGTCGAGGAATACGAGAAGTTCAAGCCCGCCACGCAGGCCGAAAAGCTCGCGCAACGAATGATTGATGATTCGGCTGGCGGAAACACAGCCTGCATGCGCGAGACGCTCGATCGTACCGAGGGCAAAGTTCCGCTGCCCATCATCGGCGGGGACGAACCGCTCGAAGTAAATGTACGGGTCATCCACATCGGGGCGGGCGCTAAATCTCGACATCGGCCTGCAGCCCCGGCAGATTGAACTCTGGCAGCTATGGGACGAATCGGAATACACGCGGATCGGGTTTGGCGGGGCGCGGGGCGGCACGAAGTCCGGCGGCGCGCGGCGTTGCATGCTTCTGCGCAGATTGAAGTATGCGCGCACCAACGGCCTGATCCTGCGGCGTTCGCTCAAGGAATTGGAGCAAAGCCACATCCTGCAACTCTTTGAAGAGTTTCCGGCGCTGCGGCCCTTCTACCGCGACCAGAAGAAAATGCTCAGTCTCCCGAACGGCAGCCATCTGATCTTCGGTTCCGCGCCAAGCGCCAAAGATATGGCGGACTTCTACTCCGCGGAATATGCCGACATCGTGGTCGATGAGGCCCAGGAGTTCAGCCAAGCCGAACTCGAAAGCCTGTCGGGGTCGAACCGCTGCACCTCGAACCGCAAGATCGTGCCCAAGATGACGATGGGATTCATGCCCGGAGTTTCCGAGAGCGGCATCCCTCCGCGGGGCCTTTCCTATCTGAAGCGCGTATTCGTCGATCACGATTTGCGCGGCGAAGAGAAAAACGAGAAGTGGGCGTTTCTGCAAGCGTTCGGTTGGGACAACATCGAATGGGCGCGGGCGGAACTGGACCGCGACCGCGTTTCCGATGACGAGTTCTACTCCTGGCCGGACGAGCGCCGCATGGAGTACTTCGTCACGCGCACGCATTACGGACGGAAGCTCGCCGCCCTCAGCAGCAAAAGCCTGCGCGAAGCGTGGCTCTTCGGCAAATGGGACACCTTCGAGGGGCAGTATTTCCAGAACTGGAATTACAAGAAGCATTCCGCTCCGGCGGCCGAGATTCATCCTAAGCTGCAGACCTGGTTCGAGTACTGGCTATCGGGCGACTGGGGCGACGATCACCCAGCGTGCTACCAACTGCACTGCCGCGACAATCGCGGGCACATCTTCACACTTCTGGAACTGTGGGGCCGGGAAATCGGCGAAGAGAATACTGCGCGTGAGCTTGCCAAGATGTGCCGCTTCGACAACTTGGGCCTGCCTGCGGGACCAATCCCCATTCAGTGCTTCCCATTCTCATGGGACGCCTTCGGCAAGCTGAACAAGAAAACGCGGCGCGCGATCACCGCAATGATCGGCGAATCACTGCCGGAAAACATCCCGCACCCGACGCCGGCGGAGTCCTCGCCCGGCTCGCGCATCTCCGGCTGGCGGCTCATGGACCAACTGATCGACGGCAACAAATGGACCATTTCCCGCGAAGGCTGCCCGCGCCTCATTGAGTGCCTGCCCACCCTTGTGCGCGACATGGAGCGCAACTCCGAGGACGTGCTGAAGGTCGACTACAGCGAGAACTACATCGGCGACGACGCCGCGGACTCAGCGCGCTACGGCCTGCAGTATATGGTTCAGGCCCCGGCAAAGCCGCTCGATCTGCGCATCGAGGAAGCCCTGGCGGCGGTGGAAGAAAAGCTGGGGCGGAAGATCACCAACACGCACCGCCAGATGCTGATGCCCAAGATCATCAAGGAACAGCAAGAGGCGGACAGCCTGCAGCCGTGGGCCATGAAGTCTCCGCGCAGGGGAGGGAGGCCGTCGTGAAATATGTAGCGAAGCCAGTTGTAGTTGACGCGCATGTCATTACCCGCGTCCAAATGTCAACAAAACCAGGGCACATTTTGCTTGCGCGCGATGGCATGAAGGGCGCTGATTTCGAGGCCACTCCAGAAATGTGCTCGCGCATGCTGCCGAAGGAAGGCGATTACATCGTCACCCAGTCGGACGGCTATGTTTATCTGAACCCCAAAGAAGTCTTCGAGCGAAAGTATCGCCCAGCGCCCGAATTGGACACGGCCCAAAGCGCCTACTGATCCGCAATGAGATTCCTTTCTGCGCTCAAGCAGGATTGCGGCGACCTTCTGCGCTGGCGCCCGTGGGGCTGGAAGCGAAAGATGGAAGCGCGCTTCGAGGCCCTGCAATGCAGCGCAGCGGCAGCCATCGCCTACGGCAACGAGCTTGAGAAGCAGCTTTCCATTCAGTGCGAATTGCACAAAGACCTTTCCATCCAGGTCAACGATGCGATTCTCGATATTCGCGTCCATCGCATCGAGGACGAATTCGCCACGCTTTGCGCACTACAGCTTGAAATGGACAAGAAGTTCAACGGCGTGACGGCCCAGATCATCGAGTTTGGCAAAGAGTTCGAGAAGCTGCGGCTGCGCCTGTCCGTTCCGCAACCGGAACAAGAGCCGGAGAAACCGAAAGACTGGCGCACGCAGCGCCGGGAACTGGAAGCGAAATTCGCCACGACCACTGTGGCCCAGGAGAACGAGAATGCAGGTAAAGGCAAGTCCTCTTAATCCCGATCCCAAGAACGAGGGGCAGTTCGTTCCGTCAGAAAACATCGGCTTCCCGGCACTCGCCGGCGGGACGCTGCGCGTGCGGCTGAATTTCCTGCCCATGAATGACGCGCAGCATGACCTCGTGGCCGAGCTGCTGCAGAATCTCAAGCAATCCGATCTGCGCATCGTGGCCGGGCAGGTTGATAGCCCGCTGCGATTCACGCGCGATGATGAAGTGGCTGCGCTCAAGCCCGGGCAGGAGCCCAAGATTCACTCCGTCGCCACGCCCCTCTGGATCGACATTGAAATCGGGCCTGCCCCTGCAAAGGTTTCTGCCACACCTCCCGCAGAGCCTGCAGCCAAGCCCGCTTCGCCGGATACGCCTCCGTCGGCTCCGGCGAAAGAACCTGAGCCCGCTTCGCCGGACGCCCCGAAACCGGAAGACAAGCCCGCAGCGTAATTCATGGCCACAACCGCGCCTCCCATGCCGCCCGTTTCACAGGCGAGCGGCCAAGCTGCGCCCAAGCGGGACCCGAAACTCCTGGACAAGCTGCTACAGGCGCGCAACGTCGCCGCCCTCGACGCCAAGGCGAACGTCCAGGGCATTCCCGACCCTTCGCAATGCAACGGGCTTCTGCAGGACGACGATCCGGAACTCGTAAGCGCGATGAAGAGGATCGTCAAGAGTTTGGCTACCGGAATCCTGGTGGCGCGGCGTTTCCAGATTTATCGCGCAGGCCGAGCGGAGTTGTACAACCTCGGCAAGCAGAATTCGTTCTGGGCCGGAGCGGACGAAGCGTGGATGGGCGTCACCTCGAATGGCAGCATTGTCCCGGCGGATGCCTCTGATGCCGAGGGGACGAATTACACCCTGAACTTCTACAAGGGATATTGCGAGAGCTTCGAAACCGCCGCATCCCAGGCCGTGCCGTCGGTGCCGTTCCATCCGGAAGATTCCAACCGCGGCGAAGACATCGAAGCCGCCAAGTCCGCGACGGACGCCTCCGAATTCATATCCCGCAACAATGACGCGCCGATGTTGATGCAAAAGCTCGCCTATCACGGCTTCAACAGCGGCCTCTTCGCGGTGTACGTGCGCTCCGTCACCGATGGCCAGCGCTTCGGCTGGGAGCCCGATCCGGATACCGGAGAATTGACGGACGTTCCGAAGTCGCGCGAGCTTCTCAGCGTTCACGGCGCCCTCGACATCACCGTGCCGCTGTGGGCCGACAATCAGGCCGAATGCGATTACCTCTCCTGGCACCTGGACATTCCAAAGTCGCTGGCGAAAGCAACGTATCCGTGGGCGGCGTCCAAGATTGCCACAACCGGAACCTTGAGCGACGACGACCTTCTAGCGCGCCTCTTCCGCGTGGCGGTGCGTGGCAACATCCGACCTACCATGCCGGCTGACGCGCTTGAAGATATGGTTACGCTCCTGCGCATCTGGGTCCGTCCATCGCGCTATTGGGAAATCACCGACGACGATCTGCGCAACAAACTGCTTGAAAAGTTTCCGGCCGGCTTCGTCTCGCACTGGTGCGGTGGCTCTTACTGCGCTGCCATGAACGAGAGCCTCGACGACCACTGGACGATTGAGTGCGCGTCCGAAGGCCGCGGCATGGCGCGCCCGGGAATTGGCGACAGCTTCATCGAGGTTCAGGATCAGATCAACATTCTCTCGAACCTCTTCCACCAGTATCTGATCTATGGAATCCCGCCGATCTTCCATGACGCCAAGGCCCTCAACCGCGAAGCGCTGAAAAATTGGGAGGCGTCTCCCGCGCAGTACATGCCGGTCAACATGCGCGAGGGAATGGACGACCTGCGCAAACTGTTCTGGAATCCCGATCCGGCACAGGTTCCCGCAGCCTTGATCAGCCGCCTTGATTCTCTCGCCGGCGCCATCGGGCAGTTCCTTACCGGAATTTATCCGGCGCTTATGGGGGCCGGCCTTGAGGGCGCGGCGCAAGACACAGCGCACGGAATGCAAATTCAATTGAACCAGGCTATGGGCAGGGTTGCCCTCTTCTATCGCCGCATGCGATCGGTGTACCAGCGCTCCATGCTCTTGGCCGTGCGCGAATTCGCGCGCAACCGCGACAAGGACGTTTCGCTTTCCATCGGCGTGGCCGCTTCCACCAAGAAACCGCGCCGCATCGACCCCATTGCGATTCGCAAGGGCAACTTCAACGTGTATCCCGAGGCCGATGAAGGCTATCCGGCCCTGTATAGCGACAAGCGCGGGCTCTTGCAGCAGCTCATGCAGATGGCCTCCAAAGATCCAGCCCTGGCTGCCGCGCTCGATGATCCAGCCAACCAAGCGTACTTCAAAAGCGTGTTCGGACTATCGGAACTGGTCATCGCCGGGGAAACATCGCGCCAGAAACAACTCAAGGAAATCGACGATTTGCTTTCCGGAGTGCCCGTAGAGATTGGCCTCCTCGACCGCGACCAGATTCACGTGGACACCATTCAGGAATGGGCCGAGAGCGAGTCCGGGATGGCGGCGCAACTCGAAGATCCCCAAGGTTACGGCGCCGTCATGCAGCACGCCGAGCAGCATCAGGCGCGCATGAAGCAGAACGCGAAGCCTCCCGCAAAGCCGCTCTCCGAATCGTTCACCGCGGCTTACAAGGACCTCGAACCGGAGGCCAAGGTTCAGGTGCTGCAGGCAATGGGCATCAACATCACCGTCGACCAGATTACGAATTTCCTCAAGTCCGAGCACATGGCGGAAGTCTTGAAGGAACGGGCCAAAGAGCCGCTACCGGAGCCGACGGACGATTCACAGGACGACCAAGCGGCAGCGGCGTAACAGCAAAATTTACCTGGGAGGGTAACTCATGGCGACAGCAGCGAATCCAGCAGCGGCAGCGGGCGGAAGCGGCGACGATCTTTACAACTCGTCCAATTCCGACCTCGACGTTTTGAATGGTCTCGCGGACGAAGTTCTGACGGACAACGAGCCGGACAAGTCTGCCGACGGAGCAGACGACCATGCAGCGGCAACCGCAGACGGCGGGGATAAAGGCGCGGCCGCAGTAGCCGATGGCGGAGAACAGCCAGTTTGGGAACCGCTCGAAACCGCGCCAGAGGAAGTGAAGGGCCTGCTCGCGTCGAACAGCGTCTCGGCCGCGGCGAAGGAATGGATCAAGAAAACTTACGAGGAATTGTCCGGATTCAAGGAAGGATTGACCGGCGATCCGGAAGTGTCCGCAGAGCTTGCCGACCTTTTCCCTGGCGGCATGGACGACATCCGCTCGGCGCACCAGAACTCCGAGAGTTTCCGCCGCGAGATGGCGCAGTACGAGAGCGCCGATCCGATGCAGCACACGGAATTGCTCTCTGGCCTCCTGCAGCAGAACGCCGACGCCTTTGTTTCGCTCGTTCCCGCAGGCCTCGATCTTCTGAAGCAGACGCTGCGCGACGATTGGACGCAGGTCGCCTCGAATCTGACCCACGAATATCTGGACACCATCACAGACGGCAAGTTCGGCGGATTCTTCGATGCGCTGACCGACCTCGCCACGAATTACTACAAGCTGGCCGACGCCAATCCCGACGAAGCCGCGAAGTTTGCAGCAAAGCTCGGCGGCTCCGCTTTGCAGATGGCGGACTGGTGGGCCGGCGCGAAACCCAAACTCGGGTACGACAAAGCGACTGCGGAGCGCGGCACTGCCGGCGCGACCGGGCGACAGATAACCGGCCGTCCGACCGAAATCAACGAAGGCGAAACGCGCGTGGCCCTGCGCGAAGCGGCGCTCTTTGAGCAGCAACTGGGCATGAACCACGACCGGGCCATCAATCCGATGATCAGCAAGGAAGTGGCCGGCGCGATCAAGGCGCGTGGGATGAACCTCCCGCAGAACTGGCAGAACAAGGTCACCGCTGCGGTGGCCAAGTCCATCGTGAACAACCTGAAAGCCGACCGCGCTTTCCAAGCCAAACTCACCCGCGAGTATCACCGCGGCGATGCCAAAAAGCCGACCTCCTGGGACCGCAGCGACCGCGTAGCCGCCTCGCTCGTCAATGCCGCCAAAGCGCGCGCGCAAAAGCTGATCCCGGTCCTCGTGAAGCGTGCGCTCGACAATCTTTCGACGCTCGGAGGCGGCAAAGCCGCAACAGCGGCCGCCGCCGCGCCCGGTGCAGGAGTGCGCTCCGGGGCCCGCAGCGCGACGGCCACATCCGGACCGATCACGGATGACGATTTGAGGAATTCGAGTCTCTCGGACGGCGAGTTGTTGAGCCGAATTACCGGAGTTTCCAAGTAGTAGGCGTTCACTTATGTGCCCGCCTTTTCGGGCATGCGGGTCTGTTTTGAACATGCCCGAAAACCGCATAAACAAAGGAGAAATGTAACATATGGCAACGCAACTTACAGGGGCGGGGCTCCTTGGTGCGCAATTTGAGAAGGTCGATAAGCAGCTCTACAAATTGTTCGAGCGCGCCCCCATCTTCTACAACATGATCCAGAAACAGGCTCGCACGGAAGAGGTTTCAATGCGCCCCTTCCGCATCCCCATGCAATTCACGATGTCCGGTCTGGCCGGCGGCTATGATCCGGAAGGCGGCGATTTGGGGCTCGGCAACGGCCCCGTGATCGACCACGCGGAGCTGACACCGATCTACAACAAGATCGCGGCGCGGCTCACGCAGAAGTCGATCTACGTGACCGACTCGACCGACAAGGCAGTGGTGAAGGCGGCGAACCTCGTGATCGAGGACACGCTGAAGACCATGCGCCTGTATCTCGACCAGCTCGCGCAGGGGCCCGGCAACGGGCAGCTTGGCGTGATCCAGGCGGTCAACGGCGCCGTGGCCACGATGGCCATTCCCAACGGCTCGGTGGGAATCTACGACGGCGAGCAGGTCAACATCGTCGATCCGACGTTCACCTTCCTGCGCAATGGCGGAGGCCCGCTGCAAATTTCCAACCACGACCAGGTGGAGAGCAACACGGTCACCTTCACGCAGGCGCTGCCGGGCACCGTCGTGCCCGGCGACCTGATCGTCGATCCCTTCGTCACGCCCGCGAACCCGTTCTCACTCTTTGGCATCAAGTACCACCAGTCCAACGCCATCACCGGCGCGTGGCAGAACCTTGACCGCGCCGCGTATCCGTTCCAGTTGCGGACCACGCGCGTCAACGCCGGCGGCTCGAACCTTCTGCACATCCACATCATGCAGTGCGTGGCGAAGATCAAGAAGTCCATCGGCACCGACCA
The DNA here is from genome assembly GCA_036522075.1 of Candidatus Sulfotelmatobacter sp. Taxonomy (GTDB): domain Bacteria; phylum Acidobacteriota; class Terriglobia; order Terriglobales; family Acidobacteriaceae; genus Sulfotelmatobacter. The sequence continues at coordinate 15,923 of DATDGM010000145.1, forward strand.
GTTCCAGCAGGGGAAATACCGCGCCTACTGCAACACGGAGCAGGAAATTCAATACAAGCAGCTCGGCATCAACGTGCAGAGCATCATCAAGGCTTCGCCCGAAGGCAACACCAAGGACCTCGACGTGCTGTACAGCGGCGAGATTACGTTCGAGGGCATCAAGCCGACCATCTCCGTGCATGCGGATCAAACCCGCATCGACTTCCTCGATCTATCCAAGTGGCTGCGCGTGGTCTCCAAGGAACTGAGCTTCTACAAGGACCTCGAAGGACGCATGGTGTTCCCGCAGTACGGCGACTCCGGCGGCATCGCGGCGTCGTGGCTGATCTATTGGGACATCGGCCACCAAATTGGGAATGTCATGCCGCTCGCCGGCGGTTTTATAGATACTCTTGCCACTCCGAACATCTACTAGCGGCTTTTAGCCTGTCGATGAAACATCCTCCCGCTGCGGCGGAAGCTGCCGTCAACCGGCTTTCGCCGCGCAACCTTTACGGTAAACCGAAGATGCGCCTCATCTGGGGCGCAGACCGTCTGCAGTTCATTCAGGGATTCTTCACCGACTGGACCTCAAGCGGCCTGCTCTTGCGGCACGAGTTCGCTCAGCGCTGGGTTCCGAAATATCCGAAGGTGGACCGCTGGTATCTCGAAGTCTGGGAACCGCCGGAATTTTTCGGATCGCCGGACACTTGGAATCAGCAACTGCGCACCTACGAAGGCAGCCGCAGCTTCGTGGAGCTCGGGCCGTATCCGAGCCAAGGCGATTACCGGCCGCTGGCCATCCTGGAGCACCAGGAAACCGGCGAGATGGTCGAGCCCACCGAGGTTCTGATCGAGCACATCTTCTCGCGGATGTCGGTTCCAACCTCCGGGGATCTTCACAAGGCGGAGAACGCGCGGCAAGAAGCGGCGGACATCGACATTCACAAGACGGTGGACAATATGTTCGGCGATCCATTTCCGTTCGGCGGGCGCATCAACAACGTGACGCCGATGCCGCTCGTCCAGAAACTTGCGGAGAAGAAGAAGCAGAAGGGCGCTTCGTTCGAGAACTATGATGAATAGGGAGGGAGTACAAAACGCATGAGAGCTATCGTTGACGATTCCCAGCAGATGGAACTGGCGGACCTGCAATCGCGGCTGATGTCGCTGATTGCGCAGGGCGCAAATGACGGAGCGAGCCCACAAGACCGCGAGGCGGCCAAGAACCAGGCGCTCGACCTCGCGCAGCGAATTTGCGCCATTAAGGGCGAGGGAGACGCGCCAGTATTTCTGGTAAATCTCACGCCGAAGCGGTGGATTCTCAATCGCAGCTACGCGACGTATTGGATTTCAGGGAAAAGCAAAGAGGAGCAATTCCGGTCAACGGTGATTGCGCCAGCCATCGCCTCGCGGGACGCTGGGGTCGACGGCGAACCGTTCACGGTCCGAAACTTCGGCACCGCATGGAAGCCCAAGCGCGGCACCATCCCGTATCGCGCGCGCGAAGTGGCCAGCGATCTGTACCGCGAGATCAACGGAGACCTTCCGGGACTGCAGGCCATTGAAGTCAATTCCGAGGCCGACACGCAAGGCCCACGCGTGTCCAAGTTCATGGGCGTGTTCCTGTCCGACACCGAGGTTCCAGCAAAGGAAGACCTCGAAGCCAACATCTTGAAGCTGCGCGGCTACTACGCCGCCCTCGTCTCGGAAGGAAATCTGATTTACCAGCGCACCCGCAACTATTCCATGCTTTCGACGCTCTGCCATCGCGCCTGCGACTACTTGGGAATTGAGACGGAGTGGCACCAGAATTTACTGGATCGCGTTCCGTGCCCGGGATGCGGAGCGAGCGTTTCGTCGCGGATTGCGCGCTGCCCGACCTGCAAGTGGATTCTGAACATCGAGGCGGTGAAGGAACAGAATCGCCTTGAAGAGCAGATTGCCGCCGGAGCAATGAATTCCTCGTTACCGAAGGGCAAGCGCTCCCCACAACCGCGAGTGTAAATGCCCGGCATTGGCCAGTCCAACTACGGCTCGGCGGCGCAGGCCCTCGCGCTCGTCCAGGACCTGTGCAACGACCCACAGGGGCAGCTTTACACTGCGGCATTCTGCCTACAGGCGCTCAACTCCGGGGCGCGATACGTCGCCCGTGAACTGAAGAATCGCGGCAAGACCACACTGATCGAGGATGAATTCCTGGTCACCATCCCGGCGATACTGGAAACTGATCCGACCCAGCAGGTCTTGCTCACATTCAACGGAATCACCGGAAATGTCACGCCTGCGCCCACTCCGGCGTTGCCTGCCAATCTCGTCGAGCCCCTGGTGCTGTGGGAGAGGCCATCCGGCCTTGTCCCGCCTCCGCAGCTTGTGAAAATGCGGGACGTGACCGACGAAGGCGGCCTTCCGAAGCGCAATCAAGGCTCACGGCTCCGCGAATGGGAATGGCGCGGCGACCAGCTCTGCTTCATGGGCGCGCTTCAGCCCATCGACGTGATCATCCGGTTTAACTCCATGCCCAACGTCTTTACCGTGGACAACCAGGGCAACATGACCGGCTCGCTGGCCGATCTTGATTCGCTCGACGCCACATCCTATTACGCCGCATCTCAGTTGCTCCCGAAGCGCGGCGGCTTCCAGCTTGGCCAGCAATACGAGACCGAAGCGGCCGCTCTTGTCGAGCAGCTTGCGACTTCTACCACCAGGACCGAGCAGATGGCGCCTGTGCGTATGAGACCGTTTGGCGGACGGCGCGGCCGCGGCTGGCCCACCTCAACTTTGTGAGAGGAGATTTTTCATGGCAATCAAATTGACGCTGCTTCGCGTTGCGGCCCCGGCGGGATCGCCGCGCGAGGCGCTTGTGCTGATCACGCCGTCAGGGAACTACACGACCATCACAGGAGACCCGCTGAACCTGGCGCAACTCTTTGGGCAGGTTTCACAGGAAGGGCTCACGCTTGACTCCGATCAGTTGCCCATCGAGGCGGTTATTGAAAGCCTTGCGGGCGGATGGGGAGCGTCTGGCGGAGGGTATTACGAAGCGCAACTCTGGACCAACCCGGGCAACGGCAATCCAGCCACGCCGCTGACTCTTGCCACGGCCGTGCTCCGTCTCTTTGCGGCTGGCGGCGCGGAGCAGGGAACTGGTGCCTACCCGAATACGGTCCTCAGCGACCGCATTGTTATGCTTTTGAAATACGCGCCGGCTGTGTAGAATCTTGACCAGCCCATGCGCAAGCCGCGCAAGCGACTGACGCTCTCCAAAATTCGGAAACTGCTTTCCTTGGATGCGCGCGCGAGTGAGCGTCAACCTCGAATGCGCGTTACTGTCGCCTTCGATTCTGGTTTCGTTCCGTGGTATCTTCGTGGCCAATGGGGATGACCTGTATCGGATATGCGGCGCCTACGTACGGCCTCTGGATTCTGGCTTCGGGCGGAGTGGCGTTTGCCGCTGCAATCGTGTATGGATTCTGGGTGTTGTTCGACATTTTCTCTAAGAAAATGTCGGACAAAGAGGACGACACCACCCGAAGAAGCAGGGAATTGAGACTGCCCATGAAGAGACTGCAGAAATCGGCATGAACCGACGCAACTTCCTCAACCTGATGATCGGCGGCGTGGCTGCGAGCGCAGCGGTGCGGACCTGGCCGTTCCGGGTGTACAGCTTTGGGAAAGAACCCAAGTGGTTTGATTTTGACGGCGGTGATATTGAACGCGGCGCGTTTTCCTATCCGCGCAGACAACTCCTTGCCCTTGAAACAATGCCACGCCGTGCCGTCCTGGTGATGAATCGGGATCAGCGCGAGGCCTACGCGAAACTCGGTGGCCCTGGCGTCCCTGGCTTCACCGTCACATCTGTGGTTTCAGGTCCAGACATATTTTTTCGCCGCGATAAGGAACTGCTCTTCGGATAAGCCGCGCGACATCTTATTTGCTGTTTGCCCCGGAAGTTTCGGGGCTTTTTCATTTCTATGTCGGTCCTTGACACCCAGAACAAGCAAGTCGACATCGAAATGACGGGCGGCCTGCTCACCGACATTCCCACCGCCGACGTTCCTCCGGGCATCTCGCCCAACAATCAGGACTGCGACTACCTTCCCCGCGCTGCGGTCACGCGCTACGGCACCGGTCCCGGCGTTTTCAATCCCATCGCCGGAAATCCCACCGTCAACTACCTGAAAAGTTATGAACAGCCAAGTCTCATCGAATCACTGCTCGCGCTCGATTCGGCGGGCACTCTCTGGCAATCGGTTTCGATGAGCGCGGCACTTTCGTCGGTGGGCTCGGTCCTCGCGGGCACCTTCGGAAAATCCTGCACGCTCTTTGGGCAGGAGTGGATCGGCCTGTCCGACGGCAAGTTCGGCCTAGACATTCCGCGGCGGTTCGATGGGCAGTACTTCGACCGCGTATCGCAAGTCGGTCCCGGCGCGCCACCGGCGGTTGCCGATTCCGGAGCGGCTGGCAATGTCACGGTAGGAATTCACCAGCTCGTAGTGCTGTTCGTTACGCGCAGCGGCTACATCACCAAGCCATCGCCGCCGACAAGCTGGAATGCCGCTGGATCAAAGGAAGCGGCCGTCACCAACATTCCCATTGGCCCGCCGAACGTCGTCGCGCGCATCATCGCATTCACGATTGCCACAGGGGCGACCTGGTTCTATCTGCCGACGATGGTGATTAACGACAACACTACCACCACGCTGACCATCGACTTCACTGACACCGCGCTCATTGGCGGAACGCCTATCGCGCTCCTCTTCAACAATCAGGAGCTTGGAGAGGTCGCGGGATTCCTGCCCTATGCCAACCGGCTGATTGCGTGGGGAGAGCGCAATAAACTTTTCAATCTGCTGAACATGACCTTTGACGGCGGCTTCGGCTATGCCGGCAGCAATCCGGTCGTAACCCCGGTCGGCCCCAACAGTCCCACTGTCGGCGTTGACCGCAACGACATCGGCGGCCTTTCCCCTTGGATCGGACCCGGGAACGTGTTCGCCCTGGACGGCGTAGTGGCCACAAACAACATTCCCAGCGTGAGTCTAGGGGATGCCTTGCAGGCAACCGGTTACGGCTTTGCAATCCCTGGTGGCGCCTCAATCCGCGGGATTGTAGTGACGGCGTATGTGGCCGGATCACCGGGCACGGTCAGGGATTCCCAGGTGTTCCTCGTTAAAACTGGCGGGACGATTGTCGGAACGAATCACGCGGGCGGCTCCAACTGGGGCAGCTTCATTGCGCCGCGAATCTACGGAGCGGCAAACGATTTGTGGGGCACTACCTGGACGCCAGCGGACATCAACGCTGCCGGTTTTGGAGTATTGATTGGCCCGACGGCGGGCGGCGGGGGTGCCACTGCCCAAATAGATTACATCAGCATAACGGTCTACTACTCGACTGGGGGCACTGGGGCCGGTGTGGTGCCGCTCGGATGGAGTGCCGGCGCTTCCGCGGCGGGAAGTGGAGATGCGTTGGCGATGGCGCTGCTTGCCTATTGGGGCGATGCCTATGCGATCACGGGCGACGGCGCGACTGCCGTGCGCGGGCAGATCAATCAATCCGCCTACCAAGATTATCTCGGGGTCCAGATCATCAAGCCCAACACGGCTTACAAGGTGCGCGTGCGGCTTGCGCGCAACGCGGCACTTCTCGCGGGAACTGTGCATATCAATTTGCAGAGCACTTCCGCAGCATTCACCACCGCAGGGCTTGCCGTCACAGCCGCGCAACTTGGAACGGGCTACGTGGAGTTCATCTCTTTCCTGACAGACGCCCCGCTGACTGCCGTTCCTGCCGATCTTTTAATTCAGGTGTACGCCGACGGAACGCCTACCAATGGGGGAACCTTCCTCATCGATGACATCGAGGTGTTTCCCGCAAATGTGCCGTACCTTGCCACCCAGGCGCGCGCCTCAACGGTAGACGATCCAGAGACATTCGACGGCGTGAACGGACTCCTTGAGCCCACGACCAGCCGGCCGGTTCGCACCGCATTCGTCATTACAGACCGCTCCGAACTGCTGGCGAATGACCACCTTTACCTCGTGTGCGAAGGCGGCGGGATCTGGCGCACGCAGGATAATGGCGGCGATCCTTCCACGTGGGGATTCTCTCGCGTTTCGGACACTGTGGGAACGCCTTCGATCAACGGCGTGGATGTGGGCGAGGACTGGGTGGTCATTGCGGACCCAGCGGGTTTGTATCTCTACTACTTTGGCACAGAGCCGACCAAGATTTCACAGGAAGTCCAGGCCATCACTGCCAACTCGCCAGCAACCGTTGCCTGGGATCAAGTGAACTGGAGCAATGGCCAGCGCGTATGGGTCAAGGTAGACATTCAGAGCAAGCGGATTCTTGTCGGTGCACCCATTGGCGCCGCGACCGCTCCGAGCAATATCCTGATGATGAATTTCCGTGGGCTTGAGACCTCGACCGCGATTATCGGCACGCCCCCCATGCGCCCATCCTATACCGGGAAGTTCATCGCCCAGGCTATCGGCCGCAAGTGGAGCCCTTGGACCATCTCCGCTAATTGCTGCTGGATTGAGCCGAAGGACACCCCGCTCGGCATTCCCGCTCCTGGCACCGGCGCGATTTTTCTGGGGAATGCCGTGGGCAACGGGAAGATTTACAACCAATCTGCCGCAAACGGTTTTCTCGACGATGGCGTGAACATCCCGGCGTTCTATGACACGTCTTTCGTCCCCTCACAGGAGCAGAAAGAGCAATTCGGGATGCTGGGAAGCCTGTGCCTCTTGTCCTATTTGCGAGCGCATATTCAGGGCAGTGGAAACGTCACGTTCACTTTCTTCGGCCCGGACTACGTGGACAGCGCCAGCGTGCCGATTGCCGCGACTCCCGGCGTTCCGAACCAGACGCCCAAGACGCCGGCGGCTCCCGCAATCGTTCTCAGCTCGCCGGCGAAAAACGACATCGAATCATACGCCAACTTCATCGGCGAGCGCATGAATGTGCGGATTCAGGCGGCCGGAGCGCCCGGAAGCGGTCCTTGGTTCTCCGCGCAGAAATTGGAACTCTTTGTGCAGCCCAACCCGACCGGCGCGCTTAGAGGCTTTAACTGATGGAACTACGCCGCCTCAATTCCACGGATCGCCCCGCGATGGACCGGCTGCATGCTTCGATGCAACTCGGCTACGACCTGCCCGAGAATTTCTTTGTGAAGTTGGGGATCTTCGACGGCCCGCTGCGCGTGGCGCTCCTCGGCCGTAAAACGAGCGAAGCGTACCTATTGTTGGACCAGAATTGGAGCAGTCCCCGCGAGCGCTGGGACGCGATACAACGCTTGATCGTCACCGGCGCCCAGCAAGCCAAGCTCGACGGGATCGACGACGTGAACGTGTGGCTGCCCCCATCGGTCGAGAATCGCTTTGCGAAACGGCTCGCGGACTTCGCCTTCGTCAAAGCGCCGTGGAACTGCTACACCGCCCGGTTGTAGATATGCCGCAAGTTCCCGTCGAAGAGCGCGAAGCCATGACGTTCGAGGACATCGCCAAGGAAATTGGAATCAGCCCGGCGGATGCATGGAACGCCTATAAAACCGGCATCGCCAAACTCAGGCGCAAGCATGCCGTGCGCGAACTGGCGCGACTTGTGAACTCCAAAGAGCAAAGGGAAGTGTGCCTGCGATGCTCGTAATCGTTGCGGCGTTCATGGCCGGGCTGTGGGCTGGCGCACTTATTTTTCAGAAGAGAGAGGTATAAGACAATCGCGCGAGGCGCCGCACAACAAGAAAACCTGATGAACACCCAGGCCGGGACTTCCTTCGGCAACGCCCAGAACGCCTACAGTTCGGCGATGTCCGGCTTCCAGGGGATTTTGAACAATCCCGGTTACAGCGCATCCGACAAGGCGGCGATCACCTCCGCCACACTGGACCCGATTGCCAGCTCGTTCGATTCGGGGACGCAGCAGCTTTACAACCGTGCGGCGCGCACGCGAAATGATGCCGGAGTCACCGCGGGGGCCGATCAGATGGCCCGCTCCAAGGCCGAAAGCCTGTCGAATGCCTCTGGCGGTCTGGCCCAGACCTTTGCAAATACCGCCATGAATCAGCGCGACGCGGCGCTTGCGGGAATCTCTGGTCTGTACAGCCCGTCGCTGTCGAGCGCGAGTTCGCTCTACGGGAATGCCACACAGTCGATGATGGCGCGGCCGAGCGTACTGCAGGACATTGAAGGAGTCATGGGTCTTGGCGTCGCTGGCGCTGGTGCCTACGCTGGCGGCGTGGGGGCAGGAGCGTGGGGCTAATCCGTGCCATTCGACATTGATCCATCAACTGATCCGCTGCTTGTCCGGCGCGCGCTGGGACTCCCACCGCTGACACCGCCGTTCCTTGGAACCGGCCGGGAAATCCAAATGACCAGAGCCGCCGACGGGAGTATTGTGCCAATTACCCGTCCGGCGGGTAGCCTGGCGCCCGCAACACTGGACGCCGCCAACGCTGCTCCGACGCCAACACTGGCCCCGGGAACGCCGATGCTCAAGCCGGCAACCCTCACACCTCCCGACCCGAATGACCCCCGGTATCAACTTCACGGCGGAAAACGGGTGCTCACGGGCATTATGGGCGCTTTGTCGGGCATGGGCGGACATCTGGACGCGGCGCGCGCGCTGAACCCCTACCAGCGGGCGATGGACGCCTACAACAAGAATGTGGCGGCACAAAAAGAACAGGCGAGCATCCAAGACGTCCAATCCCAGACGGCGGAGCGGGAAGCGCAAGGGCGCCGAGCGGACGCTGAGGCCAATAGGGTCACCCCCGACAAAACTACCCCCGAAGAGCAGACCATTCACGACCTAATGACGGGCGAAAATGGCTCTCCTCGTGTCAATTCCGCCACAAATAAGCCCTATACCTACCTCGAGGCCTACCGGGACGTGAAGCAGGCTGGCGAGAAGCCCGCTACGACGCCCGAGGCCGATAAACAACTGTCCGACTCCCAAATTTCGCAGTTCAATGCCGGGCTTGGCGATCGCTACAAGGTGCTGAACCCGAACAAGGCCCTCCCGCCCGAGTACACGCTCGGAAAGGGCGCCACGCAGAAGGACTTTGACCGCGTGGACAAACTGCTCACGGGCACTGAGACTGCAGCCGGCACCAAAGCTACCCGCGACTCCACCGAGAATGACAAGAAAGTCGCCCGCGACCAAAAAACCCAGGCCGACCGGGACAAATATGTGCAGCCGTACCAGGCCGCCGTCGATAACGCGCAGGCAGCCGATGACTATGTGAAGGGCGGCAAGTTCACCGGCCCCGACGACTACGCGCTGATGAACCAGTTCCAGGAAATGATCGTCTCCGGGCAGAAGGCCGGGATTCGGTTCACCAAGAACGAGCAGGACATGCTCCGCGGGGCACAATCGACTCTCAACAGCATCAAGGCCGGCGCGAAGCACGTGGTTTCCGGCAGCTATTTCAGCGACGACGAGCGCAAGCAGATCGTTAACACCATGAAGGGAATTGCGACGCGCTCGCAGAAGTCGATTGATGATTACGATGCGGAGCGGGGCGGCGGAGGCTCTTCGGTCGATGCCCTGGTGAAGAAATATGGCGGACATTAACGGGCTCGTCGCCGATCCGGACTTTCAGAAGCTAGATCCGGCCTCGCAGCGTCAGGCGCTTGCGCGCGTGAGTGGGGACAACTCATTCACCAAGCTGTCTGACGAGGGCACGAAGCAGTTCATGGGGCGAATGGCCCCGCAGCAAACCGAATCGGCAGCTGTTGCATCTCGTCCAGGCCAAACCGCGCCCACGCCAATTCCGCCCATCCTTGCGCGGCCGGCAATGCCGGGAACGGCCTTACATACGGTCGGCCCTCAGAGCATTGCGCTCACCCCGGCCCAGAGGGAAAGCAGGGATGCGCCGATGCAGGCGATTATGGACCCCGCTCGGCAAATGGCTCGCGGCGGTCAAGAAATCGGTCGAGGGCAATTCGCGCGCGGAACTCACGACGTTGTGGCGGGCGCGGGAAAATATGCGACTCCTATCGCCCTGCCTGTCGCAGCCGCTACGGCTCCGCTTGCTACAGCCCTCGGAGTCGCTGGCGGTCTGGGCGGTCAGACTCTTGGCAAGGTCGGCGGCGAAGCGGTTGGACTTTCTCCGGACCAAGCGGATGTTGCCGGAGACGTTCTGGGTCTGGCAGGAGGGTACGGAGCATCGCGGCTTGCGCCATCGCTCACATCAGAATCAGTTGCTTCGGCATTGCGCTACCCCGCGACAGCAAGACAGTCTCAGCTTGGGCGCCCTGGGACGGTGAAGCCGATTCTTCCCGCAAGCCTCCAGCGCTTCATGGTGCCTGATTGGATGATCCCCAAGGGCGACGTGGGAACGCCTACCAACCCCGGGCCATTCATGGACATTCCGATGCGGGTTCCAAGGAACCAGCTCCCACAGCTTTCGGGAGGCAGTGCGCTATCCGTACCAAAAATGAATTTGCCGTCCGCAATCCCTGAGGGAGAAAGCGTGCCCGGAGCGCGCGGAGAGGCATGGTCCATGAAACGCGGCGCAACGGCAGAGCTTCAGCGCGCGGCGTTGGCAGGAGATCCCGGCGCACTCGCTGTCATGCGTCGTCTGAATCCCACGTGGAGGCCGATCATCATCCCCAAGGGAGCGGACGCCGGCGAGTGACAGCTTTTATTTTAAGGTACGAAATGACGCGCATTCTCAGGCGGGACAATCGCCAACTGGTCCATTCGACGATGGTATAGGTCACAGCCACGACCAGAAGTCCAAGGAAGACGACTAGGCCGGGAAGCAGGATTTTAAAGCCCTCGCTCATTCCCTAATTTTCTCTCAAACCACCGCCAGATACAAGAAATGAAAATACACAGAACGACACGGGCCGTATTCGCGGCCTTGGCAGTCCTTTGCTTCGCCTTCAGCGCCCACGCCCAGGGCGGCGGCATCGGCAGCTTCAGCTCGCCCGTCATCAACAATTACGGGCGCCCCATTCCCGGCGCGAACATCGCCATCTGCGCTCCGCTCGCCACGACTGCGGCTACCGTCGCCAACAATGTCGCGGCCCTGACGATGGCCTCAAACCCGCAGACTGCCGGGTTTGTGCCTGGAATGACACTGATGGTGGCCGGTTTCACCGGGGGAGACACTTACTTCAATCTCGGCCTTCTATCGAATGGTCAAATCATCAACGGCGCGACGATTCTTTCCGTCACCTCGACGACGATCACCTACACCCTGAGCCACGCGAATGGCAGCGCGTCCTCGAACGGGACGGCCCTCCAGGAAGGGAACTCCTCGACAGCCTGCGCGGGGCTCGCTGGGATCTTTGCCGATCCGGCCCTGAGCGCTCCTCTCATACAGCCGCTCATTTCGGACGCTTTTGGAAACTGGGGCGCCTTCGTCGCGACGGGCGTGTATTACGCGCAGTTTTATGGCTCAACCCTCAGCACGACGACGCGGCTTTTCTCGGTGCTTGGAGGCGTAGGCGGTCTTGTCAACTGCCCGACGAATGGTGGACTTTTCTATCAGAACGGGAGTCCGAACACCGGGACGTGCGATACCGGCTTTGTCTACGGGGGAAATGGCGGCCTCGTAACCCTAAAGGGGGCCGGCGGTGGTTCTTTTACTCCCTCGCATTTGGCTTCACTCATAAATTTTGAGGTAACGAACGGGGCCACGCAAAACTTCCTGTGGACCAATTCCAACGCGGTAGGTTCCGGCAGCGCTCTATCGAATTGCCAAGGTTCCATGAGCAATGGCGGCGTGGGTGGCCTGTTCTGCGGGAACACCGTGGGGGATGGAAGTGGAAATTATTCCGGCTTTGTGTGGAGTACTGGAAACACGCAGTTATTCTTAGGGACGCAGACTGCCGGGCACACCTTCGATGTAATTGCCGGATTCACCGGAGGAGTAAACGCCGCCGATATTTTTCGAATCTTCGACAGCCCTTGTGCCAGCTATTCCGGTCCGGCCTGTGGCACGCCCGGACCACAGCGCTTCGGTTTCAACAGCAACGGAAATTTTGAGCTATTCGGATCATCGAGCGGCGTGGCCGCTCTGACTGCTGCGGCGGTCGCAGGAACTCCAAACCCCATAGCATTCCCCACCACGACCGGATCTGCTGGTCAACTTTTGCAAAACAATGGCGGTAATCCACAGCAAACCGCGTGGGTTTCCATCGTTCAGGACTGCGGCTCTACATCGGGAGCGGTCCAAGCTTGTGCCAAGACCCCGGAGTCTCCGGCCCAGATCATCCGCGGGGACGTGCAACTGAACACGGCCACAAATCAGTCTATAACCACCCTCCCCTTTACGAGCGCTACCAGCTATTCCTGCTCCGGCTCGGATTTGACGAACTCCGGTGCTATCGTCGGATTCAACACGTACGCCGCCGCGTCTGTCACGATCACTGAGAATGGCGGGGCGAACACGGATCATCTGCGATACATCTGCGTAGGCTTCTAAGGATTCATGGCCTGCGTCCAGCGATCCATTTCCTGGCATTCCGGATTCTCGCAGGCGAAACCGGGATTTTTGGTGGGGCGATGGCAGTAGGGACATTTTGGAACCATGAATCTCTTCCACCACGCAATAAGTTTCTTCCACACTTTAAGGAATCGTAACATATGACCACGAAAAGTCTGAGGTTTCTGGCGGTTGCACTGATTGCGCTAGGAACGTGCGTCTCGGCGTATGCGCAGGGCGGAACGGCGAGCCAGAATAATTTCCCTGGGGGCGGCGGAGGTGGCACCACCGTCGTCAACGCCTCCACGCTCATCAAATCTGGCCTGCTCATGGACTGGCAGTTCTCGGCCGGCGCGGGCACCACCGTAGCCGATGCTTCAGGCAACGGGAACAATGGGACGTTCTGCGGATCGGCTCCAAGTTGGCTTACGATTCCTCCAGGCGTGCGCCTCGCATCCCGAGGCACTTCCTGCATCTCCTTGCCTTCGAATGTTTACTCCGCGTTGAATCTGGCGGGCGGCTCGACGATTCAAATGCTGTTTTACTTCGATTCCAACGACGGAACCCAGGCAAACACGCAAGCGCAGTACATGTGCCTGCTCTGCACAAACGGCAATGGCGCAACGGCTCATGCCCTCGGGGTGTCGCTTATTCAGACGACCGGGAACGACACAGCGAATGACCTCGCCTATATCGTGAATGGGATCTACACCACAGGGGGTCCGTCTAGCTCCACGGCCTGGGGCGATACGCAGGCTCTCTGGAATGGCATTGGTGTCTTGACTTACGTGATAAATCCCAGCGGCGCCGACCTGATCTACATAAACGGGAAATTGATGGGCACTGGCAGTTTGAATGCCTCCATCGGTTCCGCGCAGCCTCTTGCAACGGGTGGAACGGCATTCATAGGCTATCCAGCTTCCGGCTTTGCTTTCGTTGATGCGGGAGTTTGTACAGCCGCTCCTTGCATGGCGGCGATGAATCTCTACCGCGTGGTCGTATACAACCGGCAGCTTTCCCAGCAAGAAATCGCGTCAAACACAGCGGCAATCAATTATTTCGCGGGAGCGACTAACATCGTCCCGACCATGCCGTGCTGCATGGGTTCGCTCAATGGCACGCCTATCGGGGTCACGCTGAATTCTGCCACGACCAACGATCAAATCGTGCTGGCCACCGATTCAGTCTTTGGCGGGAATACAAATCCGGGAACCCTGTGGCTTGGACGCATCCCGCTAACCGGCACATGGAACTTCGTCAACGCCGCGGAGAACGGAAACACCGCAAGCAATTTTCAGCAGTCCGCGCCGTATTCGATTGACCCGCTGTTGCGCCCATTCGCCGGCAAAAATGTGATGTTTGTGGCATACGGGAACGATCTGAATACTGTTGCGGCTTCGGTCCTTTTTCAAACCGCACAGATGACCGGCGTGCGCGCGTTGGCGGCTGGCTGGACGCCGATGTTTTCAACCCTTCCCACGCGCACTACGGCGGGATTCGACGCCAAGCGGGACGCCTACAATACGCTGCTCCGGCAGAGCTGCCCAAACATCGTTTGGTGCCCGATTCTCATAGATACCGCGGCGGATCTTGGTGTGGGGCCCGATGGAGGCGGCAGCAACGCCACTTACTTCTCTGATGGTGTCCACCTGATTGCCCTTACGTCGCTTTTCAACAATTTATCCATGATCGTCAACCGGCAGGTGGATCGCTACTACGGAAACAAAACTTGGAGTACAGCGAACACTTATACCGCCAGCGGACTGAACACGACGGCAACGACCGCCGTAACCGAGTCCGGGAATACGGTGACAGTGACCTTCGGCGGCGGTGTGCAGATGTGCCAAGCCGGGCAGCCTGTGATTATCGCGAGCGTGACTCCGGCGGGGTACAACACTCCCGCCAACCAGGGCTATATGGTGCTCTCTGCTTCGACGAGCACCGTCACCTATACGAACCCCACCAGCGGCCTGGGCAATGCGTCAGTTCAGGGAACGCTGAAGTGCCCCCAGCAAGTGCCCGCCGATGACCACCTGATTCTTGGAGGGGCGTCGGCCGCCCAGAACTTCTATCTCGACGATTGCGTGGGGCAGACGCAGCCCACCTACATTAAAGTGACAGATACGAACGCCTGGACGATCAATCCCTTTTTCACAACAGAGACGATCAACGGAGGCGCCACTCTGACAAGCCCTGTAGGTGCGGCAACGAATCAGCCGGTCATCGAACTAGATCCCATTTTCTCTGGAAGTACGACTGCTGGGTGTACCTGGTCTGCTCACCTGCAGTAGCAGAAGCCATGAGCGAAATGGACGAGCCCCGCGATGAACTGAGTCTGACGAAAGATTTCCTTGAAGGCGCGGATTTCATCTACCGGCGCATGCTCTCCACTGGAACCGACCGCACCAGGCCCCTCCTCGGCAAATACCTGAAACCTAAAGTGGAACTCTTGGTGCTGAATATTCGGCTGCTTGAATCGAAGCGCTGCGATGCCTATAAGGAAATCTATTCGCCGCGCACGATGGAACTGGAAGTCGAGATCAACAAGAAAACTTTCGAGGTCGCTCAGTTGGATGCCGAGATGCGCGGGCGGCGATGAATGCGGTCATCCTCACGATTCTTGGAGCCCTGCTCAACCTCGTTCTCATTGTGGCCTGGGCGCTCATCC
>DATDGM010000146.1:0-4034 GCA_036522075.1 Candidatus Sulfotelmatobacter sp.
AGGGACCCAAATTTAAAAATGGGCTGAGGAATTTTGCCTCGTCGGGGGAATCTGTGGGTGATTTCGCGGGTTCAGTGAGAGTGTTGGCGCAGGAAAACGTAAAGCCTCCTGCAAGTGGAATCGAGCGACCGCTGTTGAAGTTCTTCCGATTCGAGGGCGTAGACCAGCGGGCCGCCTTCATCGTCGATTCGGTCGTCCAGAATCTCCTCGATGCTTTTCCTTCTGAGAGAAGGGGTCTCATTGAGGATGCGAATGATTTCCCCGCCCAGCGCCCACAGGTTATCGACGTGCTTCTGAATGGTTTTGGGCGACAGGTTCGAAGCGGCCAGTGTCGCCAGGAAAGGCCGGAAGCATGCCACCAGCTTCTCGCCGGGTGGAATGTCTTTTTCCTCTCCCATCCACGAGCGCGGCCAGCTATTTAAGTCCCGGCAGTAATGCTCAAGATCGTGATGTGGCCGGATGGCGGCGCGGTTTACCCTGGTAGTTCCCGCCTTCGCCGGTTTCCCCTTCATGCTGCAGCTCATCACGATTCTAAATCGTTGCCACCGATTTCCCGGGTTCGTCTACCGTCAGGCCCGTTTCAGCTCCGATCACAAGAGCATCGAGATTGCCGTGCGTCCGCGCAAAGGCTCCCGGGCGGTTTGTTCGCGCTGCCATCAGCCCGGACCGGGATACGATCAGCTCGCCGAGCGCCGTTTCGAGTTCATTCCTTTCTGGGGCTTTCTGGTCTTTCTGCTGTACTCGATGCGGCGCGTCGATTGCCGCCGCTGCGAAGCTATCGTGGTTGAGGAAGTGCCGTGGGCCGACGGCAAACGCACGCTGACTCGCGCCTATATGCTGTTTCTGGCCCGCTGGGCGCGGAAGCTGTCATGGAAGGAAACGGCCGAAGCCTTCCGCACTTCATGGGAAAAGGTTTTCGACGCCGTCGAATACGTCGTCACCTTCGGGCTGGAGCACCGCGTTCTCAGCCAGATCGACGCCATCGGCGTCGACGAGATTCAGTACGCCAAGGGGCACAAGTACCTGACGCTGGTTTATCAGATCGATCTCGGCATCACCCGGCTGCTCTGGGTCGGCAAGGAAAGAACAATTGAATCGTTTCAGGGATTCTTCACCCTGATCGGCGACGAGGTGGCTTCGAAGATCGTCTTCGTCTGTTCCGACATGTGGAAGCCGTATCTGAAGGTCATTCAGGAAAAGTGCTCCGAGGCGCTGCACATCCTTGATCGCTTCCACATCGTGTCGAACATGAATAAGGCGCTGGACGAAGTCCGTGCCGGAGAATCGCGCCGCATCGCCTTCGAAGGCCGGATTCCGGTGCTGAAAAAATCGCGCTGGCTGCTGCTCAAGCGCGGCGAAAACCTCAAAACCGAACAGCGCTTCCGTCTGCGCGATCTGCTCCGCTACAACCTGCAAAGCGTGCGCGCTTACCTTCTCAAGGAAGCCTTTCAGCAACTCTGGGATTACAACTCCGCCACTTGGGCCGGAAAGTTCCTCGACGAGTGGTGCCGGCAGGTGATGCGCTCCCGCATCGAACCGATGAAGAAGATCGCCCGCTCACTGCGCGAGCACCGCGAACTGATCCTCAACTATTTCCGTGCGCAGAAACTGCTCTCCAGTGGCGTTGTGGAGGGTCTGAACAACAAAGCCAAAGTCACCATCAGAAAGTCCTATGGCTTTCGCACCTTCCGCTGCCTCGAACTCGCCCTCTATCACTCACTTGCCAAGCTGCCGGAACCCGAATCCACCCACGATTTTTTCTGACGAGTCAAAATTTTAACGATCACCGCCCGCGCCAGATTCACGTCTCAAATCCCGGCACCGCCAGCCAACGCCGACAGGACTCTTTCTAAGGTTACACCCACGGGCGGCTGGTCCTTCACCATCACCGCTAGCCGAAGTTCGTCACGAGAAAGCTTAAAAGCCGGCTAACTCTTTCAGAATCAGTTCAGGCTATCGCCGAGTCTGCACTACATTCGCGATTGAACTGGAAGTGTTCAGGCAGGGTGATGCCGAGTTGGCGAAGCAGGGACTTCTGCTCTGGCGTCGGCTCCGTGATTCGGCGCAGACGGATCTCGCGACCATCAGTGGTGGGAAGAACGATGTCGGCGCTTTGCAAAGTGGAGAGCAGCGCGATAGCCTTCATCGGCGACATGGGCTCGACATTATCCACTCCGCTCTCGGACGGCTTGGGCACAGTCGCCGGTCTTCGCTTCAACACATGCTTCAGCGTGACCCACAGCGCATAGCCGAGGAACGCCACCATGACATGAGCCTTCACGCGCGGCTCCAGTTGATGAAACAGCGGCCGGATGGAAAGCTCGCTCTTCAGCGCCCGGAATGATGCTTCGGCCTCGGTTAACTGCATATACTTCGACCATAGCTGCTCCGCCGTTTCCGCCTGAAGATTGGTACGCAGCAGATAAGCGCCTTCACGCGACTCGCGCCAGTTTTTGCGATCTTGTTTGATTTGCCAGAACAGGCGGATGCCTTCAGCGGTATCGCGCAAGGCGACGTCATACAGATCGTTGACCTGCGGATGGCGCGCCTGTATCTTTCCCAGCCGGCGTTCCATTTTGTTGCGATCCTTCAGGCGGCCTGTGACGATGGTCTTCTCCAGTGCCTTCAGCGCCTTTTCCATGCTGTTGGAGAAACGGCTGCGAATCGCTTTCTCCTTTTCCTTCCGGCCCGCGGTGCGACACAGAATGTATGTCTCTTCGCCCTGCGGAGTGGCCACCTTCCTCACTTCCACTTCGGGCCGCACGCGCGTCCAGTCGTCCTTCAACAGTTCGGCTTCAAACTGCTTCATCTGGCTGCGCGGCGTGCCGGTCAGATATTGCCCGCCCCGTTTGCGGATGGCCTGCAGATTCTCCTCGCTCACGATGCCGCGATCGAACACCCAGATGCGGCGCGCCTTTCCATACTTGCGTTCCACCATGCGCAGAATTGTTTCCATGGTGGAGACGTCGGTACGGTTGCCGTCGAAGGTCTCGTAGCTGAAAGGAAAACCTTCGTTGTTCACGATCAGCGCGATCACCAGTTGCTCGCAGTCAGGTCTGTGATCGCGCGAATAGCCGCGACGCACCATCGGATTTTTCTCCGCCGCACCTTCCACGTAAGTGCTCGTCAGATCGTAGAGCAGTACATCGAACTCGGCTCCGAACAGCGCGCCATAGCGTTCTTTGAGATGCCGCTCCAGCTTCGTCTTGTGCGGCAGAATGCGGTCCAGACAGCGATATAAGCGCGTATCGTTGATCTTGCCGTCTTCAATCTCCAGCAGATCGTCCAGCGCCGTCGACGGATACCAGCGCTGCTCGATGGCCAGTTCGCTGCCGGGCGCGCACAGCCGGTTGATGGCCAGTAACGCCGCCACGCGCGACCACGGCACGTCGGCCGATTCGCCATCCACGGTCCGTTCGAAGAAGCGATCCAGTTCCAGACGCTTCCATAGATCGAGCCCCAGAAAACAGGCGCCGAACTGACGCGTTCTTTGCAACCGTACTCTGTTCAACAGCACGCGCGCCACCTGCGGATCGTCCGCCGGCGGCTCCACCCCGGACGGGAACAGTTTCAGTTGTTGCGCTTCGCCTTGCTCATTGAAGACCTCGACCGTTCTGAGCCAGCGCGCCTGCGCCGAACTATTCAGCTCCCCCAGATAGCAGAGCGTCTTCTGGCGCGGACCATCCGGTGTACGCACAGTCTCCACCAGCGACCAGTAGATGTGGTCCTTGCCATCCTTGTTGCGACTGTGCGGCCGCAGAAACATTCTGAGCTGATCGTGTCATGACCTCAGCCGGGCTTCAAGAGGGTAGGTCTGCACTACATCGCTGTTTTCGGAAATGCTCACTGAGCCTGTGGCACTTATTGCAGCCAACGAGGTCAAAATAGCCTGAAACTATCGAAGTAGTGACGAACCCCGGTTAGCGCCGTTTGGATTTTCGCAACAGAATCATGCCGTTCAGCAGGGGCGAAGTGTTCTGCGGCGCGGAACTACCCGCGGCGGTCGTGTACTCGAAAGTAAAATTACCTCCGAC